>JALOAC010000006.1 GCA_023228985.1 Thiopseudomonas sp. | reverse complement strand
GCATGAACTAATGGTGCTAAGTTTTCCTGGCCCAGATCGCTCAATTAAATTGGAAGATTTGCAGCAAGGTAATGCCGTTAGCCGCCGTTATCGTAATCGTCGCATTGGTGAGTTTTTAAAAGAACTGGATTTAACCGAAGGCCGTTCCACTGGTTTGCCAAAGATGTTTGAAAAAATGGCTCGCAATGGTTCGCCTAAACCCATTTTTGAAACCGACGAAGACCGCACTTATTTTTTAGTACGCTTGCCTGTGCATGAAAAAGTGGCAGAGTTGGAGCAAGCTAATTCCGAGGTCACCGATCAAGTAGGAGCTAAGCAGGGACTAAGTAGTGAACAAGTAACCCATCAAGTAACCCACCAAGTAACCCACCAAGTAGAAGAGTTACTTTTAGCTTGTGTTGGGGAGCTATCGCGCTCGCAGCTAATGAAGGAAGTTAAGCTAACTGACCGTGTAAACTTTAGGGAGAACTACTTAAATCCAGCACTGGAAGCCGAGCTAATCGAAATGACCCAACCCGATTCACCACGCAGCCCAACTCAAAAATACCGTTTAACCCAACTCGGCAAGCAGGTGCTGGCGGTTAATAGAGGCGAATAGCCTAGGCTTGTTGTAAAACACACTTTACAAAATTGGCTTTATTTTTATAAGTGTGATTTACGCATCCAGATTTTTCATCTGAAGTGCACAGCTGCCAAGCGCTAAATTGCACATTAAGTTACGCTTTTCGTCACTTGGTGTATAAATTCAGTCTTTCACTAGACGCGCCACTCATACTTCGTTTATATTAAGATGTCATCGTAAATCACACGCAATTTATTATGTATATTCCTCGTCATTTGCACAACAGGCTTCGTACTTTGATGCAGCAATTCCCTGCGGTTTTGGTGACTGGCCCTAGGCAAGTGGGCAAGTCGACCTTGTTGCAGCATGTCGCTCAAGATTATGTGTATGTCAGTTTTGATGACCCTTTATTGCTTGCTCAAGCTAAGCAAGAGCCGCAGTTATTTTTATTAAACTATCCCGAGAACGTCATTTTGGATGAGGTGCAATATGCCCCAGAATTGTTCTCGCTATTAAAATTAGCCATAGATAAGCAACAGCGAAATGGCCAGTTTTTGCTGTCGGGTTCGCAAGCGTTTGAGCTAATGCAAAATGTGAGTGAAACCTTGGCGGGGCGTGTGGCCATTTTAAAGTTGTCGGGCTTATCTTTACGGGAAATAGAACAAAACGATTTTGCTTTGCCTTTTATTCCTAGTGCCGCGTATTTGCAGCAACGCGAGCAATGCCCGCTTAAAGTCCATGCGCTGTGGCAAACCATTCACCAAGGTTATATGCCAAGGTTGTATCAGCAAGAAACTGATTGGCACACTTACTATGCGTCTTACGTTGCCACTTACATTGAGCGTGATGTGAGGCACATAGCCAATGTTAGCAGCAGTTTAGATTTCACCCGCTTTATGGTGGCCATTGCCGCACGCAGTGGCGAGCTGCTTAATTACAATAAAGTAGCGCAGGATGTCGGCGTATCGGTGGATACCATCAAGCGCTGGGTCAATATTTTACAAACGTCGGGCATTATTTATTTGTTGCAGCCTTATGCCAATAATCACCTTAAACGCGCCATTAAAACGCCCAAGGTTTATATGCTAGACACCGGCTTAATGGCGTGGCTGACGAAATGGTTAACGCCTGAAACAATACAGCAGGGAGCAAAAAGCGGGCAGTTTTTTGAAACCTTTGTGGTAAGCGAGATTATCAAGTCTTTTTACCATCAAGGAAAAGAACCCCCGCTTTACTTTTATCGCGATAACGATCAGAAAGAAATTGATTTAATTATTGAAGATGGGCGTATCTTGTACCCTATTGAAATAAAAAGTACTGCCAACCCAACTAAAAAAATGGCTAAAGCGTTTGATGTATTGCGCAATCACCTACCTGCCGACGAGTTAACTATTGCTCATGGAGCATTAATTAACCAATATCCGCAAAAGCTTTGGTTGGCAGAAAATTTAGTCGCTTTGCCTTTAACCTATTTGTAGAACTAACCAAGAGATTTTGACATGAACACTGCTTCCATCGTTTCCCGTGTTTGGAGTTTTTGTACCACCTTGCGTGATGACGGCGTGGGCTATGGCGATTATTTAGAGCAGCTCACTTACCTTATCTTTTTGAAAATGGCGGATGAGTATAGCAAGCCGCCTTATAACCGCGATGTGGGCATACCTGCGCGTTATAACTGGCAAGCGTTAACCAGCAAAAAAGGTGCCGAGCTAGAAGTGCTGTATGTGGAAATTTTGCGCGAGCTAGGCAAACGCCAAGGTATGTTGGGGCAGATATTCACCAAAGCACAAAATAAAATTCAAGATCCCGCCAAGCTGTTTCGCTTAATCGACATGATTAACAGCACCAGTTGGCTGGTGATGGGCGCTGATGTTAAGGGCGATATTTATGAAGGCATTTTAGAGCGTAACGCCGAAGATACAAAATCGGGTGCGGGGCAGTATTTTACGCCGCGCTCTTTAATTCGAGCCATGGTGGAATGTGTGCGCCCCGAGCCAAATAAAACCATCGCCGACCCTGCTTGCGGTACCGGTGGTTTCTTTTTAGCGGCGTATGATTTTTTAAGTGATGCAAAAAATTATCAGCTCGATAAAGAACAAAAACATTTTTTAAAGCACCAGACGTTTCATGGCAATGAAATTGTCGCCAACACGCGCCGCCTGTGCTTGATGAATATGTTCTTGCATAATATCGGCGAAATAGATGGTGAAAGTTTGGTTTCCCCTAATGATGCATTGATAGCGCCTAGCCCGATTGGTGTCGATTATGTGCTGGCCAACCCACCGTTTGGTAAGAAAAGCTCGATGAGTTTTACCAATGAAGAAGGCGAGCAAGAAACCGAAGATCTCACTTATAACCGTCAAGACTTTTGGGCCACTACCTCAAACAAGCAGCTTAATTTTGTGCAGCATATTCGCAGTATGTTAAAAACCACAGGCAAAGCCGCCGTGGTGGTGCCAGATAACGTGTTGTTTGAAGGTGGCGCGGGTGAAGTTATTCGTAAAAAGTTGCTAGAAAATACCAACCTGCATACTGTTTTGCGCCTGCCTACAGGTATTTTTTATGCGCAAGGTGTAAAAGCCAACGTGTTGTTTTTTGATAACCAACCCGCCAGCCCAGAGCCTTGGACAAAAGAGGTTTGGTTCTACGATTACCGCACCAATATTCACCACACACTAAAAAGAAAACCGCTGCGCTTTGAGGATTTAACCGATTTTATTACGTGCTATAAGCCTGAAAATATCCATGCACGCACTGAAACGTGGCATGAAGAAAATAACCCCGATGGTCGTTGGCGTAAGTACAGTTATGACGAATTAGTTGCTCGAGATAAAACTAGCTTGGATATTTTTTGGTTAAAGGATAAAAGTTTAACGGATTTAGATAATCTGCCAGAGCCGGATGACCTAGCAGAAGAGATCATTGAAAACCTAGAAGCGGGATTAAATAGCTTTAGAGAGGTGCTGGCAGGGTTGGCGAGCAAGTAAGCGCTGGTGTATAGGTCTAACAGTCCCTAAGCCATGATTAAGGGTTGCCTGTTTATTGTTTGTCTAACCTCACCAGCTCGTCTAATTGCTCATCCTTAGCCTGCCACAGCTCATTTACCCAAGCTTGAAAGGCTTGGCGATAGGCTTCATCGCTGCTGTAGTCGTGACCAATAAACTGCTGGGGGATGGGCATGATTTCCACGCGCATGATGATTTTTTTGAGGCGTCCAGACAGCAAGCACCATAGGGTAGGCCGTCCTTGTGGGTAGTGCAGGGTGACGTTAACTAGGCCATGCAGTTGTTCGCCCATAGCATCTAAGACAAAAGCAATGCCACCTGCCTTGGGCTTGAGCAGGTGCTGGTAAGGCGATTGCTGTTGCGCGTGTTTGCTGGGAGTAAAACGCGTGCCTTCCAAAAAGTTAAATACCGAAACAGGATTGGTTTTGTAACGCTCACAGGCTTTGCGCGTGGTGGCTAGGTCTTGGCCTTGTTTTTCTGGGTATTTGGCCAGGTACTCTTTGCTGTAGCGCTTCATAAAGGGAAACTCCAGCGCCCACCAGCACAGGCCGATCACGGGCACCCAGATGAGTTCTTTCTTGAGGAAAAACTTCAGCAAGGGCAAGCGGTGGTTGAATTGGTACTGCAACGCTAGAATATCCACCCAGCTTTGGTGGTTGCTGGTCACGAGCCAAGAATGCTGTTTGTCTAGGCCTTCTAAGCCTTGCACATCCCATTCGATACGCTGCACGAGCCTTATCCAAAAGCCATTCACTGCGATCCAAGTTTCAGCGATCCAATGCATGCCATAGCGTAAGGCGCGCCGAGTTGGTGGGAAGGGTAATAAAAGCTTAAGTAGGGCAAGAAGGAATAATGGCCAACACCAAAATAGGGTGTTGAGTACCATGAACAGGCTGGCAATAATGCCGCGAAGAAGAGCAGGTAAGAAACTTAACATGCAGCAATTCCGTAATGAGTATTGCGCAATGGTTAAGCTTTTTAAGGTGAAGTGCAAGCCTTTGTTGCTGACTTGTAGGTCACCTGCTTAGGGTTAAGCAGGTGACCAAACGAGTGACAGAGACCTATTTGTCTTGGCTGGCAGCCTGAATAGCTGTCAGGGCGATAGTAAAGACAATGTCTTCAACCAAAGCACCACGAGACAGGTCGTTAACCGGCTTACGCAGACCTTGCAGCATTGGGCCCACGCTGATCACGTTGGCGCTACGCTGTACCGCTTTGTACGTCGTGTTACCTGTATTCAAGTCAGGGAAGATGAATACAGTCGCGCGACCGGCAACAGCGCTGTCTGGAGCCTTAGAGCGGCCAATACTTTCAACGCTAGCCGCGTCATACTGCAAAGGACCGTCAATCGCCAAGTGTGGCGCACGCTCTTTGGCAATACGGGTGGCTTCACGTACTTTCTCTACATGGTCACCTGTGCCAGAGCTACCTGTTGAATAGCTGATCATGGCAATTTTTGGCTCAATACCAAAGGCCGCAGCAGACTCAGCACTCTGCAGTGCAATTTCTGCTAATTGCTCAGCGTTCGGATCAGGGTTAACCGCACAGTCTGCATAGACTACAACCTGATCAGGCAGCAGCATAAAGAAGACGGAGGAAACCAAGCTGAATCCTGGAGCGGTTTTGATCAGCTGTAATGCCGGACGAATAGTGTCGGCTGTGGTGTGGATTGCACCAGAAACCAAACCATCTACATCATCTTCAGCCAGCATCATGGTGCCTAAAACAACGGTGTCTTCCAGTTGCTCACGAGCTTGTTCTGTCGTTACGCCGCGCGCTTTACGCAGTTCCACCATGGGTGGTACGTATTTTTCACGCACGCTATCAGGATCGATAATTTCCAAGCCAGCAGGCAAAGTAATGCCTTGCGCTTGTGCGATAGCCTCTACTTCTGCGCGTTTAGCAATTAGTACGCAGTTAGCGATACCGCGCTCCTGACAGATTGCAGCAGCTTGAATGGTGCGCGGCTCGTTACCCTCAGGCAAAACAATACGCTTAGCGGCTGCTTGAGCGCGCTTAACCAGCTGATAACGGAACGCTGGTGGTGATAGCAGCGCTTGACGAACCGTGCTGCAGCGTGACGCTAGCCATTTTTGGTCAAGGTGAGCAACAATGTGCTCACTGGTAGCTTTGGCGCGTTCTAGGTCATCTTCAGGGATGGCGCGTGGCAGACGTGTAACCTGGTAAGCAGTGTCATAAGAACCAGTAGTCACCCACATCACAGGCAGGCCACCTTTAAGCGCGCTTTTGCCCATTTCCATGATGCTGCTGTTTGGCTCATAGCCGCCGGTGAGAATCAAGCCAGCTAAAGCAATGCCGTTCATTTCAGCTAGGCTAGCGGCCAGAATGATATCGTCACGGTCACCGGGCACAACTACTAAAACACCGGGCTGTAATAGGGGCACGATGTTAGCTACGGTGCGTGAGCACAGAATAACTTTCTGCACACGGCGCTGCTCAATTTCCCCTGGATTTAATATGCTGGCTTTTAAGAATTTGGCATAGTCCGCAGTACGTGGAGCATTCAGTTCTTCTTTCGCAGGAATGCAGCCGATTAAATGTAAATCGCCTTTACGTAAGGCAGGCAAATGGCTTTTGAGTTTCTCGGCAAAACCATTTAGCGAAGGGTTGGTTACCTTGTTGATTACGACACCTAAGACTTTAGGGTCTTTGGTGCCGCCAAACAGCTGTGCTTGAGATTCGATGCGGTCAGATATTTCATCTAGATTGTCGCTTTGCTGGGCGCTGACCAAAATGACCTCAGCGTCAAGTGTTTTCGCAAGACTGGCGTTAATGCGCTCAACATAGTTGGCTTGTCGTGAAGGAGTCATGCCCTCGACGATAATAACGTCATATTGCGGCAGCATGCTCTGGTGCATGCTGACGATTTCTTCCATCAGTTCATCAATAAGACCGTTGCCCACCATGTGCTCAACATGAGAGAGCGCTAAAGGTTGGGGCTGTTGTGTGCCGTGCACGCGCATCATTAACTCGCTGGCGCGTTCAGGCCCGCTTTCGCTTGGGTGTGGCTGGGCGATGGGCTTTAAAAAGCCCACTTTGATGCCTGAGCTGAGCAAGGCTTGAACAATACCTAAGCTGACGGAGGTAAGACCTACGCCAAAACCTGTTGGAGACAGTAAAAAAGTATGCATTTAAACGTCCTATTTAGCGATTGCGTCGATGAGTTCGAGGGTTTCATTGGCAATTTGGCGTTCTTCGTTAGTAGGAACCACCATGACCAATGGGTGACCATCGAGGCTGATTTTACCGGCAGCTCCGCGTGTGCAGGCTTGGTTAGCAGCGTCATCGAGCTTGAAATTAAATATACGCATATGATCCAGCGTTTTACGGCGGATTAAGCTGGCATTTTCGCCAATACCGCCAGTAAAGAGTAAACCATCAAGCTTAGGCAGCGCACAAGAGAGTGCGGCTAATGACTTAGCCAGACGGTAGCAGAAAATCTCAATAGCTAACGCAGCACGCTCATGACCTTGCTCGCTGGCTTCGATCAGGGTACGCATGTCGTTAGACAAACCTGAAACGCCTAACAAACCGCTTTGCTTGGTTAGCATGGTTTCTACTTCTTGTGCGGTCCAGCCGAAAGTGCGGTGCAGGTGAATTTGCAAGCTAGGATCTACATCGCCACTACGGGTACCCATCACTAGACCTTCTAGTGGGGTTAAGCCCATAGAGGTATCACGGCTTTCACCGTTAACTACGGCGGTAGTTGAGCAGCCGTTACCTAGGTGGGCAACGAGCCAGCAACTGTCATCAACAGGAAGACCAGCCATTTCTGCGCCCTTGCGGCTGACATACAGATGGCTTGTGCCGTGGAAGCCATAGCGGCGGATATGGTGCTCTGTGTAGAGGTATTCTGGGATCGCGTAACGGTAGGCGTATTCCGGCATGGTTTGGTGGAATGCCGTATCAAATACTCCAACCTGAGGCAGTTCTGGGTAAACAGCCAAAGAAGCTTCAATGCCCATTAGGCCGGGCGGGTTGTGCAGGGGAGCTAGTGCAGCGGCTTCTTCAATTACTTTAATGACCTCTGGGGTAAGCAGTGATGCTTTGGTGACGTGAGCACTGCCGTGAACGACACGGTGACCAATGCCTGTTAGTTTGCCATGAGAAACTTCTTGCACGACAGGTAAGATTTTGGCCAGTGCGCCGGCATGGTCTGCGCCATTAAGATTCATGCTTTTCTTTACACCGTTTTCTTTCCAATTAACAACGGCTTCAGGAAAACCAATGCACTCTGCAAGTCCTTCAAGGAGAAATTCATCTTGGTCTTCGTTGACCAAAGCAAACTTAATCGATGAGCTTCCGCTATTAATAACTAGGATGTTTCTGTCTGACATGTATTTCCCCTTGAAAAATTTGGCTGCTTATCCAGTTACGACAGCCCGTAGTTTTTATAAAACGGTAGATTGACCTGAAAAATAATAGGCCTATTTAAAGTTGTGCTACATGGTAGGGAAAGATATGTTTTAGTCATTTATTCTTAAGTCGCATTTGCATAAATCAGTAGGTACACTGAAAACTCATTCATAAACAGAAAAAGGTCTAAATTTATGCTTATCGCCGACAATACCGTCGTGGCCATCGACTACACTTTACGTAACGACGAGGGCGAAGTCCTTGATAGTTCAGAAGGTGTGCAGCCTCTTGTATATTTACATGGCGCAGCCAATATTATTCCCGGCTTAGAGCAAGCTTTAGTGGGTAAAAAAGTAGGTGATGCATTGTCTGTAACCGTTGAGCCAGAGCTGGCTTATGGTGAGTACATCACTGAGTTGGTTGCGACATTGGGTCGCAGCATGTTTGAAGGAGTGGATGAATTGCAGGTGGGTATGCAATTTCACGCCTCTGCTCCTGATGGCGGCATGCAGATAGTGACCGTACGTGATATTGATGGTGAGGATGTGACAGTGGATGGCAACCATCCGTTAGCAGGACAGCGTCTAAGCTTTGAAGTGGAAGTAAAGGATGTGCGTGAGGCCAGTGCAGAAGAAATTGAGCACGGCCATGCGCATGGTGAAGGCGGTCATCAACACTAAGCGACACGCTAGGTTGTAAGACTGTAAAAACAGAAGCGTCGATTGAGGTTATCAATCGACGCTTCTGGGAAATGCATGCAAGAACTCTTGGTAAAACCGTTTATAGGGAAGTGAGCGGCATTATTTAACCAATCCCTCAGCAACAGTTTTTATTTATTGGCTTTAATTTCTTTAGGAATACTCTCTTGGGCGTCTTTGAATTGGCGCTGCATTTCTTTATTCGCTTGAGAAGCCTGCGGTGGTTCAGCATTTCTGTTCTTATCCAATAAGCCTAGACTTGCTTGGCTAAGCCATGACTTGGAAGCAGTTTCTTTAAACTGTGGAACGAATTCACCGGTTACTAAGCTTGAATGCTCTGGGTGGTTGAGCATTAACACGGCTAAGCTTTTGTCGGCCAAATCATCAAAACCCAAGGTCTGGTAGCTTTGCACCATAATAGCTAGGCCGTCTGCGACTGCGGGTGAGCCTTGAAAGTTTTCTACTATATAGCGTCCACGATTAAGCGCGGCCACATGTGCTTGGCGCTTAATGTAATAACTAGCAACGTGCACTTCATAATCGGCTAGCAGGTTGCGCGCATAGATCATACGTTGTTTTGCGTCGGGGGCGTAACGGCTTTCAGGAAAGCGGTTCAGCAACTTGGAAAATTCATTGTAAGAATCACGTGTTGCACCCGGATCGCGCTGGGTCATATCAAGGGGTAGGTAGCGTGCAAGAAAGCTGCGATCTTGATCAAAGGCAGCTAAACCCTTCATATAGTAAGCGTAGTCAACGTTAGGGTGTTGTGGGTGCAGGCGCACAAAACGGTCAGCAGCGGCTTCTAGTGCGTCGTAGTCGCGAAATTGGTAGTTAGCGTAAATTAACTCAAGCTGTGCTTGTTCAGCGTAACGACCAAAAGGAAAGCGTGATTCTAGTGCGCGTAACTTGCTGATAGCGGTTGAATAGTTTCTTTTGTCTAAACTGCGCTGTGCTTGCTCATAGAGTTGATGCTCAGTGAGGTCTTCATCAACAACATTTTTTTTGCTTGAGCAAGCAGTTAACAAACTAAAACATACTAAAAAAAACAGGTGTTTTACACGCATATTGTTTTTGCCTATTGGAGGTTAGGGTGTGTGCGAGACTCATTCTTGAAACGTCTGACTCGCTGCACAAAATAATGTTCAAGCACTGCTTGTGCATATTGTTGGCACACCAAGCTAGAGCCTTGTTAGAATCCTTGCTCGGGTTGCTCATTTAAGCACAAGCGGCCATTGTAACTAAAGCACAACTATAGTGATATAAAAGAGTATGCCAAAAAATACGACAAAAACCATCGAGCTTTGCGCTGAAATTCCGACTGAATTAGGTGGGCAACGCTTGGATCAGATTGCCGCGCAAGTTTTTACTGAACATTCTCGATCTAGGCTAACGGCCTGGATCAAAGAGGGACGCTTAACCGTGGATGGGCAGACGTTGCGTCCACGCGATACCGTTTACAGTGGCTCGATACTTGAGTTGGTGGCCGAGCCCGAAGAGCAGGGTGAGTGGCAAGCACAGCCCATGGAGCTGGATATTCTGTTTGAGGATGAGCACCTACTGGTAATTAATAAACCAGCCGGTTTAGTGGTGCATCCTGCTGCAGGTCATGCTACGGGGACGCTACTGAACGGACTGTTGCATCATGCACCACAGCTGCGCGAAGTACCGCGAGCAGGCATTGTGCACCGTTTAGATAAAGATACGACTGGCGTAATGGTAGTGGCGAAAACCTTGATAGCGCACACCAGTTTGGTGGAGCAACTGCAGGCGCGCACAGTAGGGCGTACCTATGAGGCGATTGTGGTGGGCGTGGTTACCTCTGGAACAACCATAGAAGCAGCCATAGGGCGCCATCCACATCAGCGTCAGCGGATGGCGGTCGTTACATCAGGTAAACCGGCTATCTCACACTATCGCGTGCTGCATCGCTTTCGCGGGCATACCCATGTGCGTGTGCAATTAGAAACAGGGCGTACGCACCAAATTCGTGTGCATATGGCCCATGCAGGTTTTCCTTTAGTGGGCGATCCGCTGTATGGCGGACGCTTCCGTATCCCTACCGCAGCGAATCCAACCTTGGTTGAGGAGTTAAGAGCTTTCCCGCGCCAAGCCTTGCATGCTCGCTTCTTAGAGCTAAAGCATCCGCTCAGTGGTGAGCTGATGAAATGGGAAGCACCCTTGCCAGAAGATATTTGTTGGTTACTGCAGTTGTTGCGCCAAGATGATGAGGCCTTTGTTGGATGAGTCAAATTACACCATGGCCAGCAGATTGGATTTGTCCCGATTGGCCCGTAGCGGCCAATGTACGAGCCTGTGTTACCACTGCTAGTTTTGGTAATAGCCAAGGCGATTTCGCCCATTTTAACTTGGGCGATCATGTGGGTGATGAACTGGCGTCCGTGCAGCGCAATAGAACTTGGCTGGCGCAAACGCTGGCGTGCACGCCGGTGTGGTTGGAGCAGGTGCATGGAGTAAATGTGGTGCAGGCGCAAGTCGGTCAGCCGTTACAGGCTGATGCAAGCTTCACCCGTGAGCCCGGTATAGCCTGTGCCATTATGACGGCAGATTGCTTACCTGTACTCTTTGCTGCGCAAGATGGGAGCTGTGTTGCGGCTGCCCATGCCGGCTGGCGCAGCTTGGTGGCGGGCGTATTGGAAAACACTATCGCGGCCATGCAAACACCGCCGCAACATATTACGGTTTGGTTAGGGCCGGCCATTGGCCCGCAGGTGTATGAAGTTGGGCCTGAAGTGCGCGAGGCGTTTGTAGTCCAGCACCAGCAAGCCGAGCAGGCGTTTATACCTAGCAAACGAGCCGGACATTGGATGGCTGATTTATACCAGTTGGCGCGTATTCGTTTGAGTGAATCCGGTGTTACCGAAGTGTACGGTGGTGGGTTTTGTACGCTTACCGACAAGCGGTTTTATTCCTTTCGCCGCCAACCCACTACAGGGCGTTTTGCTAGCCTTATCTGGCTTGAACAACCCTAGTACTGCCTTCAGCGTGAGCTACCGCTCTAACACATGGCGTTACACTATAGTCATAGCGACCTCTACAAAGCTTTTGGCTGATGTATGCTCTTCCCCTAGGTTGTATACCCTTTAAATTTTATACTCAGACTGCGGAGCTTTCTATGAGCGATCTATTTTATAACGCCGCACCGCAAGAAACCCGTGTTGCCCCACCACGTAAAACCGCACGGGACTACCCAACCAGTAAGCCGCGAGCGGTGTACTTATTTGGTACCTGTGTGGTGGACTTGTTTTTTCCTGAAGCCGGTATGGATGCGATCCACTTACTAGAGCGCGAAGGCATTAACGTTGATTTTCCGCAGGGGCAAAGCTGCTGCGGGCAACCCGCCTACACCTCAGGTTACACCGAACAGGCGCGGGAAGTGGCGCGCGCTCAGATTGACTTGTTTAAAGGAGGTTGGCCAGTGGTGGTCACGTCTGGCTCTTGCGCAGGCATGTTCCGTGAGCACTATCCTGACCTCTTTAAAGATGAACCTGAAACACTGGCTAAAGTGCAGAATTTAGCCGAGCGCACCTATGAGTTGGCCGAATTTTTACTGCATGTCTGCAAAGTGCAGCTGGCTGATCAAGGCGAGCCGCTGCAAGTAGCGCTGCATACATCCTGTTCTGCCCGTCGTGAAATGAATACCCATGTGCATGCCCGTGCCTTACTTGCTCAGTTAAGCCATGTAGAGCGCGTGGACCACGATCATGAAAGCGAATGCTGCGGTTTTGGCGGTACTTTTTCGGTGCGTATGCCTGATATCTCAGGTGCTATGGTGGCGGATAAAACCCAAGCCTTACAAGCAAGTGGTGCACAGCAGGTGGTGAGTGCTGACTGCGGTTGTTTGTTGAATATTAATGGTGCTTTTGAAAAACAAAACATCCCGTTATTAGGTCAGCATCTGGCCAGTTTTTTATGGCAACGCACCCAGTCTAAACAGGAGCCGAGGGCATGAGTGACCAACGTATCCACGCCGTCGATGTCACTGCGCGCAACCTTAAAGCTAACGCACGCCTGTCGTTAAAAGATCAGCAACTGCGTACTAATATGCGCAGCGCCATGGACTCTTTAATTAGCAAACGCATTATTTCCATGCCCGATGAAGACGAACGTGAAAACCTGCGTGAGCTGGGCAATAAAATTAAAGCCAGTGCTTTATCGCAACTACCCGATTTGCTGGAGCAACTGGAAAGCAATTTAACCAAGCAGGGTATTCAAGTGCACTGGGCCAGCACCACCGAAGAAGCTAATGCCATTGTTTTAAACATTGCTCAAGCCCGCAATGCCAAGCAGGTGATTAAAGGTAAATCCATGGTCAGTGAAGAAATGGCCATGAATGAATACTTGACTGAACACGGCATTGAAGCGCTTGAATCAGATATGGGCGAATACATTATTCAGCTAGATAATGAAAAACCCACGCACATTATAATGCCAGCGATTCATAAAAATGCGCAGCAGGTGGGTAAGCTTTTCGAAAGCCGTTTAGCGCTACCCTATACCGATGATGTGGACAGCTTGATTCAGTCGGCACGCAGTATTTTAAGAGAAAAATTCTTTCAGGCGGATATTGGTATTTCAGGTGTTAATTTTGCTGTAGCAGAAACAGGCACTTTGTTGTTGGTGGAAAACGAAGGCAATGGCCGCATGTCTACCACGGTTCCGCCCGTACACATTGCCGTAACAGGTATTGAAAAAGTGGTTGCCAACTTGCAAGACACAGTGCCGCTCTTGTCACTACTCACTCGCTCTGCATTAGGGCAAGGCATTACCACCTATGTAAATATGATTTCTGCACCACGCCAGCCAGATGAGCTTGATGGCCCAGAAGAAGTCCATCTAGTGTTGCTGGATAATGGCCGTAGCCAAGCCTTTGCTGATGGTGAATTAAGGCAAACACTGAATTGCATTCGTTGCGGTGCTTGTATGAACCATTGCCCTGTTTATACACGCATTGGTGGGCAAGCTTACGGCACGGTTTACCCTGGCCCCATAGGTAAAATTATTTCGCCACATCTATTAGGTTTGGAAAACACGCCAGACCACCCTTCAGCTTCTTCTTTATGCGGTGCTTGTGGTGAAGTCTGCCCAGTGAAGATTCCCATTCCTGCCTTGTTACGTCGCTTGCGTGAAGAAAACGTTAAATCACCCAAGCAGCAACCCCAGATAGTGGCTGGGCAGGGCAGCCGTTATTCCGCCAAAGAACGCTTACTGTGGAAAGGTTGGCAATACTTTAATAGCCAGCCGTTGCTGTATAAAACCGGCACTTTCTTAGCTACACGCCTAGGCAAACTCACACCCAACAAGCTAGGTGCTTGGACACAAAACCACAGCGCTCCCAAGCCTGCAAAACGCAGTTTGCATGAGTTGGCAAAAAAGCATTTGGAGAAAAAATCATGAGTGCACGGGAGAAGATTTTAGCCAGCCTACGCCAAAGTTTAGAAGGCACTCAACCGCTAGCCGACCCTTTTGACGCTAGCTTAGTGGATAAACCTTGGCGCTATAAATCAGAAGAAAGAATCACCCGTTTAAAAGAATTAATGACTGCAGTACACAGCGAAGTGCATCTGACGCGCAGTGCTGAATGGCCGCAACTACTGCATGAACTGCTGACACAACGGCAAATCAATAGGCTGTTAACAGCACCGAGCACAACGCACGGTCAAGCCTTTAGTGCTTACTGCCAAATACAAGATAGCTCATTAAAACTGCTGGCTTATGACCGTCCCATTGAAGAATGGAAGCGCGAACTCTTTGATGACGTGCCTGCCAGCTTGACCGGCACGCTTGCAGGGATTGCCGCTACAGGCACTTTAGTGGTCCAGCCTAGTCCTGATGAACCACGCCTAATGAGTCTAGTGCCACCGCTACATATTGCGCTACTCAAAGCCAGCCAGATTTATGACAACCTCTATCAAGCCCAACAGCACTGGCCCAAACCCATGCCAAGCAATTTACTGTTAATTTCTGGCCCTTCAAAAACTGCTGATATCGAACAAGTCTTAGCCTATGGCGCTCATGGGCCAAAAGACTTAATTGTGTTACTGGTGGAAGATGCGTGAGCTGGCACGCATCTTTCTTTACACCTTAAACCTTTCCACCATGGCTTGCATTTGACTGGCTAGTTTGGCTAAGTCTTCGCTGGCGATGGCGATTTGCTCGGTGCTAGTCGCTGTTTGCTCAGTCACCTGACCGATACTGACGATGTTGTGGTTGATTTCTTCAGTGACGGCACGCTGCTGCTCGGTGGCGGTAGCGATCTGTGCATTCATGGTGGTTACGGTGATGAGGTTTTGCGCGGCATTGTTTTGCAGCTGCACAGAATTTTCTACCAGCTCGACACTATAAAGGGCATGATTACTGGCCTGCTGCATCACTTCCACGGCCTCAGTGACACCGCTTTGTAGACTGTTAATAAGGTTTTGAATTTCCAAAGTCGACTCATGGGTGCTGTTGGCAAGGGAGCGCACTTCTGAGGCGACCACGGCAAAGCCTCGGCCTGCCTCGCCTGCACGGGCTGCTTCAATCGCAGCGTTCAGTGCTAAGAGGTTGGTTTGTTCGGCGATGCCACGAATAACATCCATTACGGTACCAATTTTTTGACTACTCTTAGCTAGACTGCGCACTACTTGTTCAGCGCTTTTAATCTCTTGTTCCAGATTGCTGATGTTAACTAAAGCATCATGACTGACCTTGTTGCTAGCTTGGCTTTGCTCTTGCGCCTCTTGTGCGGCAAGTGCTGCTTGTGCTGTATTTTGCGCAACTTCTTGCACAGTGGCCGACATTTGGTTCATGGCCACTACGGTATGTTCGGTCTCGTGACGGTTTTGTAGCATGCCTTGGCTGGTTTGCACGGTGGTGGCGGATAACTCCTCAGCAGTGGAGGCCACCTGCAATGCCGACTGGTGCATTTGCCTAATAGTGATTTGAAATTTTTCCAGCATCTGATTAAAAACCAGACTAGTACGGCCAATTTCGTCGGTGGAATTAACGGGTGCGCGCACGCTCAGGTTGTTCTGTTGCTCAATATTTTCGATGCTGCTTTGTAGGCAGTGAATTTGTTGCACCAGTTGGCGCGATAGCCAGTAAGAAAATAAACCAGCACTAAGGAAAATAGCCAGACACATAATGAGCGTGAAAATAAATTGCTGCTGGGTTTTGTGTAATAAAGCTGTGGTCTGTTTGCCGAGTTCTTGGCTGAAATAGTGAGCAATTTCATGCAGGATATTGATTTTTTCGGTAGACATGGCAAACCAGTCCGCCGTCTCAGTAACCAGTGCCCCAGTATTTACGCTTTGGATAGCCTGTTCGCGTGTCTGCTCTACTTGCAGTACGACGGGCTGATTCAGTTTTTGTTCGATATAGAGCTGTTGTTCGGCGTTGGCACGGTTGATAAATTGCTTGGTGTGCAAATCCTGTTGCGCCATCAGTCGTAACACAGCGCGCAAGTTGTCAAAAGAAAGCTCTTTGCTGCTAAAAACTGCGCTGAGAATGGCTCGCTCAGTACCGGCATTTTCTGAAGCGTACAGAGCTTGAGTGTAAGCGGCGGTAATGTTAGAGATTTGCGCGTTAGCCTCAATTTGAGTCAGCGTCAAAGTGGCGTTAATCAGCTTAGCGTTGAGTTGGTTATAAAACTGGATGGCTTGGGCGGTAGGGATTTGCAGAGCTAAAATCTGGCTGCGCTGTTGTGGCAGTAATGCTAGATCAGCTAACAGATTTTGCCAGGTGTTAGTAAATTCCTGACCGAAGACTTGCAAGTTGTGATTGTGTAAGTACTGTTCCAGCTTGTTTATTTGTTGATCGGTTTGAGCCTGTTGCTCTTGTAGTTCTTGGCTAAAGCTATTACCCGCTGAACCTAAAAAGCTAGCGCTGCGACCACGTTCGCGTTGCAAATGCTGTAAGGCGGCGGCTGCCTGATTGGAAAGCTCGCTAAGTTGTACGATGTTGCTGGCGGTTTGCCAGGACTGCATTTGCTGATTCATGATAAAACCAGCTAAAAAGATTAAACCAAGCAAAGGTAGTACTAGGTTAAGGGTAAGCTTGTGGCTTAATTTAAGATTGTTAAAACGCATAAAAATACACCTATAAAAACCTACTTGGTTACTGGGTTATTATTGGGCGTATGCTCCTTTCGTACAAGGAATAGCTGAGAATGAATGGTGAAACTTGATTGCGGTCATGCCAACAATTAATGATTTTTATAAGTGTTAGCGCGGCTTACAGGGGGTGTGGCGGTGCAAAACTTGCTGAAAGAGCAGTAGCCGCATTAAGTTGTGGACTACTGCTTATTAGCACGGTGATAGGACGACGGCGGATTATTTGCTGCGCTGTAATTTTTGATACGCCTGAATCAGTTTTTGCTGCGCCGGCAGTTGGCTTAGTTGATTATCTAAAGGCGCTAAACCATAAAAGCGGGATTCGCCTAGCAGTACTGCGCGGCAGTCGGCAACCTGCTGTGCGCCATAGGCCAAGGTAAAAGCGTGCGCATACTCAACCCATGTTTGTGGTGTACGTGAGAGTTGAAATTCCAGCAATGCTGCAAGGCACAGATAATGCTGGCGACGGGATTTAGTAAAGGTGCTGCTGTTAAAGTCCAGCGTCCAGCGTACCCAGTCCAAAGCAATTTGATGCGCGCCAGCTGCCAAAGCGAGCATGGCTTTGAGCTCACCAATACGCAGGCTGCTCCAAGGGTCATCAGCGGTAACCGCCAAGCCTAAGAATTCAGCCAGTAATAGATCATCGTTGAGGTTGTCTTCTTCGATAGACTCGATTAAACCTAGATAATCTTCCGCCTGTGCTGCTGTGCTAGGAAGTTGGCAAATCAGCTCACGCCAATCATTGCCAAGGTTATTATTGGCGTAGAACAGATCCTCGACGGGATAGATTTCTGACATGCCGGGCACGAGTATGCGGCAGGCATCAACGCCCAAGTGCTGGTAGTCGGCAATGTAGATGCTGAAATCTTGCTGCTCGATAAGCTGCACCAGATGCTCGAAGGTGGTTTGCGTATCGCCTTGGAAATCCCATGCGCAGTATTCAAAGTCCGTGGTTTTGCGTAGTGAGTCCCAGCCAAATAAGCCGCTGGAATCAGTAAAGTGGGTTTCTAAATTGGTCGGATCAGCAATTTCGTCATTAGCAAAACTGGGTGCAGGGAAAACATCCAGCTGCTTTAAATTGCGACCCTGCAGCAGTTCGGTAACAGTGCGCTCCAGTGCAATGGCAAAGTTTGGGTGCGCACCAAAAGAGGCGAAGCAGCCGCCATTGTCAGGATTAAATAACAGCACGCACACCACCGGAAACACACCGCCTAAGGAAGCATCGAGGGCTAAAGTGGGGAAGCCTTGCTCTGCCAAATAGGCAAGAGCCGCATGGCTGTTAGGGTGCTGAGCCAATATATCCGCAGGTATGTGCGGCAGACTTAAGGCCTCGGTTAACACGCGCTGTTTGACGTAGCGCTCACAAATTTCTGACAGGGCTTGCGCGCGCGCTTCATAACGATTATTACCCGCTGACATACCGTTGGAGACATAGAGATTGCCGATAATATTAACCGGAATAAACACCTGTTCTAGGTCGTTCTGGCGGACAAAGGGTAGGGCGCATATCCCACGCTCTTCATTGGCGGATTGCAGATCAATCAGTTGGCTGGCTGCCAGTGGCGCCTCTTGCTGATAAAAATCCAACAAGTACTCGTCGAGTAAACCCTCAGGCAAACTGTCGTCTTCTGTGAGTGCAAACCAACGCTCGTTGGGGTAATGCACAAACTCGCTATGGGCAATGTGCTCGCCCAGATAAAAATCCGCAAAGAAATAGTTGCAGGATAAGCGTTCAAAAAACTCACCTAGGGCAGAGGCCAGAGCAGCTTCTTTGCTGGTGCCTTTGCCGTTGGTAAAACACTGCGGGCAATCACGATCGGCAATGTGCACAGACCATACGTGTGGCGCAGGATTAAGCCAAGAAACCTCTTGGATAGTAAAACCAAGTTGTGTGAGTTGTTGTTGAAAACGAGCAATACTGTGCTCTAAAGCGGCATCTTTGCCAGGAATTAGGGTTGCGGTAGACATAAAATCCAACTGCGAATGCAGGCTGTTTAAAGAAGGTTCTGCTGTGTTTTAGCAGTGGATATGAAAACGCACAACCTGCAGCGATTAATCTGCAGGTTGTGCGTTAAGTGGTATTACAGCTTGTGCCAGTACATCAGCACGTCAAGCATACGGTTACTGAAGGCCCATTCGTTGTCGTACCAAGACAGTACTTTAACCAGTTGGCCTTGAACGCGGGTTTGCGTGATATCGGCAACACTGGATACTGGATAGCCATTGAAATCACAAGAAACCAATGGTTGCTCGTTACACTCAAACACACCAGCTGGATACTGTTTGGCACCTTCGGTTAACGCTCGGTTAACGCTAGCAGTATCTACAGGACGCTCGGCAATAAAGCTAAGATCGACCAGTGATACGTTCATCGTCGGTACACGAACAGCCAAACCATCAAGACGACCTGCCAGCTCAGGGATAACCAAGCCAATGGTTTTGGCTGCTCCGGTGCTGGTTGGGATAATGGAGTGTGCCGCAGCACGCGCACGGTAGAGATCGCTGTGGTTTTTGTCGAGCAGGTTCTGATCATTGGTGTAAGCGTGCACTGTGGTCATCAGACCTTGCTGAATACCAAAGGAATCGTGCAGGATTTTTACCAGTGGTGCCAAGCAGTTAGTGGTGCACGAAGCATTAGACACAACAGTTTGGTCGGCCAGTAGTTTATGGTTAACGCCATACACAACGGTGAGGTCGGCTGAGTCTAATGGGTGCGCCAAGAGTACGCGTTTGGCGCCAGCAGCAATGTGCTCGTCTGCCAGTTCACGTTTTTTGACGCGGCCGGTACAGTCGAGTACTACATCGATATCAAGCTCTTTCCACGGAAGGTTTTTGGTTTCGCTTTCTTTCAGTATGCGAATGGTTTTGCCAGCAATTTGCATGCTGTTTTCACCAACCTGGATGTCACTGCCGAAACGCCCAAAGGTTGAGTCGAAGCGGGTCAGGTGTACCAAAGTTTCTACTGAACCTAGATCGTTAATAGCAACGATTTCAATTTTGTTATGCAGCTCACGCTCAAAAAGCGTGCGTAAAATATTGCGTCCAATACGTCCATATCCATTAATGGCGATTCTTAGCATTGTCGTTCTCCGTTGATTTTTATTTAGGGGGTTATTATTCGCGTTTAGCACCATAATGGCCGCAACCATTAAAAATGTGTCCGTTCCAGTCGAGCATGGCTGAAAGGTGATTGAATGCACCGCTCATGCTGTCTGTGCAATGTTGGGGGCTTATCCACAGTTGTAACTGTTCTTGATTAGCTTGGCTGCTGATGTAAGTGAAACCATCAGGTAGTTGCTCTTCTATGTAGGGCAACGCGAGGGGTTGCTGACCGGGTTGTGCAAGCAGCATTCCGTCAGTGGTCAGTAATAAAGTCCAAAAAGGTTCGTTGCCGTGCACTCTAAGAATGAGCTTAGCAAAGTCAGGGTCATCACAAGCAAGACCTTCAAATTGGATGCGATAGAAAGAGTTGATTGTAATGCGAGTTGCTTGCTCGAGGGTTGGATTGTTTAAGTCGCCACGAAAATCTACAAAAGCTGGCATACCCTGCTGTCTGGCAAATGAGTTAAATGTTTCTTCTGTTTGGGCGTTAGCAAAGCTCAACTGCAAGCGATTTTTTTTGTTACAGGGCTGCACATACCAGTGCTTGGCATCTTGGCTAATAGCACCTTGAATACGCTCATCTTGATGGCTAGGCTCTGTTGGCTGCTGCACAGATTGGCAGGCAGTTAGCAGCGGCAAACTCGCAAGTAAAGCGTAAAGAAGTTGACGCATTGTGTTACCTCCATGAAACAAAAATTAGCATTCAACAGTATGGGTACGGCTACAGACGGCGCTGGCTTTATTACTTAATACCATCTGGTTTAATAACCAATAAATCACAATCAGTCGACTCAAAGACACGCTCGGCGGTACTACCGATCATAATGTTTTGCAGATTGGTACGTGAAATAGCGCCCATGATCAGCAAGTCGGTGTTCTTGTCTTGAGTATGCTCTGGAATAGTGTGCTCAGGAAATCCTTCCAGCAAGTATTTTTCTTCTTCCGCAATGGGGTACTGGTTAAGTAGGGTAGTACAGGCTGCTTTATGCTGGTCTTTACTGCGTGCAAGAAAATCGTCATAGGCCGCAACCAGCTCAGCATCAAACACCATGGTGCGCGGTAGCGGTGCGTAGCTGTGAATGAAATCCGCTTTCATGCCTAATTTGTCAGCCAGTTTGCAGGCCATGCTGACCAGCTTGTGATCCAGTATGGCTGGCTTATCAGCAGCGTGTAATGGATCAATGGCTGTGGTGATGCGTTCGCCCTGCCATGCTTTATCACTGCGCACTAACCAAAGCGGTACGGGGCAGTAACGAATAAGCTGCCAAGAAATATTATTAAAAAGTAGACGTTGTAAGATGCCGTGTTTATGCGCTTCGCGGAAAATAATATCAGGCTTTAACTCGTTGGCGTGCTCGATAATTTGCCGGTGTATAGGCTTGCCCCAGCGTGCTTTAGTGGTTACGGTAATGCCGTCGGCACGCAAAGGCGCGGCTAGGGTTTCCAGCCACTTAACGCGGTTTTTTAGCAGAGAGTCGCGGGCTTTTTGCTGCGCGGGACCATCAAAGAAAAATCCACCGTCCAAAGCTGAGTTGTACTCGCACACTAACAGCTCTATGGCGGCGTTAGTTTTTCTGGCAAACCAAGAGGCGCGTTCAAGTGAGGGTTGTGAGTCTTCAGATGCTGGATCAATGATTACCAATAACTGCAGCAAGTCCATAACAATATTCCTCGTTTTTACTCAGACAAATTTGAAGCGGCACTATTTAAATAACAGTCTCTGGAAAATACACAGGATGGTTTTTGCAGAGGCCGTTTAGCAATAGTTTACTACAGTGCAGAATAGCCCAGAATTGATCATATATAAACTGTTAACATTTCGTGAACCCATGTAAAACGCTAGCACGCAAGCTTCCTTTAATCAGCGGAGCAAATTTTTATGGATTTTTTGATGGGTTATTAGTTGCGGGCAAAAGGATAAATGACGGAGCAGGCTATGACAGCAAGTATTTTTTGGTATGACTTTGAAACCACAGGAATTAATCCACGAGCCGATAGAGCCTTGCAAGTAGCTGGGATTCGGACGAATGAAAATCTTGAAGAAATTGCTGAACCGCTGAACCTGTATTGTCAGCTAAGCGATGATATTTTGCCTCACCCGATCGCCAGTCTGATTACTGGTATAACCGTAGAGCAGATGCAGCAAGGTTTGCCAGAGCATAAGTTTATCGAACAGCTGCACGCAGAGCTGACCCGCCCCGGCACCTGTACCGCAGGTTATAACAGTATTCGCTTTGATGATGAAATAACACGCTACACGCTCTATCGTAATTTTTATGATCCTTATGCACGTGAGTGGCAGGGCGGTAATAGTCGTTGGGATATTTTAGATGCGCTGCGCTGTGCGTGGGCGTTACGTCCAGAAGGAATCCAGTGGCCGGTTAATGAGCAAGGGCGCAATACGTTTAAGCTTGAATTGTTAACTCAGGCCAATGGCATTGAGCATGGACAGGCGCATGATGCGTTGGCAGATGTGCGCGCCACTATTGCTATGGCAAGGTTATTAAAAGAGCAGCAGCCCAAGCTATATCAGTATATGTATGGCTTGAGACGTAAGAATGCTGTTTTGGATAATTTGGTTATCGGCCAACCAGCGGTGCATGTTTCTGGTCGATTTTCTGTGCAGCGTCATTGTTTGGCGATTATTTTACCTGTGTTTAAACATCCAACGAACTCTAATGCCTATGTTGTGTGTGATTTGCAAAGCGACATAACGCCTTTGTTAGAGCTGGATGGGCAGCAGTTAAAAAACAGGTTTTATACAAGGCACAGCGAGCTGGCAGAGGGTGAGCTGCCGGTGCCGTTGAAATTAGTCCATATTAATAAATGCCCAGTTGTTCTGCCCATGTCTGTTTTGCGCGAGCAAGATATTCAACGGTTAGCCATTGATGAGCAGCACTGGCAAGCTAATTACAAAAAGTTATTAGCCTATCAAGCTGAGCTAGCGGAGAAACTAGCCGTGGTATTTGCCGCAGAAGAATTTGCCGGCGTAGCGGATCCAGAGCAGCAGCTTTATCAGGGCTTTTTACAAGATCGGGATCGGGCTTTGTCAAACTCAGCGAGGCAGGCAAAGCCAGAAGAACTAGCGGTGCAGCAGTGGCCCTTTGATGATGAGCGCTTGCCAGAGTTGTTGTTTAGATACCGAGCACGCAACTATCCTGCTAGCTTAAATGAGCTTGAGTTAAAGCAGTGGCATGAGTTTTGTCGTAATCGTTTGGTCGATAAACAGGCTGGAGCGCCTATTACAATGCATGAGTATTTAACGGCATTTAGCCAGCTAAGTAGTGAGCAGCAAAACAGTGCATTAATGCAGGGATGGTTGGCACGAGTGCGACAATTAGAGCAAGAGTATAAAATAGACTAAGAGCAAAAAAGCGCCTTTTAAAGGCGCTTTTTTGTTAATTACTTTGGCTTAGTCAAGAGTTACTGACCAGCTTTCAACTGTTTGCGCACCCCAGCGAGCTTTCCACTCTTTTAGCTCTTTATGGTTGCCGCCTTTAGTTTCAATAACTTCGCCGGTATGTGGGTTGCTGTAACGCTTAGTTTTACGTGTGCGGCGTGGGCGTCCAGTTCCTTTGGTTAAACCGGCAACTGAACTACGCAATGATTGCGGATCTAGTAGCGCATTGATATCACGTAAAGACTTGCTATATTCCGCCATTAATTCACGTAGTTTTTTTTCAAACTCCATTTCTTTTTGTAACTCAGAGTCTTGCGACATGTTTTCGAGTTGCTCTTGCAGCTCTTTGATGGCTTCTTTTGTGGCGCGGTATTTATTAATAATTGACATGTTAGCTCCAATTTTTTGTTTGTTTAAATAATCAAATCCTATTTGTTATAGGAATAGATAGAGTTTTTCATAACATAATCGTTCTGGTAAGGATAGTTATCCAGAAATGCTTATGTATAGATTGCTATATGGTTAATTTGTTCAAAAAGCTGACAAATAATCGAAATATCGATTTGTTAGCTAAGGAAACTAATACGGATTATGGAGTTTCGCGATTATCATAGAATCCGCTGTATACTTTGTAAAGCTATTTATATATGGGCAAAGTGCCATTATTTGTGTGGTTTTGTTTTATGAAAAAATATGTGGATACTTTTAAAGATGGCCACTCAAGAGTTGTTGTGTAATTAAGCTGACGGATTGCGCGCAGCTAGGTAGAATAGCTGGTTTTGTATGACTGCGGAG
The DNA here is from genome assembly GCA_023228985.1 of Thiopseudomonas sp. Classification (GTDB taxonomy): domain Bacteria; phylum Pseudomonadota; class Gammaproteobacteria; order Pseudomonadales; family Pseudomonadaceae; genus Thiopseudomonas. The sequence continues at coordinate 66,914 of JALOAC010000006.1, read as the reverse complement.
TTGTAAATGCGTACTTTTCGCTTAATTATTGCTTGCCCTGACCGAGTGGGCATTGTTGCAAAAGTAAGTAATTTCTTGGCAACCTACAATGGCTGGATACAGCAGGCCAGTCAGCATGCCGATGAGCACAGTGGCTGGTTTTTTATGCGCCATGAAATTCGTGCGGAGTCCTTGCCGTTTGATCTGGAAGCCTTTAAACAGGCCTTTGCGCCCATAGCTAAAGAGTTTTCCATGCAGTGGCAGGTAACGGACTCTGCAGTAAGAAAACGCGTGGTGTTAATGGCTAGCCGTGAATCTCACTGCCTTGCCGACTTGCTGCACCGCTGGCACAGAGGAGAAATGGATTGTGATATTCCCTGCGTGATTGCCAATCATGATGATTTGCGCAGTATGGTCGAGTGGCACGGCATTCCGTTTTTCCATGTACCGGTTGATGCTGAAAACAAGCAGCCCGCCTTTGATGAAGTTGAGCGCTTAATTGAAGAGCATGCTGCGGACTGTATTGTGCTGGCGCGTTATATGCAGATTCTGCCGCCACAGCTGTGTGATAAATATGCCGGACGTGTGATTAATATTCACCACAGCTTTTTGCCCTCTTTTATTGGCGCAAAGCCCTATCATCAGGCTGCACTGCGTGGCGTGAAACTGATTGGCGCGACCTGCCACTACGTAACCCAAGATCTGGATGCTGGACCTATTATTGAGCAGGATGTTATGCGAGTGAGCCATAGAAACACCATCGATGACATGGTGCGCTTAGGTAAAGACGTAGAGAAAATGGCTTTAGCGCGAGGTCTGCGTTATCACCTGCAAGACCGTGTGCTAATACATGACAATAAAACGGTTATTTTTGACTAGACAAGTGTTTAACATGCGGGTGACTAGCCCGTATGTTAAATTTTATCAGCATCAATTAAACGATGGCGTACAGCAAACAAAGCCAGTTCAACATCATTTTCTAAGCCCAGTTTTTCAAAAATGCGGTATCTGTAGGTGTTGACTGTTTTGGGTGAGAGGCTGAGCATATCCGCGATATTTTGAATTTTATGCCCTTGAGAAATCATTAGGCTGATTTGCAGTTCACGTTCAGACAGACTCGCTAACGGATTATCCTGTTGCGCGTTGGTAAAAGGCTGCAGTGCCAGCTGCTGGGCAATATAAGGACTTAAATAGTAATCGCCTGCAGCTACTTGACGAATAGCCAGCAGCATTTCCTGCAGGTCCGTGCCCTTGGTTAGGTAACCGCGAGCGCCAGCCTGCATGAGGCGTGAAGGGAAGGGCTCATCTTCACAGGCTGTAACAGCGATAACTTTTATCTCTGGGTGGCGCTGTTTAAGTTTGCGTGTTGCCTCTAGACCGCCAATGCCCGGCATACGAATATCCATCAGTATGACGTCTGGATTTAAACTTCTTGCCATATCAAGGGCTTCTTCGCCAGAGCGTGCTTGCCCAATAACACGTAGGTCTGTAACGTCACCGAGCATGCGCATGATACCGGTACGTACCAGTTCGTGGTCATCAACAATCAATAGCTTGATCAAACCGGTACCTCTAAGATAGTGGGGTTTGTGATAGGCACAAAATTTTATTAATCATCTCTAGTCTAGCTATACTCTAGGCTTTTTTGTACTGGGTTGAAGCACAATGCAAAGTATTAGTTGGATAAATGACTCGCAGCAGTTAAATGAACTCTGTTCGCACTGGTTAAAGCAAGATTTTATTGCTCTGGATACTGAGTTTATTCGCGAAAAAACCTTTTATCCGATCGCAGGCTTACTGCAAGTCAGCAGTGGGGAGCAGGCCTATTTGCTGGATCCGCTCACCATTGATGATTGGTCTGCCTTTGCTCGCGTATTGCAAGAACCTAGTGTGGTGAAGGTTGTGCATTCTTGCGGTGAAGATTTAGAGGTGTTGCTGGGTCTAACTGGTGCGCTGCCTGTGCCTTTGTATGATACCCAATTAGCAGCTGGTTTTATTGATTTGGGTTTTTCGTGGAGTTATGCGCGTTTAGTTAAGCATTTTTTAGATATTGATTTAGCTAAGGATGTAACGCGTTCAGATTGGCTGCAGCGACCGTTAACCGAGCAGCAGCAAGACTATGCCGCGCAGGATGTTACCTACTTGGCACAGCTTTATCCCCTGTTAGATGCACAGTTATCTGAGCAAAAACGTCAATGGTTGATGGCTGATGGTGCCAGTCTGGTTGCCGCGCAGTTAAATCCGGTCGAAGTGTCAGACTTGTGGCAGTCTGCCAAGCAAGCGTGGCGTTTAAATGCGCAGCAAACCGCTGTGCTACAGGTGTTGAGCGTATGGCGCGAAGAGCAGGCCAGAAAAAGAGATTTGCCGCGTAATCGAGTTTTGCGTGAGCAAGTAGTGTTTGCGCTGGCGTTAAAGCAGCCGTCAAGACTGGCAGAGTTAGCAAGTTATGAAGATCTGCATGCACAAACAATAAGACGTGACGGCGAGACGATTTTAGAATGCATTAAATACGCCAAAGCCCTGCCCGAAAGCCAGTGGCCACAGCCTATGCCGCAGCCGTTACCAGCAGAAGCCAATAAACTGTTAAAAGCCTTGCGTAGCCAGCTAGCAGAATTTGCCAAGCAGCAGCATATGGCAGCAGAAATGGTGTTAAAGAAAAAAATTCTGGATGATTTATTGCGTACGGGCTATCCACACGGACCTTATCAGCTACCTGAAACTCTCTATGGCTGGCGCAGAGAGATGTTGGGGCAATTGTTGATAACTTTTTTAGAGCAGGAAAGTAAATGAAGCGTATTTGTTCGGTTTATCACAGTTCCAAAAAAATGGGCATGTATCTGTATGTGTTAAAAGCAGATGCTTTGACCAAGGTGCCAGAAGATTTATTAAAACTATTTGGCCGGCCTCAGCATGCTTTTGATTTGGTGTTATCACCTGAGCGTAAATTGGCGAAAGAGGACATTGAGCAAGTGTTGGAAAACCTTACTACACAGGGTTTTCATTTACAGTTGCCGCCGGTAGAAGACGACTATATACAACACTTGCCTGACGAACTGCTAACGCGTAACGACCCTATGTGATGCGATAGCAAAAAGGGCGTATGTAAGTTAGCCAAAAAAACGCTTCACCATGCGGCCAACAAAACTCTGGTCAAGATCCGCTTTAACGTAAGGTACGTAATGCTGATCTTCACGCTTGATGTGGTTAATTAACCACAAACCAATATCGGTACGTACGGAACGCGCAATTTTCATTTTCACTGCGCCTTCTTGAATTTGCTGTAGGTAACCATAAGCGCGCTGCTTGAATGCCTCATGTATCTGATGATGTTGCTCAAGCATCGGGTAGCCTGCTTTTTCCATCAGCGATTCTTCAAAGGTATTGTGCGTTATTGCGTACTCAATCAGATTGCGACAAATACCCTCAACGCGCTCTTCATCATTAGCGGCAATGCACTGCTGAATCTCTTCAAAGTAGGCAAAGAGTCGTTTATGCTGCTCGTCGATAATATCGATGCCGGTAGCATATTCATCGGACCAGGTTAAGGTGTTGGGCATTACTTTCTCCTATGTTAAGGCCGTAACTATAATCTGCTTGGTGCAGTCGGTGGCTTGACCCGAATCATCTAGGGTGGGGGTTTTATGCAATCTAGCGTAAAGCAAGATAGGTAATCAAGCTAAAGGCTACTTAAATCATATAATAAAGTAGGTGAGGATATTTGTGGAGCAACAAAGATTTGGTGGTATTGCACGGTTGTATGGTGAGCTAGGTTTGCAGCGATTGCAGCAGGCGCACGTGGCCGTTGTCGGTATAGGTGGAGTAGGCTCGTGGGCTGCCGAAGCTTTGGCGCGCTCCGGTGTGGGTGAAATCACTTTATTTGATCTGGATGATATCTGCGTCACCAACACCAACCGTCAAGCACACACCCTGATTAGCACTGTTGGGCAGATGAAGGTTGAAGTGATGGCGCAGCGACTTCGGCAGATTAACCCCGCTGTCGTAGTGCATGAAATAACCGACTTTGTTACCGAAGATAATTTATCTGAGGTTATTCACGATGACTTTGATTTTCTTATCGACTGTATTGATAGCGTCGCGGCCAAAACCGCGCTGATTGCTTGGTGTAAAAGACGCAAAATCGGCATTGTGACTACTGGCGGTGCTGGCGGGCAGATTGATCCTACGAAAATCCTAATTGCAGATTTAAATAAAACCTACAGCGACCCGTTGGCGGCGCGAGTGCGCGCTAAGCTTAAACGCGAATACAACTTTACCCGCACGCCAAACAAAAACTTTGCGGTGCCTTGTGTGTTTTCTACAGAGCAATTGCGTTATCCCAAGCCTGATGGCGAGGTTTGTTTTAATAAGGGCTTTGTCGGCGAGGGCGTTAAGTTGGATTGCGCTGGTGGTTTTGGTGCGGTCATGACGGTGACTGCTACCTTTGGCATGGTAGCAGCCAGCCGTGCTATTGAGCGGATAGTGGCGGGCGCTCGGCGTCCGTCTGAGCGTAGCGCACCCGATTCAGCTGCGAACGCCAACGCGAATACATCATTGCACTTAAAAACAGACTAACGCTCAAGAAGATTTCCATAATGCCAAGCCAAGTACGGCTGGGATCAATAAAGGCCAGCACGCCTTTGAGGAAATAAAGATTAGCAATAAAGGCCGTCCACACATGAGCGTAGGGCGAGCCAAGTACCACGCCTGGCGCAACCACTAACAGGGCGGCGAACTCGAACAGCACGATGATTGACACCTGTTTGTAATCTTGAAAATCAAAGTGCAACAGATTCCAGAGCAACAACACCGCCAGCAAGGCAAAAAAGGAAAACAAGCTCAGCACGCGGGTGACTTTTACTCTGGGCAAAAGCCAGCTGAGTTCGGGTAATGGTTTGTTTTTCTTCGCCAAGATTACCGCTCCAGCTTTTTGGCAAACTCTGCCAAGCGCTTGCCCAGAGCTACGCACAGTTGAATCTCATGCTCATCCAGCGCTCTATCGCTATTCGGACCAGCTAAATGGCTGGGTCCATACGGTGTGCCACCAGCTTGAGTTTGCGTTAGTGCCGCTTCACTGTAAGGTAGCCCGCAAATCAGCATGCCGTGATGCATCAATGGCAGCATCATGCTTAGCAGAGTGCTTTCTTGGCCGCCATGCAGGCTAGAGGTCGAGGTGAATACACCGGCTGGTTTATTAACCAGCTCGCCGGTTAACCATAGATTAATGGTGCCATCTAAAAAGTACTTCATCGGTGCGGCCATATTGCCAAAGCGTGTCGGGCTGCCTAGGGCTAAGCCGGCGCAGTTTTTTAAATCATCATAGGTGGCATAAACCGCGCCCTGTTCGGGCACCGCAGGCGCAACAGCTTCTACTTCCGTAGAAACTGCTGGCACTGTACGTATTTTGGCTTCTAATCCAGCGTGTTCGACGCCCTTGGCAATGTGACGTGCCATTTCAGCGGTAGCGCCATGACGGCTGTAATAGAGAACTAAAATATAGGGTGAAGGCATTACAAAAGCTCCAATAGTTTTTCTGTAGGACGACCAATTACCGCCCGCGTATCGGTGGCTAAAATGGGGCGCTCAATAAGTATCGGTGCTTGTACCATTGCTTCAATAAGCTGGGATTCAGCTAGGTTTAGATTGCCTAAACCGAACTCATCAAAGGCATCTTCTTTGCTGCGCAACAAGTCGCGTGCATTAATGTTTAGCTTGGCCAGCAGGCTGCTCAGCTCCTCGTGAGTGAGTGGGTTATCTAAATAGTGAACAACCTTAGCTTTAATACCGCGCGACTCGAGTAATTCAAGACCGGCGCGTGATTTGCTGCAGGCTGGATTATGGTAAAGGGTATAGGTAGTCATGCTGTGCTCCTGTGTAAGGCGAGCTTGTATTCTAGGCAAGCCTTAACCAACTGGCTAGACGTTAGTGCTTTATCGCGCCAAGTTTCAGCAAACGCTGGCGAATGCTCTGCTCCGTTTGTTCGCCCAGCAGCGTGGCGGCTAGCGTGCCTTGCGGATTGACGATGTGGGTTACAGGTAACCCTTGGCTGCTGGGTAGACTAAAGTGTTTGGCCGGATCTTGGCTGAGTACAGGGAAATGAATACCAAGGCTGTCGCTCGCCTCAACCAATGCGTCGCCTTTGAGTTGATCAAAATTAACGCCAAGAATCTTGATGGGTTGCTGTGTCAGGCTTTGGTGCAGCTGGTTTAACTCAGGCACTTCTTTGCGGCAGGGTTTGCACCAGGTTGCCCAATAGTTGATTACCAGCCAATGCTCGTCCAGTTTCAGTGGCTGACCGTTTTGATCGGTAAAAGCAGGGAGCTGCGGTTGGCAGGCACTAAGCAGCAGGCTTAGCGCAAAAATTCTAGATAGCTTGATGATGGTTTGCATGGCTTAACGAATGGCAAGTGAGACTTGGATTATGTTGTGTGGACGGTAAATCTACAAGCTCGCTAAGTGTCGCATGCTGGTGGGGGCGGTTAAATGAAGGGCAATAAAAAACGGCTTGAGTAGGATATGTCTCAAACTCCTTCTCCAAGCCGTTGCTATAGATGCAGTTAAAGTTTGCGTTTAAATTCAGCAATCTCTTCTTCAGCTTTTTTCTTGGTCAAGCCGTAACGCTCTTGCAGTTTGCCCGCTAGATACATGCTATGGCCTTCAACAACATCCAAGTCATCATCAGTGAGTTTACCCCAGCGTTTTTTTACTTGACCTTTGAGTTGCTTCCATTTGCCTTCAAAAATATCAGTATTCATAAGTCACCTTAGTTTGTGGGGTGTACGAGAGTCGCAAGAGTCTGTGCGTTAGTATTTGGCTTTTAAGTCTTTAGCCATAACGCTTTTAACGCCTTTGATAGCCTCTGCTGTTCTGATCGCCAAGTCTCGATCAGCAGCCGTCGATACCTCGCCAGTCAAAGTAACTACCCCATCATTGGTAATTACATGAACGGCTGTACCATCGATATTTGTATCAGTTAAAAAAGTCGACTTCACTTTACTGGTGATCCAAGTATCGGTCACAGCTTCTTGGATTTCATCTACAGTTTCGTTGGCTACGGCGTAGGTTAGCGGCATGCCTAAAAGTGCCGTCAGTACTACTAAGCCAGCGTATTTACGGGTTAACGTTTTCATGATTACGAACTCCGTGAGGGTTAACTATCCAAGCTAGGCTTAGGATTAAATAAGCCGTACTAAATAGACACTGACGCAAAACTTATGTTCAGCTTGGGTGACCAACGGTAAACATCATCTGTCCAGGTGTCCAGGGCACTAATGCGGTTGTTATGCGTCTAAAAAAGACGTTCACCCAGTGATAACAGCGAGGTTGTGAGCACTCTATTCTTATATTTGCAGGTTAAAGCGGAGTTCAGCACCATGGCTAAGCACAATCCACAACCTCATAATCAGCAGCAGAATCACATAGCCCCTTTTACTGAGTCTGAGACGGAGTTAAAAGACCCCGTTTGCGGGATGGCTGTAACCACCGACTCTGAACATCACTTAGAATATCAAAGCCATATGTATTATTTTTGCAGCGCTAAGTGTGTCGAAAAATTTAATCAACAACCCCAGCAATACACCAACCCCAGCACGCGAACTGAATCGTCAGTAGAAATGCCTAAGTCGGGTACGCTTTATACATGCCCCATGCACCCTGAGGTCCAGCAAGACCATCCGGGCAGTTGCCCTAAGTGTGGTATGGCACTCGAGCCCATGCTGCCCAGCATGGAGGATGACGACAACCCTGAGTTTGCAGACTTTGCACGGCGCTTCTGGTGGACTCTGCCGCTGACTGTAATCGTTACTGTACTTGCCATGTTCGGCCATCAACTTGGCTTACTCACTATGGCAACACAAACATGGGTTGAGCTGGTTTTATCAATACCTGTTGTCTTCTGGGCAGGGCAGCCGTTTTTCCTACGAGGTTGGCAGTCAATCGTCAATCGCAGTCCTAATATGTGGACGCTTATAAGCCTAGGAACCGGGGCCGCATTTATCTATAGCACTGTCGCGACTATTGCGCCGGAAGTGTTCCCGGACACTTTTATGTCGATGGGCCGTATCGCGGTCTATTTTGAAGCGGCGGTGGTGATTATTTCTCTAACGCTGTTCGGTCAAATGCTTGAGCTGCGTGCTCGTGCACAGACCTCGGCGGCGATAAAGTCTCTGTTAGGTCTCGCTCCCAAGACCGCCCGCCGTATCAATACCGATGGCACAGAAGAAGACGTACCGCTGACACAGGTTCATGAAGGCGACCTGTTAAGAGTACGCCCAGGCGAAAAGGTACCGGTTGACGGTGTTGTTGAAGAGGGCTCCAGCTCACTTGATGAGTCCATGTTGACGGGCGAGTCTTTACCTGTGAGTAAAAGACCCGGAGATAAAGTAATTGGTGCCACTATGAATACGAGTGGAGCCTTGGTTATGCGTGCTGAAAAAGTAGGTTCGCAAACAGTGTTAGCGCAAATTGTACAGCTTGTAGCCCAAGCGCAACGCTCTCGGGCGCCAATGCAACGTATGGCCGATCTAGTCGCCGGCTACTTTGTGATGACGGTGGTACTTATCGCCTGCCTAACTTTTTTCGTTTGGGGCTTCTGGGGTCCGCAGCCCTCTTGGGTATACGGTCTAATTAATGCCGTAGCCGTATTGATTATTGCTTGTCCTTGCGCGCTGGGTTTAGCCACGCCGATGTCCATTATGGTGTCCACCGGACGAGGCGCAACCCAAGGTGTTTTGTTTCGTGACGCTGCTGCCATTGAAAACCTGCGTAAAGTTGACACCTTAATCGTTGATAAAACCGGAACGCTGACAGAGGGTCGGCCAACCTTTAACCAGGCTGTGCCTGTAGAAGGCGGTAGTGCGGATGAGATTTTGCGTCTTGCGGCAAGCCTTGATCAGGGTAGTGAGCACCCTTTGGCTGACGCTATTGTTAATGCTGCACGAGAACAAAACTTAAGCTTGAGTACTGTTGATGAGTTTGAGTCTAGCAGCGGCATTGGCGTGCGCGGCATAGTTGAGCAAATCAAGCTGGTTCTGGGTAACACTGCGATTATGCAGCAAGAAAACATCAGTACTCAGCCGCTATCAGAAAAAGCAGACGCATTACGCGTGCAGGGTGCTAGCGTTATGTACTTGGCTGGTAATGGCCAGCTGTTGGGTTTACTGGCAGTCTCAGACCCGATTAAAAAAACCACTGCAGAAGCAGTCAACGAACTCATTAAGTCTGGAGTGCGCATTATTATGGCGACTGGTGATGGCGTCGCAACAGCTAAAGCCGTCGCGCAGCAGCTTGGTATTGACGAGGTGCATGGTGAAGTAAAACCTTCTGACAAGCTGGACTTAGTTAATAAACTGCAAGCTGAAGGACGGGTTGTTGCCATGGCTGGTGACGGTATCAACGATGCACCTGCATTGGCTAAAGCTGATGTTGGTATTGCTATGGGAACTGGTACAGACGTTGCTATGAATAGCGCTCAGATCACGCTGGTTAAAGGTGATTTACGAGGGATTTCTACGGCTCGCCACCTGTCAGATTTAACGGTAGCTAACATGAAGCAAAACCTAGGCTTTGCATTTGTTTATAACGCTCTTGGCGTACCACTGGCTGCAGGTGTTCTATATCCATTTACAGGCTTATTGCTGTCACCCATGTTCGCAGCACTGGCCATGAGCTTAAGCTCTGCTTCGGTCATTTTTAATGCGCTACGATTACGGAAAGCAGTATAAAGCCCATTTCGTTCGTGCTTTGCGTGACAGGAAGGGTTCAAGAAAGCGCGCAATCCGGCGGTCTTTGGGCTTGGCTACCTTGATAGCGCTATCAGTCAGTGCGGGTCATGGGGCATTCCTTTAGGGGCATGATTTCGACCGGGCTCGATCTACTCACAAATCTACTCACAACATTCGGGTTTACAAGGGAAGTATCAGGAATCATAGACAATAAAAAACCGGCTACAAGGCCGGTTCTCTAGGTGTTTCGGGTGGTTCAGGGATTGCCTGAAACTAATGGATGGTGCCTCGGGGGAGAATCGAACTCCCACGTTGTTACCAACGGCGGATTTTGAATCCGCTGCGTCTACCAATTCCGCCACCGAGGCATGGCGCAAGATTATAGGGGCGAGTTTGGTCTTGGTCAAATGCTTTTGCATGGTCAGCTACAAAATTTTCCGTTAAGCTTTGCCTCCCTGATTTGTGATGATGACTATGCGTGTAGCTGATTTTCAATTTGAACTGCCGGATGAGCTGGTTGCCCGTTATCCCTTGGCGCAGCGAAGTGCGAGCCGTTTGCTGGTGTTGGATGGGCCAAGTGGCGCGCTGGCGCATCGTCAGTTTACCGACTTATTAGACTATGTTGCCGCCGGTGATCTGTTGGTGTTTAACAACACTAAGGTAATTGCAGCGCGTTTGTTTGCGCAAAAAGAAACGGGCGGTAAGGTCGAAATCCTCGTTGAGCGCGTGCTGGATGAGCATCGTGTGCTGGCGCATGTGCGTGCCAGTAAAGCGCCCAAGCCCGGTACGCGACTGCTGTTAGACGAAAACACAGCGGTCATTATGCTGGGTCGCCAAGACAGCCTGTTTGAGCTTGAGTTTGAGCAGCCGGTGTTGCCCGTGTTAGACCGTTTAGGCCATATGCCCTTGCCGCCTTATATTGCTCGTGCTGATGAATTGGCAGACCGTGAGCGTTATCAAACGGTGTATGGCGAGCATTTAGGTGCAGTGGCAGCGCCTACTGCGGGTTTGCATTTTGATGAGGCTATGTTGCAGCAGCTGGCAGACAAGGGCGCGCAAACGGCCTTTGTTACCCTGCATGTGGGCGCTGGAACCTTTCAGCCCGTGCGCGTTGAGCATATCGAAGAACATCATATGCACCATGAATGGCTCAGTGTCGGTCAGGATGTGGTGGATGCAGTCGCTGCTTGTAAAGCGCGTGGTGGACGGCTTATTGCCGTAGGAACCACCAGTGTGCGTGCGTTAGAAACTGCCGCGCAAACCGGTCAGTTACAGCCTTTTTGCGGCGATACCAATATCTTTATTTACCCAGGTCGGCCTATTCATGTGGTGGATACCTTGGTGACCAACTTTCACCTGCCGGAATCTACTTTGTTAATGCTGGTCTCTGCGTTTGCGGGCTATGGCGCGACTATGGCGGCTTATCGTGCTGCAGTGGCCGAGCGGTATCGTTTTTTTAGTTATGGTGATGCGATGCTGATTACACGCAATCCCCAGCCTGATGCACCCAAGGAATAATTCATGTCTTTTATGCAGTTTGATCTGTTAGCCACTGACGGTCGTGCGCGCCGTGGCCGCTTAACCTTTCCACGCGGTGTGGTGGAAACGCCCGTGTTTATGCCGGTAGGTACTTATGGCACGGTTAAGGCTATGTTGCCGCGCGATATTAAAGAAATTGGCGCGCAGATTATTTTGGGTAATACCTTTCATTTATGGCTGCGCCCCGGTACTGAAGTAATCCGGCAGCTGGGTGATTTGCATAACTTTATGCAGTGGGACGGCCCGATTCTGACGGATTCGGGTGGCTTCCAAGTATTTAGCCTAGGCAAGATGCGCAAGATTAAAGAAGAAGGGGTGTATTTTTCTTCGCCGGTGGATGGCCGCAAAGTGTTTATGGGCCCCGAAGAATCCATGCAGGTGCAGCGCGAGCTGGGCTCGGAGGTGGTGATGATTTTTGATGAATGCACACCCTATCCGGCAGATTTTGATACGGCACAGCGGTCGATGGAGCTGTCTTTGCGTTGGGCTAAGCGTTCTAAAGTTGCTCACGGCGATAACCCTTCGGCGTTATTTGGCATTGTGCAGGGCGGAATGCATGAGGCATTACGTCAACGCTCGCTAGAAGGTCTGTGTGAGATTGGTTTTGATGGTTTAGCTATCGGCGGCTTGTCGGTGGGCGAGCCCAAGGAAGACCTGATCCGCATTTTAGATTTCTTGCCGCCCTTGATGCCGGCTGAAAAGCCCCGATATCTGATGGGTGTTGGCACGCCAGCGGACTTGGTGGAAGGTGTGCGCCGCGGTATTGATATGTTTGATTGCGTGATGCCGACACGTAATGCACGCAATGGGCATTTGTTTGTTGATAGCGGCACAATTAGAATTCGTAATGCAGTGCACAGACATGATGATTCACCTGTAGATTCAAGTTGTGACTGCTATACTTGCCAAAATTTTAGCCGCGCTTATCTGCATCATTTAGATAAATGTGGCGAGATGCTAGGCAGCATGCTGAATACCATTCATAATTTGCGACATTATCAGAGTTTAATGGCGGGTTTACGAGAGGCCATTGAACAGGGTAGATTAGCGCAGTTTGTGGACGACTTTTATGCGCGGCGTGGTCTACCAACCCCTGCGCTACAAGATTAATTAATAAAAATTAGGAGTACATATGAGTTTTCTGATCCCTATGGCTTATGCCGACACCGCAGCAGCAGCGCCTCCTGGCAACGAATTTATGCAGTTTGCCCTTTTGGGTGGTTTCTTGGTGGTGTTCTATTTCATGATTTGGCGCCCGCAAGCCAAGCGTGCCAAAGAGCATAAGAGCTTGGTGGGTGGTTTGCAGAAGGGTGATGAGGTGGTAACCACCGGTGGTGTTGTTGGCCGTATTACCAAGGTAACCGATGAGTTCATTGTTATGGAAGTATCGGACACAGTTTCGCTGAACATACAAAGGCAAGCTGTTGTGGCCGCCCTGCCCAAGGGCACGTTGAAAGCCATTTAAAGAAGTTGGCCTGCAACCTAATGATAGGTTGCAGGCTGCTTGTCAGAAACATTGAAGTAACTCTTGAGCAAAAGAGTTGCTGCAAACACGGGCGGTATCATGCTCAATAAATATCCTCTATGGAAGTATGCGCTGATTGCACTGATTTTGTGCGTCAGCTTTATCTATGCTGCACCCAATTTATATCCTGATGACCCAGCTATTCAAATTAGTGGAAATAGCACTGCGTTAGAGGTTAGCGAAGCTGACTTGCAGCGTGCAGCCAGTGCGTTAGAGCAAGCGGGTATTCAGGTTAAATTAACCGAATTATCACAGCGTTCCGGCTTGATTCGCTTGCATAAGCAAGACGACCAATTGCCGGCAAAAGAAGTAGTGCGCAAGAGCCTAGGTGATAACTATGTAGTGGCATTGAACCTAGCACAAAATACACCTCAATGGCTGCGCAGCTTGGGCGCGAGTCCCATGAAGCTAGGCTTGGATTTGTCTGGTGGTGTGCACTTCTTATTAGAAGTGGATATGGAAAAGGCGATCGAAGCACGCTTGAAAGTATTAGACAGCGAAGTGAAAAGCGTGCTGCGTAAAGAGCGCGTGCGTTACCGTACACTGCCAGCGATAGAGAATGGCATTCAGCTAGGTTTTGATGATAACGATTCGGCCAATAAGGCTCGCTCTTTATTGCGTAAAGAATTTAGTGATTTTGAACAGCAACTGGTTGAGCGTAACGATAAGCCAATACTGCAGCTGAGCATGACGCAGGCTAAGCTGGTTGAAATTCGTGAATATTCTATCAAGCAAAACTTAACCACTGTACGCAACCGGGTGAATGAGCTTGGTGTGGCGGAGCCGTTGGTGCAGCGTCAAGGTGCTAACCGTATTGTGGTTGAACTGCCCGGTGTGCAGGATACCGCTGAAGCCAAACGTATTTTGGGTAAAACAGCTAACCTAGAGTTCCGTCTAGCCGCTATGCATGATGCGCCGCGAGCAACGACCGAGATGTTTGCGTTTCGTGAAGAAGGTCGCCCGCCGGTGGCTTTGGAGCGTAGCTTAATTATTACTGGGGATCAGGTAACTGATGCGCAGGCGAGCTTTGATGAGAAAGGTACACCACAGGTCAACATTAAGTTAGACAGTCGTGGGGGCGACTTAATGAATCGGGCTACGCGCAATAATATCGAACGCAGTATGGCGGTGATTTTTATTGAGCAACGTCCTGTTACGCGCTATGTGCGTCAGCTGGTTGATGGCGTTGAACAAGAGGTAGCCATTCAAAGCTTTAAAGAAGAAAAAAGAATTATTAGTCTGGCGACCATTCAGTCGGCGCTCGGCAGTCAGTTCCGCATCACGGGTCTAAGAGGTCCGGGTGAGTCTTCTGAATTGGCCTTGTTGCTGCGCGCAGGTGGTTTGGCTGCGCCGATGTATTTTGCTGAAGAACGTACGATTGGGCCAAGCTTGGGTGCAGAAAATATCCAGCTGGGTGTAACGGCAGCTATATATGGCTTTATTTTTGTAGCCATTTTCATGCTGCTGGTTTACAAGCTGTTCGGTGTTTTTGCAACCGTGGCGTTAAGTTTGAACATGGTCAACCTAGTAGCGATGATGTCCATGCTGGGCGCTACGTTAACCTTGCCGGGTATTGCTGGTGTTGTGCTGACCATGGGTATGGCGGTGGATGCCAACGTGCTGATTTTCTCGCGTATTCGTGAGGAGATTGCGAATGGCGCCAGTGTACAGCGGGCGATTAGTGAGGGTTTTGATAAGGCCTTCTCAGCGATTATTGACGGTAACCTGACTACTTTGTTAGTGGGACTGATTCTCTTTGCGATAGGTACGGGGCCAATTAAAGGCTTTGCTGTGACCTTGTCGCTAGGGATTATCACTTCGATGTTTACCGCTATTTTTGTTACGCGTGCCATGGTGAACTTGGTCTACGGCGCACGTGACGTTAAGAAATTGTGGATTTAGGGGCGCAGTGATGAGACGTACTATTAATTTTATGGGCGTTCGCCACATTGCGTTCGCTATCACCCTAATCCTGACTGTTGCTTCAATAGCGAGTATTGCAGTGAAGGGTTTTAACTTTGGTTTGGACTTTACTGGCGGAACTCTTATTGAGCTTAGCTATACAGAAGCAGCAGCGGTAAGTGAGGTGCGTGATGTACTGCACAGCAATGGCTATGTAGATGCTGTGGTGCAGAGCTTTGGTTCAGTCAATGACTTGCTTATTCGCACCCCGGGTGAAGACCCTAATTTGGGTATGCAGATCGAGCAGCTGTTGAGACAAACATCACAAGCTGATTTTGTCGTTAAGCAGGTCGAGTTTGTTGGTCCGGCGGTTGGTGAAGAGCTGCGTGATCAGGGAGGCATGGGGATTCTGGTGGCTTTGGCTGGAATCTTGATTTATCTAGGGTTTCGCTTCCAGTGGAAGTTCGGAGTTGGTGCCATTGTTGGACTGTTTCACGATGTTATCGTCACGCTGGGCGTATTTTCGTACTTCCAGTTGCAGTTTGATTTAACGGTTTTGGCGGCTATTTTGGCGATTATTGGTTATTCACTTAACGATACCATTGTAGTGTTTGACCGTATTCGTGAAAACTTTCGCTTATTGCGTAACACTGAGCTTATCGACAATATTAATATCTCGACCACGCAAACGCTGATGCGTACTTTAGCCACATCGATTTCAACGATGTTGGCTGTGTTGGCGCTGTTGGTATTCGGTGGTGATCATCTATGGGGCTTTGCATTGGCGTTGCTGATCGGCGTAGGTGTGGGTACCTACTCATCGGTTTATATTGCGAGTATCTTCCTGCTGTGGCTTAAGCTTACGGTGGAAGATCTCATCCCACCTGTGGTTGAGCATGAAGTGGATGATTTGCCTTAAGATTATATGTGGGCGAGACAAATAAAAACGCGGGCTGATTGGCCCGCGTTTTTGATCGCTACCTATAAAGATCTAGAAGTTAAGACTCTAGTCTTTAAAGCTGTTAGGTACGAAGGGCTGGATGGAGGTCAGTATGGCTTTAAAGCACTTTGGACCACCAGCTACGACATGACCTTTTTCGAGGAAGTGGTGGTTACCAGTAAAATCACTAATTAGACCGCCAGCCTCTTGAATCAGTAACGCACCTGCTGCCATGTCCCATTCGGATAACCCGAACTCCCAAAAACCGTCGTAACGGCCTGCAGCAACATAGGCTAAGTCGAGACTAGCCGCGCCGGCGCGGCGGATACCGGCGCTTTGTCCAGCTAAAGATTTGAACATCTCTAGGTAATTATCGATGTGAGCCATTTGCTCGTTACGGAAAGGGAATCCCGTAGCTAGAACAGCGTGATTAAGGTTTTGCTGCTTAGAAACGCGCAGACGACGACCGTTAAGCATGGCACCGCGGCCGCGACTGGCGGTAAAGTCTTCATCGCGCATAGGATCGTAAACAACAGCGTGTTCAATACGACCGCGATAACGGCAAGCAATGCTCACTGCAAAGTGGGGAATACCGTGAATGTAGTTGGTTGTGCCATCCAGAGGATCGATGATCCACTGGTAATCAGCGCCTTCGCCAGTACCTGCAATAACACCGCTTTCTTCAGCGTGAAATCCGTGATTGGGGTGAGCTTTGAGAATAGAGTTGATGATAGTTTTTTCAGCGGCGCGATCGATATCAGTGACGTAGTCTTTGGCTACTTTTTCACTGATCGACAGTCTGTCGAGTCTGTCCATTGAACGCACAATGAGTTCGCCGGCGCTACGAGCTGCGCGCAGCGCAATATTCAGCATGGGCTGCATGGGTAATTACCAGGGGTTGTTAAAGAATAGCTGGGTATTCTAGCAGATACTCTCGCGTATGTGTGCGCTTGTCTGGCGGTTTTTCATGGCGGAAAAGCTCTGTTTTAGGTAAGCTTTGTGGTTTTAAATTGCAGTGGGGTTGCAGGTGCTGAATAAGATTCGAGTGGTGTTAGTAGGCACTAGCCATCCAGGTAATATTGGCGGTGCTGCACGGGCTCTGAAAAACATGGGTTTAAAGCAGCTAGTGCTGGTGCAGCCCAAGGATTTTCCGAGTAAAGATGCAGTGGCGCGCGCCGCGGGTGCTGATGATATTTTGCAGCATGCACAGGTTGTGTCCAGCTTGGAGCAGGCGTTAGCTGGCTGCAGCTTGGTGCTGGGCACCAGTGCGCGTGATAGGCGGATTCCATGGCCTTTGGTTAATCCGCGTGAGGCAGCGCAGCGTTGTATTGAGCAAATACAGATTGAGCCGGATGCAGATATGGCGTTGGTGTTTGGGCGCGAGTACGCAGGGCTGACCAATGAAGAGCTGCATCTGTGTCAGTACCATGTACACATTCCAGCGATTGAAGAGTTTAGTTCATTAAATCTTGCCGCATCTGTGCAGGTGCTCACCTACGAGCTGCGTATGGCGTGGCTCACAGCTACGCAGCAGCCAACACGTATGGTCTCAGTAGAGAGAACGGCCATACTTGGTAGTGCACCTGCATCCCACGATGCGTTGGAATTGTTTTATGAGCATCTGCAGCGTACTCTGGTTGATATTGAGTTTTTAGATCCCGAAAAGCCTCGCCACTTAATGGCGAGGCTGAGACGTATTTATGGTCGCGTGCAACTGAGCAAGTCTGAGGTCGGTATTTTGCGCGGCATTCTAACTGAAACACAAATAGCTGCCAGTGGCGAGCTGCAGCGGCGCAAACAGCGGAGAGACAGTCATGATTAAGCGCATGAAAGAAGATATTAAAAGTGTGTTTCATCGCGATCCGGCGGCACGCAACACCTTCGAGGTGCTCACCTGCTATCCGGGTTTGCATGCGGTGTGGTTGCACAGAATTGCCCATTGGTTATGGCTGCGGCGGTGGAAGTTGCTGGGGCGCTGGGTGTCGCATTTTAGTCGTTGGATTACCGGTATCGAAATTCATCCGGGCGCCAAAATTGGCCACCGCTTTTTTATCGATCATGGCTTTGGTGTGGTGATTGGTGAAACCGCGGAGATTGGTGATGATGTCACGCTCTACCAGGGCGTTACTTTAGGCGGCACCAGCTGGAATAAAGGCAAGCGCCATCCAACGCTGGAGGACGGCGTGGTAGTGGGTGCTGGCGCAAAAGTGCTGGGTCCTTTTATTGTCGGTGCGGCGGCTAAAATTGGCTCTAATGCAGTGGTGACCAAAGCAGTTCCTGCGGGTGCAACGGCAGTTGGTATTCCGGCAAAAATTATTGAAAGAGCGGACGATAAACACCTTGAGCCACAAACGGATGCTAAGCGGCAGGCAGCAGCCGAGCGTTATGGTTTTGATGCTTACGGTGTGACTGAGGATATGCCGGATCCAGTAGCGCGCTCTATAGGCGCGATGCTGGATCATTTGCTGGGTGTAGAAGAGCGCTTAGACGAAATGTGTGATGCGTTGCGCGACTTGGGTAGCGATTATTGTGCAAAGGATTTGCCCGATCTGCCTGAAAATACCTTTGCTAACGGTTCTGCCAATGCAAAAGACACTCCGCCGACAGAGTCAGAGTAGGTTTTCGTAAAGACAGACTGATTTGCTAGGATTAATACTTGACTGTTTTTGTCGGAGATTGCATAATGCTAGGCAAATCTGATCTTTGCGGTGTTGAATATGCGATTGACCACAAAAGGCCGTTATGCGGTTACAGCAATGCTGGATTTAGCACTTAATGCTCAAGAAGGGCCGGTATCTTTGGCTGACATTTCTGAGCGACAGCATATATCTTTATCTTATCTAGAGCAGCTTTTTGCTAAGTTGCGACGTAATGACTTGGTTGCCAGTGTGCGCGGGCCGGGCGGCGGTTATCAGTTGGCGCGTGAGCCAGAGCTTATCCAAATAGTGCAAGTTATAGATGCCGTGGATGAGTCGGTAGACGCCACACGCTGCCAAGGTAAGGGCGATTGTCAGGGTGGACAAACCTGCCTTACCCACCACTTGTGGTGCGAGCTCAGTGAACAAATACATGATTTTTTAAGCAGCATCAGCTTGGGCTGTCTGGTTGAGCGTGCTGATGTGAAGAAAATTTCCACTAGACAGCACTTAAATCAAGCCGAAGAACAAAATACAATAGCGCGCATGTAAACATAAACAACATGCTAGCTACCTGAGGAGAACGACATGAAGTTACCCATTTATTTAGATTACTCAGCTACTACGCCAATCGATCCGCGCGTGGCGCAGAAAATGATTGAGTGTCTGACCATGGAGGGTAATTTTGGTAATCCAGCCTCACGCTCGCATGTGTATGGTTGGCGTGCTGAAGAAGCCGTGGAAAATGCTCGTCAGCAAGTAGCTGACTTGGTGAATGCCGACCCACGAGAAATTGTCTGGACGTCCGGCGCAACTGAGTCGGATAACCTTGCTATCAAAGGTGTAGCGCATTTTTATGGCACCAAAGGCAAACACTTAATTACCTCTAAAGTTGAACACAAAGCAGTCTTAGATACCATGCGTCAGCTAGAGCGTGAAGGTTTTGAGGTGACCTATTTGGATCCGTCTGAAGAGGGCATTATCACCGCTGAACAAGTGGAAGCCGCGTTGCGTGAAGATACAATCCTAGTTTCCATCATGCACGTGAATAACGAGATTGGAACGGTAAATGATATTGCGGCGATTGGTGAAGTGACCCGCGCACGTAAGATTTTGTTCCACGTCGATGCGGCGCAGTCGGCAGGTAAAATGCCTATCGACCTAGAGACGCTAAAAGTTGACTTGATGTCATTTTCGGCACACAAAGCATACGGTCCTAAGGGTATTGGTGCGCTCTTTGTGCGTCGTAAACCGCGTGTACGCCTCGAAGCACAAATGCACGGTGGTGGTCATGAGCGTGGTATGCGTTCTGGCACACTAGCGACCCATCAAATTGTTGGTATGGGTGAAGCTTTTGCGATTGCTGGGCAAGATATGGAGCAGGATACCCAGCGTATCGCCAAGCTCAGCGCGCGTTTTTATGATCAGCTACAGGATATGGAAGAAGTGTATCTAAATGGCAGTCAAACCCAGCGTCTACCGCACTTTTTAAACCTAAGTTTTAACTATGTTGAGGGTGAGTCGCTGATGATGTCGCTTAGAGACTTAGCGGTCTCATCAGGTTCGGCCTGTACCTCGGCATCCTTAGAACCTTCTTATGTATTGCGTGCCTTAGGGCGCAATGATGAATTAGCACATAGTTCGATTCGTTTTACTTTCGGACGATTTACCACTGAAGAAGAAGTAGATTATGCAGTGGTGCAGGTGCGTGAGGCCGTAGGCAAACTACGAGAACTTTCACCCCTGTGGGATATGTATAAAGATGGTGTCGACCTGTCTAAAGTTGTGTGGCAGGCCCATTAATAGCGAGGATTAGTATCATGGCATATAGCGAAAAAGTAATTGACCACTACGAGAACCCCCGCAACGTGGGCAAGATGGACGCCGATGCGCCCAACGTTGGTACAGGTATGGTCGGTGCGCCGGCTTGTGGTGACGTAATGCGTCTACAAATCGAAGTGGATGACAGCGGCATCATTAAAGATGCTAAATTTAAAACCTATGGTTGCGGTTCAGCCATTGCTTCAAGCTCGCTGGCGACAGAGTGGATGAAGGGCAAGACGCTGGATGAGGCCGAACAAATTAAAAACACTACTATTGCTGAAGAGTTAGCCTTACCACCGGTAAAAATCCACTGCTCGGTATTGGCCGAAGATGCAATTAAAGCCGCGGTACGTGACTATAAAGAGAAGCAAGCAAAACAGTAATTAAGGAGGTGTGACATGACAGTTAGCTTAACTGAAGCCGCAGCAAAACATGTGCGCCGTTCGTTAGATAAACGCGGCAAAGGCGAAGGTATACGCGTAGGTATTCGTACTACCGGTTGCTCAGGCATGGCCTATGTACTGGAGTATGTGGACGAGGTGGGTGCTGAAGATGAGGTGTTCGAAAGCCATGGCTTAAAGGTCATAGTGGATTCAAACAGCCTAGACTTTATTGATGGTACCGAGCTAGATTTCGTGCGCGAGGGGATTAACGAGGGTTTTAAGTTTAATAACCCTAATGTGCGCGGCGAGTGTGGCTGCGGCGAAAGTTTTAGTGTTTGATATGGCGAAGCCTGCGACCAACTTCTTTAGCTTGTTAGAGCTGCCGCTAGACTTTACAGTCGACCAAACACAGTTGGGCCATAATTACCGTGAAGCGGCCAAGGCAGTGCACCCTGACCGTTATGCGTCGGCTTCAGACCAAGATAAGCGATTGGCAGTGCAGCGCTCGGCAGAGTTGAACCAAGCCTATGAAACGCTAAAATCAGCTACCCAGCGAGCGCTGTATCTGCTTAACCTGCAAGAGCCTATGGACGAAGAGGCTACGGTACAGGACACTGAGTTCTTTATGCAGCAAATACAGTGGCGTGAAGAGTTGGAAGACTTGTCGGACAGCGAAGACTTAGCCGCTCTTGAGATGTTTAAAAAGCGCTTGCGTAAGCTTCGTGATGAGTTAAACACAGAGTTTGCCGCTGTTTGGCAAGACTTAAGCCAGCGTCAGCTAGCAGAACGCCTAGTGCGCAGAATGCAGTTTTTAGACAAGGTGCTCTACGAAGTACGTCAACTGGAAGAGCGCCTCGACGATTAACCCAGCGCTTGTTTTTCGGCGCGTTAATGAAAAAGAATACTATGGCCTTAGTGCAGATTGTCGAACCCAACACGCGAATAGATAAAAGTCAGCCTCGACTAGCTGTAGGTATAGATTTGGGGACGACAAACTCTTTAGTGGCAAGTGTGCGTGATGGTGTAGCTTATCCTTTGGCAGATGAGCAAGGACGCTTTGCTTTAGCCTCAGCTGTGCGCTACTTAAATGATAATACAGTAAGTGTCGGTCGTGATGCTAAACAGTGCGCCAGCTGTGATCCTTTTAACTGTATTTTATCGGTTAAGCGCTTGATAGGGCGTGGCTTAGAAGATGTGCAGCAATTAGGTGAACAGCTACCGTACCGATTTCAAGATGGCGACTCACAGATGCCGCTGATTGAGACAGTGCAAGGCTGCAAAAGCCCGGTAGAAATCTCAGCGGAAATTTTAAAAGTATTGCGTTCGCGTGGCGAAAAAGCGCTAGGCGGTGAGCTCTTTGGTGCGGTAATTACCGTGCCGGCCTATTTTGATGACGCTCAACGTCAAGCGACCAAGGATGCGGCCCGCTTGGCTGGCATCAATGTCTTACGTTTACTCAATGAACCCACCGCCGCCGCAGTAGCCTATGGTTTAGACCAGCAAGCCGAAGGTGTGGTGGTGGTCTATGACTTGGGTGGCGGTACCTTTGATGTATCTATTCTGCGCTTGACCCGTGGCGTGTTTGAGGTCTTAGCAACCGGTGGTGATAGTGCCCTAGGTGGCGATGATTTTGACCATGCCATTGCGAACTGGATTGTTCAACAGGCGGGTGTTTCATCTGACTTAGAACCCGGTGAGCAACGCCGTTTAATGCGTTTGGCCTGTGATGTAAAAGAATCACTGTCCAGCGCAGAGACTGTGCCTGTGCAGTATAAAGATTGGCAGGCTGAGCTCAGTCGGGCAGACTTTGAGCAGCTGATTACACCGCTGGTTGCACGTAGTTTAAAAGCCTGTCGTCGTGCTCTGCGCGACTCTGATGTTGAGCTGGAGGAGATAGCCGCTGTGGTTATGGTTGGCGGCTCAACGCGCGTCCCTTATGTGCGTGAGCAGGTAGCGCAAATGTTCGAGCGCGAACCGCTGGCTGATATCGACCCAGATAAAGTGGTTGCACTGGGTGCAGCTATACAGGCGGATGTGTTAGCGGGCAACCAAGCAGATAACGATAATTTACTGTTGCTGGATGTGATTCCTCTGTCGCTGGGCTTAGAAACCATGGGTGACTTGGTCGAAAAAATCGTCCCACGCAACACCACTATTCCAGTGACCCGCACACAAGACTTTACTACTGCCCGTGACGGTCAAACTGCTATTGCTTTGCATATTGTGCAGGGTGAGCGTGAACTGGCCAGTGCAAGTCGCTCGCTGGCGCGTTTTGAATTGCGTGGCATTCCACCGATGGTTGCTGGTGCGGCGAAGGTGCGCGTCAGTTTCCAAGTGGATGCGGATGGTTTGCTCAGTGTCACCGCAACTGAAACCCGCTCAGGCGTTGAAGCGCGAGTAGAGATTAAGCCTTCTTACGGACTCAGTGAGGATGCGGTGAGCCGTATGCTAGAAGAGTCCATGGCGAATGCCGAACACGACCGTAAGGCGCGCGGTTTGCGCGAACAGCAGGTTAATGCGCAGCGATTACTGGAAACAGTGCGCGCAGCGTTGCAATCCGATGGCAACCTGCTTAACGAGCAAGAACGCGCACTGATAGATGAGCAACTTGAGAAGCTTGAGCAAGCACAGCAGGGTGATGAAATTGGCGCTATTGCGCGTCAAATTCAGCAGCTTAATGCGGCTACCCATGAATTTGCTTCAAGACGTATGGACGCCACAGTAAAACGCGCCTTTGCTGGGCGTCAATTAGAAGAAGTATAGGAGCGTTTATGTCACAGATAGTTTTTTTACCCCATGCCGAGCTATGTCCGGATGGGGCGGTCGTTGAGGCGCAGCCTGGCGAAACCATTTTAGAGGTAGCTAAGCGCAACGGTATCGAAATAGAACACGCTTGCGAGATGTCCTGCGCCTGTACTACCTGTCACGTGATTGTGCGCGAAGGCTTTGATTCGTTGCCGGAGTCCGATGAACTAGAGGATGACATGTTAGATAAAGCCTGGGGCTTAGAGCATGAGTCACGGCTGTCATGTCAGGCAGTAGTGCAGGATGAAGATTTAACGGTAGAAATTCCTAAGTACACCATTAATCAGGTGTCTGAACGTCAATAGAGGATTGTCTATGAAATGGATTGATGTGTTAGATATTGCGATTGAATTAAGTGAAAAACACACAGATGTAGATCCGCGCTATATCAATTTTGTGAATTTGCATCGTTTGGTGACTGAGCTGGAAGGCTTTGATGATGATCCCCAGCGTAGTGGTGAAAAGGTGTTGGAGGCGATTCAGGCAGCCTGGATTGAAGAATTAGACTAATAAAAGACCATTAAAAAAGCGGAGTATAGACTCCGCTTTTTTTTGTAGCTGCTAATATTTAGCTGCTCATTTGTTTTTCTTTTATTTCAGCCAGTGTTTTGCAGTCGATGCAAAGCGTTGCTGTAGGACGAGCTTCAAGACGACGTAAACCAATTTCGACACCGCAGGCATCACACCAGCCATAATCTTCGTCTTCAATGAGTTGAAGGGTTTCGTCGATTTTCTTAATTAGTTTGCGTTCACGATCTCGCGTTCTGAGTTCTAAGCTAAATTCCTCTTCCTGGCTAGCGCGATCCGCTGGGTCAGGAAAGTTAGCCGCCTCGTCTTTCATGTAGTTAACAGTGCGATCAACTTCCTCGCGCAACTCTTGTTTCCAAGTGTTGAGGATATCAACGAAATGAGCGCGCATTCTTTCGCTCATGTACTCTTCGCCCTTAGTTTCTTTGTAGGGAACAAAGGCGCGAGTCAATAGGCTTTGATTGTCATTTTTCTTAGGCATTTTAACTGCCTCCTACATACTAAAAAACGTCTTGCAGATCTCTCTGCTTTTATTAAGCCGGCGAACTTACCAGAAACAAAGGCAGGTTGCTAGCTCAAATAGTTAGTAATCAATGCTGATTAACACTTATGGTTAATAAAACCTCTGTTTTAGAGGTTTTCTAGCCAGCAACATCAATTTTATTTGGCTTGATTACGCTTGCGCTTAGGCAGTACATCTTTGAGCTTTCTATGCATATCACGGATAGAGTTTTCCGTAGTTGCCCAGTCAATACAAGCATCGGTAACAGATACACCGTATTTAAGCTGGTCAAGATCTTCACAAATATTTTGATTACCCCAGCCAAGGTGGCTTTCGATCATCAAGCTAGAAATTGACTCGTTGCCGTCAACAATTTGATTGGTGATATTTTCCATTACCAGCGGCTGCAAACTTGGATCTTTGTTTGAGTTGGCATGACTGCAATCAATCATCAAGTTAGCGCTTATTTTACCTTTCTTCAGCTCTTGCTCACACACGGCAACACTGACTGAGTCATAGTTGGGTTTGCCATTGCCACCGCGTAAAACAATATGGCCGTAGGTGTTGCCCTTAGTAGTCACTATAGAGACAGAACCATGCTGGTCAATACCTAAGAAGCGGTGCGGACTAGAAACCGATTGTAGGGCGTTAATGGCTACAGTTAAACCGCCATCGGTACCGTTTTTAAAGCCAACGGCTGAGGATAGGCCGGAAGCCATTTCACGGTGAGTCTGTGATTCAGTGGTGCGCGCGCCAATGGCTGACCAGCTGATAAGATCCTGCATGTACTGCGGTGTAATGGGATCCAGTGCTTCAGTAGCTGTAGGCAAGCCTTTTTCAGCTAAATCCAATAATAACTTGCGGCCAATATGTAAGCCGTCTTCAATTTTAAAACTGTCATTCAGGTAGGGGTCGTTAATTAAGCCCTTCCAACCCACCGTAGTGCGGGGTTTTTCAAAATACACGCGCATAATTAAAAACAGCGTGTCAGATACTTCTTCTGCTAAAGCTTTTAAGCGATCAGCGTATTCGTGGGCGGCTTTTAAATCGTGGATAGAACAAGGACCTATAACAATGAATAGACGGTGATCCTTGCCATCGAGAATATCGCGGACAACCTGACGACCATGACTAACAGTGTGTTGCGCTGCTGCGGTTAGTGGAAGTTTGGTTTTGATCTGCTCTGGGGTAACTAAGGGAACATTGGAAGCAATGTTAAGGTTATCTATAGGTAAATCGGCCATGCTGTTACTCGTTTAAAATATATAAGTGATTTGAATGGCACTTAGCTTGAATAAAAATCTTTGTATAAAACAAAGTGCTGTAGCTTGCTAAGCAGCTAAACCACAGCATTTTAGCATAAATTAGCAGAAGAACCTGCTGTATATCCTTAAGGAGGATATAAGGGCGGTAAAGTGGCGTTATCTTGGGGGGTATTGAGGCTATTCAGATCTGAGAAGGCCTGCCAAAGATTTTTACCGTGCCATTGTTGTTCTGTTTCAGTGTAAAGCACCGCATTGAGCTCAGTTAAGGCTGTATGGAAATTACTTGAGATTTTGGCTGCTGCGTTAGGTGTGAACTCGGTGTTGCGTGCCAGAGCATCAAGGGCAGCACGAGCGAGGATAGGTTCGTTACTTTTACAGGCGCGCTTAAGGTTTTCTATGAGGCGGGCATTGTTCGCGCTGGAGCTATTGATAACGGCTGGTTGACGTCTGGCATGACGCCATAGCAAGAAAAATAACAGGCTGGTTAGGGCGAATACTGCACTAGTTATTTGCCAAAGGATTAAGTCTTTATAAAAATAAAAAATATCACTGAGATTAAGATCTTGTTTTTTTGGTTTGATTTGCACGAAGTGGGCAGGCAGCTCAGCGTATTCAAGTTGATTCGTGACGGTGTTCCACCAAGGTAGCCTAATGGCGGGGATTTCATAATGTCCGCTATTTTCGCCCACCAGCGCTAATTGTTCGTGGTGGATGCTGACGATTCCTTGCTCGTTGGCTATTTGTTGTTTTTGAACAGGATTAGCATAGCTATGAAAGTTGTCTTGTTGCTGAGGAAGTAGGGCCGGGATCGTAGAGCTAGGCTGACCGTAGATGCGCATCAATACCGTGCGCGTTAGCGCTTGTTCAGTGTTGAGTTCTGCCTGTTCGGGGCTCCATTGCTGCTCTAGCTGCAACGCCTGTGCAGGCAGCCAAATTGCGTCGCTAGGGAACTGTGCTGGCGGTGGCATAACCTCTAACGGTATTTGTGCTGAGTACACCTGCACTTGTTGCCCCGGAAGATTTCTAGGCGGCTCTAACGAGCTTGGGTCATGACCGGTGAGTGTGGCGGAAAACTCTAACGCTGGAATAATTAATTGGCCGGTTTTTTGCGGAAAAATTGCATAACGTATTTCGATGACGCCATGACGAACGCCGTTGATAAACTGCTCAAAGCTGCGCGGTTTTCCTAAAGGCTCTACCCGTGCGTCGGGCATGCTTAGGGTGCTCAGCTGGCCGCTCGCGTAAAGTGGGATAGAGTGATAAATCCTTAAGGTTAAAATCACCTGCGCTTGCAAATAGACTTGCTCGGTATCGACTTGAGAGTCCATGTAAACCGGCTCTAGGGCAAGGGTTTTGGGTGCAAGAAAGCTTTTTACTTGGATGCTAATTGGGCTGCTGGAGTACTTGCCGAGCGTGATGGGTGGTATTTCTAATTCGCCAGTTACTTTTGGCAACAGCTTAAATACCCACTGTTGTACGGGCTCTGTGCCGTTTTTAGTCGAGCTGTTGCGCTGGCTCGAGAGCAGCTCAAAGTGTAGCTTTAACGTGCTGATATCAGGTTCAACAAAGTAGCTTAAGTCATCCAGCTCTAAGGTAAGCTCTAGGCTCTCACCTAAAAATAACTGTTGTCGGTCGGTTTGTGCGCTAAAAGTAAAGGCTAATGCATAAGAGCCTAGCAGCCACTGACTAGCAAATAGTAAAGCTAATAGGAAAATACGCATTAGGGAGTTCCTGTGCCGAACTGTTCGAACCAGAATTTGCGTCGCAACAATTCGCTTGGGTTGTCAGGGATCTGGTTCAGCCAAGTTTCAATATCAATAATTGGCGTCACATTAGCATGTTCTTGAGAGTCGGTTGAGTCTGCTTGTTCGGTTAAGCCCAGCTGGGCGCTGATTGCTAGCGGCTGCTGCTCTTCGGGTAGGGTTTCAGGCTCAGCCTCTTTTTCCTGCTCAGTATTTTGTCGTGCAAATAGCTCTTGTGCCAGATGCAGGTTGTGTTGCGCGACGCTTAAGTTGGGTTCTAAGCTAAGCGCTTGCTCGTAACTGAGGATGGCGTGTTCATAATTTTCTAGCTGCATAAAAGCATTGGCTTTGTTGTAGTAGGCCATGGCGTTATTAGCTTGGTTAAAATATTCAATGGCTAACGGGTAATCTTGCGCATGGTAGGCGGCGATACCTTGCCACATAGGGTCATCAAGCTCGCTCAGAGCTTGGTGTGGATCTGCCAAGATCTGTTCTAGCGGGTTTTGCGCGGTAATAAAGGGTAGCTGCCATGCGTAACTGGGCTGCGGCGCCACCAGATAAAAACCAAAGAGCAGACTCAGCAGCCAGCCGCGCCGTGCTAGCGGTGGGAGTAACAGTATTAGGGGCAGCACAAACCAAAATCCTTGGTTGTCTTGCCTAGCCATACTGCTGTGCGCAAGTTGCCTCTGGTTGCTAGCGGTTAGTTTTAACTGGTCGGTATCGTAACCGTCGTGAGTCAGTCTGGCGTAACGAATACCGGTTTTTTGGCTAAATTTTTGCAAGCCTAGTTCATCCAGTTGGCTGATTAAGATATTGCCTTGGCTGTCGGTAATTAATCGTCCGGTTTGCTCATCGGTGATGGGCGCTCCTTGAGTCGTACCCACGCCTAGAATGCTAAGTTGGTAGGCTGAGTTGTGCATTAATTTGCTAATGTCGCGCTGCTCAGTGGCATTTAAGCCATAACTAAAGAGCAGAATCTGTCCTTGTCTCTGACCGCCTTGCTCTAATAGTTGTATCGCCCGCTCAACGGCGAGTCCGGCATTGTTGCCAGCAACTGGCATTAGCGAAGGGCTTAAGGCAATCAGCAGGTTTTCTATTGCTTGTTTGTCAGAGCTTAACGGCACTAAGGTGTGAGCGGAGCCAGCGTAAACAACTATAGCTGTATTGGCCTGTTCATGCAGGTTGGTAAGCTGTATCACTTTGTGTTGAATGCGTTGCAAACGGCTGGGTGCTAAATCAGTGGCAAGACTTTCGGGCGTAAGCTGTATGACTAGGACTAATGGCTCTATTTGCATACTGGTTATTTGCTCGTGTTTGACTGTCCAGTGTGGCTGGCTTAAAGCTAAACCTAAACACAGGCTGGCAATCCCTAGTAACAGGGTTGGCCAGCGTCGGTTATCGTGTTTGACTTGACTGAGTAAAGCGCTATGGAAGGCTTTAGGTAATATTTGCTCCCACTGCTGTACGCGTCGGCTCGAGCGCTGTACTAAATACATCAGCAGCCAAAGCGTAGGAGTGAGCAACAGCGCATAGGGAAGATTAAACGCTGGCCAGAGAACACTAAAGTTATCCAAGCTGCCTCCTTTGCAATTGCCGCGTGCTGTATAAGAAACGAATAAAACTAAGTAAAGCTAAAAGAAAGGCTAAAAGTACAGCTGCAATTAAAGGGTATGGGTAAAGCTCCTGTATCCGATAGCTGTGGACAGGATGGGTGCTGGGTTCAATGTGCTCAAAATAGGTTAACAGTTCTGGAAGCTGTTCGAGGAACTGTAGGCGAAAGTATTTGCCCCGGGTCAGTGTCGCGATACTTTGCAGTAAGGGCTCATCCAGATCGTGCTGTGCGGTGGCACCTTGCTCATCAGCCGTAGCGCCAATACCTATGGTGTAGATTTTTAAGCCCTGTTCAGCGGCTAGATTTGCTGCAGTCAAAGGCGGCATAACACCACTGTTGTTAGCACCGTCAGTAATAAGAACAAGTACTTTATGTGTATTGCTTGATTGACGTAGTTTTTTAATGGTCAAGCCAATGGCGTCACCAATAGCAGTATGCTCTCCAGCCATGCCGGGCTGCGCATCACTTAACCATTGGCTGAGCGTTTTGTGGTCATGGGTTAAGGGGGATTGTAGGTATGGCTGGCTGGCAAATAAAATCAGGCCTATACGATCGCTGGGGCGTTGTTCAATCAGTTCGCGAGTGAAAGCTTTGACGAAGTCAGCTCGTGAAAGCTGTTCGGGCTGGCTATCTATATCTTTGATCAGCATCGAGTTGGAAATATCCACAGCTAAAAAAAGCGCGCGCCCCTCAGTGGGTAATTGCGTATCCAGATGATAGCTTTGTGGGCGCGCTGCAGCAGTGATGATCAAGAGCCAAATACCCAGCAAAGCTAAAGTCCTACTTACTCTGTAGTAGTTATATTTGCTTTGTTGCACAGACAGTTTTTGTAATTCAGCAAAAAATGGGGTTTTTAAGGCGCTTTGTTGTGGCATGGCGGGGGCTAGTTTTCGGTAAAAAAACCAAGGCAGTGGTAGGCAGATAAACAGCCAGGGCCATGCAAAGCTAAACATGTTTATTAATCCATATCTGTATGGCGTTGTATAAAGCATCTATTGCTTGCTCATCCAAACGGCACTCAGGTTGATAACTGCCTTCTGCTAGGATCATCCAGCGCGTTAGACCAGCGGCTGGGCATCTGCTGTCGAGAAAGGCCAGCCATTCACGTCCTGTTAAGCGGTGACTGTCGTATTCCGGATAGCGCACCGAGCATAGACGCTTTAGGAGCTGGTTAATTTGTTGTAGCCAGGAGCCTGCTAACTCACCTGCGTTCGGGCGGGTTATGTTTGCCAGCTCTAGTAAGGCTTGTTGGCGAAACTGCTCAATGGTTGTGGGGGTGGCTTGCGCTAAGGGCTTGCTGCGTTTGCGTCTGTATAGGATTAATCCAGCGACTATGCACAGTGCTGCCACTACCAAGGCAAAACTCATCCAGTTCAGCGAGTTACTGCTGATTGGCGGGTAAAGCAAAGGCTGCATCTGGGCTAGGGTAGTCGTCATGGTGTTATTTCATCAGGCTGTTTAGCGTGGTTAGCTGCTGGGCAATGCTGGTAGCAGTGGTCAGCGGAAATAATGCAAGGTTAGCTTGCTGAGCCAGCTTGCGCCATTGTTGCCGATACTGGCCGCCTAGCTGTTGCCATTGCTTACCAACGTTCGACTGATGTCCGTTGATGGTCAGGAAGCGCGCTGCTTGTTGAAAAACCAGTCCTCTACTATGAGGAAGCTGGTGCTCTAGAGGGTCAGAGATCGGCACTAAAATTAAATCAAAGCGCTGCGCCAAGGTTTGTATTAAAGCCGAGGTGTGAGGGCTGATATTGCGCTCATCGCAGATGATAATGATTAAGCTGCCGGGTTTTAAAATGGAACGGCTGTAGATTAACGCCTGCTGTAAAGGGTTGTTTTCACTGCTAGCTAACGGCTCAGTAAGCTCCTGATTGGCCTGAGCCAGCTGGCTTAGCAGTTTAAGTACGCCGCGCTGATGACGTTGTGGCCTTATTTCAGCATAGAGTGTTTCTGAAAAGACCAGTCCGCCGACTCGATCGTGGTTGGCGTGTGCAGCCCAGGCGAACAAGCTGGCAATATAAGCTGCTTGGACGGATTTAAAGTTACCTTGGCTGGCAAAGAACATCGCTGGGCTTTGCTCTACGATTAAAAATACGGGGTGTTCTCTTTCTTCCTGAAAAACCTTGCTGTGCGCTTCTCCGGTACGTGCAGTTACTCGCCAGTCGATATTGCGTACATCGTCACCTGATTGATAAGCGCGTACTTGGTCAAACTCCATGCCGCGACCACGCAGACGAGAGTGATGCAGACCCAGCAGTGAGCTTTTTGCTGCACTGCCGCACAGCAATCCAGAGGTTTGTAGTTGTTGTTGAGCATGAAGTAAATCGCTCAATTGAATATGCGTGCGGCCTAGGCTATCCATAGTGTTAAATTAAGAAACAGGCACAAGGTCGAGTATTTTCTGCAGCACGATATTGGCGTCAATGCCCGTGGCTTCGGCCTCAAAAGAGAGCATGATGCGATGTCTGAGCGCGTCAAACACAACCGCCTGCACATCATCAGGGCTAACAAAATCCCGGCCCGCCAGCCATGCGTGGGCGCGCGCGCAGCGATCGATAGCAATGGAGCCGCGTGGGCTGCTGCCCAGTTGTATCCAGCGGGCTAGCTCAGGGTCGTACTTGGCTGGGTTGCGGGTGGCGATGACCAGTTGGGCTATATATTCTTCTACTGTGTCTGCCATATACAGATTAAGAATCTCTTGGCGCGCGGCTAGGATGGCTTCGATGCTCAGTTTTTCACTGGGTTGATTTTGGCCGTGCAAGGCAATGTGGCGTGCTTGCTGTAAAATTTTGCGCTCCATGTGTACATCAGGAAAGCTGATTTTTACATGCATGAGAAAGCGGTCGAGCTGGGCTTCGGGTAAAGGGTAGGTACCTTCTTGCTCAATAGGGTTTTGCGTGGCCATCACCAAGAAAAGCTCGGGTAATGGGTAAGTGTGATTACCTACACTGACCTGACGTTCGGCCATGGCTTCGAGTAGAGCAGACTGGACTTTTGCCGGAGCGCGGTTGATTTCGTCGGCCAGCAGCAGGTTGTTAAAAACTGGACCAGGCTGGAAGCTAAAACTGGCATTTTGTGGGTGGTAAATATCTGTTCCGGTAATGTCTGCAGGCAGTAAGTCAGGGGTAAATTGGATGCGTTTAAAGTTGGCATCAATACCCAAGGCAAGATCCTTGATGGCTTTGGTTTTAGCCAAGCCGGGCGCGCCTTCAACCAATAAATGACCGTCGGCTAATAGAGCGATTAAAATACGGTCCAGCAGCCTTTCTTGCCCTAAAATTTGCGTCGATAAATAATTGCGTAGTGTATGTACAGCTTCGCGATGGTTCATGGTAAACCTTATTTTTGATTGACTGCCAGCAGTGTACTGTTAAGTGAATTAAAAGGTAAGAGGTGCGTATCAACAACTCAAATCAAAACTCTGCTGGGCAATGAAAGCTAAGTGGTTGCTGGTTTGCGGGATGATAAAAGCTGAGCGTGGCTGCGTGCAGGCATAGACGAGGGGCGGCGTTCAAGGCGTCGTTATGTGCGTAGAGGGGGTCGCCAAGGATGGGGTGGCCGAGCGCGTTAAGGTGGACACGTAGCTGGTGTGAGCGGCCTGTGTGGGGGCTCAGTTCAACTCTAGTGTGTGATTCATGCGTGGACAGTTTGCGCCAGTAGGTGCGCGCTGTTTTGCCTTGCATAAAGTCGAGCGTTTGTCTGGGCTTGTTGGGCGGGTCGTAACGCATGGGCAGCTCGATCTGCCCCTGCTGAGCAGCAAGCTGTCCCCAGCATAGCGCCGTATAAGTGCGCGCGACTAAGCGTTCACGAAACTGGCGCGAAAGCTCGCTATGGGCCGCTGCGTTACGGGCCAGCACCATTAGGCCGGTGGTTTCCCAGTCCAGACGGTGCACAATCAGCGCATCGGGGTAGCCGTTTTGGTTAAGTCGTTGAATCAAACAGTCTTTATTGTTTTCTGCGCGTCCCGGCACCGATAATAATAAGGTGGGTTTATTCACCACGAGCAAGTCGTGATCTTGATAAACAATGCTAATTGAGCTTAAGGGCATAAATAAAGAAGCCTCAGCTTGCGCTGAGGCTCAATCAATCCTGTTTCACTAGCGATCAGGCAAGGTTACGTTTAACTCCAAGATGGAGCAGTTACCCTGATTATCCAAGGCGATCTGAACTTGGTCGTTATCGATATTGACGTATTTACGAATCACCTCAACCAGTTCTTTTTGCAAAGCCGGCAAGTAGTCCGGCTCATCGCGTTGCCCGCGTTCATGGGCAACAATGATTTGTAAGCGTTCTTTGGCAACTGAAGCGGTAGTGTTTTTTTTGCGTGAGCGAAAGAAATTAACGATGCTCATTCTTTACCTCCAAACATGCGTTGGAAGAAGTTTTTCTTTTGCACTTCTAAGAATCGGTGCGGTATGTCTTTACCCAGTAAACGCTCAACCGCGTCGCTGTATGCTTGGCCAGCATCACTCTCTTCATCAAGGATGACAGGAACACCTTGGTTAGAGGCTTTCAGCACGGCTTGGGACTCAGGAATAACGCCAATCATTTTGATGGAAAGTATATCTTCCACATCATTAACACTGAGCATCTCGCCTTTTTCAACGCGCTCAGCACTGTAGCGGGTGAGCAGCAAGTGTTCGGTAATAGGCTCGCGCCCGTCTTCAGCACGTTTAGATTTGCTGGACAGTAGACCAAGCATGCGATCAGAGTCGCGCACCGATGACACTTCAGGGTTGGTGACCACTATGGCTTCGTCGGCGAGGTACATTGCCAAGTGTGCACCTTTTTCAATACCAGCAGGTGAGTCGCAAATGACATAATCAAACTGCTCTGCAAGCTCTGCAATCACCTTTTCAACGCCTTCAAGCGTCAGCGCGTCTTTATCGCGGGTTTGGCTGGCTGCAAGGATATAGAGGTTTTCTAGGCGCTTATCTTTGATTAGCGCTTGGTTGAGTGAGGCTTCGCCATTAATGACGTTAACAAAGTCGTATACCACACGACGTTCACAGCCCATAATTAAGTCCAAGTTGCGCAGGCCTACATCGAAGTCAACAATAACTGTTTTATGACCACGCAGAGCTAGGCCGGTACCTATTGCCGCGCTGGTGGTGGTTTTACCAACGCCACCTTTACCTGAAGTTACAACGAGAATTTTAGCCAAAAGAGTCACCTTGAAATCGTGATAAGCAAAAGAAGTTAATGAGGGTTGATTTTACATTGCTTGAATAACCATTTGTTGGTCTTGTAAATAAATTTGTGAAGCAGCGCCCCAGGTTGGAATGCGTCGCAAATCCTCAGCTATTTTATACTGCCCTGCTATGGATACCAGTTCCGCACCCAGTTGCTGGCAAAAAATTCGTGCATGTTCATTGCCGTTAACCCCCGCTAAGGCGCGCCCACGCAAAGGGCCATATACATGGATATGGCCATCGGCTAAAAGTTCAGCACCTGCACTAACTGCGGCCAAAACGATAAGGTCAGAGTTTTTTGCATAAATTTGCTGGCCACTGCGTACTGGGGTATGAATAATTTTTGCTGGCAGCGATCCGCTAGTGCTTGCCGGTGCTTTTGGAGTAACAATAGGACGGTCTTTAGCCATGCTTGGTGGTAATACAGGCAGGTTGATCGCCTGTGCCGCCTGTATATCATGTTCACGCTCAGCACGTAGCGCCATAATATGCAGCTGATGTTTCTTGAAAACGTCTAAAACAGCAGGTAAGTCTAATGGAGTAGCGGGGTCTTGGCGTTTATCAATAGCTAGGATTATAGGTGTTTCATGAAAAAAAGTGGGTGCCTGTGCAATTCTATCAGCAAGTTGTTGGTCCAGTTGCTCCAGCTGATTATTTATTAGTTCGAGTGTTGTGAGGGTGACCATGCTGCCTTTGAGTTGAAAAACGGGTGCATGTTCTAAAAAATCTGTTTGATCCATTTTAAATTAAAGTTCGTAAAGTTAAATATGTGCTTACTTATAACCATAAGCATGGCAGTCTGCAAATATTTCCGTAAACTATTTGGGTTTTTAGAATTAGGCGTGCATGAATGAAGGACAGAGGTAAGTTTAAATGGGTGTTTTTGCACCCTAAATATTGGCTGTTATGGCTTGTATTGGGCTTTTTTTGGTTGGTAATTCAGCTGCCTTATTCTGTTTTGCTGCGTTTGGGGCGCGTGTTAGGTTTGCTGATGTATAGATTTGCCCATGGCCGCCGCCACATTGCTCAACGCAATCTTGAGCTGTGTTTTCCACATTGGACAGAGCAAGAGCGCAAGCGAGTATTAAGAGAGGATTTTATTTCTTCCGGAATCGCCTTTTTTGAAATGGGTATGAGCTGGTGGTGGTGCAAAAAGCGTCTGGCAAAGCTGCTTGTGATTGACGGGTTAGAACATTTACAAGTGGCACAACAGCAGGGGCAGGGCGTTATTTTAATGGCTGCTCACTTTACCACACTTGAGATTGGCGGTGCTTTGCTGGGCCAGTTGCATACAATTGATGGGATGTATCGAGCGCACAAAAACCCGGTTTTTGATTACGTGCAACACCGTGGTCGTGAACGACATGATGCAGATGCGGTTGCCATCGAAAGGGAAGATATTCGCACCATGCTGCGGCATTTACGTGATGGGCGAGCTGTGTGGTATGCACCCGATCAGGATTATGGTTTTAAGCAGAGTATATTTGTGCCACTATTTGGCGTGCCAGCAGCCACAGTAACAGCAACCAGTAAGTTTGCTCAGTTAGGCAGAGCAGTTGTTATCCCTATGAGCCAGACGCGACTTGCCAATGGCAAGGGATATCAGATGACAATTGAAGCGGCTTGGCAGGACTTTCCAAGCGCAAGTGTTGAGGCTGATTGCTTGCGTATTAATCAATGGATTGAGCAGGCTATCATGGCGCAGCCGGAACAGTATTTATGGGCACACAGGCGTTTTAAAACACGACCTAAGGGCGAGGCTAGATTATATTGAATCTAGTAGAAGGACAGGCAGACAGAGCATTGGGTATAAGCGAGCAGAAGCAGCTTACTCCTAGCATTACAGGATTGATTTTGTCCGGCGGAGGTGCGCGTGCGGCTTATCAAGTAGGTGTGCTTAAAGCTATTGCAGATATAGTGCCACAAAAAACAGAGAATCCTTTCCCAATCGTGGTGGGAACTTCAGCGGGTGCTATTAACGCCGTGAGCTTGGCTTGTGGTGCAATGGATTTTTCACAAGCGGTAGCGCGGTTGCAGCATGTTTGGCAGAATTTTTCTACGGACAAGGTGTATCGTTCAGACTGGCCAGGTGTGCTTAAGCAATCAACCAAGTTTGTCTGGCAGCATTTGTTTGGTTTTGGTCGGGATATCCCTGTGGCCTTATTGGATAACTCGCCGCTACGCGGATTATTGCTGGAGGAGCTGGATTTTTCAGGCATTAATTTGGCGCTGGCCAGACGCAAGTTGTTGGCCGTCGCGGTAACGGCGTTCTCCTACCGTACTGCGCAAGCTACTACGTTTTACCAAAGCCGTGCACACATTGATGAGTGGCAGCGTTTTCGTCGTGGCGGACAATCTACCAAGCTGCAAATAGAACACCTAATGGCCAGTGCCGCCATTCCATTAATTTTTCCTCCTGTACGCTTAGAGCAAGAATTCTACGGTGATGGCGCTGTGCGACAGGCAGCGCCCATTAGTCCAGCGCTGCACTTGGGTGCCAATAAGGTACTAATTATCGGGGTGAATAGCCTCAATAATAGAACCGAGCAGCAGCTGCAATTGCGTCAGCCAAGTTTGGCGCAAATAGGTACACACCTACTAAACAGTACGTTTTCAGATAACTTGGAAACAGACTTAGAGCTCTTGCAGCGTTTAAATCATCTGGGTGCCATGTTAACGCCTGAGCAGCGCGCATTAGAGCATGGCTTGTCTCCGGTAGAAGCGTTAGTGATTACGCCCAGCAAAGTAATTGATGAAATTGCCGTACGCCACAGAAACCAGCTGCCATCGTCCTTGCGCGTGTTTTTAAAGGGTTCAGGCGCAACGCGGGCGGCAGGTGGTGGCGTGCTGAGCTATTTGCTGTTTGAGCGTGATTATTGTAATGAGCTCATTGAGCTTGGCTATCAAGATGCTATGAGCAAAAAAACACAACTTGTGAGTTTTTTATCACTCGACGAACACTAAAAAGCCACGCAATTAAGCGTGGCTTTGATTGAGCAGCTACAACTGGATTAACGCTCGTTGCAGGCGAAGGCGGTCAAGGTGAAGGTGGGGATACCTATATCTTGCAGTAGCTCTGAGCCTTGCAGCTCAGGTAGATCAACAATGCCAGCTACTTCATAAACGTTTGCGCCCATTTTACGAATCAGGCGTGCAGCAGCTAAAAAAGTAGCGCCGCTAGCAATAATATCGTCGAGCAGCAACACCTTGTCACCTTCATGCAGACTGTCTGCATGTACTTCTAGGACGGATTGCTCGTAGTTGGTGTCGTAAGGCTCGCTGATTACATCGGCAGGCAGTTTGCCTTGCTTTCTAAACAGAATTAAGGGCTTGTTTAGCTCGTAAGCAACAACAGCACCCAGCAGGAAACCACGCGCTTCAATCGCGCCAACATGGGTGAAATCACTTTCTACGTAACGCTGTACTAAGCTATCAATGACCATGCGTGTAGCGCGCGGAGATTGAAAAACTGGGGTTATATCGCGGAAAATATTGCCCGGCTTGGGAAAGTCAGGGATGGGTCGAATAAGTGATTTGATGGTGAATTCGTCAAAAATCATGGCCTGCTCCATATAAGGTGGTATGCACGGGTTTCAAGCACAGCATAGTGATGCTTATTACAAAAGGATTTGCTGAATCAACTGGTACTGACACGCTTGGTTGGTTCAGCACAGATTATTCGTCGATAGTTCCGCCTGCTAAAGCGCAAAGTTCGATAAGGTTCAGAATATGTATTTCCTTGCCCTCAGCCGACAGCAAGCTGCTTTGCTGAAAGCGAGTAAATACACGTGATACGGTTTCAACCGCTAAGCCAAGATAGTTGCCCATCTCGTTGCGCGACATAGCTAAGCGAAACTGATAGGGCGAATAACCACGCGAACGAAAACGCGCGGAAAGGTTAACTAAGAAAGTGGCGATACGTTCATCAGCGGTTTTTTTAGACAGCAGTAGCATCATTTGTTGATCGTCGCGAATTTCGCGGCTCATGATGCGCATCAGTTGACGGCGCAACTGCGGTAATGAGGCGCTCAAATCATCTAAACGGTCAAAAGGAATTTCGCAAATCGAGGTGGTCTCTAAGGCGATTGCAGAGACAGGGTAGTTATCTGTGTCCATGCCGGACAGACCAACAAATTCGCTAGGCAGATGAAAGCCGGTAATTTGTTCCTCGCCACAATCAGTGATGCTGAAAGTCTTTAAGCTGCCAGATCGCACTGCGTAAACTGAGTTAAAAGTGTCGCCTTGACGGAATAAAAATTCACCTTTTTTTAAAGGTCTACTTCGTTTTACTATCTCATCAAGTGCATTAAGATCGTCTAGATCCATCGAAAGAGGCAAGCAAAGCATAGCTAAACTACAGTCTTTGCAATGTGCTTGATGTGTACTGCGAACGCTATTCATTTCAGCCATACCACGATCCCTGAGCTAGGAATAATCTGTGCAAACGCATTTAGATTACCTTAGCCACATAAAAGCTACCAGTCAGTTAATTGTAAAAGCTTACTATCTAGTATTTTGCTGTAGTTGTCTATGCCACAGTTAATGAGTGGTTAATTTAGTCAGGGTATGTGGGTTTTTTAATTAGGTTGTCGACAAGACGAGCGTTGTTATTTTATGCGGGTATAGAGTGCGTGATCAGGCGGGGTAGAGGAAAATGAGCGATCGAATAGCTGGCATACTGCATCTACTAGGAAGTAACCATCGCGGGTCATTTTGATCTGAGTATCACTTAAGTTGATTAGGCCATCTTGATGCATGCTTTCTAGGTGAGGCAAAACATCGCTAAAATAGTCAAAAAAACAGATATTAAATTTACACTCTAGCTCTGAAATTAAGAGCAGGTTTTGGTTGGTAAGCACATGAATAATGTAGCGACGAATCAAATCGTCGGTTGAGCAGATAGTGCCTTGTGCAGAGGGTAGTTGCTTGTTGTCTAGGCTAGCAAAATAGCTCTTATAGTCTTTGCAGTTCTGATAGTAAAGTATGCCCACTTGGCTGGTGGCCTCAATGCCGAAGCCCAAAATATCAAAATCGTCATTGGTGGCAAAGCCTTGCAAATTACAAGAAACCAGTCCGGCCTCTTGTGCGGAAATCAGCTCGTCGTCAGGCAGCACAAAACAATCTAAACCAACGTAGTGGTAGCCCGCCTGATTAAGTTTTTCTATCGCAAGTTCTAGCAGCTGTGGTAACACCTTGATGCAGGCGGCCTTGGGGTGTTTGCCTAAGGTGATCCGCTCTGGCATTAATGAAATTATCTGTTCAAGCTCTTGGCTAAACTCTTGCAGGCGCTGTTTTGGCAGGCCATAGGTCATAGCAATGCTGATGGAGCCATAATGCAGGGTGCGTGCAGCTTCATAGATGGTTTGCAGCTTTTGAAAATTATATGGGCCCGTATGCACGTTAAGATTGATACGGTTAAAACCCATATCGCGAACGGCGCCCATAGTGGCCCAGCTTGCTTCGTAGGGATTGATATTGATGCTGTAATTAAACAAGTTGTGGCATTCGATAACGAAGTATTGTTGCAGCTTGCGTAAAACTTGTTGAAGTTGCTCTGCGTTAAACTGCGTTGGCCTGCCGGTAAAATGTAGGTGCTGTATGGTGGTTTTGTTGTTGGCCAGTCGCGCTAAGATTTCAATTTCTTGCTGTAATACTTCTAAATACTTAGCAGGTATGCTCGGATCGTTGATGGCCTGTTGTGTAAAATCTGGAAAGTGAACATATATTGCCAGCTCGCGCTCTCGTTTGGCGCTAAGGCGCACTGCAGAAAAACGCTCAAAAGCGCTAATGGTTTGCGTGAACTGCTTTTTGGTCGGATACGAGTTATACAGGCCACCGAAGGTTCGGTAGCTATGATATAGATGAGAGTCCCAGCAAGCAGCTTCAACCATGAAGTATGTACCCGTTTGAGAAAGGCTTGTTGGGCAAGTATAGGGAGAGTGCTATTTGGGCTTCTTGATTTGTATCAAGCGAAAAACTTGCGTTCTGGCAAATGCTTTTAATGCTCGATCAGCCAGTAGTGGTGAGGACCAGGAAAAGTCCAGATGCCATAGAGGATAATCATCAAGCCAGCGGCAGAGCGCACGTTGCGCGAGCGTAGGAAGTGCGTAAGTCGTTCAGCAGCAAAGCCAGAGGCAATAAGAGTTGGCCAAGTACCTAGACCAAAGAATACCATCAGCAAAGCACTTAGGCTGGCATCACCTTGGCTGGCCGACCAGATAACAGTGCTGTAGACCAGACCGCAAGGCAGCCAGCCCCATAGCAAACCAAGACCGAGAGCATGGCTGGATTTTTGGATGGGAATAAAGCGTTGTGCAACCGGTTTAATGTGGCGCCAGAGTAATTGCCCGCCTTTCTCAATCTTGACTAGGCCCGACCACCAATTGGCTAGATAAAGTCCCATGCTGATTAACAATAGCGCAGCAACAATGCGCAAAGCATCGGCGGCTGGGCTTTGATCGATAGCCCATCCAGCTAGGCCAAAAATAAACCCTGCAATACCATAGCTGATGATGCGACCTAGATTATACAGGATCAGATAAAGCAGTTTTTTATGCTGTTGCTCTTTGGGGATTGCTAATGCAAGGGCGCCCATCAATCCGCCGCACATACCAATGCAATGGCCGCCACCGAGTAGGCCAATGATAAATGCAGAAATAATTAATGGGACAACATCAAGCATCGTCTTGTTCTTTGGCTTTTTCGTTGGCTAGTTTTTTTACGTGACTGAGTGGATCGTCAAATAAAATGCTGTGCGCAGGGCTGTCTAGATCATCATATTGACCGCTATCGACCGCCCAGAAAAAGAAGCGGGCAGCAATGATGACTAAAATAAGTGCCGCTGGAATCATGACGTATAACGCTGCCATGTAAAATTCTCCTACTAAGTATGTTCGGCTACTGCTGTTAAGCGTAGAGCATTGAGTACAACTAATAAGGAGCTAACTGACATGCCTAAGGCTGCCCAGCCAGGAGTAACCCAGCCTACTGCAGCAAAAGGAATAATAAGTCCGTTGTAGAGTATAGCCCAAGTTAGGTTCTCAATAATAATGCGCCGTGCTTTTTTAGCGATGGCAAATGCACCAACTAGGCTACTGAGTCGATTTGATAATAAAATTGCATCGGCGCTGGTTTTGGCTAAATCTGTGGCGCTGCCCATGGCAATGCTGATATCGGCCGCAGCCAGTACAGGCACATCATTCACCCCGTCGCCCAGCATGAGCACGCGGTGACCTTGTTGGTGCAGCTGCTCCAGCACTTTTAACTTATCGTTGGGCGTTAAACTGCCTCTTGCATCAGTAATACCGAGTTGTTGTGCAATTTCATGCACCATGGGTGAGCTGTCGCCAGAGAGTAATAGGGTTTGCCAGCCCATCGCTCGGCAAGCTTCTAGCAATGCAGAAGCATCTTTGCGTAACTGGTCATCCAGTGCGAACCATGCAATAGGTCCTTGTGTATCACCGAGCAGTAACCATTGGCCTTGAGCGGTTGGCGCTGATGGAGTTGTTGTATTGCTTAAAGCGCTGACATAGTCCGGTCGACCAATGCGCATTTGTTTGCCTGCAATGCTGCCTTGTAAACCCAAACCGGGATTGCTAATAACGTCCTCAGCCACTAACTTACTGTGACCAAAAGCACGAGCAATAGGGTGTTCGGAGCGGTTTTCTAGCGCCGTAGCCCATTCCATAGCCTGCTCGTGCGTGTAGCTTGGAAAGCATTCGACCTGTTTAAGAGTGAGGCGACCCTCGGTCAAGGTGCCTGTTTTATCAAAAATAACAGTATCAATTTGCTTAAAGGT
Source organism: Thiopseudomonas sp. (assembly GCA_023228985.1). Taxonomy (GTDB): domain Bacteria; phylum Pseudomonadota; class Gammaproteobacteria; order Pseudomonadales; family Pseudomonadaceae; genus Thiopseudomonas. The sequence goes on along the minus strand of JALOAC010000006.1, from coordinate 25,023 downwards.
TTCCAGTACATGGCCTTTGGTGATCAATAAGCCTAATTTATGCAGACTGCCTGTCGCTGCGGTTAGTGCGGTAGGTGTGGCTAACGAGAGCGCGCAGGGGCAGGTGGCTACCAGCAGTGAGAGCACCACCCAGAAGGCGCGTGCAGCATCTATCTGCAGCCAAATTAAGCCCACAATGGCAGCTATCAGCAGCACGCCAATTAAAAACCACTGTGCAACCTGATCTGCAAATTCAGCGAATTTTGGTTTCAGTGATTGCGCCCGCTCCAGTAAACGCACAATGGCTGAAAGCCGCGTATTGTCGCCAAGCGCCTGTACCTGAATCGTTAAAGGGCCTTCTACGTTTAATGTGCCCGCTGTTACTTGATCACCGGGCTGGCGTGGTAAGGGTAGGTATTCACCCGTTAGTAAGGACTCATCCACGCTTGATTGGCCGGCTAAAATAATACCGTCAGCTGGGATTAGATGTCCGGGCGGCACGATAACCTGTTGTTGTAATTGTAAGTCTTTGAGCAAAATGCGTTCTGACTGGCCATCTTCTGTAACAATCAAGCAGGATGCAGGAAGCAGATTGACCAGCTGCGCCGTGGCGGCTGCGGTGCGTTCTCTGGCTCGCCTTTCTAAGTAGCGACCGGACAGTAAGAAAAATGCGAACATACCTGAGGCATCAAAATAAAGCTCGCCTTGTCCCGTAACCGTTGACCAAATGCCTGCAAAGTAGGCGCCTAATATAGCCAAGGATACAGAAACGTCCATGGTTAAGTGGCGGGTTCTAATGTCACGCATAGCGCCGTAAAAAAACTCAGTGCTACAGTAAAAAATAATAGGTGTGGTGAGCAATAAACTGACCCAACGCAGAACGCCGTCCATTGCTTCAGAGAGGTCAAGATTAAACTCGGGCCAAGTCGCCATGGAGGCCATCATGACTTGCATCCACAGCAATCCCGCCAGCCCCAGCTTTCTCAATGCAGCGCGGTTTTCTTGCGCCATTTGCATGCTAACCGCATCGGGGTGCCACGGATGTGCGGCGTAGCCTATTTTGCGAATGCTGTGTAAAAGATCGGAAAGAGGTAGTTTGCTGGCGTCCCATTGCACTTGCAGGCGATGGTTACTCAGATTTAATTGACTGCTGTTAACGCCAGGTATGTTGGCCAAATGCTTTTCAATGAGCCAGCCACAGGCAGCACAGGTTATGCCTTCAATAAGAAGCTGGGTACTGCTGAACTCGCCCTCAGAGCGTACAAAAGGCTGTTGGACTTCAGCGCGATCGTAGAGCTTCAGCTCATCTGGAATAAATCCGGGGAGTTCGTCGGGGTTAGATGAGCGTTCACTGCGATGCTGATAGTAACTTTCTAAACCGTTTTCTACTATTGCTTGGGCTACTGCTTGGCAGCCAGGGCAGCAAAAAGCACGCTTTTCCTGTAACACGACAGCTTCAAAGTCCGTGTTAGCTGGAACAGGTAAGCCGCAATGGTAGCAGGGAAGCGGTGCAGTCATTGATTACTTCAGGTTTAAAGCTGGCTGTGGGGTTCAGCCAGCGAGTAGTAGACTTAGTTCAAGCCAAGCTCGATACGCTGACCCGGCTCAATTTTTTCTTCTTCAAAGAGTCGCCATTCTTGGCCGTCTGTCTGACCGAGCAATTCAACAAAGCGTTTACCTAACACAGGCTCGCCTAGCAAACCGCGGTACAGGCCAGTGGCATCAGCTGGCTGTAATACCACACGACGATCCTGTTCTGGTTGGGTAGGTGAGATGATGTTCAGTACCAATTGCTGTGGCAAACTTTTTCCCTCAAGTTGTAGCTCTGCCTGTTCTAGCTCTAGATTAAGAGTGAGCGTGGCGCGCATGCCTAGTTGTTTTGCTAGGCGTTCGCGCTCTAGAGATTTGTTAATCCCTTTACCTACATCGTAGTAGTTATCCACTACGATGCTGGGAGGGTTATTTATTGCTACGGTGAGTAGGCCCAACCCGAGCACTACGGCTAAGACAAGAATCCCAACGCAAAACCATGCCCAGAATTCTTTGTACCATGGATAAACTTGTTGCTCGAGTTGCATACTAAGCTCCTTAATTAACGTGCTTGAGGCCCAATAAAGGTGGTTTTCGATACGCGATAAATACTTTCGTCATCGGTGGATTTGATGTTGAACTGAACCTTGTTGGGTCCTGCAGCTAAGTTGTCAAAGTCAGCAGATAAAGATACAGGCGTTGAGTAAATTTCGCCAGCACCCACCTCTACAGTCTTCTTACCTTCCAAGCGTAATCCTTCGATACCAGTAGCTTCAATGGTAAAGGTATGGCTCAGCTGATCCTTGTTGATTACGCGCAGTAGGTAGACGTTTTCAATACGGCCATCAAAGTTTTCGCGATATGGAATACGGTCTTTAATTACGTTCAGCTCAACAAGTGTGCGCGCTGTGATGTTATAGCTAAATAAACCGATCATGAATAACAGTGCCGTCGCGTAACCAATAAGGCGCGGGCGCAGCAATTTGGTTTTCGAGCCGGTTAAGTTATGCTCAGTAGTATAGCTAATCAGGCCCTTGTCATAGCCCATTCGGGTCATAACGTCATCACAGACGTCGACGCAAGCTGCACAGCTTATGCACGCAATTTGTAGACCGTCGCGGATGTCAATGCCGGTAGGGCAGACATGAACGCAGAGGTTGCAATCAATGCAGTCACCTAAACCTTCGGCCTTATAATCTGAGCCTTTCTTACGAGCACCGCGCTTTTCACCACGTTCTACATCGTAAGAGACGATAAGGGTGTCCTTGTCGAACATCACACTCTGGAAGCGGGAGTAGGGGCACATATAGATGCAGACCTGTTCGCGCATAAAGCCGGCAGCAAGATAGGTCATGACAGTGAAGAAGGCGATCCAGAAGTAAACTGAACCCGAAGCTTCTCCGCTGATTAAGCTGGGGAATAGTTCACGCACGGGGCTGAAATAGCCCATAAAAGTGAAGGCTGTGACAAAACCAATTAAGAGCCAAAGACCATGCTTGGCGGCGCGACGCAAAAACTTCTCCATAGACATTGGAGCTTTTTCGAGGCGCATGCGCTTGTTGCGGTCTCCTTCAGTTATTTTTTCAACCCAAATAAAAATCCATGTCCAGGTTGTCTGCGGACAAGCATAGCCACACCAAACACGACCCGCAAACACGGTGATGAAAAAGAGACCGAAGGCGCAGATAATAAGTAGCCAAGATAAAAGCATAAAGTCTTGTGGCCAGAACGTTGCGCCGAAAATATAGAATTTACGCTCTGGTAAGTTCCACCAGACGGCTTGGCGATCGCCCCAGTTTATCCAAGCGGTTCCTAAGAACAGTACAAATAATACGGCACCAAAAGCAATGCGAATATTTCTAAAAATTCCAGTGAAGGCTTTCGTAAAAATTTTCGTGCGCTTAGCGTACAGCGTGCCGGATTCGGTTGGAGGGGTTACATTTTTTACAGGTATTTGCTCGCTCATTTGCTTGTTCCGTGGCAGTGAATGGAGTATCCCAGTATTAAGCTGGTTAGCCCAAATGGTACTGGCTGAAGCTATAGTACACTGCTTTAGTCTTAGTTGCGTGAAGTGCGACACCAAGTCACTTCTCGATAATTAGAGGCATGTGAAGTGCTTCGAAAAAGGCTTGGCAGTTCTAAAAAGTGAAGTCTTCTAAAATATTGGAAGAAGGATGCTAAAGCATGTTTATGTGCATCTTAGCATCTTATAGCCGGTAAATTCTAAGCTTTCTCGCGATATTGTTTTTGATATGCCTCAACCTAGCCGATTAAATTTTCGAACAAACTTGGAGTTGTTGTGTAAAAAGTTTTCTTTTAAGGATGAACTTTTGAGGGAAATAAAAAAAGGCCAGCAATGAGCTGGCCCTTTTATTGCTTGTTGTTGAACTATTAGTTACTTAGTCCATACACATAAGCAGCTAGGATGTGTACCTTCTCTTCACCTAAGAACTCAGCTTGAGCAGGCATTACACCGGTACGACCGTTGCGTACTGTATTTTCGATTTGCGATAAACTAGCACCCCAGATCCAACCAGCGGGGCTGGTTAAGTCAGGTGAGCCAAGCATCGCCATACCTTTACCTTCTGGGCCGTGACAGGCGAGACAAGTAGTGGCATACACTTGCTTACCGTTCTCCAAGTCAGCGCTTGTACCCTCAGGAGCTTTCAAGCCAGCCATTTCTTGGCGAACATAGGCAGCAACGTCTTTAACGCCGTCTTCACCTATGATTGCGCCCCAAGCAGGCATTACACCAGTACGACCGTGCAGAATGCTCTTTTGGATAGTCTCAGCGTCGCCACCCCAGCGCCAGTCTTTATCAGCTAGGTTTGGAAAGCCAGGTGAACCCTTGGCGTCCGAACCGTGGCAAATAGCACAGTGGTTAGCAAACAAGCGAGAACCGATATCTATTGCTGCTGGATCTTTAGCAACGTCTTCGATTTTCATAGCTTTGTATTTTGCAAAGATCGGGCCGTATTTCTCATCAGCCTTGGCTACTTCACGTTCCCACTGTTTGGCAGAGGTCCAGCCGTCTTCGTAGCCTGGCAGGATACCCTTGTAGTTACCCATGCCTGGGTAAAGGATAAGGTAGCCGACTGCGAATACAACAGTGCCCATGTAAAGTAAGAACCACCAGCGTGGTAACGGGTTGTCATACTCGCGAATGCCGTCCCAGCTGTTTTCCATTGCTTCTTCGGCGATATCAGCACGTTGGCCTTTTGCCGTTGAAAGTACTAACCACACTAAACCGATAATGGTCATCGTGGTGAGTAATATAACGTACCAACTCCAGAATGATGTCATTGGTGTGTACTCCTAGATGAGTTTTGGTCATTACGGGTATCAGTCGGTAAGCTTTCTTCGCCGAAGGGCAGCATGGCTGCCTCATCGAAACTTTTTTTGCGCTTACTGCTGTATGCCCAAAATACGAGGCACACAAATGCAATGAGAATCATTGCTGTGCCTATACCGCGTATTGTACCTATGTCCATTATGATTACCGTTTGTTCTTGATTGAAGTACCTAGCACCTGCAGGTAAGCAACAATCGCGTCCATTTCGGTTTTACCTTTTACAGCTGCTACCGCGCCGCCCATGTCTTCATCGGTGTAAGGAACGCCGAGAGTTTTCAGAGCTTTCATTTTAGCAACAGTGTGATTACCGGATAGCTTGTTTTGAGCAAGCCAAGGGTATGAAGGCATTTTGGACTCAGGCACCACGTTACGTGGATTGAACAAGTGAGCTTTGTGCCAGTCATCAGAATAGCGGCCGCCAACGCGGTGCAAGTCTGGACCAGTACGCTTAGAACCCCATAAGAATGGGTGATCGTAGACGAACTCACCGGCTACAGAGTAGTGACCATAACGCTCAGTCTCAGCACGGAATGGACGAACCATTTGTGAGTGACAGCCAACACAACCTTCGCGGATATAAATATCACGACCTTCTAGTTGTAGTGCGGTATAAGGCTTGAGGCCCTCAACCGGCTCATTAACTACATCTTGGAATAGGATAGGTACGATTTGTGTTAAGCCGCCAATACTGACGACTAAAATCATGAGCAATGCCATTAAGGCAATGTTCTTTTCAATTGTATCGTGCTTAATCATTAGTGAGCTCCTTCAACCGTGAAACGGTTTGCAGCAGCAGCTTCAGCAGGATCCGCGCTGCGGATTGTTTTCCAAACGTTCCAAGCCATTAGCAGCATACCAACGAAGAAGATAGTTCCACCTATTAGGCGTACCACAAAACCTGGGTGACTTAGCTCAATTGCCTCTTGGAAGGTATAAGTCAGTGTGCCGTCATCGTTAATGGCGCGCCACATCAAACCTTGCGCCAGACCGTTAATCCAGAGCGATGCAATGTAGAGAACGGTACCGATAGTCGACAGCCAGAAGTGGGTGTTGATTAGGTTAATGCTGTACATTTGATCGCGACCAAAGAGGCGTGGAATCACATGATACAGAGAACCAATTGACACCATGGCAACCCAGCCTAAAGCACCAGCATGCACGTGACCAACAGTCCAGTCAGTGTAGTGAGACAGAGCGTTAACTGTCTTAATGGACATCATCGGGCCTTCAAAGGTAGACATACCGTAGAAAGCTAGGGATACCACCAAGAAGCGCAAGATTGGGTCACTACGCAGTTTATGCCATGCACCTGAAAGGGTCATCATACCGTTAATCATACCACCCCAGGATGGAGCCAGTAGGATCAAGGACATAATCATACCAAGGGATTGCGCCCAGTCTGGTAATGCAGTGTAGTGCAAGTGGTGTGGACCTGCCCAAATATAGGTACAGATCAGCGCCCAGAAGTGCACAATTGACAGGCGGTATGAGTAGATTGGACGCTCAGCTTGCTTAGGTACGAAGTAGTACATCATGCCGAGGAAGCCAGCAGTCAAGAAGAACCCTACTGCGTTATGGCCGTACCACCACTGAACCAAAGCATCAGTTGCGCCAGAGTAAATAGAGTAGGACTTAAGTAATCCGCCAGACAGTACAGGTATAGCTAGGCTGTTTATGATGTGTAGCATTGCTACGGTCAAAATAAAACCGCCGAAGAACCAGTTACCTACATAGATGTGTTTCGCTTTGCGTTTGGCTACTGTGCCAAAGAAAACAATGGCATAGCTTACCCAAACTACGGCAATCAAAATATCGATAGGCCACTCAAGCTCTGCATATTCTTTAGAGGTGGTGAAACCTAGCGGTAAGCTGATAGCTGCACAAAGAATTACTAACTGCCAACCCCAAAAGGTGAAAGCTGCAAGCTTAGGTGCAAATAAAGGCGTTTGACAGGTACGTTGCACAGAGTAGTAGCACGTTGCAAACAACGCACAACCACCGAAGGCAAAAATAACTGCGTTCGTGTGGAGCGGACGTAGACGACCATAGGTTGTCCACGGAAGATCCATGTTAAGTTCAGGCCAAACCAGCTGGGCAGCTATCAGAACGCCTACTAGCATTCCGACAATTCCCCAGACCACCGTCATGATGGCAAACTGGCGAACCACCTTATAGTTATAGGCGGAACTCGTTATCGTATTCATATTGAGGTTTTCCATCCGTTTATTAGGGCAGATAATTAGCAAATCACATCAGAGTGAAGTGTTCACAATTGTCACAAAAAAATTGTGACTAAACATGATGCAGTGAGTATTGATAAGGGTCAATAGCGCAAGACTTTAATTGCAGTTTTTACGATTTGGGCGCAAAGGCCTAAGCTAGAGGTCTTTAGTAAGAGTTTTTAAAGTGTGCGGCGGAGCACAACAATGGTTGTCTTAGCTATTTATTAGCATGATCGCTATTGCAATTTTGATGCCAGTGTTGGCGGTCTACGTTTTGATTTTATCGTCACGGGCACATCCATGCTGGTTAAATTATAATTGCTAGCAAAACTAAAGGGAACCATGATTGGCGGAATAGTTTTTTTTGGGGCTTCTCACTCGTTGCGTAATATGGCTTGTGAAATTGGCTTTAGCAGTTCTTGCTGCTGTTGGCGTACGCGTATTAAGGTGATTTTTATGAAAAAAATAGCGTTTATCGGGCTGGGAAATATGGGCTTCCCAATGGCTGGGCACTTAATTAATAAAGGTTATAGCGTAACTGTATATAACAGAACTGCAAGCGTAGCTGAGCGGTGGATTGAACAGTATGGCGGTGAGTCTAGGTTGACGCCAGCGGCAGCAGCAGAAGGTGCGGAAGTTGTTATTACTTGTGTTGGTAATGATGATGATTTGCAGGCTGTAGTGCAGGGTCGTGATGGGGTGTTTAGTGCCATGCAGTCGGGAAGTGTTTTGCTTGATCATACAACGGCTTCTGCCGAAAAAGCGCGCGAACTGGCGAGTCTAGCCGCAACTAAAGGGTTTGCGTTTCTCGATGCGCCTGTTTCTGGGGGGCAGTTGGGAGCAGAGCAGGGTACCTTGACTGCCATGGTGGGTGGTGAGGCTGACGTATTTAATCAGGTTGAGTCTGTGCTGTCTTGTTACACGAAAACTGTCCGCTTAATGGGACCGGTAGGTGCGGGCCAGTTAACGAAAATGGTTAATCAGATCTGTGTTGCAGGTTTGTTGCAGGGTTTGGCTGAGGGGCTGCATTTTGCTGAGCAGGCAGGTTTGGATGTTGAGGCTGTCATGCAAGTTGTTAGTCAGGGAGCTGCTAGTTCTTGGCAGATGCAGAATCGTTATCAAAGCATGCTCGATAGAGAGTTTGATTTTGGTTTTGCGGTTAAATGGATGCGCAAAGATTTACGTTATGTGTTGGATGAGGCTAGAAAACAGGGGGCGCAACTTCCTGTAACGGCTTTAGTAGATCAGTTTTATGCTGATATTGAAGCTATGGGTGGAGCGGATTGGGATACATCTAGCTTGATACAACGCTTGCAGTGTCGCTAATGGAGTGTAGAGCAGGTTGTGGTGCTTGTTGTATTGCGCCTTCGATAAATACAGCTATGCCAGATATGCCGCATGGAAAAGCGGCTGGCGTGCGTTGCTTGCATTTAGATGAAAATAATTTGTGTCAGCTTTTTGGGCAACAGGCACGGCCAAGATTCTGTAAAGAGTTTAGCGCGCAGGAGTATGTTTGCGGAACCAGTAAAGATGAAGCTTTGCAGTTGATTGCGTGGCTGGAGGTGCAAACAAACTAGAAATTTGAAAATAAAAAAGCTGCCCTAGGGCAGCTTTTTTAATGGTCGCAAAATTAACGCTTGTCCATCGGCGTGTATTCACGCTGAGTGTGGCCAGTGTATAGCTGGCGTGGGCGGTTAATTTTGTGGGGTTCAGCAAGCATTTCTAACCAGTGTGAAATCCAGCCGGCTGTGCGAGACATGGCGAAGATTACTGTAAACATGCTGGTTGGAATGCCAATGGCTTTCAAAATAATGCCGGAGTAGAAATCAACGTTCGGGTAGAGGTTACGTTCTTTGAAGTAAGGATCGTTAAGTGCGTACTCTTCTAGTTTCATCGCTAGATCCAACTGAGGATCGTTGATGCCTAGCTCTGACAATACTTCGTCACAGGTCTGCTTCATCACTTGTGCGCGTGGGTCGAAGTTCTTATACACGCGGTGACCAAAGCCCATTAGCTTGAATGGATCGTTCTTGTCTTTTGCCTTAGCAATAAACTTGTCGATGTTTGATGCATCGCCAATCTCATCCAGCATCAGTAGCACTGCTTCGTTGGCGCCACCGTGTGCTGGTCCCCATAGGGCAGCAATACCGGCAGCCATACAGGCAAATGGGTTGGCGCCCGTTGAGCCAGTTAAGCGTACTGTAGAGGTTGAAGCGTTTTGCTCGTGGTCGGCATGGAGAATGAAAATACGCTCCATAGCGCGTGCCAACACAGGGTTAATAGGCTTAATTTCTGCAGGTGTGTTAAACATCATGTGCAAGAAATTCTCAGCGTAGCTGAGGTCGTTGCGTGGGTACATGATGGGCTGGCCGACAGAATACTTGTATGCCATCGCTGCAATAGTTGGCATCTTGGAGATTAGGCGGTGTGCAGAGATTTCACGGTGCTTTGGATTATCGTTATCCAGAGAGTCGTAATAAAACGCTGACAGAGCACCAACGATTCCGCATAGTACGGCCATTGGGTGAGCGTCACGACGGAAGCCGTTGAGGAAAGATTTTAGCTGCTCGTTCACCATGGTGTGACTCATGATGGTGTTAACGAACTCATCTTTTTGTGCTTTGCTTGGTAGCTCGCCATGAATCAATAAATAGCAGGTTTCGAGGTAGTCTGATTTTGCTGCTAATTCCTCGATGGGGTAGCCGCGGTGCAGAAGGATACCTTTGTCGCCATCAATATAGGTGATTTTTGATTCACATGAAGCGGTAGACATAAAACCGGGGTCATAAGTGAAATAACCGCTCGCTATCAGGCTACGTACATCAATAACATCAGGGCCCAGAGTGCCCGATAAAACAGGAAATTCGATGGGGGCTGCGCCCTCTTCGATGATCAACTGCGCTTTTTTGTCAGCCATTTTGGCCTCCTAGTTTTGCTTGAAATCATCACGGCCCATGTTTGGACCCGCAACATAATAGTAATATGAGTGTGAATGTCAATTTGTTAATATTCACTTAAATGAAACTGAGAGACATTCGGATGCGATTAACAGCAGTTACAGATAATGGCTTAGTTTGTCAAAGAGAGGCAATGCGCTTTTAGGCGAATGTTTTTACATTGTCATTAGGGGTGTATTTACACTATACTCGGTAGCTGATTGGCAGCAGGACTTGAGCCTAGCTTGCCGATTACCACTATGATGGTGACGAGCACCTAATTAGGAGGTTTTTGAATAAGAAGGTAAATAAGCCGAAATTAAGAGGATTGAATGCAGAAGTTTTTGTATTCACTGATTTTACTTGATTTAGGTCAAATTTGTCGATTATTCAGAAGTTTCTTAGGTGTTTTTCCGACAACCAGCCCTTTGGGCTCTCTAAGTGTGATGACGCCGTGAATAGCCAACGACCTGTAAACCTAGATCTTAGGACAATAAAATTACCCATCACTGCATATTCTTCTATTCTGCATAGAATTTCAGGTGTAATCCTGTTCTTTGGGCTTATCGTACTCATGTACGGATTAGATAAGTCCTTAACGTCAGAGCAGGGTTTTGCCGAAGTTAAGCAGTTTATGACTAATCCGTTAGTTAAATTTGTAGTATGGGGACTCATTTCTGCACTTCTATACCATTTGGTGGCTGGAATACGTCACCTGATAATGGATTTGGGTATTGGTGGAGAGCTGGATGCTGCAAAGCTAGGCGCTAAAGCCGTGCTAGTACTTTCAGCCGTACTAACTCTGATAGTAGGAGTATGGATATGGTAACTAGTGTAACTAACTTCTCGCGCTCCGGGCTTTATGACTGGATGGCGCAACGTGTGTCAGCTGTAGTGCTGGCTGCTTATACCCTGTTTTTATTAGGGTATGTACTGGCTAATCCGAATATGGATTACGCTCAGTGGGATGCTTTGTTTGCGCAAAGCTGGATGCGGATTTTTAGTTTACTGACGCTGGTTGCGTTAGGTGCCCACGCATGGGTGGGAATGTGGACTATTACCACTGACTACTTAACACCGATGACCTTAGGTAAGTGGGCCGGCGGTGTTCGCTTTTTAGCGCAATCATTCTGTGGCGTACTCATGTTCGTGCTCTTTGTTTGGGGCATCCAAATCCTTTGGGGAATTTAATCCATGTCCAGTATTCGTACTCTTTCTTATGATGCCATCATAGTTGGTGGCGGTGGCGCCGGTATGCGCGCCTCTTTACAATTGGCACAAGGCGGTCACAAGACAGCCGTTGTAACAAAAGTTTTCCCGACGCGTTCGCATACAGTATCAGCTCAGGGTGGTATTACCTGTGCGATTGCTTCGGATGACCCGAACGATGATTGGCGCTGGCATATGTACGATACCGTTAAGGGCTCCGACTATATCGGCGACCAAGACGCTATCGAATACATGTGTTCAGTTGGCCCAGAAGCTGTCTATGAATTAGAGCACATGGGTATGCCTTTCTCGCGTACTGAGACCGGTCGTATTTATCAGCGTCCATTTGGTGGTCAGTCCAAGGACTACGGGCGCGGCGGACAAGCAGCGCGTACCTGTGCTGCAGCTGACCGTACCGGACATGCTTTATTGCATACTTTGTATCAAGCAAACCTGAAAAGCGGCACCAGCTTCTTAAATGAGTGGTATGCCGTTGACTTGGTAATGAACCAAGATGGTGCTTGCGTAGGTGTGATTGCAATCTGTATTGAAACAGGTGAAACCGTTTATATCCGTGCTAAAGCTGTTGTGTTAGCAACAGGTGGTGCAGGACGTATTTTCTCATCAACCACAAACGCATTGATTAATACCGGTGACGGAGTGGGCATGAGCCTGCGCGCTGGTGTTCCAATGCAAGATATGGAAATGTGGCAGTTCCACCCAACCGGTATTGCCGGCGCGGGCGTTCTGGTAACAGAAGGTTGCCGTGGTGAAGGTGGTTACCTGATTAATAAGCATGGCGAGCGCTTCATGGAGCGTTATGCACCAAACGCTAAAGACTTAGCCGGCCGTGACGTTGTTGCGCGCTCAATGGTTAAGGAAATCTTGGCTGGTAATGGTTGTGGACCAAATGGCGACCACGTATTGCTCAAGCTGGATCACCTTGGTGAAGAAGTGCTGCACAGCCGTCTACCAGGTATTTGTGAGCTGTCAAAAACCTTCGCTCACATTGACCCAGTGGTTGCGCCCATTCCAGTTGTACCAACCTGCCACTATATGATGGGTGGTATTGCTACTAACATTCATGGTCAGGCGATTGCGCAAGATGCCAACGGCGAAGATAAAATTATCGAAGGCTTGTTTGGAGTCGGTGAAGTGACCTCAGTATCGGTGCACGGTGCCAACCGCTTAGGCGGTAACTCGTTGCTTGACTTGGTTGTGTTTGGTCGTGCTGCAGGACTGTACCTAGAGAAGAGCTTGCGTGAAGGTGTTGAAACACGCAGTGCTGGCGAAAGTGATTTAGAGCAATCGCTATCAAGACTAGCAGCTTTGAATGAGCGTACAGCCGGTGAGGATGTTGCACCACTGCGTAAAGAGCTGCAAAGCTGTATGCAAAACTACTTCGGCGTATTCCGCACCGGTGAGTTCATGCAGAAGGGTATTGCTGAATTAGCCACCCTGCGAGAGCGCGTTGAAAATGTTAAGATCAACGATAAGAGCAACGCATATAACACTGCTCGTATTGAAGCTCTTGAGTTGCAAAACCTGTTTGAGGTAGCTGAAGCGACTGCAATTGCTGCTGAAGCACGTAAAGAGTCACGTGGTGCACATGCGCGTGAAGACTTTGAAAGTCGTGATGATGAGAATTGGTTGTGTCACAGTATGTACTTCCCAGCAGAAAAGCGTGTTGGTAAGCGTGCTGTTAACTTCTCGCCGAAAACGGTTCCTGCATTTGAACCCCAAGAACGTACTTATTAAGGGTTATCAAGATGTCTTTGCCTAAAATATTAAAAGTTAGCGTCTATCGCTATAATCCAGAAGTTAATTCTGCGCCATTTATGCAAACATTTGATGTTGACATTGATGGTAAGGATATGATGGTTCTGGATGTGCTGCAGCTCATCAAAGAAGAAGACGAGGCGTTTGCCTTCCGTCGTTCATGTCGTGAAGGAGTTTGTGGCTCGGATGGTATGAGTATGGCGGGCGTAAACGGTCTCGCCTGCATTACGCCACTGTCCACAGTAGTGAAAAACGATACCTTAGTGGTTCGTCCACTACCAGGATTGCCAATTATTCGTGACTTGGTTGTAGATTTGACCATCTTCTATCAGCAATATGAGAAGGTGCAGCCTTATCTGCAAAATGATACCCCAGCACCGGCAATTGAGCGCCTACAGAGCCCAGAAGATCGTGCTAAGTTAGACGGACTTTATGAATGTATTCTGTGTGCGTGCTGCTCGACAGGTTGTCCTTCTTTCTGGTGGAATCCAGATAAGTTCCTAGGACCATCTGCATTGTTACAAGCGTATCGTTTCTTGGCTGATAGCCGTGATACTAAAACAAGCGAGCGCTTGTCGCGTTTGGATGACCCGTTTAGTGTTTTCCGTTGCCGCGACATTATGAACTGTACCAACGTATGTCCGAAAGGCCTCAATCCGAACCGCGCGATTGGTAATATTCGTAGTATGCTGTTACAGAACGCGACCTAATAAATAATTAGTCGCACAATCGCCCACTCAAAACAATGAGTGGGCGAACTCTTAACTAAAGGCAACCCAAAAAGTTGCTTTGCAAGTAAATGACGACCAGCAGGGGCACCTGGGTTGCTTCCCAGACTATCTGCAGGAACCGTAGTGGCTTAACTGAAGTCGCTGCTACAAATGGCTTCTTATAGTTACTCTGGTCCCAAGCCGGTAGTGTCCCCCTTACCAAGGGTGACCTAGCATGCAAGAAAGCGTAATGCAGCGTATGTGGAGTAGCGCCCACCTATCAGGTGGAAATGCTGCCTATGTTGAAGAGCTCTATGAGCTTTATCTTCACGATCCTAATTCCGTTTCAGAGGAGTGGCGAGCTTATTTCCAAAAGCTGCCGACTACCACTGGCGGTTTAAGCTCCGATGTTTCGCACTCTACCGTGCGCGAACAGTTTGTGTTGCTGGCTAAAAATCAGCGCCGTGCTCAGCCCGTTTCGGCAAGTAGCGTAAGCACTGAGCATGAAAAGAAACAAGTCGAAGTCTTACGTCTAATCCAAGCCTATAGGATGCGTGGTCATCAAGCTTCAAAGCTTGACCCGTTGAATCTTTGGGTGCGTCCAATGCAACCTGATTTGACCGTACAACACTATGGTCTTACGGATGCTGATCTAGATACGGTTTTTCACACCGGTGATTTAAATATAGGTAAAGAAGAGGCTACGTTGCGAGAAATCCAACAGGCTTTGTATGAGACCTATTGCGGCACTATTGGTGCTGAATTTACTCATATAGTGGATTCTGAGCAGCGTCGCTGGTTCCAGCAGCGTTTAGAAAGCGTGCGCAGCAATCCTGCTTTTTCTGTTGACGTAAAAGAACATATTCTTGAGCGCTTAACTGCCGGTGAAGGGCTAGAGAAATATCTAGGCACCAAGTACCCAGGCACTAAGCGTTTTGGACTTGAGGGGGGTGAAAGCTTCATCCCCTTAATGGATGAAATTATCCAGCGTGCGGGATCCTACGGTATTAAAGAAGTAGTTGTGGGCATGGCACACCGTGGACGTTTAAATGTTCTGGTCAATACCTATGGTAAAAATCCGCAAGACTTATTTGATGAGTTTGATGGCAAGCGCGTCGAAGGACTAAGCTCAGGTGACGTTAAATATCACCAAGGCTTCTCTTCTAATGTGATGACTCCGGGCGGGGAAATCCATATTGCTTTAGCCTTTAACCCATCGCATCTGGAAATTGTATCTCCGGTGGTGGAGGGTTCGGTGCGTGCACGTCAAGACCGTCGTAACGACCCATTAGGCGACAAAGTTCTGCCTATCACTGTGCATGGTGACTCTGCGTTTGCGGGTCAGGGTGTCGTACAAGAAACCTTTCAAATGTCACAAACCCGCGCTTATAAAACGGGCGGAACGCTACGTCTGGTGATTAACAACCAAGTCGGTTTTACAACAAACAAGCCTGAAGATACACGCTCTACTGAATACGCTACCGATGTGGCGAAAATGATTCAGGCGCCTATTTTGCACGTGAACGGTGACGACCCAGAGGCAGTTATTTTCGCCACACAGCTGGCTGTTGATTACCGCATGCAGTTTAAGCGTGACATCGTTATTGACTTAGTTTGTTACCGTCGCCGTGGTCATAACGAGTCCGATGAGCCAAGTGGTACACAACCCTTGATGTATCAGATAATCAGCAAGCAACCTACTACGCGTGAGCTTTATGCTGAGCAGCTAGTTAAAGAAGGTAGCCTGACCGCCGAGCAAACTCAGCAGTTAGTCGATGAATACCGCACTGCGTTAGATAATGGCGAGCACGTTGCTAAAAGTCTGGTGCAAGAACCCAACGAAGAGCTATTTGTTGATTGGACGCCTTATTTGGGCCATGCCTGGACGGCGCGTCATGACACGCGATTTGATCTAAAAACGCTACAGGAAATCACGCATAGATTGCAAGATACCCCTGATGGTTTTGTGGTGCAGCGTCAAGTGGCTAAGGTGTTAGAAGATCGCCGTAAAATGGCCGCTGGTGGATTGCCCATCAACTGGGGCTTTGCTGAAACTGCCGCCTATGCGACTCTTATTTATGAAGGTCATCCTGTACGCATCACCGGACAAGACGTAGGGCGTGGTACGTTCTCGCACCGTCATGCGGTATTGCATAACCAGAAAAACGGTGAGACCTACGTTGCACTGCAAAACGTAAATGAGGATCAGCCGCGCTTCAGTATTTATGACTCGTTCTTGTCAGAAGAAGCTGTATTGGCGTTTGAATACGGTTACGCAGGAACAATGCCTAATTCGCTCGTGATTTGGGAAGCGCAGTTTGGTGACTTTGCTAACGGTGCGCAGGTAGTAATTGACCAATTTATTAGCAGTGGTGAAACCAAGTGGGGACGTTTGTCAGGTTTGACTATGCTTCTGCCACACGGCTATGAAGGTCAGGGACCTGAGCACTCCTCTGCACGTTTAGAGCGTTTCTTGCAGCTTTGTGCTGAGCACAATATGCAGGTCTGTGTGCCGACTACACCAGCGCAGGTTTACCATATGCTGCGCCGTCAGGCGATTCGCCCACTGCGTAAGCCATTGATTGCCTTAACACCTAAGTCTTTGTTACGTCATAAGTTAGCGATTTCTACTTTAGAAGACTTGGCTGAAGGTTCGTTCCAGACTGTAATTGGTGAGGTGGATACACTGGCAGCAGATAAGGTCGAGCGTCTGATTATGTGTAGCGGTAAGGTTTATTATGACTTGCTAGAAAAGCGCCGTGCCGAAGGAACTGATAACGCTGCCATTGTGCGTATTGAGCAGCTGTATCCATTCCCAGAGGAAGATTTGGCGGAAGAGTTCGCTAAGTACAAAAACCTCAAGCACGTGGTTTGGTGTCAAGAAGAGCCAATGAACCAAGGGGCTTGGTATTGCAGTCAGCATCATATGCGCCGTGTGGCGTCGGATTATAACCAAAGCTTGGTGTTGCAATATGCAGGACGTGCTGCTTCAGCATCGCCAGCCTGTGGTTATCCTTCGCAGCACGCCGAAGAACAAGAGCAGCTTTTGCAGGATGCTTTTAACGTTTAACAGTAAAGGCCGTAGCCTGAGCTACGGCCATCGAACTCCCAAATTGATAGGATAATGAAGATGGCAATTGAAATTAAAGCTCCAGCTTTTCCAGAGTCCATAGCAGACGGTACTGTTGCTACTTGGCACAAACAAGTAGGCGAATCTGTTAAGCGTGATGAACTTATTGTAGATATTGAGACCGATAAGGTCGTCATGGAAGTATTGGCCGAAGCTGACGGTGTTATTACTGAGATCGTTGCAGCAGAAGGCGCAACTGTTCTCAGTGGTGAGCTATTGGGTAAACTGGATACGCAAGCTACCGCCAGTGCAGCCCCCGCAGCAGAGGCAGCGCCACAGGCAGCAGCAGCTACAACTGCAGAGCCGATTTTGTCACCTGCAGCACGCAAAATTGCTGAGGAAAACGCACTGAATCCAGCCAGCATTCAAGGTACAGGTAAAGACGGTCGCGTTACTAAAGAAGACGCTGTCGCAGCTGCTGCTGGTAAGCCTGCCGCTGCTGCGCGTCCTGCTGCAGTTGCGGCTGAAGCGCCGCTGTTTGCCGCCGGTGATCGTACCGAGAAGCGTGTACCAATGACGCGCTTGCGCGCCAAGGTAGCTGAGCGCTTGGTCGAAGCCCAGTCCACTATGGCAATGTTGACGACCTACAACGAAGTTAATATGAAGCCGATCATGGAGTTGCGTGCCAAATACAAAGACCTGTTCGAAAAAACTCATAACGGTACGCGTCTAGGTTTCATGTCCTTCTTCGTCAAGGCCGCAACCGAAGCGCTGAAACGTCAACCTGGCGTTAACGCGTCCATTGATGGCAAAGACGTTGTCTATCACGGCTATCAGGATATCGGCGTAGCTGTATCCAGCGACCGTGGTCTGGTGGTTCCTGTATTGCGCAATGCTGAGTTCATGAGTCTGGCTGAAATTGAAGCCACCATTCGTGAGTACGGCCTGAAGGCGCGTGATGGCAAGCTAACTATTGAAGAAATGACCGGTGGTACCTTTACTATCTCTAATGGTGGTGTCTTTGGATCGCTGCTATCGTCGCCAATTGTTAACCCACCACAAACTGCGATTTTAGGCATGCACAAAATTCAAGAGCGTCCAATGGCAGTGAATGGCGAAGTGGTTATTCTGCCGATGATGTACTTAGCGCTGTCTTATGACCACCGTTTGATTGACGGAAAAGAAGCCGTGACGTTCTTGGTCACCATGAAAGACTTGCTTGAAGATCCAGCACGTCTACTCTTGGATATCTAAATGTTTAATTCTAGCCGTTCCTTGTCAGTGAGCGGCTAGAGTCAATGTGGTATGTACCACTACCCGAGGAAACCTCATGTCACAAAAATTTGATGTGCTCGTAATCGGAGCAGGCCCCGGCGGATATGTTGCGGCAATTAGAGCGGCACAGTTAGGGTTGAAAACAGCCTGTATCGAAAAATACCAAGGTAAAGATGACAAGCTGGCTTTAGGTGGAACCTGCTTAAACGTTGGTTGTATCCCATCTAAAGCGCTGCTCGACAGTTCTTGGAAATACCATGAAGCCAAAGAAAGCTTTGGTCAGCATGGTATTAGCGTAAAAGATGTGGCGATGGACGTACCTGCCATGATCGGCCGCAAAACCACTATCGTTAAAAACCTTACAGCGGGTATTGCTGGCTTATTTAAAGCCAACGGTGTTACCACTATCGAGGGACACGGTAAACTGCTAGCCAACAAGCAGGTTGAAGTCACGGGTCTAGACGGCACTGTACAAGTCTACGAAGCAGATAGCATTATTATCGCTGCAGGTTCACAGCCGATTGATATCCCACCTGCACCTGTTGACCAAGAAGTGATTGTTGACTCAACTGGCGCTTTGGAATTCCAAGAGGTACCGAAAAAGCTTGGTGTAATTGGCGCTGGCGTGATCGGCCTAGAATTGGGTTCTGTGTGGGCACGCTTAGGCGCAGAGGTAACTGTTATTGAGGCGCAAGAGCAATTTTTGCCTGCTGTCGATGAGCAGGTTGCCAAAGAAGCACTAAAGGTTTTAACCAAACAGGGTCTGAATATTCGTTTGGGTGCGCGCTTGACTGCTACGCAAGTTGAGAAAAACCAAGTTACCGTCAGCTTTACTGAAGCCAATGGTGAGCAGCAAATGACTTTTGATAAGTTGATTGTAGCTGTAGGTCGTCGCCCTGAAACCTCAAATTTATTGGCTGCTGATAGCGGTGTCACTCTGGATGAACGTGGTTCTATCTATGTAGATGATCAGTGTGCAACCAGTGTTCCGGGAGTGTATGCCATTGGTGACGTAGTGCGTGGACCCATGCTGGCGCACAAAGCTTCCGAAGAAGGTGTGATGGTTGCAGAGCGTATCGCCGGTCAGAAAACTCAAATGAACTACGACTTAATTCCGGGCGTGATTTACACACACCCAGAAATTGCTGGCGTAGGTAAAACTGAGCAGACCCTTAAAGGTGAAGGCGTAGCCATCAATGTGGGCGTGTTTCCTTTCGCCGCCAGTGGTCGCGCCATGGCCGCTAACGACACCACAGGTTTTGTGAAAATCATTGCTGATGCACAAACCGATCGCGTGCTGGGTGTGCATGTTATTGGTCCTAGCGCGGCTGAATTGGTTCAGCAAGGTGCGATAGCGATGGAGTTTGGTACCAGTGCGGAAGATCTGGGTATGATGGTCTTCTCGCATCCAACCCTGTCTGAGACTATGAAAGAAGCTGCGTTAGCAGTAAACGGCAAAGCGATACACATTGGGAATCGCAAAAAGCGTTAAAATAAAAAAGCCGCCTCACTGGGCGGCTTTTTTATTAATGCAATGTGGCTAATTAATGTACAAGAGGTTCGGGCATGAACATACATGAATATCAGGCCAAACAGCTCTTTGCCGATTACGGCTTACCCGTGGCGCGCGGGGTGGTGGCTACTCGAGTCGATGAGATAAGCCAAGCCTGCACCAGCCTAGGCGGCCAGTGTTGGGTGGTGAAAACTCAAGTGCATGCAGGAGGGCGTGGTAAGGCGGGTGGTGTTAAACTGGTGCGCTCTATCACTGAGGCGGAAGATTTTGCGCGGCACTGGTTGGGTGAGCGGCTGGTAACCTATCAGTCGGATGCTAAGGGCCAGCCAGTCCACAGTATTCTGATTGAGAAGTGCGTAGAGTTTACGCAAGAGTTGTATCTTAGTGTTGTGATTGATCGAGCCAAACAAAAAGTTGTCTTTATCGCCTGTGCTGAAGGCGGCGTGGATATTGAACAGGTTGCGCAGCGCACACCAGAAAAAATTTTGCAGACCAGCATTGACCCTATGGTAGGGCCGCTACCCTTTCAAGCACGATCCTTGGGTTACCAATTAGGCTTAAATAATGAGCAGGTGCGTCAGTTCAGTAGGTTGTTTGTTAATCTAGTCCGCTTGTTTATAGAGCGTGATCTATCACTGCTGGAAGTAAACCCGCTGGTTATTAAAACCGATGGAGAGCTGTTTTGCCTCGATGCCAAAGCTAACGTGGATGATAATGCCCTGTACCGTCAAGCCAAAATGCGTGCGTTGCGTGACATTAGCCAAGAAGACCCACGCGAAGCGCATGCGGCAAAATTCGATCTTAATTATGTTGCCCTAGATGGCAATATTGGTTGCATGGTCAATGGTGCAGGTTTAGCTATGGGCACCATGGATATGGTCAGTCTTTATGGGGGTGAGCCGGCTAACTTTCTTGATGTCGGTGGTAGCGCCGATAAAGCACGGGTCACTGAAGCCTTTAAAATCATTCTTTCTGATGAGCACGTAAAAGCCGTACTGGTTAATATTTTTGGCGGCATAGTGCGCTGCGATATTATCGCTGAGGGCATTATGGGTGCGGTAGCCGAAGTCGGAGTGCAAGTGCCTGTAGTGGTACGGCTTGAAGGTAACAACGCTGAGCTAGGTGCCGACATGCTGGCTAAAAGTGGCTTAAATATTATTGCTGCTCAGAGCTTGAGCGAGGCTGCTCAGTTGGCGGTAAAAGCAGCGGAGGGGCAGCAATGAGTATTCTGATAAATAAAGACACCAAAGTGATTTGTCAGGGGTTTACCGGTACGCAGGGTACGTTTCATTCTCAGCAAGCACTTGAGTACGGCACGCAAATGGTCGGCGGAGTTACGCCAGAAAAAGGCGGTACCGTGCACCTGGGTTTGCTGGTCTTTAATACGGTGCAAGAAGCCGTAAAGGCTACCGGCGCTGATACGTCAGTGATTTATGTGCCGGCACAGTTTTGCAAAGACTCGATTCTGGAAGCGGCTTTTGCTGGCATCAAGTTAATTGTCTGCATCACTGAGGGCGTGCCAACGCTGGATATGCTGCTGGTAAAGCACAAGTGTGATGAGCTGGGCGTGCGCTTAATAGGTCCGAATTGCCCTGGAGTAATTACACCGGGTGAATGCAAAATTGGTATTCAGCCGGGCTATATCCATCAGCCGGGTAAAGTGGGCATTGTATCGCGCTCGGGTACGCTTACCTATGAGGCGGTTAAGCAAACGACGGATGCGGGTTTTGGTCAGTCCACCTGTGTTGGTATTGGTGGTGATCCAATTCCGGGCTCAAGTTTTGTGGATATGCTGGAGTTGTTTGAACAGGATGAGCAAACCGAAGCCATTGTCATGATTGGTGAGATTGGTGGTACTGCCGAAGAAGAAGCGGCTGTGTATATCAAACAGCATGTTACTAAACCAGTGGTTGCCTATATTGCTGGGGTGACAGCGCCTCCTGGAAAACGCATGGGGCATGCTGGAGCCATCATTGCAGGTGGCAAGGGCTCAGCGGAGGATAAGTTTGCTGCGCTTGAAGATGCCGGAGTAACCACCGTGCGTTCGCTAGCAGAAATAGGGACAGCCTTAGCAAAAGTGACTGGTTGGCAAATTAAGTAACAGGTTACAATAGTCAAAGCCGCCAACAGGCGGCTTTTTTCATTAAGGTTGCAGCTGCATGAAGTCACTCTCAAAATCACAAATTATGGCGCTTGGTTTTATGACCTTTGCCTTGTTTCTCGGAGCGGGAAATATTATTTTTCCAGCAGCGGCAGGCGTGCAATCAGGTAGCCAGCTGTGGTTAGTAGCAATGGGTTTTTTGCTTACTGGCGTGGGCTTGCCGCTGGCTACAGTAATAGCTTTAGCCAAGGTTGGTGGTGGCTTGCAAACTCTGACGGCACCTATAGGCATGCGTGCAGGAACGGTGTTTGCCATTATGGTCTACTTGGCAATTGGCCCATTTTTCGCCACGCCGCGCACTGCAGTGGTCGCCTATGAAATAGGAATAGTGCCTTTTTTTGGTGAGCATTGGTGGCTATTACTGCTGTTTAGCAGTCTGTATTTTGCAGCAGTGCTTTATTTAGCGCTTAACCCCAATAAAATATTGGTGCGAATCGGTCAGTTCATTACTCCAGTCTTATTGGCTGCCCTTGTATTGCTTGGCTTGGCGACGTTATTCAATCCTGCTGGAAGCTTGGGGGAAGCAAGAGGTCATTATGCTAGCCAACCTATGACGCAGGGTTTTCTTGATGGTTATTTGACCATGGATGCCTTGGGTGCTCTGGTATTTGGTGTGGTGATTGCCGGAACAATCCGCAGTCAGGGTGTCACTGAACTTAAGCAAATCACGCGCTATTCAATTTATGCTGGGCTTATTGCTGCGCTTGGTTTATCTGTGGTGTATGTGTCTTTATTTTATCTTGGCGCAACCAGCCATCAGATTGCTGCGGATGCCACAAATGGCGGACAGGTTTTAGCTATCTACGTGCATTATGCTTTTGGTGATTGGGGTATTTTACTGTTGTCCGTGGTTATTACTCTTGCCTGTTTAACCACCGCCACTGGACTGCTGGCGGCCTGTGGAGAATACTTTAAGCAGTTGTGGGGTATTCGCTATCAAAGAACAGTGGTGTCTTTTACGCTGTTTAGTTTGGTGGTTGCCAATCAAGGTTTAACCCAGCTGATTAAGGTGTCAGTACCAGCCTTGGTGGGGCTGTATCCATTAGCGATAGTGTTGGTGTTGTTAAGTTTCCTAAAGCCCATTTGGTACAACCCAGGGCGCGTATTTAAGCCCGTGTTATTAATGACGCTGGTTTTTGGGTTGATTGATGCATTAGTGGTGGTGGGGATTGATTGGCAGTTACTGACAGTTTTCCAGCAGTTACCCTTGGCGCACAAGCAGATGGCTTGGGTGATGCCCGTGTGTGTAGCAATAATTCTATTAACGCTGTTGGATAGAAAACAAAATAATGCTGCCAAAAAATACGCGCAGCCATAGACTAGTAAATATTCAAGTTAAAGGGTAAACACCATGGCAGCGATACTCATTCTTGCAGGCTTGTTGATTTTTTTATTAGGCTGGCTTTGGCTGATTTGGCGCGCTTTTATGTTTAAGCCTTTTTGGGGTTTAGCCGTGGTGTTGCCGCCTCTTGCGGTTATCTTTTTGCTGCTGCATTGGCGCCGTGCGGTGCTGCCCTTAATGGCGCTGTTTGTTGGCGTGGGTGTGCTGGTGGCAGGCAGCTACCAGTTGGCTACCGAGCAACCGGAGAAATGGCAAAAAATAATGGCGTGGCATTGGTTTTCAGGTGGAAAAGAGCAGGCTCTAGAGCATGATGGGCAGGTACAGGGCACTATCTTTGGACAGCGTTTTTTAGCCGATTCTGTCGAACTTGATAAGAATGTAGTGTATTTACGTGAAAACTCTGCTGATGGTTTTGCCGCTCAGATAAAAATCACATTACTCAGCGTACCTAATTTGCAACAACAAAATGGTTTGTTTGTTGATGTGCTGCCTGATGATCAACAGCCAGTACCGCAAATTGAAATTCTCTGGTACGACTACCAGCGCGGACAAAGATTGATAAAGCAGATAAAGGCTGACTACACCCTGCACATAGCTTTAAACAGCCAGCCGCCGAATAAGTTGGTGGGCAATTTTTATCTGGCACTAGCAAAGTCGCAACACACGCAGGTTTCCGGTGTGCTGGAAGTGAACAGCGATAAGTTGCGCTATCAGGGAACGCAGGTTGATTTAAGTTATGACCATGCGCAAACGATCGATTATTTATTGCATAACTACAGTCGCAGCCTACTGGAAGTGGACAATTTGCATTTTAAGCGTACATCCAAGCTTGATATGTTTTCTGTGCCGTTGTCGGTGCAAGGTCAGCTGTTGATTGCTAACAAGAGTTTTCCAGTGCAGTTTACTTTGACCAAAGATCAGCGCTGGCAAGTAGTCGACTCAAATCTTGCGGCCATAGCCCAGCAACTGGCTGCACGTGACAGCATACAAGTAGAGCAGGCCGAGGAGTTCTCATTGGCGCATCTGTTAGCTAATTTTAACGGCTATCTAAACCAAGAAATGCAGGTTAAAACCATTAATAGGCATAATTTTACAGGCTATTTTCAGGGTCTGAATGCTGAGGGTGGTTTGATTTTCAAACGCAGCATGCATAAAGGTGGTGAAGTGACTTTTCAGCTGCAGCCGGATGAAATAGAAGAAATTATGTGGATGTCAGAACAGTAAGGGGTTTTTGCTTGAATTATTTTTTGCCGCCCCCATCTCCCAGTGCATGACCGTATCACGGTGGTTTATAACTGTGGAGTTAAATAATGACTGTAGACGCACAAAAAGAAACGCTTGGTTTTCAAACTGAAGTAAAGCAATTACTGCATCTAATGATTCACTCTTTGTATTCCAATAAAGAGATTTTCCTACGCGAGTTGATTTCTAACGCATCTGATGCGGCGGATAAATTGCGTTTTGAGGCGCTATCTAAGCCTGAGTTGTTAGAGCAAGATCCTGAGCTGAAAATTCGTATCAGCTTTGATAAAGAGGCTAATACCCTGACCATCGAAGATAACGCTATTGGCATGAGTCGTGATGAGGTGATTAACCACTTAGGTACCATCGCTAAGTCGGGTACGTCCGAGTTTTTGAAGAACCTCACAGGGGATCAAAAGAAAGATTCACAGCTGATTGGCCAGTTTGGCGTGGGCTTTTATTCAGCCTTTATTGTTGCGGATAAGGTGGAAGTCTTTACCCGTCGTGCCGGCTTAAGTGCTGAGGAAGGCGTATTGTGGAGCTCAGCCGGTGAGGGTGAGTTTGATATCTCTACCATTAATAAACCTGAGCGTGGCAGCCGCATCGTGTTGCATTTAAAACCAGACGCCCGCGAATATGCTGATGGCTGGCGCTTGCGTAATGTCATCACCAAGTATTCTGATCATGTGGCGCTGCCGATTGA
>JALOAC010000069.1 GCA_023228985.1 Thiopseudomonas sp. | reverse complement strand
GAGGAATGTAGATGAGCCGTCATGATGCCTTTGCTGAGACTGGACGTGCTGCGGTACAGCAAAATATCCAAGGAACGTTAGACTTTTTAAAACAATATCCACCTTTTGATGCAATGGAAGCCTCAGAAATGAGCTTCTTGGTGGAGAACTGTATTTTAAGATTTTATGCCCAAGGGGAGACTGTAATTACTCCAGAGGATGGGCCGGTAGAACATCTGTATATTGTTAAGCAGGGTCGAGTTTATGGTGAGCGACGTAAAGGGCAGGGCACCAGCGATGAAACCACCTTTGAGCTGTCTGCTGGCGAATGTTTTCCTATAGCCGCTTTATTAAGCGAGCGGGAAACACGCACGGTGCACGTTGCTGAAGAAGACACCTTCTGCTTTTTGTTTAATAAAGCCGCATTTGTCAAACTGATTTCACGCAGTGAACATTTCCGTGATTTCTGTGTGCGCGGCATGAGCAGTCTGCTCGATCAGGTTAATCAAAAAGTGCAGAGCCGCGCAGCTGAGTCGCTAGGTTCACAAATTTCGATGGACACCAAATTGGTGAACATCTCCTCCATGCGTATGCCGGTGACCTGCACCAAGGATACTCCGCTGCATGAGGCGGTGCAGATAATGCACGAGCAACAGGTAGGCAGCATTTTAGTTGCTGACGCCTTACAACGCCCACAAGGTATTTTTACACTGCGCGACTTGCGCCGGGTGATTGCCGATCCTAATACGGATTTACGTCAGCCCATGCAGCAAGTTATGACCGCTAACCCATTTTGTTTATCACCAGATGCGACGGCCTTTGATGCTGCTTTAGCCATGACTGAGCGGCACATTGCTCATATCTGTTTAGCCCAAGATGGGCGTATTGTTGGTATGGTGTCTGAGCGTGATTTGTTCTCCTTGCGCCGTGTTGATTTGGTGCATTTGGCGCGCGCTATACGCACCGCACCAAGTCTAGAAAAAATAGTACAGATGCGTAGCGATGTGCGTGAGCTGGTTGAGCGCATGATTGCACATGGTGCCAGTCCAGAACAAACAACGCGCTTGATTACTTTACTTAACGATCACACTACCTCAAGGGTGATCGAGCTGTGCATAGAAAAACATGGTGACCCTGGAGTTAAGTTTTCTTGGGTGGTATTTGGCAGTCAGGGGCGACGTGAGCAGACGCTGCATACGGATCAGGATAACGGTATTTTATTCGAGGCCGACAGCCAAGCAGAAGCTAATGCTATACGACAAAAATTATTACCCATTGCGCGTGAAATCAACGTCGCGCTTGATGACTGCGGCTTTGCTCTGTGTAAAGGCAATGTGATGGCAGGTAATGCTGAGCTATGTTTATCGAGCCGTGAATGGTCAACCTATTACAGCAAACTAATTCGCGAATCTTCATCAAACTCTTTGGTT
Source organism: Thiopseudomonas sp. (assembly GCA_023228985.1). Classification (GTDB taxonomy): domain Bacteria; phylum Pseudomonadota; class Gammaproteobacteria; order Pseudomonadales; family Pseudomonadaceae; genus Thiopseudomonas. Next base: position 2,451 of record JALOAC010000069.1, on the reverse strand, counting down.
TATAAAGCGATATTCTTCGATGTCAGAATAGTTTGGGGTAACGAAGCGAGTTGCGTGGAGTTACAGCGCGAAATTTTAGATTTAGTCGCACATGATAAAGCGTTCCAGAAAATCCTAGCTGAAGGAGCGCTGCAGAATCGTCCGCCGCTGGGTGGTTTATTCCGTAACTTTACTTTGGCCAAAAAAGGTGTGGAAAAAGACACCTTGGATTTGAAAATTAAAGGTTTGGTGCCAATCGTTGATGGAGTGCGGGTATTGGCATTAAGTCATGGAATTGAAAGCAGTAATACGCTGGAGCGCATACGTCAGCTGGTACGCAAGGGGATAATCGAGCGCCTAGATGGCGATGCCTATATCGAGGCATATCACTTTATTCAACTGATTCGCATGCAACAGCACCAGCATCAAGCAGAGCAGGGGATGGCGTACTCAAACCGAATCTATCCGGACGAGCTTAATACGCTTGATCGCCGCATTTTGCGTGAGTCTTTTCGTCAGGCGCAACGTTTACAAAGCAGCCTGTCCTTTAGGTATCAGCTGTGAAACTGTTCAAGTGGTTTAGTAAGCGTCCAGAAGTAGACGAGAAGGATATGGCTCGTCTATACGCTTTGCCTGCACCGGATCCGATTGCTGAACAACCATTAGCCAATCAGCGTTTTGTAGTGGTTGACTTAGAAGCGACCGGACTTAACACACTGAAAGATAAAATTCTATCGATTGGTGCAGTTGTAATTCAGGATAACTCCATAGAGATGGGGCAGCTGCTGGCGCGTACGCTCAAGCGTGAAGGTCATAAGGTTAGTGAAAGTGTATTGATCCACCTAATCGCTCCCAGCGATGTTGCCGCAGGTGAAAGAACAGAAACGGCGATGTTGGATTTTTTAGAATTCGTTGATGTGAGTCCTTTGTTAGCTTTCCATGCCGACTTTGACCAAAGGTTGCTGATTCGCGAGTTTAGAGAGATTTTCGGCTTTAACTTTAAGCACCCGTTTTTTGATTTGGCAGAAATCGCACCTATGCTGTATCCCGATCACGGTATGCGTTGCCCAACTATGGATAGCTGGGTAGAGTTTTTTGGTTTGCAGGTATTACAACGACATAACGCCTGTGCCGACGCGATGGTCACAGCCGAATTAATGCTTATTTTCCTTAAGAAAGCGCAAGCACAAGGAATAAATACGCTCAAAGACTTAGAAGTAAGCTTGAATAACTGGCGTCGTCGCAAATCCAGCACTATGTCAGTCTAATAACGCGCGATACGCTTTATGGGTTGTACCGTTTGTCGTAAATAGTGCACGAAAATGCCATCATGCCGATATCACTACCAGTTAGGTTGTAGCGATACTGGGAGGCAGATATGCATATTGTGGCAAGCAGTAATCTGAATATTCAAACAGAACAGCAGCTGCTATTTGGCCGCGAGGTAACGGAATCCTTGCAGCTTAATAACGGTGCGCAAAGTGTTAATTATCAGCGACATGAAAAACAGCTGTTTGCCTCGGCTGAGCAGATGCAAGTTAGCAGCGAACCTAAGCCCGCGCTCTCGAAGGCGGCGCTCGATAGTTATGCAAAAAGTATTAGCCCTGCAGAAAGCCGTTCAGCCAGTCTTGCTAATACGCCTCAGTCAGAAAGTGCGCTGGCAGATTTTGCACCAGATGAGGCGGATGTAGAAAAACTACGCATGTTACTCGCTGCCTTGGCGCGTCTGAATGGCGATTTTAGTGCCTATCAAGAAATGTTGGTTAAATTCAGCCAAAACGAACTAGCAGATTTTTCTAGTAACCCAGCGCCAGTTAACGCAAGCGTAGGTGCCGCCGCAGTGTCTGCGCCGCCAAATAACGCTGCACCTTCGCTAAGCTACGATTATCACGTTACCCAGTGGCAGCAACAAGAGCTAAAGGTGCACAGTAGCGGCAGTCTCACCACCGCGGATGGGCGGACGATAGACTTTAATTTTGCAATGCATATGCAACACACCCAAGCCAGTCATGAGTCAGTAAGCATCAGAGCGGGAGCTGCCTTAAAAGATCCATTGGTGATTAATTATGCCGCTAGCTCGGCGCAACTCAGTTCGCAGCAAATGCAGTTTGATTTGGATGCGAATGGCCGTAAAGAAAGTCTAGCCATGTTAGGCAATGGCAGCGCTTATTTGGCTTTGGATAAAAACGGTAATGGACGTATCGATGATGGGCGCGAGTTATTTGGTGCGCTGTCAGGTGATGGTTTTGCTGATTTAGCCCGTTACGATGATGACGGCAATGGGTTTATTGATTCGGCAGATGCTGTGTTTAAGGATTTAAAACTCTGGTTGCCGGATAGCCAAGGCCAGGGCCGCTTGCTGAGTTTGACGGATGCGGGAATCGGCGCGCTACCGCTGCAACATGCACAAGGAAGTTTTGATTTGATTGCCAATAATGAGTTGCAAGGTCAGGTGCGTAGTAATGGAATCTT
>JALOAC010000032.1 GCA_023228985.1 Thiopseudomonas sp. | reverse complement strand
ACTTGCCCAAAGCGCTCATCGAGGTGAAAGGCTTGGGGAAAACGCTGAAAAAATACGCTCAGAGCATCCTTGCTTACTTCGACCGGCCAGGAACCAGCAACGGTCCAACAGAAGCTATCAACGGGCGGCTTGAGCACTTACGAGGTACCGCCCTAGGCTTTAGAAATTTAACCAATTACATAGCTAGGTGCTTGCTGAAGTCAGGAGGATTTAGAAATCAGCTACACCCTTAAATGCGAAGAGCCTTTAAAGCAGCGGTACCTTCGATTCGCGCAAAAGTTGCGCTCCCACAAGTAAGCCTCAACTGTTGGAGCCAGCTTAGCCAGCCACTCAAATGCCCAGTCATGACGCTCGCTTTTGTGGGACCCGACTTGTCGGGGAACGGGAAATGCACCCAAGCCGTAACGGAGCAAGAGGCTCTAATTCCCTGCCAAGGCAGGTCCCACACTTGACTGTGCCTTGGTTGAAGTTCTGCGCCAGTTAAGCCAAATCAAATTCTTAAGATTAAGTCTAACCGCTGCCGGCCAGTCCGCATCGCGCAAAAGTTGCGCTCCCACATAATTCAATTAAACCGCTTGCAGCACGGCATAGACCATCTGCCAGGTTACGGGTAAGCCTTGGGGCTGGCGCTGTTGTTCGTAAGCTTGATTGAGCCTCATATATTGTTGGCGACTGGTTAAACCATTGCTGCGACCCGTTTGCACATGGTGGGCGCCAAGCTGCTTAAGGTTTTGACTTAGCTCGCGCACGCTAGAAAAATGCTGTTGCAGCGTTTGGCAGCGCAAGTGCACAACCTTTAAACCACTGGTCTCACACAATCGCTGATAGTCCGCAAAGCGACGAAACTGATTAATGTGCGGTTGGTTATCGACCGCCTGCCAACTGTGCTTTAGCTCGTACAGGGTGCCTTCGACTACGCTGGTAAACGCCATAATCCCATTGGGTTTTAACACTCGCTTAGCTTCGGCTAACACGGCGGCAAAATCATCACACCATTGCAAAGCCATGCTGCTAAAAATCAAATCCACACTGTTGCTGACGAGAGGTAATGCTTGCGCATCAGCGCATAAATAACTCGCATAAGGGCGCAATCGCTGAGCATGTTGCAACATGCCTTGGGCGATATCCACACCGCACCCCTGAGCCTGAGGGTAACGCTGCGCCAGTTGCTGAGAAAAATAACCGGTGCCGCAACCCAGATCGAGCCAGTGTTGGACGGCTAGAGCAGAAGGGCACAGCTGTAATAATTGCTGACCCACTTCGCGCTGTAAGTGTGCCGCACTGTCGTAACTGCAGGCCGCTTGCGAAAAACATGCGGCAATGGGATTGGCTTCGTGCAATGGCATAGCTGAACTAAGCATGCTGAGTCTCGTGGATAAAATCTAACATGCGTTCGGCTACCTGCTGGGCATCAGAGAGCACAAAAGCGTGACTGCCGGGCATAAGCTCAACCTTGGCGCGGGGGTTCAGTTGCTGCAAGTCTTTCTGCACTGCGCTGGGTACTAGGGCATCTTGTTCGGCTAAGAGGTGCAGCTGTGCGCCGCTATAATCGGTTATTGGCGCACGGTTATCCAGCTCGGCTAGCACTTCTAGGCCGGCTATGGCCGCTTCACTACTTAATGGGTTTGTTTTATTTTCATTTAGCGCGACTAGGCGTTGGGCAAGCCGTTTATGCTGATCATCACCCTGGGCGCACAGGCTGATGAAACGCTTAAGTGCCATGCTGGGGCAGTGCTTCACGGCCTTGGCGAATACAGAGAAAGTAAGAACAGCCATGGCGTGCGGCCAATCAGCATGAGCCACAAAGCTGGCGTTGCTGCCTAGAGTAATTAGACCCGCATAGCGCTCAGGTTGACGGCTGACTAACAGCGTTGCCAACATTCCACCCAATGACCAGCCCGCGAGCCAGCAGTTATCGGGCAGTTCTTGTTCCAACTGTGTTAACCAATCGACTTGGCTAAAATCCGGCAGTGCGCGTATTTCTACGCTCAGATCGCGCGCTAGTAGTTCAGCTAAGGGTTGCAGCGTAGTGCTGCTGAGTCCCCAGCCGGGCAAGAGGATTAATGTCTGCTTAGTCATGACCATGCTCGATAGTTGGCTGCTTGTTTATAAAGGGTCACTTATTCTTGGTCCCTTGGCAGTATTTTCGCCAATGTTTCTAACAGACGCTCAATATGGGCTGTGCTGTGGGCGGCGCTGAGGGTAATGCGTAAACGGGCGCTGCTATTGGGCACAGTGGGTGGGCGAATTGCGGTAATCCACAGGTCATGTTCTTGTAATTGTTGTGCAAGCCGCATGGCTTGTGCGCTGTCACCAATGAGTATCGGTTGAATTGCCGTTGTGCTGGGCATCAACTGCAGTCCCAGTGTCTGCGCACCTTGGCGAAACAGTGCAATTAATTGCTGCAGATGTTGGCGTCGCCAGTGTTCTTTTTGCACGATGCGCAGACTCTCCAGGGTGGCACAAGCCAAAGCCGGTGAGCTGCTGGTACTGTAAATATACGGGCGCGCAAACTGTATCAGTGCCTCAATTAATTCGTGGCTGCCGGCAATAAACGCACCGCTGGTACCCAAGGCTTTACCTAGCGTACCCATGAGTACGGGAACCTCTTGGCTGGATAGATTAAAGAGCTCCAATGAGCCAGCGCCGGTTTTGCCGAGCACGCCTAAGCCATGAGCATCATCGACCATGACCCAAGCGTCCTGTTGTTGCGCGAGGCGGCAAATATCAGGTAAAGGCGCTAGATCACCATCCATACTGAATACGCCATCGGTAGCAATCAGAGTGTTGCCGCGTGCACGGCTTAAACGAGTACTAAGGCTGTCCATGTCATTATGCAAGTAGCGTGAAAAACGCGCCCCTGATAAACGGCCTGCATCTAACAATGAAGCGTGATTAAGGCGGTCATGTAGCAGGGTATCGCCACTGCCAAGCAGGGCAGAGATCACGGCCAGGTTAGCTTGATAACCGCTGCTAAATAGCAAAGCGCGCTCACGGCCAGTCCAGTGTGCCAGCGCTTCTTCTAGTTGCTGGTGGGGCAAAAGATGGCCGGTGACCAAGTGCGCTGCACCACCGCCTACACCCCAAGTTGCTGCCCCTTGTTGCAGAGCAGCGACTACGTCAGGGTGATTGGCTAAACCAAGGTAGTCGTTGCTGGCAAAAGACAGATATTCGCGCCCTTGGATGCGAATCTGTACGCCCTGAGGGCTTTCAAGGCATACCGGTCGGCGATAAAGCTGTGCTGCTTGTTGCTGCGCCAGGCGTTTGGCGAGGTTAAAGTTTTTCATAGCTTGGGACAGGCATAAGCCTGTTGGAATCCAGCTTCTGGGCGACATGAGCGTGCCGGCAGGCTCGTCAGGTGTTGGGTTCGTGTTTTAATCGCGCAAAAGTTGCGCTCCCACAAAGTTGCGCTCCTATAAGAGTCTTTGCACAGCCGTACTAGGGTTCGTATCGCAAGACCTGCGGTCATGCTCTTTGCTCGGCTGCGTTGTAAAACAAGTTGGAATTACGTTGCTCTAGCACGGACTGCTCAATAGCTGCGGCATGCGACTCGTCGCTGTGAACGTGGCGCTGCTCGGGTTGAATACCTAAACGGGCAAACAGGTCGCGATCACGTTCAGCCTGTGGATTGCCTGTAGTTAGCAGCTTGTCACCATAAAAAATAGAATTCGCACCGGCTAAAAAGGCAAGTGCTTGCATCTGGTCGTTCATTTGCTCACGCCCAGCAGACAGGCGCACATGGCTTTTTGGCAACATAATCCGCGCCACGGCCAGCATGCGGATAAAATCGAAAGGATCAATATCTTCAGCATCGGCCAAGGGTGTGCCCGGCACTTTAACCAGCATATTAATAGGCACGCTTTCCGGGTGTTCCGGCAAATTAGCCAGCTCAATCAGCAGTTTGGCGCGGTCGGTCAATGACTCGCCCATGCCTAGGATTCCGCCGGAGCAGATTTTCATACCTGACTCGCGCACATAATTGAGCGTTTGCAGGCGATCTGCATAGCTGCGCGTCGTAATAATCTGGTTATAAAACTCAGGCGAGGTGTCTAGGTTGTGGTTGTAATAATCCAGTCCAGCATCAGCTAGTTCTTTGGTTTGTTGCTCATCGAGCTTACCCAGTGTCATGCAGGTTTCCAGCCCTAATGCTCTGACACCTTTAACCATTTCCAGCACATAGGGCATGTCTTTTTTGCTGGGATGCTTCCAGGCTGCGCCCATACAGAACCGGGTGGCCCCTTGCGCCTTGGCTTGTTGCGCCTCGTGCAGCACCTGTTGCACCTCAAGGAGTTTTTCTTTTTCTAGCTCGGTATTGTAATGACCTGATTGCGGGCAATATTTGCAGTCCTCAGGGCACGCACCTGTTTTAATCGACAGCAGCGTAGAAACCTGTACGCGATTGGCATCAAAGTGTTGTCGGTGCGCTTGTTGCGCCTGAAAAAGCAGGTCGTTAAAGGGTTGTTGCAGTAATGTAAGGACCTCATCGAGTGTCCAATCGTGGCGTAATGTAAACATAATGGCATCCTTGAGGTTGACGCGAAATTTTCAGTTAAAAACTGTTCTATGTCAACCTAGATTATTTTGTAAGTTTACAGTGTGTGAATGCGCATTTTAAAATTCTGTATTGTAATATGTAATGAGATTCACTATCATTTAGGTGTTTTCCAATAAGTGCTTATAAGCGCAAAACGTATGCGTACTCAAATCACTCCATACCTTCGAGGTTGCCATGCAAATTCGTACTCCCCTTCTTACCGCTATCACTATGGCCACTGCAGCTGCAGTATCAGGTCAGGCTTTTGCCAGTGATGAGATTGTTGTTTATTCATCCAGAATAGAAAGCCTGATCAAGCCTGTTTTTGATCAATACACTGCCGAAACCGGTGTGCAAATCAAATACATCACCGATAAAGAAGCACCACTGATGGCGCGTTTGAAAGCGGAAGGTGCGAATACTCCAGCCGATATGCTGATTACTGTGGATGCGGGCAACTTATGGCAGGCTGAGCAAATGGGTATTTTGCAGCCTTATAGCTCAGACGTAATCAAGGCGAATATTCCCAGCCAATACCGCTCTAGCACCGATAGCTGGACAGGCTTATCCCTGCGTGCGCGTACCATTGTCTATTCTACTGAGCGCGTCAACCCAGATGAGTTGAGCACCTATGAAGCACTGGCTGATGAAAAGTGGAAAGGCCGTTTGTGCTTGCGTACCAGTAAAAAAGTGTACAACCAGTCACTGACCGCCACCTTTATTGAAACTCATGGCGCAGAGAAAACTGAGCAATTGGTACGTGCCTGGGTGGGTAACTTAGCGACCGATCCGTTCTCTGATGATACCGCTTTGCTGAAGGCAATTGATGCCGGTCAGTGCGATGTGGGCGTGGTGAATACCTATTATTACGGTCGTTTGAGTCAAGAACAGGCTGATTTGAAAGTAAAAATATTCTGGCCTAACCAGCAAGACCGTGGTGTTCACGTGAATCTTTCGGGTGCTGGAATTACCAAAAACGCACCCAATGCAGCAGCAGCGAAAAAGCTGCTCGAGTGGATGACCGGTGCGCAAGCGCAACATTTCTTTGCTAGCGCCAATATGGAGTTTCCTGCCAGCCCAGCTGCCGAAATCGATCCTGAGGTTGCTGCTTGGGGCGAGTTTAAAGCAGACAGCATTCCAGTTGAGGTTGCCGGTAAGCGCCAAGCTGAAGCAATACGCTTGATGGATCGTGCTGGCTGGCGTTAAGCAGTAAATTAAGTAATGAACACTGAGATTAGGCTGTGTGCAAATTTAAATTCACTGCCACAGCCTTATCTTGGTTCCCTGCAAGTCAAGTCACACAAGAGCCGTACCAACCAGAACTGTGTCCAGCCCTTAGACCAGACCACTTTACTGTAGGAGCGCAACTCTTGCGCGATAGGACCTTCAGCCAGCTCAAAAGCTAAGCTTATGCAAACGTTTGCTGGCAAGGCTTGTTGAAGCCAGGTTTCTGGGCGATGCGGACTATCACTGCATGGTTAGGCGTTAGGATTAACCCCAATCGCGCATAAGATGCGCTCCCACAAGAGCCGTACCAACCAGAACTGTGTCCAACCCTTAGACCAGACCACTTTACTGTAGGAGCGCAACTCTTGCGCGATAGGACCTTCAGCCAGTTCAAAGACCAAGCCTATGTAATTTAGTGGCTCACTTCGCTAATCAAGCGGTTAAGCAGGCCGATGATTTCCTCTGAATACAGCTCAACATCTTCGTACATGCGTTCAGCGTCTTGCTCATTACCTTGTTGCTTGGCTTTAATAATATCCTGAATCAACTTATGCAGACGCTCATGCGGTTTTTGCAGTTCTTGGAAAGCAGGCATCGCAGCAAATTGTGCGCCATTGCTGCGGCACCAAACACCTAAATCACAATCATTGTGGCTGGTGGCTTCGGCGAGATCTAATGAGGCACGACCGTCCAGGAAACTTCTGATCCGCACGCGCCAAGCGCTGTGTGCACTTTTGGCCATCGCCAGCTCAACCTGCACCGGAATATCAACTTTAAAAGCGCGCATTTCGGACATGAGTTCACCAATAGTGCCGCCCATATCGCTGGTTGCAGAACTGATATTGGATGAGTGATCCACCGCGACCACCGCGCCGTCGTTAATGCTCACAAGGTTACGGTTAATATCTTCCGCTACGCTGGTTTGCTCTTCCGCAGCCGAGGCGATTTGCGCGCTCATATCGCTAACGCGTGCGATGGCTGAGGTAATTTCATTCAGTGCGCTTTGCATCATTTCTGAAGACTGCGCCACAGAGGTGGCTTGATCTTGGCTTTGCTCCATCAGCGCAACAGACTGTGATACACCTTCTTGCAGCTGCACAATCATTTCATGAATTTCTGTGGTGGCCAGCTTGGAGCGCTGCGCCAACTGACGTACTTCATCAGCGACCACCGCAAAGCCACGACCATGCTCACCAGCGCGGGCGGCTTCAATAGCAGCGTTGAGGGCGAGCAGGTTGGTTTGCTCAGAAATACCGGTAATCACATCTAGAATCGAGCCAATGTTTTTACTGTATTCATCTAGGGTTTGAATACTGCTACTGGCTTGCATGACGTTTTCTGCCAAGCTCAGCATCGCTTGGCTGCCATGGTTAACCGCCTTACTGCCTTCTACCGAACTGGTTTCGACCAGCTCAGTGGCTTCAGCGGTGCTGGTTGCGTTCTGTGCAATTTCCATCGCCGTGGCAGACATCTCGTTCATGGCCGCAGAGACTTCTTGGGTTTTAACTTGTTGGCTCTGTGATACTTCAAAGGCTTCGCCCGTCATGCGGAAGCTGTATTCAGTTCTTGAGCCCAGCACACCTAGATGTTCCAGAACGCGCAAGACGGTGTGCTCAACTTTGCCAACAAAGGTGTTAAATAGTTTGGCAACCTGAGTCAGCTCATCGTCTCCGACCACTGGCAGACGTAGGCGCAAGTCTTGCTCGCCTTCTGCAATGTTACGCAGGGCCTCGGTTAAACGAATAATTGGATTGGTAATACTGCGCGCAATTAACCAAGCAACCAATAAGCCGACAAATAAAACCACCAAGGCGATGATGATTGTGCTTACCACGGTTTCATTAAAGGCAGCGGCACTGGCGGAGCGATCAGTATAGACAGTGACTGCAGCGATAATGCTACCGCTAAAATCTGTTAAAGGTGCCGCTGTGGCAAGGATTTGCTTGCCATCCGACTCTATGCGCTGGCTAACGGTTTCGCCGTTCATCACCCTTTGTAGTTCAGAGGTGCTGAACATGCTGTCACCTTGCCAGGTGGTAATCAGCGGTTTAAAGCTGCTGCCATCGGGGCGCAAAATACCGATGTCAGCATGGTGATTAGTTTTAAAGGTGTCGACGAACGCTTGGCGCATAGACAAACCCAGCTCAAAACTACCTAGGTGTCTGCCTTCCCAAAACACGGGCACCACGCCACGGATACCTAAACCAGCGACGCCAGATTCAAGCCCAGAAACTTCTTTTTTCTGGGTATTAGTTTCAACTACTGTGCGGCGAAAACTGGACAGATCATCGTCAAATTTATCGGGATCATGTAGGCGTAAAAATGAAGTTGCGGGGGCTAAGTGAAACTGCATCTGCTCAATGCCTGCGTTTTTTTGCAAGTACTTGAATGTTGGCAGAAGCTCATCGAGGAGCGCTTGGCGATCGCGCTGAGCAAAGAAATATTGCAAGCTGGGTTGGTTGGCTATAGCAGCGGCAAGATTAAGCGCTTGTGTGCGTTGAGTGCCTATTTGCTCCTGTACAGCAGCTTGTAAACCCTCGATGTATAGGTTTTCGTGGTAAGCAGCTTGCTTGTCCAACGTATTGAGGAACTGCGGTAGCAGCGCACCAATACCAATAATTAACACCAAAACAAAACCGAGTAGGGTGCGCGTGCGGATGCTGAGTCTATTTAGCATAAATAATGTCTATCCCTTCAAATTAAACTTGGCATTAACTTAAAAGTTGTAAAGTATACGGCTAATGGCGCATTGCTATCAAGCAAAGCCTGTCTTACTGCATCGGCGCGAGGGGATCAAACTTTAAGCTAAAATAAAGTTAAAAATATAAGGTAGAGCCAGCTAGGGCAAAACGATTTATTTATAGGGGCGAAATAATGGGGATGTCAGTACAGTTTTCAGCGTGGGCTTAAAAATAATTGCTGGTTCACTTGCGCAACACTTAAGTCATACAGCCAAGCAATATTAGCCGCCGTGCCAAGCTCTGCAGCAGGTCCTGTTTTAGCAAGAGTGCCCTGTTTAAATAAGGCTAAATGATCCGCAGTTTGCAGAGCGTGTTCTGGTTGGTGCGTGCTCATAAGAATAGCCAAGCCTTGTTCTTTCAGTTGCTTAATATGCTCAAGTACAAGAATTTGATTGGCAAAGTCTAAGCTGGCTGTGGGCTCGTCCAGAATTAAAATACGCGGTTGTTGCGTCAATGCGCGAGCCAGCATAACCAACTGTTGTTCACCACCACTAAGTTCAGTGAACGAACGGGCTGCTAAGTGTTGAATCTGTAATTGCGCCAAGCAGTCCATGGCGATCTGTTGGTCGCTGGCGCACGGCTGGCTAAAGGCGTTTAAATACGCACTGCGCCCCATTAGCACCATATCTAAAACGCTGAACGAAAAATGACTGTGTAAAGCTTGTGGCACATAGCCTATGTGTTGCGCTCTGTGCTTGCTGGGCCAGTCAGACAGGTTTTTATCCAGCAAACTAATCTGTCCACTAACAGGCGGTAGTATGCCGAGCAGGGTTTTGAGTAAAGTGGTTTTACCGCTGCCATTGGGACCCAGCAGTGCAACAACCTGCCCAGCGGCGAGTTGAACATCAAAAGCCGGACCCAAGGCTTGGTCTTTATAGCCAATACGGATTTGCTGCGCATGCAAAATGAGGGTCATAGGCGGTTACTGCGAATTAGCACAAATAAAAAGAACGGCCCGCCCAGCAGGGCAGTGAGCACACCCAAAGGCAATTCAAGTTGACTGACGCTACGCGCGAGGGTGTCGGTCAGCAGGACAAAGCTTGCGCCCAGCACCATACTAAATGGCAGCAAGCGCGACATATTCGGACCGACCCAAAGCCTGGCGATATGCGGTACCAGCAAGCCGACCCAACCAACAATTCCGCTAAAAGAGACCGCGCAGGCGGTCATCAGGGTGGCGGCGGCAATTAACCACCAGCGACTGCGCGCAACATTTATGCCCAGTGCCGAGGCTTGTTCATCACCAAAGCTGAGCACGTTAATATGCCAGCGCAATAGATAAACCAGCGTTAATGCGGCCAGTATTAACGGTGCTGCCCAGCTTAGTTCAGCCATGCTCACACCGTTTAAACCACCGAGTAACCAGTAGGTAATGCCGGGGAGTTGATCGTAGGGATCAGCCATTACTTTGACCACAGAAATCCCAGCGCCCAGCACAGTGCCGATGGCGATGCCGGCCAAAACTAACATAAGTATGGGATCGCGCTGGTGCAATAGATTGGCAATGCTGTAGACCAAAAAAACCGCTGCTAAACCGCCAAGAAAAGCCAGCGCTTGCAACCAAAATAAGGATAAACCAAGAAGCATGGCGATAACGGCACCCAAACCAGAACCGGCGGATACACCTAAAATATCGGGCGAGACCAAAGGGTTGCGCAACAACGCCTGAAATACCGCGCCGGCCGCTGCCAAGCTTGTGCCTAGCAAGAGCGCGGCAAGAATTCGCGGGATGCGTACTTGCCAAATAATAGTGTCTAGCGTACTGGTTAGTGGCTCACCCGTCAGGCGGGCAACAATAACCTGTCCAATCTCAGCCAAGCGGACCGAATAAGAACCCGCCAACAAAGCGCCTATCACAGCCACCAGCAAGATACCCAGCAAGGTAAGCCAAGCGATACGGATACGCTTTGGAGTTTGCTGGGCTAAGGCCGTGGTTGGGCTGATTACTTGCTGCATGGTGTAAGTGCGTCTTAAAAAAACGTTATGTTATCAGCTCTATGGGAGCGGTAGCAGCCGTATCTTGTCTGCGACCTGCGCTAGTTGGTTTTTTCAAGTGCACGGGCGACAAAGTCGAGACGGTCTTGACCCCAAAACATTTCTTCGCCAACAAAGAAAGTAGGCGCACCAAACACGCCACGCGCCACCGCGTGTTCCGTGGTTAGGCGTAAAGCCTGCTTAACATCGTCACGGCTGGCTAGGGCTTGAAACTGTTCCAGAGTCATATCCATAGTCGCCAGTACTTGGCTCAGCGCTGCTGGATCAGAGAAGTTAATCGGCTGTGCAAACATAGCATTGTAAATAACACCGACGAATTGCTCGAAGCGCTCAGGGTCATCAATTTGCAGCGCGGTGGCGACACGCATGAGGTCCAAACTGTTGACGGGGAAGTGGGGGTTCATCTGAAAATCAATCTGATGATACGCGGCCCAGCGCTGGAGATCCTTGAGCAGATAACGCAGCTTAGCGGGTACTGTAGTGGGGTTGTTGGTATTGTTAGTGGCTTTAAAAACGGCTCCTAACAAAATAGGGTGATAAATAATCTTGGCTTGGTGTGTCTGGGCAATGTTTTGTAGATGATGGTAAGCCAGATACGAATAAGGGCTGGCGAAATCAAAATAAAATTCTAGGGTTTTCATGGCACGAGCTCCTGAACATAGCTAGGGCTGCTTTGGGAAAAAGCGAACCTGCAAAGAAGTCGCGCAGACGTCCTTGCAGGTGTTTTTTTAAAGCTTTTGGCTATTGCGTACCGTAACAGACAAAAAGTGCTTGGCCAGTACGTTCAGGTTATTAATGTGCCAATCCAGTTTATCGCTATCCGCTGCTACTTCGTCGCCCGCCGCGATAGCGTGTTCTGCGCTTTGGCTTAGTTCGCGCATACGTTGGCGCGTTTGCTCACTTAAGGCAGACTGGGTTTGAATTGAGCCGTCAATGGCCAGTGCCAGTTGGCTAATACGGCGCACCTGCTCTACCACTTGCCCTAACTCTTGATCCACTTCGCTGGCGATCTCAATGGTTTGCTGCGAACGCTCAACCCCCAGCTCAATTGCTTGTGCCGATTCGGTAGTGTCGGTTTGCAAATCGGCAATAATTGTTTGGATTTCAGCTGCAGATTCATTGGTACGCTGAGCCAGCTTGCGCACTTCATCAGCCACTACCGCAAAACCGCGTCCTGCATCACCGGCGCGTGCAGCTTCAATAGCCGCGTTGAGGGCGAGCAGGTTGGTTTGCTCGGCTACAGCGGTAATCACATCCAGCACAGTACCGATGTTGACACTGCGCTCTGCGGTGGCATGCACTTGGGCTTTTATGTTTTCCAGTTCGCTGGACAGGTTGCTGATAGAGTCCATGAGGCGGTTAATGGATTGCTGCCCAGTTTGCATGATGCGCTGCGACTCACCTGAACCCTGCGCCATTTGCGATGAGGATTGACTGATATCCACTTGACTGGCGACTAGCTGTTCCATAGCCATTACCACATCGGCAACGATCTCGCCCTGACTGGCGATGGCTTGTTTAGAACGCTGCAAGCTGCTTACGCTGTGATCTTTAACGCGCACTAAATACAGTCCAGTATTTTCGAGTCGCGATACGACGGCACGCAATTCCGAGGTGCGCACCTGCAATGCGTAAAGCACTAAGCTCAGATCGTTTTTCATACCAGAGTAGATGTAACTCATGGCTGGATTGTGGGCGACAATTTTCGCGGACTCCACAATGCTTTTGATAAAGCTGCTCACCCAAGTTACCCCAAGGATGCTGGCCGCAAACCCAGCGACAGCCACAGCAGCAGACTGCCAATTAAAGAAATACGCAAGAATGCACGCGGTAATAATGGCTGGAATAAAGAGAGCGATGTTTAATAGGCTGGCAATGGATAAACCAGATTTAAAGCTAACTTCTGCGCCCTTATCCGCTTTACTCCATTGCTGAAAAACGCCCTGTGCACGTTTTTTACACTCATCGGTTGGCAAGGTGCGTACGGACTGATAACCAATAATTTGTCCGTCTTTGGAGATAGGGGATACAAAAGCATCGACCCAGTAATAACGTCCGTCTTTACAGCGGTTTTTCACCATGCCTTTCCACGACTGACCGGACTGAATAGTAGTCCATAGGTCTTTAAAGGCTGCAGGCGGCATCTCAGGATGGCGCACAATATTGTGGTTTTTCCCAATCAGTTCGTCGCGTGAATAGCCAGAAACATTGACAAAATCATCATTTACAAAAGTAATGACACCCTTTAAATCCGTGGTCGAAATTAATTGTACATCCTGCGCAAATGAAACTTCTTTATCAACAATTGGAAGATTAGTTTTCATAAATAACCAGAGTTAGGAGGTGTTAGACTAAAGTCATCGGCTGGATGCTAGCAAACTTGAGTAACGAGAGTAAGCGTTATCTTTAATTCTGGGTGTGAAATTAGGTAGCGTGCAGTGCTGAGCGAACTATATTAAACGTATAGCCCCCAGCTACTGTTATATTTTGTTGTGTACAGACTATAATTGCGCTTTGAATGTGGTTTTTAATATAGGGTTTTAATTATGGGTAACTTTTGGCAGCGCCTACCACTGGCACTACGATTGTCTGTGGTATTTGGCGTTTTTATGGTATTGGTGACTCTGCTGTCCATCAGTTTTCAGGCCCAGTTTTACACTAAAGCACGTATTGAAAA
Organism: Thiopseudomonas sp.; assembly: GCA_023228985.1. Classification (GTDB taxonomy): domain Bacteria; phylum Pseudomonadota; class Gammaproteobacteria; order Pseudomonadales; family Pseudomonadaceae; genus Thiopseudomonas. Next base: position 9,916 of record JALOAC010000032.1, on the reverse strand, counting down.
TTTAACCCAAGTTGAAATTCCTCATCAGTTAGAGAAACTGGCTGCCGAAGTAAGCTTGCAGCTAGAGCCCAGCATCCAAACCTCACGGATGCTGGTGAATGATGCAAGCTTGCATGCATGGTTAGAGCAAGCGGACTCTGCTGAAAAAGACGCTGCCCTGATGCAAAAAATGCACAGTGTGCAGCAAGCTTTAGATGTTGAAACCATGTTTCTAGCGGCTGATACCGCGCAGGATAAAAACTATTACCAGTTTTCCGGTGACAAGGCAGCGCAGCGCCGTATTCGTAAAGACAATCCAGATGACGCTTGGTATTTTGCTTTTGTAAACTCACAAGCTGAATACGAGCTGCATTTAGATACCAATGCGTTCAGCGGCACACAGCTGAAGATATTTATTAACTACCGCAGCAAACGCATGAATAAACAAGGCGCGCCCATTTTAGTGGCTGGTGTGGCCTTGGATATGCAGGCGCTGTCTGAGTTAATCAGTCAATATCGTGTGGGTGAAAATGGCTTTGTTTCACTAGTCACACAAGAAGGTAATATTGAAATTAGCGCCGCAGATTCGATTCTTAATGAGCTGAAAAAAACCAACAGTTTCCCGCAACTGCTTAACAAAGCAGAAGAGTCCGTTTTTGAGCTGGAGCTGGGCGGTGAAAGTTATTTCGTTTCCAGTATTTGGATTGATAGCCTTAAACGCTTTTTGATTTTAGAACTACCCAGAAAACAATTAACTCAGCCCATTCAACAACAAACCATGACGGCTATTGGCATCAGTCTTTTGCTATTGGTAATTGCACTGCTTTTAATTTACCCGCTGTCACGCAGGCTTACACGTCCGCTACGCTTTGTGCAGGCGCAGTTAAGTGCGATTACTAAGAGTTTGGATTTATCTAAGCGTATTGAGATTAATGATCAGGCTGAGATTGGCAATTTAGCCGACGAAGTTAATAAACTGCTGGGGCGCATGTCAGGCGCCATAGAAGAAATATTGACGTCCTCCAATAGGTTAAATAACTCAGCTAGTCAACTGGCCTACACGGCGGGTCTGGTACATAAAAACACCGGCGTGCATGAGCAGGTAAATCAATCTATGGCGGCAGCGATTGAGCAAATGTCGTCGTCGGTAGCAGAAATCACCTCGACCATGGAAGAATTATCAGCCTCGTCCACACAAATTGCCGATCACTCACAATCAGTGGTGGATGTGGCAAATGACACCTTGTCGAGCAGCCAAAAAGGCGCGCAAGCTATGCAGGGCCTACAGCAGCGCATGGCAGTGATACAGGCTGATTATGAGCAAAGCTTGCAGGATATTTTGGACTTGGGTAATCAGTCCAAAGAAATCAGCAAGGTAATGGAATTAATTAATACGTTGGCGGGGCAAACCAAACTTATTGCCTTTAACGCAGCTCTTGAGGCCTCCAGTGCTGGTGAGTCAGGTAAACGCTTCTCGGTGGTGGCGGGAGAAATTCGTCGCTTGGCCGATAGCGTCAGTGAGTCAACGCGCAGTATTGAGGAGCGTATACAAACCATTCAAGGCTCCATTAGCCGCTTAGTGATTACCTCTGAAAAAGCAGTTAACTCAGTACAGGCAGGTATGGATGTGAGTGCCAGTACCGCACAGGAGCTGAACGAGCTAGTACGGGCTGCCAGTCGCACCAGTAATGCCGCGCAGCAGATATCGCTCTCCACCAAACAGCAAAAAACCGCCAGCAGCCAAGTGGTTATCGCCTTGCGTGATATTGCCAATGCGAGTACCAATAATGCTGAGTCAGTTAGAAATATTACCGACATCAGCGAGGAATTGCTGAGCATGGCCAATACGCTGAATGCGTTGGTGAATGAATTTACTCTGACCCAAACACCAGCCAAAAAGAACCTCAGTGAGCAGCCATAGATGAGGCAAATGCATGCACAATAAACCGCCTATACGTGTACTGCTTGTCGATGATAGTCAAATATCACGGGAGTTTTTGCGTGACATTATAGAAGCGACGGATGACATTTGTGTGGTCGGTGAGGCACATAATGGCCAGCAAGCGGTGACTATGGTTGAGCAGCTCAGACCAGATATTGTGTGCATGGATTTAGAAATGCCAGTTATGAGCGGTGCTGAGGCGATTGACCAAATTATGCACCGCAAAGCGGTACCGATTTTAGTGGTCAGTGGTGAGGATGATGCGCAAAAAGCCTATGAAGCCCTTAGTTTAGGTGCGTTGGAGGTGATGAAAAAACCGCGCTTTACCCAGCAAGACGTTACTGAGTTTACCAATAAGATACGGCTGTTAGCAGGCGTACCCGTCATTACCCGTATGCGTCGCATGTCCTATAAACCAGAGTTAAACCAAGCACCCCAAGACGCAGACGCTACGCCACAAAGTTTTAAACAAGTGATTGCCATCGCTTGCTCTACCGGTGGACCACAGGCGCTGTCCTATTTGTTAGCGCATCTTGATACCAACCTACAAGTGCCTATTTTAATATGCCAGCACATGAGTGATGGCTTTGTGGATGGCATGGCACAGTGGCTATCAGGTTTTAGCAGTCTGCCGATTAAAGTAGCCACGCATGGTGAGCGCCTCGAAGCGCAGCAGGTGTATCTTTCACCCTCTGAGCAGCATATGACCGTGGATGCCAGTCACAGGATTAAACTGCTGGAGCGACAGGCAACTGATATTTACCGCCCTTGCTGTAATTATTTGTTTGATTCTGTGGCGCAACATTTTGGACGGCACGCCATTGCTTTAATAATGACCGGCATGGGACGTGATGGAGCCAGCGGGATGCAGAAGATAAAAGACAGCGGTGGCATTACCCTAGCGCAAGACGAAGCCAGTTCAGTTATTTTTGGCATGAATCATGAAGCGATAAGTTTGGGTTGCGTTGATAAGATCATTGGGCTAGACAAACTACCCCATCAGCTCAATCAGCTTGTGTTGGGTGCAAAATGAACCGGTTTCAGCCGTTTAAACGTTTAGTCGAAGAGTATTGCGGACTGGAGTTTAACGGCATAGCTGAACAGCGCCTGCATAAAGCCGTCAGCAAAATCAGCGCTGCATTGGGTTTAAGCTTGGCTGAGTATTTTGCCAAAGTAGAAAAAAATCCCGTAGAGCTCACGGAGCTGGTTAATCAGTTGACGGTTAACGAGACCTATTTTTACCGTGAGCCGGCGCAAATCATGCTATTTGTGCAGACTTTTTTACCTAGGCTACAGAAATTGGTTAACAACCGACCGATACGCGTTCTGAGTGTAGGTTGCTCGTCGGGTGAGGAGCCTTATAGCTTAGCCATTGCGATTCAAGAGACTTGGGGCAAGGCTATGTTGCAGCAGGTGCAGATTGATGGCGGTGATTTGGATGAAAATGTTCTGGTTAAAGCCCGTGCCGGTATTTACTCACCGTTCTCTTTTCGCGCGCTGGACGAGGGTTTGCGCAAAAAATACTTTCAAGCCACACGCAATGGCTACCAAATCAATGCAGATATCCGCCAAGCGGTACAGTTTTTCCCCTTTAACCTCAAAGCAGAACGCTATCCGGCAGAAGATAACTACTACGATGTGGTGTTCTTTCGCAATGTCTCGATTTACTTTAATTTAGCCACTCGCAAAGACATTCAGCATAAGTTGCAAAAAATGATGCAGCCCAATGCGATTTTATTACTGGGAAGCTCCGAAACCCTAGGTAATGATTTCGGGATTCTTGAGCTGGTAGAAGAGCAGGGTCAGTACTATTTTGTGCAGGGAGCCGAGTTGCTCCAGCAAGCAGGAACGCCGCAGTTATCGCACGATAAGCCACATGTGCTTGAAAATACTGTTATATCAGCGCCAGTCAATGTTTTAAGCCCAGCCAAGCTTAGTGTGGCGGACACAGCCAAAGCAGCACCCCAATTACAGCCCGTTTTGACGCATGAAGCAGCCGTACAGAAAATTAAAGAGTTACTGCACGATAGCAGTCAGTATCAGCAGGCGTTAATCAAGCTGGAAAAAATCATTGTGCAAGAGCCAGATAATGCACCGGCTATATTGATGAAAGGTTGGATTTTGTTAAATCAAAAAGAATTTAGCCAAGCGCAGAAATTGATTGAGCAAGCGCTCGAGTTTAGACCCTGGTGTTTAGATGCGTTAATTGCGCTGGGTTTATGCCATAAATGGCAATCTGAGTTCGACATGGCCGTACAGAGCTTTAAAAAAGCTTGTTATACAAATCCAGAAAGCTGGCTGGCGCATTACCATCTGGCTGATACGCTTAAACAGCTCAATGATAAAGTGGCGGCGCAACAAACTTTTCAAACGGTGCGTAGAATCTTATCCAACAACACCTCGGCGCACTCAGGCTCTGAATGGTTACCCTTGGAGCTGCCGGTGAAGGATGTGTTATTTCTTGCTGAGCGGCATTTGCTTAATTTTAAAAAGCAGCCAGAGCATAGTGTGAGTGGGGCGTAAGCATGGCGTTAGATATTACTAAGTTTCTTAATCGCTTTATTGATGAGGCGCGTGATTTATTACGCTATCTGGGCGAGGGGGTTAAGAATTTAGAGCAAGGCCAGCGTGATGCTGAGTTAATCAACAGCCTGTTTCGTTCTGCGCATACCATCAAAGGCTCGTCACGCATGCTGAAACTGCAATCCATTGCAGAAACGGCGCATAGTTTAGAAGAGTTATTAAGTGCTCTGCGCGAGCAAAAAATAGATATCAATCAGCAGATTATTGATGCGTTTTATCAAGCTGTCGATTGCCTCACCGACATGGTTGAGCACCTAGCCGCCACGCAAGACCCCGAAAGTTTGCCGCCAGCACCGCCAGCACTTTGTGATGCACTGCTGGCGCTCGCCAGTGGTGAAACACGCGCGCCACCACAAGTTCAGCCAGTCAATCTAGCCGACGAAACCAGCGCTCCTGCCAAGAAAGCGCAGCCAGCATTAGGCAGCTCTGACAGCGTGCGCTTGCGTTTAGAGAGTTTAGAAAGCCTTAGTAAGCTTATTTCCGAAGTGACCGCCAGTCATGCCGGACTGCGTGAGTTGGTGCGCGATGCCCAAGCACTCAAGCTGAACTGGGAATCAGCACAGGATGCGGCGCTCAGTAAACAACGATTTGACTCACTGTTTAACAATCTAAAAGAGATCGTGGGCAGCCAAGAATCTTTGATCTATAGCTTGCACGATCGAGCCTTGACTCTGCGGATGCTGCCACTCAGACAAGTCTTTGAGCCAGCCGCTAAGCATATTCGTGAAGTAGGGCGCATGCTGGGTAAGCAGGTTACTTCACAGATTAGCGGTGAAGACATTGAGCTGGACCGCAATATTATCGAGCAACTTTCCGAGCCAATGGTGCATTTACTGCGCAACGCTATAGACCATGGTATTGAAGATCCAGAAATTCGTTTAAATCAAGGCAAGCCCGCTGCGGGATTGGTAAAGCTATCGGCGTGGCAAGATGGTGGCTGGGTGGTGATTGAGCTAGCTGATGATGGTGCTGGATTGAGTTTGGACAGAATCCGACAAAAGTTGACTCAGCAGCAGCTGCTCTCCGCTGACGAGCTAGCCAACATGAGCGAACAAGAGCTTATCAACCAAGTGTTTCTGCCAGGCTTTACCACCACCAGCATGATTACCGAAATGTCAGGGCGCGGTGTTGGTCTAGATGTAGTAAAACGTAAAATAGTTAATGACTTGCAGGGGCTAATTGACGTACGAAGCCAAGCAGGGCTGGGAGCCAGCTTTACTTTACGCCTACCTGTCTCGCTGGCGATGTTGCGCGTGTTGCTGGTTGAGACAGCTGGGCATACGCTGGCTTTTAGTGCGCAGTACATCGTTGAGCTTACCCGTATAACGCCTGAGCAGGTGTTGGAAGTTGCCGACCGTAATGTGTTTGTACTGCGTAACGAGTTCGTACCTATTTTTGAGTTACACCAGCTTATTAGCTTGCCAAACTTAGCCGATACGCCGAGACAAATAAGCAAAAAACTATTACTGCTGGTGGTGCGCGTGCAGCATGAAAAAATAGCCTTGGTGATCGATAAACTGATAGATGAGCATGACTTGATTATTAATGCGTTACCCGAACACTTGGCGCATAACCCGCTCATATCGGGTATGGTCAATCATGGTTATCAACAGCTGGTAAGTTTGATTCATGTGCCGCGACTATTAGAGCTGGCACGCAAAAAACATCAAAAAACCGGTGAAACAACGATCAAGTCAGCAACGCAACAGCATTTGTTAGTGGTTGATGACTCCCTTAATACGCGAGAAATAGAAAAAGATGTACTTGAGGCTTGGGGTTACCAAGTAACACTGGCTGAAGATGGTCTGGATGGCCTTAACAAGGCGCGCAACGGTGATTTTGATGCCATCATCACCGACGTTGAAATGCCGTTTATGGATGGCTTTACATTGACCAGCCATTTGCGTGAGCATGAACGCTATAAAAACCGCCCCATCATCATTATCACCTCAAGAGAAAAAGACAGTGACCGCAGGCGCGGCATAGAAGTGGGCGCAGACGCCTACATAGTTAAAGGCAGTTTTGACCAAAATAATCTGGTCGATACCTTACGGGCTTTGTTGGGGTAATAATGAAAATTTTAGTGGTTGATGATGATGCACTGGCGGCAGAAATGGTTTGCGCTATTCTTGAGTCTGGCAATTATCAAGGTATAGTTGCAGAAAATGTCATGGAAGCTTTTGAGCGTCTGCAGCAGCATCCTGAAATCAAAATGATCATCAGTGATATGAACATGCCGCTTATTTCCGGCATTGAGTTCTTTCAAGAGTTAAAAAAACAGCACAGCACGTTGCCCTTTATACTCCTAACCGGTGATGACCCAACAACGCTGTTAACACTAGAACCTGCGCTGACCCATTGTTTAACTAAAGATTTTGCGCTGACAGAAACTCTGCCTGAACTGGTAGCAAATGTTTTGGGTAAGAATTAATTAATCGACACGGCCCTTGGCACAAAAGTATCCTATATGACACAGACAAGCTCTAATCTACAGGTAAAAATTCTTCAACTGAGAGCTAACTTTATTAAGCAGCTACCTAAGCGACTGCTGGAAGTTGAAGAATGCATAAAACAGGCAGAAAACAGCACTAATTATGACGAACTCATTATGGGTGACTTGTTTCGTGCTTTTCATAGCTTGAAGGGGGCTAGCAGCTCATTTGGCTTTGATAAATTAGCTGAAGAGGCCGCCATAGGTGAACATTTAGCTCAGGGGCTGATTACTACTAGCGCCGTAATGAATGCCAATAGAAGTCGGGTTTTAGCTGATGTTATCGAACAACTCAACTTAGAAATGGAAGAGCTAAAACAGGTTGATTTGAGCTTTGATCGCCCGTATCGCTCGCCTTCATTTGAGATGGGACAAATCAATAGAGGCTGGCAAGAGCAGGGTGCTCCTTTAATTTACATCTGTGACGATGAAACCGAACAGGTGGTCCATCTGGATTACCAGCTAAGTTGTTTTGGTTATCGCATTCAGCGTTTTACCGATGTAGAGAGCTTTGAGGCGACAGTGTTAAAGCAGGCACCTGATGCCGTCGTGATGGATGTGCACTTTCCACAAAGCAGCATTGCCGGTACTGAAACGCTCAGGCGGGTGAATGAAACCCTAGGTCGTCAGTTACCAGCGATTGTATTGTCTGGGCAAGACAGCTTTGCGGGCCGCCTAAGCGCGTTTCGTGCGGGTTGTCGCAGTTACTTTACCAAGCCGGCACGTCCTTTAGAGCTGGCTGCGGCTTTAGATGATCTGCTAAAAAACAAACACGTAGAGCCGTTACGTATTTTAATCGTAGATGATGAACCCGAAGTGGCTCAGTACCATAGCTTGATACTAGAAGATGCAGGCATGTTGGTGCAGCAAGTGCATGAGCCTGCGTTAGCCTTAGACGTGCTACGCAACTTCTCGCCTGATTTGATTTTGATTGATGTGTATATGCCCGAATGCACCGGTCAGGAGTTGGCGGGAATCATCCGCATGGTGCCAGAATACCTGGGTATGCCTATTGTTTATCTGTCCTCAGAAACCGACAGGAAAAAGCAGTTTTCTGCCATGCAAGTGGGCGTTGAAGGCTTTATTACTAAGCCTGTTGTACCCAGTGAGTTGGTCAGCGCAGTGGCTTTACGTGCCGAGCGCATGCGAACTTTACGCCGACTGATGACCCGCGACAGTTTGACGGGCTTGTTTAATCACAGCAGCACCAAAGAAATCATTGAAAGCGCGGTGAGCCAAGTAGGGCGCACTAAAGAAAACCTAATTATGGTGATGCTGGATCTGGACTACTTTAAGAAGGTTAATGACAAGCATGGTCATCTAGCCGGAGATCAAGTGCTAGTAGCCTTATCGCGCGTGCTGAAACATCGTTTACGCAATACCGATGTTATAGGTCGCTATGGTGGAGAAGAGTTTGCCATTTTATTACGCAAAATTTCCATTGAGCAGGCTTATGAGCTTATCGATACGTTGCGCGAAGATTTTTCTAAAATTATTTTTTCATCGGGCGCAGAACAGTTCACCTGCACCTTCAGTGCCGGACTTAGCTCATTTGCCCATTACGGCTCAGTAGAAGAGCTGATTGGTGCGGCGGATGTAGCCCTGTACCAAGCGAAAAAAGATGGTCGTAACCGAGTCAACGTGGATCGCAAAAGCCAATGACAGACAGTAAAGCGAGTGTAGAGCAGACGCTAGAAAGTCTCTTAGCAGCCAAGCAACAGGGCGATAATAAAATCGTTGATGTGGATGAGCGGCTAGTAAAGCTGGTTATCTTTCAACTAGCAGATAAGTATTTTGCCTTGCCCGGCCACTCGGTAAAAGAGGTGTTAAGTAACGATATAAGAGTAAACTTTGTTCCGGGCATGCACGACTCAGTGGAAGGCGTGATTAATTTGCGCGGGGACATAGAGTCGGTGCTTAGCCTGAATCACCTGCTGCAGTTGCCCAGTCTTGAGCAGGCGCAAAATAAAGAATCCTCCATCCTGTTGTGTGCTGGCGCAGGAATAACCACAGGCATTCGCATCGACTCGCTGCTGGAAGTGGTTGATGTGGCAGAAAGCCTGTTAAAGCCGCCCTTAGAAAGCCTGCCTGAACATATGCAGCCCTATGTCGCCGCCCTGTTTAGTTACAACGACTGGCCGATTGCGCTCCTTAGCCTAGAGTTGTTGCTGCAAGCTTGGCGCACGCAAACGCAATGATGTCGTCGATAGCTCTAGTGGTTTTTCAGCACAGTGGTTACGGCTTTGCTGTTGAGGCTAGATATGTAGTGGCGATGGGCACGCTGCAGAATTTGGCGCATGAGCAGCAAAAATATATCGATTTAAGTGGCTTGCTCGCAACCAGCACCAAGCTTGCCCCGACCGCAAGCTACGCCTTGCGCCTCCGCCGCCAGCAAGACGAGCTGCTGCTCGCCTTAGAACAGGAGGCACAAATTATCGAACTCAACACCGACTCAATCTGGCCACTGCCCCCGCTAATGCAGCACGCCAAACAACACCCCAGCATCCAAGCCTTAGCCTGGCACCACAACCAACTACTCACCCTACTCAACGTCCAACAACTCACCGCGTTGTAAGCACGCTGCCTTGTTGGGGCGCATCTTATCCGCAACTGAACCCAAAGCCAGCACGGTATTTTGCGTTAGGCACAAGCCAATGTGGGGCCTGACTTGTCAGGGAACCAGTATCTGCCTGTTGTACTAAGCCAAACATCCTCCCCATACTCAAAAACAAAAGCCCTACTTTATAGATCGCATCGCGCAAGAGTTGCACTCCAACAGGAGTTTGTTACGTCGGTACGAGGATGCCATGCATCCGACCGCGGATTACGCTTGTAAACACAGCGCCGCCTGACGTACTGCTGTCGCAGGCATGGCCTGCTCCTACAAAAAACCGCTGTTTTTACAGAGCTTTGGATGAGCT
>JALOAC010000068.1 GCA_023228985.1 Thiopseudomonas sp. | reverse complement strand
GGCAGTGATGGTGATGGGCGTACCATGCATATCCGAACCGGTGACCAGAAGCACCGGATTACCTTTCATACGATTGTATCTGGCAAAAATATCAGGAGGAAGATAAGCGCCTGCAATATGCCCAAGGTGGAGAGGGCTGTTGGCATAGGGCCAGGCAACCCCAATGTAGATGCGTCTTTTCATAGAATAAATTTACCAGTCAAAAAAGCAGCAAGGCCCTATATCTGGTCAACCTCCGGCTCAGGCAAAAAGGTAAGGATTTCTTCACCTTTTTCTTTTTTGTAATGAGCGTAGCCTTTCTCCAGAGCACATTTTATGCAGTAACGCACCGGAGTACCGTTTTCTGCTTCTTTGCCATCTTGCTCATCCACCACCAGATAGCGTTCGGGGTACGGAATCTGGCTGGAGCATTTATCACATTTAACATTCCCTAATGATATGCAACCTCTTCGCATCTACTTTCCAACTCCTAATTATGATTTATCTTATTTATTCTTCGAAGCCAGGCGCGGTATATATCCCTGCGCTTTAAATCTGTTTCACGGGCTATGATGTTTACGGCATCTTTTGCTTTCATCCCCGCTTTTTTCATTTCTTGCAGGCGGGCGTGCAAACAAGCTTCGTTTACGCCAGCCGTTCCCTGCAGCCCTTCCAAAACCAGTGTAAATTCACCTTTCGGATCATCAAAGTATTCCGCCGCTTCACTGACTGTTCCGCGAAATACCTCTTCGTAGATTTTAGTCATCTCACGGCAAACGGCAATGCGCCGGTCACCAAGTTCCTGCATTATATCACTTAAAGTACGCTTTAGCCTATGTGGCGCTTCATAAATCACCAGAGTAGCGGTTTGCGCTGCGTTTTTTGCCAAGACCTTCTTTCTTTCAGCCTGCCTGCGTGGCAAAAACCCCAAAAATAAAAAACTGTCAGTAGGAAGACCGCTAACAGCTACCGCGCTTACAGAAGCCGATGGGCCCGGCACCGGAACCACCCGCACACCTTTTTCCACCGCCGCACGGACAAGTTCGTATCCCGGATCAGAAATCCCCGGCATGCCTGCCTCGGAAACAACTGCTACGTCACCTGTTTCCAGCTGTTTGAGAATATAGTTTATTTTATCTGCACCACTGTGTTCATAATAACTGCATAACGGTGTTGAGATACCATATTTTTTTAAGAGCAATCCGGTTTTACGCGTGTCTTCAGCGGCGATCAAAGCCACTTCCTTCAAAAGCCGTAAGGCCCTCAGTGTGATATCTTCCAGGTTGCCAATCGGCGTAGCAACCAGGTAAAGGCAATGCATCTCCCTAACTCCAAAGCTGTAATTATAGCTTATATGATATCCATCGTCTAACTTTTGGTGCTGTTTTTACCATTGAAAAACGCTTCTAAAAGCTACACATTTTTCAATAAATATCCAGTGGTGTTTAACATTATACAGAATATTTTTTATGTCATCTAAACAAGTACGGTTTAGCTTGACTCATCATCGTCGGCTCTGTTATATTTTTAGGTCAATAAGGAGGAATACTTTAATGACGAGTCCCCACTTTAAACAGCTTCGCCAAGCATATGGTTTTGATGATGTTGCAATTGTTCCCGGTGATGTTACCATCAATCCGGATCAAACCGATGTCAGCCTTACAATTGGCAACATTAAATTAGATATCCCTATCCTTGCTTCTGCCATGGATGGCGTTACAGACGTCAATATGGCAATCGCCATGAGTAAAAATGGCGGGTTGGCGGTGCTTAACCTGGAGGGTGTACAAACCCGTTATGAAGACCCGGACAAAGTTTTAGATCAAATCGCCTCATGTCCTCAATCTGAGGTTACTGCTCTTCTTCAAAAATTATACCAGGAACCTATCAGAGAAGATCTGGTTCAAGAACGTGTCCGTCAGATAAAGGCCGCCGGTGCGGTATGCGCTGTTTCGGTAGCCCCTGCCAACACCAAACGGCTGGCTCCCGTTGTTGAAAAAGCAGGCGCCGATATCCTTGTGGTTGCCTCAACAGTTACCAGCGCACGGCACATTTCCAAGAGCGAGCGTGGGTTAATTTTTGAAGAATTGTGCGCATCGCTGAGCATTCCGGTAGTTGTCGGCAACTGCGTAAGCTACAGTGCCTGTCTTTCGCTCGTCAAAACCGGCGTTGCCGCTGTGTTGATCGGAGTCGGCCCAGGTGCCGCCTGCACATCAAGAAGTGTTCTTGGCATCGGCGTGCCGCAAATCACCGCAACTATTGACTGCGCCGCCGCAAGGGACACTTATTTTGAAGAAACCGGGCGTTACGTGCCCATAATTACCGATGGCGGTTTCCACCGCGGCGGTGAAATTTCCAAAGCCGTTGCCGCCGGCGCAGATGGCGTCATGCTTGGCTCCATATTTGCTCAGGCCAAGGGCGCTCCAGGCAGAGGCTATCACTGGGGCATGGCCAACCCTCACCCGGCACTCCCCCGTGGTACCCGTATCAAGGTTGGCACCACCGGCACCCTGGAGCAAATCCTTTATGGCCCCAGCTCTCTTACAAATGGCACGCAGAATCTGGTTGGTGCGCTCAAAAACACCATGGGTCTTTGTGGAGCTGCCAACATCGGCGAGATGCACAAGGCTGAAATGGTGATTGCCCCTTCGATTATTACCGAGGGCAAGGTTTGGCAGTTTGCTCAGGGACAAGTAAAGTAACAAGTATTATTTTAGAAAGTATTAAGGCTGGCACGGATAGCCAGCCTTTTTAGTTCTCTTTTTTATGACTTGTTATTCGCCGTAATCGTCATCATCTTCATCGGGAGATGAAACTTCTACCGGCTCTGCATCAACTTTCACAGACGGAACCACCGGCAAAAAAGAAGTCTGTTTATGGCGGGGGTCAAGCTTGAGACCATCAATCGTACCCCTTAATTCTTTTATCTCGGCAGGGAAACTGGGATCCACATCAACCACAAATCCATCGATACCGCGGCTCCACATTTCTTCAATATCTCCCGCGGTCATAGTAGAATCAACGTGAATCAAAAGCGGCTTCGTTACAGCCAGCGCCATGCGCCGGCAAAGTATATAGTTTTTAATGGTCAGCCGGCATGAAACCCCTTCTTTGTTCTCAATAACCACCGCATCGATCGGAAGGCTATCGAGCTGACGCAAGTATTTATCCTCGATTTCCGGATCCACTACCAGCGCCTTACCGGCTTTTATTTCCTTGATTTTGGTCATCTCGGTTTCCAGAGTCAAGGCGTAAAAGTCGTTAGGGAAATTGGTTATACTGCCCAACCAGCAGCCATAAGGCATTTTGGAGTTCTGTTTTGCAAGCTGTTTAATAAAGCGGTCCGCCACTTCTTCCTGGTGGGTATCAATAAATACGGCATCAGCGCCGTCGACCAGTTCAGCAGCCTGTTTTTCTTCCCCGGTAACCCTGGCAACAAGCACCGGAGCGGGCTTTGGTTTGGCTTTGCTTACCCCTGTGAATCCGAGAGGCGGCACTTCAAGCCGGGCGGCGATTTTCAATTTTTGAATAAGCTGACTCACATGTATGCTCCCGTAATTTGTTTTGAAGGCTGTTACGCCAAGAACAGTTTACTTGAATAGCTATAATTTAGGCAAACCGACAAACAAATTTTTCACATATTAAAAAACTGTTGTCATGTTAATAATAAACGCGTGCCTCTTATATGCTTACTGCCAAATTTTAGGTGATTTATGTCTGTTAAGGGTATCTTATAAGAGCTGCCGGCCTTATAATATCGAAAAGTATCAAATTACGGAGGTTGAATGTGGTCCAGCCTGTTAAAGACATTCTAAATCTTAAAGGAAAAGTGGCAGTGGTTACCGGCGGCGCTATGGGGATCGGCAAAGCCATCAGCTACAGGCTTGCCGAAAGCGGAGCAAGTATTCTGATTGCGGATATCAACCCGGAAGCTGCTGACGAAACGACTCAAGAGTATAATGCCCTTGGTTTTAACACAGCGGCTTTCAAGGCAG
>JALOAC010000067.1 GCA_023228985.1 Thiopseudomonas sp. | reverse complement strand
GCACGCTCTGGCTCAGGAATGTATGAGTCAAGAGTTTCCACCAGCGTTTTAACTGCTGTTGTACCCATGCCATTGGTGTCTTCGCCGTTCAGCGCCATTAGCGCAGAACCGGTGATGATTGGCGTGTCGTCACCTGGGAAGTCATACATGTTGAGCAAGTCACGTACTTCCATTTCTACCAGCTCAAGCAACTCTTCATCGTCAACCATGTCCGCTTTGTTCAGGAACACAACGATGTAAGGAACACCAACCTGACGGGACAGCAGAATGTGCTCACGCGTCTGCGGCATAGGGCCATCAGCTGCTGAACAAACCAGAATTGCACCGTCCATCTGCGCCGCACCAGTGATCATGTTTTTAACATAGTCAGCGTGACCTGGGCAGTCTACGTGTGCGTAGTGGCGATCCGGTGAATCGTACTCTACGTGTGACGCACTGATGGTGATTCCACGCGCTTTTTCTTCTGGCGCGTTATCGATTTGGTCATAACCTTTTGACGCACCAGAACCACCCCATACTTCAGCACAAACGCGCGTCAGGGCAGCTGTTAGAGTAGTTTTACCATGGTCAACGTGACCAATGGTGCCTACGTTCAGGTGCGGTTTCTTACGTTCAAATTTTTCCTTAGCCATCAGTGTCGCCCTCTTTTTGAGCCTATATTTATTGCAGGTGCATATAGCACAAAGGCAGATATAGATATATCTGCCTTTGTCGTTCTGGAGCTCATGAGCGGAGTCGAACCGCTGACCTCACCCTTACCAAGGGTGTGCTCTACCAACTGAGCTACATGAGCGAATCATTAAGCGATACTGGAGCGGGCAGCGGGAATCGAACCCGCATCATCAGCTTGGAAGGCTGAGGTTCTACCACTAAACTATGCCCGCAAATATCGCTTATAAAAAACTGGTGGAGGGAGAAGGATTCGAACCTTCGAAGCTCACGCGTCAGATTTACAGTCTGATCCCTTTGGCCACTCGGGAACCCCTCCGTTTGCGAGGCGGCATAATCCGCCAATTCCGACCTTATGTCAAGTCTTTTCTTAAACTGAGTGCTTCAAAGCAGTAATAATGCACTATTTTACTCCTGCACATACTCAAGTTCAGCAAAATCACCGACCAAAGATCTTATTACTTGCTCATCAAGTAACCGCTGGCCATCGGCATTTATGCTAACCCAAAATCGTTGCTGTTTTTTAATAACCTTCTTAATTTCTGCCTGATAACCAAGCGTACGGGCAAGCTCAATTTGTCTACTTGCCGCAGATTCTTGCGTAAAAACACCTAAAAGAATCACGTTATCCAGCACACCTTTCTCGATGAGCGCCGCGTCAATCTTGCTGGCTTGCAGCTCATCAATAACCCTTAACGCAAGCCGCTTTGATTCACCAGCAGGGATATACACCAAATACTCTAAACTCGTTACTGACGCGCGCTCAACAACCTCTCCACCGATATTTAAGCTCATTAAGCGCTGAAGCAAGGCTTTAGCCTGTTCCTCATCGGTGAAGCCACCTAGCAAACTATACTCATCGCTCTCTACACTGCTTGATGCTATCACTTTCGAACTGGGCTCAATCATCTCATTTAACAGCATTATAGGTAATGTATTTCTTTCCTGAGCAGGCATCACATCAATTGCACTGCGGGAATTTACTTCTGGCTTGGTTGTATTCATCCATACAAAAAAAACAATATTTGCCACCAACAGGAAGAAAAAAAACTTACGCATCGTTAGCCAGCTCCGGATAGGGGCAAGCAAGGGCAAGCCCAATGAACACCAAGTCTTTATGTGTCATGGCATGCGCAAACTCTTGCTGTACAAAGTGCGCATCACCACCTGTTAAGACCAAGGTAAATTGCGTACCAAATCTTTGCTCTGCACAACTGAGCTGCTGTCGAATAAAACCGCTATACATCGAACTAATGCCTGCTTTTATAGCTTGCTCTGTACTAACCGCAATATTAAATTCACCGGTCTCGAACACCTGCGGTAAGCTAGTTTTTTGATATAGCGTACTTTGTAATAGCCTGAGTCCTGGGGCAATCACACCACCAAGATGTACACCCGTATGTGCAACATAGTCCGCCGTGATTGCCGTACCGCAATCTATCACTAGGCAGTTGCCTTTATACAGGCTGTAAGCTGCCACCAGCGCCAACCACCGGTCAATACCGAGACTTGCAGCCTGTGCATAGCCATTTATCACACCTGCAAGCGTTTGTGCTGTTTTAGCAAAGATCATTGGTGCGCCTAAACTATGAAAAATAACTTCAGACAACCGCTGATCAAAATCTTTTCCACGTACTGAGCAGATACGACAAAACGAACATTTTCCTTTATACTTAGCAAGTATTGGCTGCAAGTCATTTAGTGTTGGCACTGAGCCAAAGGACGCTGGCACTGCTTGTTCGGCTGTTAAAAATCGCCACTTAATACTGGTATTGCCACAATCGAGCTCAATTATCATCCTTTAGCCTCAGCGTTAACTCTCCACCCGCAAAGCTTTTTTGTTCACCCTCGACTAGCAATTCGAGCTCACCTATAGAGCTTACACCTAACACTTCACCTACAATTTCATGCTCTGCGAAAGATAAGCTAACCATTTTATTTTGCCACAAATGTACTTGCTCCCACTCTTTCTGCATTGATGCAAAACCGTGCTCACACTGCTGCTTAAGTATTTCTTGGAGGTGAGTTATAAGCGCAACAATTAGCTCATTTCTATCGATACACTTACCTGTCTCTATCGCCAATGATGTCCACGGGTTATCAACATTTAACTGATTGGCCTGCACGTTAACATTTATGCCAATACCAATTACAGCAAAAAAACTGTCGGCAGGATCACCTAATAGCTCAATTAAAATGCCAGCAATTTTCTTATTTTTAATCAACACATCATTTGGCCATTTCAACCCTAGGCCTATCTCTATGTAAGGCTGCAAAGCTCGATACACTGCAAGCCCAACAGCTAAACTTAAGCCCTCCAGCTGTGCCATACCATGAGTAACAGGCCATACCAAACTCAAATAGATATTTTTTGCATAAGGGCTTTCCCACTGCCTGCCACGACGCCCACGGCCTTCTGTTTGCTCCTCGGCGATTACAAGCACATTACTGCTACCGGATTTTAGCTGCCTTCTAACCTCTAAGTTTGTCGAGTCCAGCTGGTCAAAAACTAAAATATTTTCGTATGACGGCAACTCAGACTTGAGAAATTCTGCAACAATAAAGGTGACTGACTGACCCAGCTGATAGCCTTTTCCAGTCACGCTTTCTATTGAAATACCTTGCTCTTGTAACTTTTTTATTTTTTTCCAGATAGCCGCCCTAGAAATACCCAAGGTTCGGCCCAACTCAGACCCTGAGTGAAACTGACCATCAGCCAATAAACGGTATAACTCACGCATAGGTAAATTCCTGCCTAACAAGACAGTGATTATTGCATATTAACAGATGCATATTCTAAGCAGTGCGCCATAAAATAGACCATACACAGTTTCTTTGCAGGGGCTTTTGGTTGGGTGCTGGTTTGATATTCACCTGAATTAGTCCAAGTCACTTCAACAGATTGGATTGGCATGTTGACTCAGCCGCCAGCGACAACCACTTGCCATTGCTGGAGTATAACTTTTACACGATTGAGCTTAGGTCCAGCACAACACTTAAAGCAAAACACAATCCAGTGTGGGACCTGACTTGTCAGGGAACCCTAGGCCAAACCATGGTATGGACTTGAGGGTTGAGGCATAGCTCTGACTTGGGGGCATATCCCACCCGCCGACAAGTCGGGCCCCACCAGAGCCGCGCCGGCTGCCCTAGAGCCAATCTGAGCGACGACACTTAAGAAGCCTCTGAATAACTACCTGCGTAGCTACCACCGCGTTAAAAGCGTACTCACAACCTTTAGATTGAACGTGCTTTAGCACGGCCCGAAGGGGGAGCGAAGCGAATAAAATGCTCATTTACTATGTGTAAACTGCGCTTTTTCGTACGTTTTCACCTTGTGTTAGCGTCCTCGGTAACGTTATTCAGAGGCTCCTTAACATCTAGAAAGTTTACAGGCATAAAAAAACCCCTGCAGAGCTAATCTGCAAGGGTTTTTTATTAGGCGCTTGACGGTGACCTACTCTCACATGGGGAGACCCCACACTACCATCGGCGATGCATCGTTTCACTACTGAGTTCGGA
>JALOAC010000031.1 GCA_023228985.1 Thiopseudomonas sp. | reverse complement strand
TGGCTAGGCTTTTGTGGGACCCGACTTGTCGGGGAACGGGAAAGGCACTGAACTCAGTGCCATGCACAAACCCCAACTCACAGCCATGGCTTAATTTCTGGTTCCCTGACAAGTCAGGTCCCACATTGGACTGTGCCTTGCTTGTCGTTTTGTGCTGGACCTAAACTTAATCGCCCAATGGCTTAATTCCGGTTCGATACTGCCTAAGGCTTCATCCGCTGCAGGATGGGTTCTTTATCAATCAGCTGATGCTTCAACACCGCTGCCACATGCAACGCTATTAAAGCAACCAAAAACCACACACTCAATTCATGCACGGTTTTAAACAGCTCAACCTGGCTGGTTGAAACATGCAGCATTGCCGGCACAGAAAATAGATTAAAGAAATCTAGCGCGCGACCACTACCTGTTGCTACTAAGTAACCCGAGACAGCCACAACAAACACATTCGCATACATGATTCGGTGCACCAGCTTGCCCAACAGCATCATAACGGGACTGCGCGCCACTGCAGGCGCTGGCTTGGCAGCCGGCACACGCCAGAGCAAACGAAGCAGCATCAACAACGTCACCACCACACCCAAACTGGTATGCAGCATGGGCGCGGTACGGTACCAAGAATCAAACACGCTCAGGCTGACCATCCATAAACCCAGCCCAACCAACACAGCAATCAGCACAGCGATTGTCCAATGCAATAAAACACTGACCAGCCCATAACGCTTCTGGTCATCACGCAACTGAATCGACATAAATTACATTTGTGCCTGCAGATAATTTGGCAGACCAATAAGCTCAATCAAACGCAGCTGTTTTTCCAGCCAATACATATGATCTTCTTCCGTGTCACGCTGCTGTTCTAACAGCATATCGCGCGTGACGTAATCCTGATGCTCCTCACAGAGTGCAATCGCATCGGCTAGATTTTTCTGCACCAGATACTCAACTGCCAAATCATTACGCAGCATACTGGGCACATCTGTACCTGGGTTGACCGGCTCTGGCGTCATATCCGGTTTGCCTTGCAAAAATAAAATACGCTTGAGGATGGCATCGGCGTGCTGGGTTTCTTCTTCCATTTCGTGGTTGATCCGCTCATACAGCTTGGTCAAACCCAGGTCTTCGTATTGTCTAGAATGCAGAAAATACTGATCCCGCGCCGCCAGCTCACCGCGTAGCAAATCGATTAAACAGGCTACAACTTGTTTATTACCTTGCATAAACACCCCCACATAGTTTGACGCTCATCATAAAGCACAGCGCTAAAAGTTTCAGGGATAATTCTAAGCCCAAACGCTGTGGCTAGCAAAAAGACGCGCCAGATGGTTATTGTTACGAGGATCAAAAAAGGGGCGCAGCCTGTGCACCCCTTTTTCTTCAGCTAGCCAGATTAGAACTTGTAGCGGATACCTGCGGAAAGCATATCAATATCATGCTTCACGCTAACTCTTTCTTTCGTGTAACCTGCCCAAGCCTTATCATCTGCTGCTTTGTGATAACGCTCATACTCAACCACAGCGGCTAAGTTTTCAACAAACTCATAGCTTGCGCCAATGCCATATGAAGGCGTCCATTGGCGAGTTGTTCCACTAGCAGAGTAGCCTAGATTAGTTTTATCAGAAAGCTTAGTTTCCATATTGTGTAGACCAGCTTTAGCGAATAAAGTGAAGCTCTCAATCGGTAAAGTACCCACTAGGTTAGCACCCA
Organism: Thiopseudomonas sp.; assembly: GCA_023228985.1. Taxonomy (GTDB): domain Bacteria; phylum Pseudomonadota; class Gammaproteobacteria; order Pseudomonadales; family Pseudomonadaceae; genus Thiopseudomonas. Next base: position 23,425 of record JALOAC010000031.1, on the reverse strand, counting down.
AGCCCTTCGTACTGGTTCTGATTTTATTTTCGTTACCAGCGCTGCGAATTTTATAGTTTGCTTTACCTAAATCCACATACTGCGCTTCTAATGCTACGTAGGGGTTTAACTGTAATCCTACGATCAGCTTATAGGCAGTATCTTTACTATCCGACTTAGTAGTACCTGGTAAGCTCTGAGCTTCGCGCTTTACAAAGCTCGGCTTTTCAGCTTTCGACTGTCCAATATTACCCTGAATATAACCCGACACATCCCAATCCGCTGCCTGCGCACCAGTGCTAGCCAAGCCCAAAACTAAAGCGGCTGCTAAGGTTTTCTTAAACATACTGCTACTCTCCATGAGTTACTTACAATAAAAATTAGTTAACGAATAGTATAACTAAAAACACTTAAGTCAATAGTCATGATTAACCCGTTCAGGCTAGGTTCAACTCGCTAACTAAGCCGGGGTAAAAATTAAGCGCTCACGCTTCGCTTGCAAAAAAAACCCGCACTGTAATTAGCACGGGTTTTTTATATGCCTAGTAATTCAGCTTATTTATACAGCTCACCGCTGGCATAGCGCTGATACATGATTTCCATGGAAATCGGGGTGATTTTGCTGGCATTGCCAGCAGCACCAAAGGCTTCATAGCGGGCGATACAGATATCACGCATGGCTTTAACGGTTTCTGCCAAGTATTTGCGCGGGTCAAATTCGCTTGGGTTTTGCGCCAAGTAACGACGAATCGCGCCAGTTGAGGCTAAACGCAGGTCGGTATCAATGTTAACTTTACGCACCCCGTGCTTGATGCCTTCGACGATTTCCTCCACTGGCACACCATAGGTTTCGCCAATGTCGCCGCCGTATTCGTTGATAATTTTCAACCAGTCCTGCGGCACCGAGCTGGAGCCGTGCATCACCAGGTGCGTGTTCGGAATGCGCGCGTGGATTTCTTTGATACGCTCGATGGCTAGGGTATCGCCAGTAGGTGGTTTGGTGAATTTATACGCGCCATGGCTGGTACCAATGGCAATCGCCAGTGCATCCACCTTGGTTTTCGCTACAAAATCAGCGGCTTCTTCTGGATCGGTGAGCATTTGCTCCATATCCAACACGCCTTCCGCGCCCACACCGTCTTCTTCACCGGCCATACCGGTTTCTAAGCTGCCTAAGCAACCCAGCTCACCTTCTACCGACACACCGCACGCATGCGCCATTTCTACGGTACGGCGGGTCACTTCGACGTTGTACTCATAGTCGGATGGAGTTTTACCGTCTTCAAGGAGCGAGCCGTCCATCATCACTGAGCTGAAACCCAGTTGGATCGAACGCTGGCAAATCGCTGGGCTGGTGCCGTGATCCTGGTGCATACAGACGGGAATGTGCGGGAACTCTTCGATTGCCGCTAATATCAGGTGACGCAAAAACGGGGCGCCAGCATATTTGCGCGCACCGGCTGACGCCTGGACAATCACCGGAGAATTGGTGTGATCAGCCGCTTCCATAATCGCGCGCATTTGCTCAAGGTTGTTCACGTTATACGCTGGGATGCCATAGCCAAATTCGGCGGCATGATCCAGCAATTGACGCATAGTAATTAGAGCCATAGGGTCTACTCCTGTTTTTTAATGCGGACTGACATTAGGTCAACCCGTGTGAAAATATGTGTGTTGCGCCCTAACAAGAGCCCGTTACGCCTGTACGAGGATGCCATGCATCCGACCGCAGATTATACCTGCCGCCACAACGCCGTCAGACGTACCGCTGTCGCAGGCATGGCCTGCTCCTACAAAAAAATGCCGCCTACTGCCTACTGGTTGGAGCCCAGCTTATGGGCGATGCAGATTTGGTCATCAACTCAAAAACCCAACTTGAGCACTCATTCGTGTGGGACCCGACTTGTCGGGGAACATTGTTAGCTCTGCGCTATATATTAACTCAGTTCCCTGCCAAGGCAGGTCCCACATCAGATCGTGCCAGTAGTGAATTTTGTGCCTGTCCTGCTCGTTGCTGCACTGGTTTAACTTCAATCGCGCAAAAATTGCGCTCATACAAGAGCCGTTGAAAAATTAGCCCTGCGCGCGCTGTTGCAGCATTTCTACGGCTGGCAATACTTTACCTTCGACAAACTCAAGGAAAGCGCCGCCGCCGGTGGAGATGTAACTAATCTGTTCGGCAACATTGTATTTATCAATAGCTGCAAGGGTATCACCGCCGCCGGCAATAGAAAACGCTTCGCTGTCGGCAATGGCTTGCGCGAGCACCTGGGTGCCGTTAGCAAATTGGTCAAATTCGAACACGCCCACCGGGCCGTTCCATAAAATTGTTTTAGCACTTTTGAGCAGCTCAGCAAACTGCGCTGCGGTCTCTGGGCCGACATCCAAAATCATATCGTCTTCAGCGACATCAGCCACAGCTTTTACGGTCGCCTCGGCATCCGCTGCAAAGGCTTTGGCTACCACCACATCCACCGGCAAAGGCACGCTCACTTTCGCGGCAATGGCTTTTGCCGTGTCTAATAAATCAGGCTCATACAGCGACTTACCCACCGCAAAACCAGCAGCGGCTAAGAAAGTATTGGCAATGCCGCCGCCAACGATCAGCTGGTCACACACCTTTGCCAAGCTATTAAGCACATCTAACTTGGTCGAGACTTTCGAGCCCGCCACAATCGCCGTCATCGGCTGGGCTGGTTTATCCAACGCCTTGCCCAAAGCTTCAAGCTCAGTTGCTAGCAAAGGACCAGCACAAGCGGTTTTGGCAAATTTCGCCACACCATGGGTAGACGCCTGCGCACGGTGTGCTGTACCAAAGGCATCCATCACAAACACATCACAGAGCGCCGCGTACTGTTGCGCCAGCGCGTCGGTATTCTTTTTCTCGCCCGCGTTAAAGCGCACGTTTTCCAGCAAAACGACCTCACCGGGCTTAACCTCAACACCGTTTAAATAGTCACGCACCAAAGGCACATCACGACCCAGCGCTTCACTTAAATACGCTGCCACCGGCGCTAAGCTGTTTTCTTCGCTAAACACGCCTTCCTCTGGGCGACCCAAGTGCGAGCAAACCAACACCGCCGCACCTTTTTCTAGCGCCAGACGAATAGTGGGCAACGAGGCGACAATCCGCGCATCACTGCTGACTTTGCCGTCTTTTACCGGCACGTTCAGGTCTTCACGAATCAATACACGTTTCTGGTTTAAGTCCAAATCAGCCATTTTCAAAACAGTCATGGTTATTCCTTTGCTGAGGCAGTAGAAGAAAGCTGTAAAAAATAATCCGCCACATCCAACATCCGATTGGCGAAACCCCATTCGTTATCAAACCACGCCACGAGATTTAACATGCGCGAGCCGCACATGCGCGTCTGGCTGGCATCAATAATCGCCGAATGAGGGTCATGGTTAAAATCGCAACTGGCATGCGGAAACTCAGTACAGTTTAACAAACCTTGAAGTGTTTGACCTTGCGCTGCGTCGGCAAACAACTGGTTAATTTCCGCGGCACTGGTGTCGCGCGCGCACTGCACGGTGATATCCAAACAGGACACGTTCACCGTTGGCACACGCAAGGCTTTGGCCTGCACACGACCAGTTAATTCCGGCAGCAAACGCTCAATACCGCGCGCTAAACCGGTAGACACCGGAATCACCGACTGAAACGCCGAGCGCGTGCGGCGCAAGTCTTCATGATGATAAGCATCAATCACGGGCTGATCATTCATCGCCGAGTGAATGGTGGTGATCAGCACCTGTTCGATCCCCACTGCGTGCTGCAACAATTGCAACACCGGCACACCGCAGTTCGTGGTGCAGGAAGCGTTAGACAGAATACGTTCCTGCCCGCTCAGTTGTTGATGATTGACGCCATACACTATTGTAGCATCCACGTCTTCAGCACTGGCCATGGGCTGAGAAAACAAAATCCTCGGCACACCGGCATCCAGAAAGCGCTGCGCCTGAGCACGGGTGGTGTATTGGCCGGAGCATTCAATCAGCAGATCGATATCCAACACTTGCCAGTCCACTTCCTCGGGCGTGGCAGCGCGCAACACCTGCACGCAATCGCCGTTAATGTGCAAGCAATCGCCATCCACACGCACCTCACCGGGGAAACGCCCGTGGGTGGAATCAAAACGGGTGAGGTATTCGATACTGGCCTGATCGGCAATGTCATTGAGCGCCACAATCGTAAAATTAGCGTCCTGATTGCGCTCATACAACGCCCGCAAGACACAGCGCCCAATGCGGCCATAGCCATTTAATGCAACACGATAGTTTGCCAAGGGAGTTCCTTAGTGTTGTCCCACTCTAATTCGAAATATACATGTGCATATTACGTTAGTTTGGCATAAGTTTCCTGTCTAACAGCGGCAACGACAAGCAAAAAAATACGCCAGAGGGATTCAGAATACAGAAGACAAAGGACGGAAAACGCCTGCTCGGACATTACGCATTGAGGTTGGAAACTCTCACTAACACAGTAATTTCATCAGGCAAGCTCTTCTAGAGCAGGCCATGCCTGCGACAGCGGTGTGTCTGGTGTCGCTGTGCTTACAGGTATATTCCGTCGGTCGGATGCATGGCATCCTCGTACACGCGTAACGGATTTTCTAGATACTCTGCTTAAGCGCAGCTTTTGCGCGAATAAGCTTAGATCCAACACAAGACTGTGAGCATGGCACAATCCAATGTGGGACCTGACTTGTCAGGGAACTAAAAACCAAACCATGGCACGGACTTGGGGTTTTAGGTTTAACCTTGACTTGGGTGCACTTCCCATTCTCCAACTTGTCGGGGGAAGCTTTTTTGCTTTTGAGTCTGAATAAGGTGTTTGGCTTTGTGCAGCAGGCGGATACTGGTTCCCTGACAAGTCAGGTCCCACACGGCACTGCGCTTCTTTTCAACCATTGCGCTAGTGGTTCTAGCTCACCCAAAACCCAGTAGAAACAGCGGTTTCTGGAGTAAGCCATTCCTGCGACAGCGGTGTGTCTGGCGGCGCTGTGGTGGCAGGTGTAATCTGCGGTCGGATGCATGGCATCCTCGTACAAGGAACACTTTATGCAATTGGACGTTGACACATACAGCAATTAGACGCTGACACATACAGCAATTAGACGCTTGCACTTTGAGCAATTGGACGCTGACAAAAGGTGCTCGATGACCCCTCCATTTCTTCCTCGTCTACTCAGGCAGCGCGTGCTTGAAGCACTCACTGATACGCCAGTTGTTTGCCTGCTAGGGCCGCGTCAAGTTGGCAAGTCTACTCTGGCGCAGCATATTGATGCTGGGCGTTCATACCTGAGCTTGGACGATTCAACATTGCTTCAAGCCGCCAGACAAGGAGCAGGCCATGCCTGCGACAGCGGTGCATCTGGCAGCGCTGTAGTGGCAGGTGTAATCAGCGGTCGGATGCATAGCATTCTCCTTGGCGTAACAGGCTATTGTAGGAGCGCCGTTTTGCCTTAGTCTTCCAGCAATTCCGTGGCTAGACCCAGCAGGTTGTCTAGGGTAAAGCCAAAGTGCGCGAATAGGTCACCCGCCGGCGCGGATTCACCGTAGGTGTGCATGCCCATCACGCGGCCATCCAGACCGACATATTTGTACCAGTAATCCGCATGCGCGGCTTCAATGGCAATACGCGCACCGACTTCAATCGGCAAGACCGCTTGCTTGTATTCGGCATCTTGCGCATCAAACACGCTGGTGCATGGTATAGACACCACACGTACTTTATGACCTTGCTCGGTCAGCACGTTATAAGCATCAACAGCCAAGCCCACTTCTGAACCGGTCGAGATCAAAATCAACTCGGGCTCACCCGCGCAATCTTTCAACACATAACCACCGCGTTCAATATCGGCGATTTGCTCGGCGCTACGCTCTTGGTGATCCAGGTTTTGACGACTGAAAATCAACGCGCTGGGGCCGTTTTTACGCTGCAAAGAATACTTCCATGCCACAGCGGATTCGACCGCATCGCATGGACGCCAGGTATCTAAATTGGGCGTAGTACGCAGACTGGTTAGCTGCTCAACTGGCTGGTGCGTTGGACCGTCTTCACCCAAACCAATGGAGTCGTGGGTGAATACATAAAGCACGCGCTGTTTCATCAATGCCGACATGCGCACCGCATTGCGCGCATATTCCATAAACATCAGGAAGGTTGCGCCGTAAGGAATCAAGCCACCGTGCAGGGCGATACCGTTCATGATGGCGCTCATACCAAACTCGCGCACACCGTAAAACACATAGTTACCCGCCGCGTCGGTGCTGGAAATGCCTTCACAGCCGCTCCAAAGCGTGAGGTTAGAACCCGCCAAATCCGCCGATCCACCCAACAACTCAGGCAATAACGGACCGTACGCATTCAAGGTATTCTGACTGGCTTTACGACTGGCAATACTCTCGCCTTTAGCCGCCACTTCAGCAATGTACTGTGCTGCTTTCTCAGCAAAATCGGCAGGTAAATCACCCGCCATACGGCGCTTAAATTCTGCCGCTAACTCAGGAAACTCAGCCGCATAGGCGGCAAACTTATCCTCCCACTCAGCTTCCGCTTTAGCGCCCGCCTCTTTAGCGTCCCACTGAGCATAGATGTCGGCAGGAATTTCAAAGGGGCCGTGCGTCCAACCCAACTCAGCACGCGCCAACGCAATTTCTTCCGCACCTAAAGGCGCACCGTGACTGCTGGCTTTGCCGCCATGGTTGGGCGAACCAAAACCAATAGTCGTTTTACAGCAGATCAGGGTGGGCTTATCGCTCGCTAAAGCGGCTTCAATCGCCACCTCAACCTCATCGGCATCATGACCATTCACATTGCGAATCACATGCCAGCCGTAAGACTCAAAACGGCGCGGTGTGTCATCGGTAAACCAACCCTGCACTTCACCATCAATGGAAATGCCGTTGTCATCGTAAAAGGCAGTGAGTTTGTTTAAACCCAACGTGCCCGCCAGCGAGCAGACTTCGTGGGAAATGCCTTCCATCAAGCAGCCATCGCCTAAAAAGGCATAGGTTTGGTGGTCAACAATGGTGTGACCTTCGCGGTTGAACTGCGCGGCCAACACTTTTTCTGCCAACGCAAAACCCACCGCATTGGCAATACCCTGACCCAGAGGACCCGTGGTCGTTTCCACGCCTGGGGTGTAACCCAGCTCAGGGTGACCTGGCGTGCGGCTGTTGAGCTGGCGGAAGTTTTTCAAATCATCCAAGCTCAGATCGTAGCCCGTGAGGTGTAATAAGGAGTAAATCAGCATCGAACCATGACCGTTGGACAACACAAAGCGGTCGCGATTAGCCCAGTTTGGATTGGTAGGGTTGTGCTGTAAATAACCACGCCACAGCGCCTCGGCAATATCAGCCATACCCATAGGGGCACCCGGATGTCCGCTATTCGCTTTTTGGACAGCATCCATACTCAGTGCACGAATGGCATTAGCACGCTCTCGACGACTTGGCATTTTTTTGATTCTCCTACAGAACAGAAATTTAGAAAGATGCCCTATTTTCGCCCAGCTAGCGCAGATGGGCAATCATTGCCGCGATTAAATTGCCAGATCCACGCAAAACACCCACTTCGCAGCCAGATAAGCACCATCGCTCTTGTTTGCTGCAAGGATTAGTGTGGGACCTGACTTGTCAGGGAACCCAAACTCAAACCATGGCAGTGAACTAAAACCTAATACTTGATTGTGGCTGGAATGCTCTGCTGCTCGAGGGTCTATTGCTCAGTTCTGGCTTGGTGTATTTTTCCTTCCCCGACAAGTCGGGTCCCACAAAAGCCCGCCATCCTCACCACTGAGCTGCTTGCCCGCCCGCATCGTCCAGAAGCTGAGCTGCAACACTAATTCCTGCATAAAGCACAGACCAATGTGGGACCTGACTTGTCAGGGAACCCAAACTCAAACCATGGCAGTGAATTAAAACCTGATACTTAAATTGTGGTTGAAATGCACTACTGCCTGAGGGTCTATTGCTCAGTTCTGGCTTAGTGCACCTCCCCTTCCCCGACAAGTCGGGCCCCACAAAAACCTGCCATCCCCACCACTGAGCTGCCGGTGGTTCCATCGCGCAAGAGTTGCGCTCCCACAGTTGCGCTCCCACAGAAGCACCCCCCACATCAACAGCAAATTATTAAACCCTAGCTGACTTACTCAATATCAATATTTATTGATATAGCAATTGCACTGCAAACTGACTCGGTTTACACTGCGCAGCATGACTGCATGCACCCCTCTTCCCCAACCTGAACCCTTTGAATCCTTAGCAGCTTTTTTTAAGGCGGCGGGTGAGCCGTTGCGGCTAAATATTTTACGGGTGCTGAGCAATAACTCCTTTGGCGTGCTGGAACTGGCACATATTTTCGCGATGGGTCAATCCGGTATCAGCCACCATTTAAAAGTGCTGACGCAAGCGGGACTAGTGACGACAAGACGCGAAGGTAATGCGATTTTTTATCGTCGCAGCCTGACCCAAACCTATGAGCACGAACTGCACAGCGCCTTACTGGCCAGCCTAGATGCCCAACCCATTGCCGCTGAAATTGCTACACGCATTAACGAGATTCACCACGAACGTGCCAGCGCCAGCGAAGCCTTTTTCCAACGTGTGGCGCATGAATTTAATCAGCACCAAGACTTAATCGTCGGTCTGCCGCAGTATCGCGACAGCCTGACCAGCTTGCTTGATAGCTTAGCGTTTCCAGAGCACGCCCGCGCAACCGAAATCGGCCCGGGTGACGGCAGTTTTTTGCCCGAATTGGCTAAGCGTTTTGAGCACGTATTAGCCGTAGATAACAGCTCGCACATGCTGCAACAGGCGCAACACAGCTGCACTAAATATCAGCTTGAAAATATTGAGCTCATGCTGGCAGACGCGCTAAGCAGCCAACTGCCACCCGCTGATTGTGTGCTGCTGAATATGGTTTTGCACCATTTCGCCGCACCTGCAGCAGCGATTGAGCACCTAGCACAAGCAGTAAAACCTGGTGGCAGCTTGATTATCAGCGAGCTATGCCGCCACGACCAAGACTGGGCGCAACAAGCCTGCGGTGATTTGTGGCTTGGTTTTGAACAAGACGAGCTGGCTCACTGGGCCAGCACAGCAGGACTCATTTCCAGAGAAAGTATTTATCTGGGTTTAAAAAACGGCTTTCAAATTCAGCTACGGCATTTTGCCAAGCCGGACTCACAAAGCACCCCCACTATGAAGGAATCGATATGAGCGAATACTCTATTTTTACCTCAGAATCCGTTTCTGAAGGCCATCCCGATAAAATTGCCGACCAAATTTCCGACGCGGTATTGGATGCCATCATCAGCGAAGACAAAGACGCCCGTGTAGCTTGCGAAACCCTCGTCAAAACCGGCGTGGCTATTATTGCTGGCGAAATCACCACCAATGCGTGGATCGATTTGGAACAGCTGGTGCGCGATGTCATCACCGGCATTGGCTACACCAGTTCTGACGTGGGCTACGACGGTGCGACCTGTGGAATTATCAATATTATCGGCAAACAATCCTCCGATATCGCCCAAGGCGTTGACCGCGCTGCCCCTGAAGAACAAGGTGCCGGTGACCAAGGCTTGATGTTTGGTTACGCCAGCAACGAAACCGATGTGCTGATGCCTGCGCCGATTACCTACGCGCACCGCTTGATGGAGCGCCAAGCCGAAGCCCGTAAAAATGGCCTGCTGCCGTGGCTGCGTCCCGATGCGAAAAGCCAAGTTACTTGCCGTTATGAAAACGGCAAAGTGGTGGGCATTGATGCGGTGGTTTTGTCTACCCAACACAGCCCAGATGTGAGCCTGAAAGACCTGCGCGAAGCCTGTATGGAGCTGATTATCAAGCACACTCTACCGGCTGAACTGCTGCATAAAGACACCCAGTTTCACATTAACCCCACGGGGAATTTCGTGATTGGTGGGCCGGTAGGCGACTGTGGTTTGACAGGGCGTAAAATCATTGTTGATACCTACGGCGGCATGGCGCGGCATGGTGGCGGCGCTTTCTCGGGTAAGGATCCGTCCAAAGTTGACCGTAGCGCGGCTTATGCAGGACGTTACGTGGCGAAAAATATTGTTGCTGCTGGTTTAGCGGAAAAGTGTGAAATTCAAGTGTCTTACGCGATCGGCGTGGCTCAGCCCACCTCGATCTCGCTGAACACCTTTGGCACGGGCAAAATCAGCGATGAGCGTATTATCCAGCTGGTGCGTGACGTGTTCGACCTGCGCCCTTACACCATTACGCAAATGCTGGACTTGCTGCACCCGATGTATCAGGCAACTGCCGCATACGGACACTTCGGCCGCAATCCTTACGAAATGACGGTAGGCAACGACACCTTCACCGCCTTCACCTGGGAAAAAACCGACCGCGCCGAAGAACTCCGCAAACTAGCAGGGCTATAAACCAAAAATCGCGCAAGAGTTGCGCTCCTACTAGAGCTGTACCAACCGCTTTATTGTAGGAGCGCATCTTATGCGCGATGAAACCTTCAGCCAACTTCAGCGTCTCTGGTTAATCCATTCGCGCAAGAGTTGCGCTCCCACAAGAGCTGTGCCAACCCAAAAACCAACTGCGCAAAGGGGCCACTTATGTAAACCTAACCCGCTTTGCCAGTTGCATAAAGTAATCACGTGACCAAATATCTAGCAGTTGTGTATCTGCAATAAAACGTCGCACATCATTTTTAGCCGACTCGACATCTAGCTGCTCAATCCGCTGGGTTAACCAAGCACTAAACAAATCTGGAGTTAAAGGCTCACTACCTAGGTCACCACTCTGCCGTGCACGCACTTCTAAATGCGCTAAATTCAACTCAGCGCCACGGCGCACATACCATTCAAAATCAAACCAATCACGCCCTTTAACACGGTTTTTCCACTGCCTAAACAATAAAGCATGCATTTTACCGGCATACAAATCAGGTAGGCTAAAACACTTCACATACACAGAATAAGGATTCAACAACAGTTTTTCTTCCGTTTTAAACCCAAGTGGTGGCTCGGTATCTACCTCAAACTTAATTTTTAATACCTTCTGCCCGCGTACCTGCACATCATAAATGCTGGTATTTTTCTTTAAAAATGCTGACACCACAGCAGTTTCAGCCGACTTCTTACGTGCCGAAATCTCCACCTCAAATCCTAACGCATTAAACTCGGACACCAGCGCATCAAAGTAGGGCTCAAAAGAAAAGTCTTCTTGTGATTGCACTAACGAAAAATCCAAATCTTCAGAAAATCTAGGCAAGTCGTAAAAAATTCGTAAGCAAGTGCCGCCATAAAAAGCCGCTTTATCAAAAAAACCTGCCCGCACTAAGCTAGCCAAGGCTATCTCTTGCATCACTTCGCGTAAGGCGTCGTTGATGTTGTCGCCATCGGTCAAAGGATATTTTTGCAGCATCTGCTCAACAACACTCACAGCAACCCCTCCAGAACCTGTCGTAACGCTTTAAACTGACGCGGTTTATAGCCTGAGGACGCATAACCCTCTAATACCGACTCGTCAAAATCACGTAAGATTTCTTCATCCATGCGTAAATCTTCAAGCAAAAAATCCTGCATCGATGCTTTGCCAAAGGCGCGTAAATGCCGCGTGAGTAAAACTGTGTCACACACCGCCTTAGTTGGGTTTGCCAACCAAAAATGCTGGTTTCCGACTGCCTCAATTGTTATGCCTAGCGGAAAAAGCTGTTGTGGAATTTTAGTATAAGAAAAGCGACCTAGGGCATTTTCAAATTCCCGCCCACGCCCCGTGCACACAGAGGTTACTTCAACCACTCGTTCAGGAATCAGACCATGCCACGCCAGCGCATACTCTAAGGAAACACAAGATGGACCGTATAATCGATTAGCAAGCAAAGGCATGCACAAGGCTTCTTGGCGCCAAGGTGCGCCCACAACATACAAACCACGCTTTAAGGAAATGAGTGTGCCCGAGGCCAGCCACTCAGAAATCTTGTCATTCGGACGGGCGTAATCTGACAGCAAAGGCAATAACGCACCATGCGAAAAAGGCACACCACCGAAGGAAGATAAACGAAGCTCTAGCATCTCGGTCTCTTTTTTGGATAGATAATCGGATATTATCCGATTAACGCATCAAAATAACAATGACCAAATAAGCTTTATGCCCACGGCACACAAAACAAGACGCTATAAAACAAATCGCGCAAGAGTTGCGCTCCCACAAGAGCTGTGCCAACCCCAGACCGGCGGTGCATCACCGCTTGACTGTAGGAGCGCATCTTATGCGCGATGAGACTTTCAGCCAACTTCAGCGCTGCCGGTTAATCCCATTCACGCAAGAGTTGCGCTCCCACAAGGTCTGTGCTCCCACAAAAGCTGTGCCGACCCCAAGACTGGCTGCGCATCAACCGCTTTACTGTAGGAGCGCATCTTATGCGCGATGAGACCTGCAGCCAACACAAGCTAAGCCAATACAAACACCAGCGCTTAGCGCGCCCCAAACCCAGTCAAGATAGTGCGAATTGTTTTAACCACAATCAAAATATCCAGCCATAGCGAGAAATGTTTGATGTAATAAAAATCGTGTTCAATTTTTACGCGCGTATCATCCGCATCAGCAGCATAGCCATGCACCACCTGCGCCCAGCCGGTAATTCCCGGTTTAACTACATGACGATAGGTGTAAAAAGGAATCACCTTTTCAAACGTATTAGCAAACGCTCGTTGCTCGGGGCGCGGGCCAATCAGGCTCATATCGCCCTTCAACACATTAATAAACTGCGGAATTTCATCAAGGCGGGTTTTTCGGATAAATTTACCCACCCGAGTCACACGCATATCATTCGCTTGCGCAAATTGGGCACCGTCCTTCTCTGAATCCTTACACATGCTGCGCAGCTTATAGACCTTAAAATCCTTATTACCCTGCCCCACACGTTCCTGAATAAAAAACATAGGGCCATCACTCTCCAGCTTAATGACGAGTCCGGTAATCAGCATCACCGGCACCCAAGCAGGCGCAGTAAGCAAAACAATAGCGGACTCAAGCAGACGCTTAAAACTGGCGTAAAGTCCTGAAGGTAGCAACGAGCCAAAAATATTCTCAGACAAATGATCAATCTTTACACGCCCAGTAATCGACTCAATCAGCTGCTGCGTGTGTAGAACCGGAATACGCGCCAGAGTGCAATTGGCTAAGAAACGCTCCCACTCGTCTGGCAATTCCTCAGAGTGCAAATCAGCCACAATCCCATCGTAGCGTCGACCCTCAAGATCTGTGTTATCTAGAACTGTCACAATCGCGTGTGTAGTATCAGCAAGCTCTAAAGCGCGACCGAAAGGAACGAGCGCAAGCTTAAGTCGACTGTAACGCCGCCCCAAAAAATACCCTGCAAATGCCCAAAAATTAGCCAGCACAAACGAATACATCAGCACCTGCCGCGCATACTGGTCTTCACGCAAAAAGAGCAAAGCCGAAAAAACCGACAACCAAGAAACTAAAATAGTCGGAATGATAAAAGGCAGGGTTCGCGTACCAGGATAACGCTTAAACTTAAGCAGAATTAGAAAAGAGGCCGCATAAGCGAGGCTATTCGCCAGTAGAGTATTGAATTGGACTGAACGTAAAGGCCAGTGAAACAGCAGCTCTCCCCAACGAATCCAGTTAGGCAGCAACACGACAATAACCATGCCTACCAAAAACTGAAATGCACCGCTGAAGAGTACTACTTCATACCAACGCGAATGACGACGCTGAAAATTCCGAGGCACGAAAACTCCCATGGCTAACGAAAAGCCGTAAATAAAGAAAACACAGCTATTCTAGTGCTTGAGACAGGCTGCGTATAGGGAGACAAACTTTTTGGTAAACGCTAACACTAGCGATTTCATGCAGTGCTGGTCTTTCAATCGTTTATGCTTGAACGATTGAAAACAAATCCGAAACGAGTTTAATTTACTCGAGTCTGTAAAGCTTTATAAACTCATTTCCCACTCACTTATAAAGGCATCAATATGCGACACGCGCATATCAAGCCATTGATTCATATCCTTCTCATAGGCTTTTAAGTCTTTCCGTGGAGTTTTTTTAATGGCGTTTTGCTGCTTATGCCAACGGCTATAATCTCGCTCATAAGCACCACTGCCATCCAATAAATTCACATATTCCCCCATGAATATTTTAAGCTCATTTATGCCGCTTTGTTTGAACTGTTCCCACTCATTTTTAAACACCTTGTATAGTTCTGGGTCTTTTAAAAAATGTTGGAAAAACTTAGTACCTACCTGTTCATCATTAAGCAAGTCAGCATGTATATCCTGAGAAAAATACTCCCGAGTGGCAGAGCCTCCATAAGCAGAATCAAAATCCCAAATGGGCCCAAACGTAAGCTTGCCACCAGATTTTCTATGCAAATAAATACTTTCTAACTGGCTCAGTGACTGGTTGTAAGTAAGCTGATAAACAATAATAAATTGAGCAAGTGATCTTTTATCAAGCCGCTTACCGAAATTTTCAAAAAAGTCAGGTGCTAATAATTCACGTTCTAAAGCATGGAGCTCATCATTTATTTGCTTGAGTTTTTCGTTAGCCGTATTTAGGTTTTTTTCCGCTATTTTATGAAGTCTTGGATAATGTACTAGCACCGGCAGTTTGAAGCCTTCGGTAGTAAACAAATAATGATTTTTATTATAAGGATCACTGCTATAATTTTTAGTATGTGTGAGCTCTAACAGAAGCCCTTGCCTGTCTAAGTCAATTCTTCCAGGCGCCACCTCTTTATGAGGCGTTAACCAATACACCCCTAGATACTGATTATTTATAGTTACTTCAACTGGAATTAGCACTGCAGTAAAAGGGAGGTTTAAAATATACCCTGCTTTCATTGCCAGTATATTACTCATTAGCGGGCCATCCTGAAAGTTAGCCAGCAGCATCCAGTTTTTACCTTCCGGAAGATTAAATAAAGATTGCTTAGCAGGAAGCTTAATTTTGTAAGATTTTTTGGGCTGAGCAAATGTTGAGTGTCCTCTACTGCGTATTTTTATACGGGTCAAATCAAGGTCTTCATAACCACCACGTCCATCAATAGACATAATTGCATGCACATAGATATCTTTAGACTTCACTCGATCATGACTAAGCAGTTGCTCATCTAATTCTGTTTGAATATTAATTCTTGGCACAACGTCACTAAGTTTGAAGCCATCACCAGCTGATAGTGGTTCTTCCGGTGAGCAAGCAGCTAGCAACGACGCAAAAATAAACACCATCATTTTAGACAATAGAATTAAGTGGCTGCTCATGGTTTCGCCACTTCACTCATTACGGCCTTTATCTCTAAGTTATCTTGCGGTTTTAAAATCAACTTAGACTGTATTTTTTGTTCTGGTGTTAGCTGATAACCTGAAACCTCCCAATGACTAAATGCATAACCATTTTCAGGCAACGCTTCAATGGTTAAAGGCATACTTTTAAAATACTGTCCGCTCCAAGGGAAGAACAAAGGCGTGTCGGTTACATCATATTTTTGGTTAGGGTCATCACCAAGAGTGAGGGTATTTAGCTTTATTTTACCCGTACCTTGCTGGCCAATATTAAATTGGACAGTATAGCGTTCATCTAGCTGAAAAAAATTTTGTAGGTGTTGCCATTGGTATTTGGGGCGTTGCTCAAAAAATCTAGTTAACTTATTTATATGAGCATCCCATGTTTTTAGATCTTTGGGTCTCTGGCTCCAGCGTTCAATGTGTTTTGGTATTTCATCAATTACACTTTCACGAACATCCCTTAAAATATTAACCGTTCTATCAGGCACAAAATAGGTGTTTAACAAATCAGAGAAACGAATTATAAAAAGTTCTTTTATTATTGTGTTTTCTAATAATTTTCTCAACATAAAAGTAGACCAATCTGGATTTCGTCCGGTGCTACCAACTGCAGTGGCATAACTTAACATATCTAAATCTGGTGTATCGGCCCAATCTCCCGCAGCATCAGTATCATACATAATCCAGCGCCAACGTCCATCAGTGAAGCCTTGTGTTGTTATTGGGTGCTTTTTAGCCCCCTTGTACCTCCAATAAGCTATATTGTTGTTAGGCCAGTCTGCGTTTGCTATAAACAACTCAGCAACGTAATAGTCTATAAAGCTATCTATAGAAATAAAATCAGAAATCTTATTATAAAATTCATAACCACTTCTGTCTTCGCTATTATCAATAAAAGCTAACAATTCCCCCCAGCTTTTCGAATCCCCTTTTTTAACTAAACTTTTAGTCTCTAACAAGTCAATTTTCTTATTGGGCAGCTCATAAAGGCTAGAGATATAGTAATGATCCTTTCTGTCTCTTGCATTCAAAATCCCATAATACTCGCCATTAATATATATGGACATTGACTGATAACGTTGCGTGGCAAAATTTAGATCTTTCATCATTGCGTGTATTGCAGCATCAGTAGGATAATTGCTATTGCCGTGACTTCCACCATTTCTAAAATTTATACGATCCAAACCTATTTGTTTGTCGTCTTTAAAAATGTCCAACTCAATGCCCTTCTTGCTTTTACTTTTATCTGGATAAATACGTAAAGATTTTAATGCAAACCGTCTAGAAGCATTGCCATGAACTCTTAACTCAGCATAGCTTTCTGACAACTTGTTTCTTTCAGGATCTAGTATGGTTAAATATGCAGGTGTTTTATTTTTTGTTTTCCAATTCGCTGGCCAACCCCAAGGTTCGTTTTCAATACTGTCAAAATTGCCTGCTTTTAACCAGTTCTCATAGGCTACTCCTGCCACTAACCACCCCTCATCATAATCAAATAAATACTTTTCTGGTAAGGAAATATTTATTACAGGTAGATTTGATTTGTTACTAATAAAAAAAACTTTGGTTACTACATTACTAATCAAACTATATTTATTTATCGTTACAGCTCTTACTACCATACCTTTGTTTAAATACTTGGGCTTAGATAGCGTCTCGTAATCTAGATTAAAATAACCAAGATATTTTTGACTTCCAACTTTAGATTTATTATTATTTAAAATATATTTTTTATATTGTTGAACTATTTTATTTAAGTGTTTATTGATAAAAGCATAAAACCTATTAATCACTATTAAAGTTTTATTTTTAAAGCTGTTTTTTAGCTCCCTATATGGCTTAGGAAAATAACTAGGCTTCGCATCAAAAGTCGTTGAAATTTGCGAAAGCCTGTCCGGTTCGGACGTTCGGTCTTTAATTAAAATGGGTTTATCGTAAAAAAAAGTTTTGTACTCTTGGGTTAAAAACTCGCCCGTCGGTTCGGTAGAGGGCGGTTGTGCATATTCGTTTTTATATCTGAATGTTGCACCCTTTAGATTTTCGGGATCAGGGTCAGAACCATCCAAGGTATAGTAAATCTTAATTTCAGGATCTGGATGACTGATAACCAAATCAAACTCTTCTGGATAAAAGCCTGACTCATGCGAAAACTCAGGCGTTGCTAACTCTTCAGCCCATACAGTTTGTGTACTTAAAATAAACAAGCTGCTGAGTAAAACAAAAAATAGGCGCTGGACTAGAGTAGCGGATAGAAAAATAGTCATTGTGATTAGTGCTTTATGAGAAATGAGATTGAAAGTGGCGACGCAATATTGGATTGAACCGAGTATTATGCTGCCGCATTTTTAGGAGAGTAATCCCCATGCCGTATTTAGAGCACATAGAAACCGGCCTATTTATATTTCGAAATAACCAGCGGTCAAGCTTAGTTCGACCTGTCGATGATTTCACCTCAACAATCCACTTGTCATTATTGAGCGACTGCTTCACATCTTCCTGCATATCTTTGTCAGCAAAATAAATACCGTTATCGAGGGTTATGCGCTCATCGCCCTTTTTAGCCACCAAGGTAATACGGTCGTAACCTACGCTAATGCTTGGAACTAACTGGTTTAGCCAGCTGTGCGCAAATTCATCATCGTAGTGTTCGGCTAGGGTATTGAAGTAGAAATCTGTTAACTCAGCATTTAAACCATCACTATTTAACTCTGCAGGATTAAATACTGTTCTAAATTTCTGCGTAAGTTTACGTTGCCCTTTTAGCTTGATTTCGAAGTAATGCCGACCGCTATCAACATAATGCCGATGACGAATTTTTATTCGCCGACGCCGACCTTGGTTGTGATCTAGATGTGTACGCAACTCGGCTGAGTCGTAATAGTAACTAAGATAATGAAATTTCCGCAAACCATCTATTTCTAATATATCGAACTCAGACTGGGTATGGCTTAAAAAAGCATACGTTTGCTCATTACTAAGCACATACTTATTATCTCGTCTTTCCATTAGCTCCGCTTTATTTTTTAAGGCTTCTAAACTAATGGAGTTAAATTCCTCTAATAGCTGTCCTAGCATTAATCTTCAACCCGAAAACCCACATCTGTACGCACTATTTCAGTAACATAATCAATGCTTAACACGCGGACAGAAATAATTTTCACACCTAAACGTTTAGATAATTCGTCTTTTAAGATGTCAGAGTTGGAGACTGCTTTTTCAGGTATAAAATCTAAGGTTACCTGCATTTGGCTTGCACTGCGTAGGATTCTAGGATGATCAATCACATACACAGCTAATAGCACAATAACGAGCATGAGTATAACAAACTCAATTTGAGTACCATGCACAGAGGTAATAACAGCCAAGGAAATACTGCCGAAAAAGTAGGCAATATCTGACTTGTTAATTTGTTCAGAGCGAAGGGTGAATAAAGCAAGAATAGCAAACAGACCAAAACCTGCAGCAACGCTAAATTGCACGCTGGAAAGCACCGACAGCACTGCAAAAGCAAATATATTAAACAAAGCTGCGGCTATAGCTGTTTCTTTATGGCTATAGCGCGGGTAATAAAAAACAAACAGGAGAACGATTACTGACGTTAAATTAAGAGCAAAGCGGGTTAGTAAATCTAGGTAGTCAGGCATATTATTCCTTGGATGCCTTACAGCTAACTGACTTAAGGCTTGGCTAAACGGGTAGGGGTTGGTGCTAGGGATTTTAACCTTTCCGAAACCTAGTGGCAAACTGCCCTAAACATCACACTGAAATAGGTCGCGGGTATAAACCTTGTCTTTCACGTCCAGCAGATCTTCACTTAGGCGGTTAGCCACTATTACTGTGCTTTGCTGTTTAAATTCTTCTAAGTCAGTAATTACATGCGAATTATAAAAATAGCTTTCTTTCAGAACTGGCTCGTAAACCACGACCTCTATTCCCTTAGCCTTAATGCGCTTCATTATGCCCTGGATAGCAGAAGCTCTAAAATTATCAGCCCCTTCTTTCATTACCAATCGGTAAATCCCAACTACACCTGCCGTACCGGCTTGACTAGCTTTTAGCTTTTCAATTACGGCATCAGCAATAAAGTCTTTACGGGTGCGGTTAGCTTCGACTATGGCTTGAATAATGTTGTTGGGCACTTGGTCGTAGTTGGCTAATAGCTGTTTGGTGTCTTTAGGCAGGCAGTAGCCACCGTAACCAAAGCTAGGGTTATTGTAGTGGTTGCCTATGCGCGGGTCTAAACCAACCCCTTCAATAATTTGTTTGCTATCTAGATCATTGACGGCACAGTAACTATCTAATTCATTGAAGTAGGCAACACGCATAGCTAAGTAAGTATTAGAGAAAAGCTTAATACCCTCTGCTTCAGTACTCTCGGTGAAAAGCACAGGTATATCTTGTTTAATCGCACCTTTTTGCAATAACGAAGCAAAGATTCTAGCTGCTTGGGTATGTGCGCCAACAATAATTCGGCTAGGATAAAGGTTGTCGTAAAGGGCTTGACCTTCGCGCAAAAACTCGGGGCTAAAGATAATGTTCAATTTTGAATAATGAGTGTTGAATTTTTGCTGTAATTCAACTGTAAAACCAACGGGAACAGTGGATTTAATAATAATAGTTGCTTGGGGGTTAATTTTTGCAACATCGGCAACCACCGCTTCTACACTACTGGTATCAAAATAGTTTGTTTTAGGATCGTAATTGGTGGGAGTAGCAACTATTACATAGTTCGCATCGATATAAGCAACTTCTTTATCTAGGGTTGCGGTTAGGTTCAGCAGCTTAGTGCTTAAAAAATTACTAATTTCAGCATCTTCAATAGGCGACTTGCCTTGGTTGATTAGCGCAACTTTTTCTGCCACTAGGTCTAAAGCCACTACTTCATTGTGCTGGGCTAATAAAACTGCATTGGATAAACCTACATAGCCAGTACCAACGACTGAAATTTTCATTACTACTCCATAAGCTATGCGTTAGCTAAACTATTTTAAAATACCTAAAGCCCTTGCTAGCTTTGGAAATTTGGTTCTTAGCAGTCCACGAACAGCGTAATGGGAAAAATAATAACCGGTTTTGATTAGGTTTAATTTTTCAACTTCACGATATAGACGCCAGGTAAAAAGTACAGCGCTTTTTTTATCTGCAGAGATTGAATTTTTACGGACTTTATAAAGACCTAAAGTTTCATTTAAGCCATAAGCATAATCTGTTTTATTTAATAATCTAAGCCACAAACCTAAATCTTGACGCTTACGAATTAATGGCATATAAACTTTACCAAAGTATTTAGTGTCGTAAATTGCCGTTAAACAACCAATTGAGCACATTTTAAGTAAATCTGAATAGGTTACTTTTTCAGGGACACCGATATGCCCAATAGCCTCACCAGCTTCGTTAATTTTATCATAAGCTGCAAAGCTAAAGGGGTAATTATTTTCTTGCATAAACTTTAACTGCTTTTCAAGCTTATTTGGCAACCAAGCATCATCACTATCTAAAAAAGCAATGTAACGACCTTGTGCAGCCTCAATTGCAATATTACGCGCAACCGCAGCACCGGAGTTTTCAGATAACTGAGTAAGCTTAATTCTAATGTCTTGGTCGACATACGATTGGATCACTTGTACGGAGTTATCAGAAGAGCAGTCATCAACAATGATCATTTCCCAACCTGTTAAAGACTGAGAGATTACTGACTCAATTGTTTCAGCGATAAACAAAGCTGAGTTGTATGACGGTGTAACTACTGTGAATGTTGGCATATTTTTCTTAGAAGTTGTTTGATTTTAACACTTCCGCTATCCGTTTAGCTGCCTCTCCACCACCATAAAGGCTGTGTTCGTCTTTTATGCTACGGTTTAGGTTGCGTGTGGCAGCATCAATAATGTTATTCGTATCAGCACCCACTAATTCGTTAGCGCCAACCTCTATTAATTCTACCCATTCGGTTTGGTCGCGCATGGTAACGCAGGCTTTGCCGAAGAAGAAGGCTTCTTTTTGTACGCCACCGCTGTCGGTGAGTACTAGGCCTGTGCGTTGTAATAGCCAAATCATTTCCAAATAACCCACTGGGTCGATTAGGTGAACATCTAGCTTTAAGCCTTGTTCAGCGATGACTTTACGGGTGCGTGGGTGTAGGGGTAAAACCACGGGCGCTAGCTTGGCGTGTAGGTGGTTAAGTGCTGCTACAATGGCTGCTAAGCGCTCTGGGTTGTCGGTGTTTTCGGCACGGTGCAGGGTGGTAAGAATAAAACCCTCGTCAAGCTCAAAGCCTTGCGGCTGGGTGGCTTGCTGGGCGAAGAACTCGGCGCTGTCTTGCATAACATCGCCCACTTGCAGCACTTGAATAGGCTTATCAGCAAAGCCTTCTTGCTTTAAATTCGCCATGGCTGAATCGGTTGGGCAGAAGAGCACGCTACTAATTTGATCGGTAAGAATGCGGTTAATTTCTTCGGGCATTTGCATATTAAAGCTACGCAAGCCTGCCTCAACATGCGCCACAGGAATATGCAATTTAGCCGCCGCCAAAGCACCTGCCAGAGTAGAGTTAGTATCACCGTAAACCAACACCCAGCCGGGCTGCTCTTTAAGCAAAACCTTTTCAATTTCAATCAACATACGGCCTGTCATATCACCATGACTGCCGCTGTTAATATTTAGCTGATAATTCGGGCGTGGAATGCCTAACTGGTCGAAAAATACATCTGACATATTGGCATCAAAATGCTGACCAGTGTGGATTAAAACTTCGGTCAAACCGTCGGTTTCTTGAATGGCTTTAGAGACAACACTGGCCTTAATAAACTGAGGGCGAGCCCCGATGATGGTAACTATTTTTTTCATTTAAAAGGCTCTTCGCATTTAAGGGTGTAGAAAAAATCTGACCGGCTGGAAAAAGAGTCGGGGATCTTAGAAAATGTAAGTTCCCACACCAACAAAAACTAAGCCCCCGACGTGAACAATCTTACCTTTTCTAGCCCTGATCTTTCCAGCTTTTGCCAACTAAATATCCTCGGCCTGGTAATCCCCCCATTTGTAACAGGGTTCAAAAGTAGATGTTAGGCCACTATGGCCAACTTTTGTTTAGGGGTAATACCACCAAGCCCCATATTAGGTCGTTCATTATTGTAGTGCCAGAGCCATTGAGTAGCATAATCTTGAACAGCGGCTATGCTCTCAAATAAATGCTGAGCGAGCCAGTCATAACGAACAGTTCGATTGTAGCGTTCTATATAAGCATTCTGCTGCGGATTACCAGGCTGAATAAAGTTAAGCTTAATATCATGTTTAGCTGCCCAAGCACCTAGCTTTCCGCTGATATATTCTGGCCCATTGTCACAGCGAATTGAACAGGGTTTGCCGCGCCATTCAATAATCTGATCCAGTGTACGGATCACGCGCTCTGCCGGTAGTGATAGGTCAACTTCGATGCATAAGCCTTCGCGATTAAAGTCATCTATGACATTCAAGAGTCGGTAATTACGACCATCACTAAGCTGATCATGCATAAAATCCATTGACCAACTGACATTAATAGCGTCAGGAACGGCCAGAGGTTGTGGTTTCTCACGCACTAAGCGCCTTCTAGGCTTAATACGTAGATTCAGCTCAAGTTCTCGATATATACGGTAAACACGCTTGTGGTTCCAGCTAAAGCCCTTCACGTTGCGCAAATATAGAAAGCACAAACCAAAGCCCCAGTTTTTACGTCTGTCTGTCAGACGAATCAGCCAGTCAGCAATTTCAGCGTTTTGATGGCCGAGTTTGGTTTGATAGCGATAACAGGTTTCACTGATGCTAAAAATCCAACACGCTAAACGTATACTGATAGCTTTTTCATTAACGGCTCGTTGTGCCATCTCACGACGTCGAGATGGCTTTACCACTTTTTTTCGATGGCTTCCTTAAGAATGTCGGCTTTCAAACGCTCCTCAGCGTACATTTTCTTGAGTCGACGATTTTCTTCCTCAAGCTCCTTTAAACGGGTCATCATTGAAGCGTCCATTCCACCATACTTGGTACGCCACTTGTAAAAGGTGGCGCTGCTCATGCCATGTTCGCGACACAGTTCAGGAACTGGCACGCCGTTTTCGGCTTGTTTTAAAACTGAGAGGATTTGGCTGTCGGTAAATCGTGATTTT
>JALOAC010000030.1 GCA_023228985.1 Thiopseudomonas sp. | reverse complement strand
ACAAGTCGGGTCCCACAAGAGCGAGGTGGTGCTGCCTTATAGATCGCATCGCGCAAGAGTCCGTTGCGCCTGTAGGGGGATGTCATGCATCCGACTGCGGATTACGCCAGTAGATACGGTGTTGTCCTGACGCACCGCTGTCGCAGGCATGGCCTGCTCCACAAAAAATCGCTGCTCTACAAAGCGGGCGGGTGAATTAAGTTTCGTACGCCAAGTTAGGCATTAACCAGCGTTCGCTGTCTTCTAGGCTTTGGCCTTTACGCTTGGCATAGCTTTGCACCTGATCTTTTTCGATTTTACCCACCGCAAAGTATTTGGCTTCTGGGTGGGCGAAATACCAGCCGCTGACCGCTGCCGTGGGGAACATCGCATAGTGCTCAGTGAGGCTCACACCGCAACTTCCTTCAGGGTCTAGCAATTCAAACAATGGCCCTTTTTCTGTGTGGTCGGGGCAGGCTGGATAGCCAGGTGCTGGGCGAATACCGCTGTATTGTTCACGAATGAGATCATCGTTATCTAGCTGCTCATCGGCTGCATAGCCCCAATACTTGGTGCGCACTTGGTGGTGCAGCCACTCAGCCGTGGCTTCCGCTAGGCGGTCGGCTAAAGCCTGCACCATAATGGCGTTGTAGTCATCGCCTTGCGCTTTGTATTCGTTACATAATTCTTCTACACCAATTCCCGCGGTGACAATAAAGCCGCCGATGTAGTCCGTTAAGCCGCTGTCTTTAGGTGCTACATAATCAGCCAAGCAACGGTTGGCTCCTTGGTCACGGATGACGGACTGTTGACGCAAGTGGTGCAGACGGCGTAAGGGCTGACCTTGCTCATCATAGAGCTCAAGGTCGTCATGGTCCACCTGATTGGCAGGCCAGAAACCAAACAGCGCACGGGCTTCAATAAGATTTTCATTGACCATTTTATCCAGCATCACCTGCGCTTCATCGAACAGGGTTTTGGCTGCTTCACCCACCACTTCGTCCTCGAAAATACGCGGGTATTTGCCCACTAGATTCCAAGAGATAAAAAACGGTGTCCAGTCGAGATACTTACGGATTTCATGCAAATCAAGGTTTTTCAGCAACTTACTGCCCGTAAAACTGGGCACTGGAGGCTGATAAGTGCTCCAATCTAGCTGTAAGCGATTGTCTAGCGCTTGCGGGTAAGTGAGGTATTTGGTCTTGGCGCTGCGGTTAGCGGTACGCTCACGGATAACCGCGTACTCCTCACGAATGCCTTTGATGTAGTCTGGTTTAAGCTCTTTGGATAATAAGGTCGTCGCCACACCCACGGCACGGGAAGCGTCGGTAACGTAAACCACAGCATCATTGGTGTAGTGTGGGTCGATACGCACAGCAGTGTGCGCCTTGGAGGTGGTTGCCCCGCCAATGAGTAGCGGCAGGTGAAAGTTCTGGCGCTGCATTTCCTTGGCCACGTTGACCATTTCATCCAGTGACGGAGTAATCAGGCCCGACAAACCGATTATGTCGCATTTTTCTTCAATCGCGGTTTTTAGGATTTTATCGGCGGGCACCATCACGCCCATATCGACAATGTCGTAGCCATTACAGCCCAATACCACAGCGACAATGTTTTTACCGATGTCGTGCACATCGCCCTTCACCGTAGCCATCAGAATTTTACCCTTGGCTTCCGGCTGGTCACCTTTCTCTTCTTCAATAAAAGGAATCAGGTGCGCTACGGCTTGTTTCATTACCCGTGCGGACTTGACCACTTGCGGTAGGAACATTTTACCGCTACCAAACAAATCGCCGACCACGTTCATGCCGGACATGAGCGGCCCCTCAATGACTTCGATAGGGCGGCTAACGGACTGGCGGCACTCTTCAGTGTCATCGACAATGTGGCTGGTAATGCCTTTGACCAACGCGTATTCAAGGCGCTTATCCACTGGCAGCGAGCGCCACTCCTCGTTTTCCACCTCTTTTTTGCTGCCGTCACCGCGGTAATCCTCGGCAATATTAAGCAGCGCATCGGTGGCACCTGGGTGACGGTTAAGAATCACGTCTTCGACTTTGTTGCGCAGGTCGGCTGGAATTTGGTCGTAAATTTCTAACTGACCGGCATTGACAATACCCATATTCAAGCCGCTTTGAATGGCGTAATACAGGAATACCGAGTGAATGGCTTCACGTACCGGGTTGTTGCCGCGGAAGGAGAAGCTCACGTTAGACACACCGCCCGAGGTCAGCGCATGGGGCAGGTTGTCACGAATCCACGCACAGGCCTCGATAAAGTCCATGGCATAGTTGTTGTGTTCTTCGATACCGGTCGCCACCGCAAAGATGTTGGCATCAAAGATAATGTCTTCGGGCGGGAAACCTACTTGGTTCACGAGAATATCGTAGGAGCGCGCACAAATTTCTTGTTTGCGCGCTGCGGTATCGGCTTGGCCTTGTTCGTCAAAGGCCATGACCACCACGGCGGCACCGTAACGACGACAGAGTTTGGCATGCTTAATAAATTCCTCTACGCCTTCTTTCATCGAAATGGAGTTCACAATGCCTTTACCCTGAATGCACTTTAAACCCGCTTCGATAATCTCCCATTTGGAGGAGTCGAGCATAATTGGCACACGGGAAATATCCGGCTCACCAGCGATCAGGTTGAGGAAGGTGACCATGGCAGCTTTGGAGTCCAGCATGCCTTCGTCCATGTTGATATCAATCACCTGCGCACCGGCTTCGACTTGTTGCAGAGCGACTTCCAGTGCTTCGGTGTAATTTTCTTCACGAATCAAACGCGCAAAACGAGCCGAACCGGTGATGTTGGTGCGCTCGCCCACGTTGACAAACAAGGAGCTGCGGTCGATGGTGAACGGCTCAAGCCCTGACAGGCGACAGGCCTTGGGGATATCAGGAATCTGGCGCGGTGGGTACTTGGCAATCACTTTGGCAATAGCGGCAATGTGCTCAGGCGTGGTACCGCAGCAGCCGCCGACAATGTTTAAAAAGCCTGAGGCGGCAAAGTCTTCAATCAGCGCGGCAGTTTCGGCGGCGCTTTCATCGTATTCACCAAAAGCGTTGGGTAAACCGGCGTTAGGGTGTGCGGACACAAAGGTGTCGGCTTTTTCGGAGAGCTCTTGCAGGTAAGGGCGCAGCTCTTTGGCACCCAAGGCGCAGTTTAAGCCTACGGAAATCGGTTTGCAGTGACGGATGGAGTTCCAAAAGGCTTCGGTGGTTTGCCCTGACAACGTGCGGCCTGAAGCATCGGTAATCGTACCGGAAATCATAATGGGCAGAGTGACGCCCAGTTCTTCAAACACGCCTTCGACGGCGAAAATAGCCGCTTTAGCATTAAGGGTGTCGAAGATGGTTTCGATCATGATGATGTCGGCACCGCCATTGATTAATCCGCGGGTTGCTTCGCTGTAGTTCTCGACCAAAATATCAAAGGTGACGTTACGGTAGCCAGGGTTGTTCACATCCGGTGATAGTGAGCAGGTGCGGCTGGTTGGGCCTAACACACCGGCAACATAGCGCGGCTTATCCGGAGTTTCTAGGGTTTTAGTATCGGCTACTTCGCGGGCAATGCGTGCACCTTCAAAGTTCAGCTCATAAGCTAAGTCCTGCATGCCGTAGTCGGCTTGCGACACCTGAGTGGAGTTAAAGGTGTTGGTTTCGATAATGTCCGCGCCAGCATCCAAATAAGCTTTCTCGATTTTTTGGATAAGCTCAGGCTGGGTTAAAATAAGCAGGTCATTGTTGCCTTGCACATCTTGCGGCCAATCGGCAAAGCGTTCGCCACGAAACTGCGCTTCATCTAAGCGCTCATTCTGAATCATGGTGCCCATGGCGCCATCGAGCAATAAAATGCGGGTTTTAAGGTCGGCGTGAAGCTGGGCTAAACGAGTACTGCGATTGGTCATGATTACTTCCGGAGGTCTAAACAAAAATCAAGCGAGCAATAATAGCAAAGTCAGTGGTTTTTGCGAATTCGGAGGGTGACTTTGAGGGGGGCGGTTGCAGCAGTGTCAGTATCTGGCGCTACTCGCTGATTTCTTATTGGTTTGGGAGCCTCGATGCGTTCAGAGGCTCCTGAAAATCCAAACAGCAAAACAGATATTTTTG
The DNA here is from genome assembly GCA_023228985.1 of Thiopseudomonas sp. Classification (GTDB taxonomy): domain Bacteria; phylum Pseudomonadota; class Gammaproteobacteria; order Pseudomonadales; family Pseudomonadaceae; genus Thiopseudomonas. The sequence goes on along the minus strand of JALOAC010000030.1, from coordinate 22,672 downwards.
CACGAAGATTGGATTAGGTGATGCGGGCAGTGGTTTTAGCGCTCAAGATGTTTGAGCTTGTCTGCTACGCCATCCCATTCTTCTGCATCGGGTAGGGGATCTTTCTTTTCGCTGATATTTGGCCAGATTTCCGCCAGTTCAGCGTTGAGTTCAATAAATTCTTGCATATCATCTGGCACTTCGTCTTCGGCGAAAATCGCTTCAGCTGGGCACTCAGGTTCACAAAGAGCACAGTCAATGCATTCATCAGGGTGAATGGCAAGAAAGTTGGGTCCTTCATAGAAGCAGTCAACAGGGCAAACTTCCACACAGTCGGTGTATTTGCACTTAATGCAGTTATCTGTGACAACAAAGGTCATGGTTGGAGTCTCCTCGGCAGGCGCTGGAATAAATCGGGTGCGCTATTCTAACAGTTAGCAGATAAAAAAATCAGCTAACTTAACCTTATAAGCTTAAGCCTGCTAGAATAGGCATGCTTTGTTAAAGGAGTTCAATGCTACTTTGGCAGACAAAATTGAATGTTTTAGTGCTTTATATGAGATTTAAAATGCGTATTGGTCACGGTTATGATGTACATCGTTTTCAGGCGGGTGATTTTATTACTCTAGGTGGAGTACGTATTGAGCATACACAGGCATTTGTTGCTCATTCAGATGGTGATGTTTTGTTACATGCTGTCTGTGATGCCTTGTTGGGCGCGTTGGCGTTAGGTGATATCGGTCGGCATTTCCCCGATACCGACCCAAGATTTCAAGGCGCTGATAGTCGTGGCTTATTGCGTGCGGTAATGAATATGGTTGATGGCAAGGGTTGGCAGGTGATCAATCTGGATTGCACGATTTTGGCACAAGCGCCGAAAATGTCGCCACATATTGACCTGATGCGTACCTATTTAGCGCAAGATTTGCAGGTAGGACTTGAGCAGGTTAACGTCAAAGCAACCACCACAGAACAGCTTGGATATATCGGGCGTGGGGAAGGTGTTGCTGCTCATGCGGTAGTGCTTTTGGAACAGCGATGACTGAAAATGAGCTGCTAGGACCTCGTGCATGGGGTGAAGCCTGTGGTAGGGCAATGCTTAAGGCCAGTGCCGAGGACTTTCAGGTTGATGAGTTATTAGATATTCCTCTTTCCGGCACAGGTGAGCACCTGTGGCTGTGGATAGAAAAACGACAGTTAAATACCGAGGAAGTGGCGCGCCTACTAGCTAGGGCGGCAAAGGTGCCATTTAGAAGCGTCAGCTATGCAGGATTGAAGGATCGTCAAGCGCTAACCAGTCAATGGTTCAGTGTTCATCTGCCAGGCAAAGAGGTTGAGCTGTCTAGTGTGGAAAGTGAGCGGTTGCGTATCCTGCAAGCCACTCGCCATACGCGAAAAATACAGCGTGGCACGCACAAAGCTAATGGCTTTCGTATTCGCCTCACTCAGCTAGCGGCAGAGCGGGAAAGATTAGAAACCCGCTTGCAACAAATCCAGAGTTTTGGCGTGCCTAACTATTATGGTGTGCAGCGCTTTGGTCGTGATGGTGCAAATGTGCAGCATGCAGTACATTGTGCGGAGCGCCAAGAGTTGCCATCACAGCGCAATGTGCGCTCTCGTTTGTTATCTACTGCACGCAGTATCATATTTAATCGTATTTTAGCTGCACGTGTTGCCGACGGCAGCTGGCAGCAAGCTAAGCTGGGCGATCTGCTTACATTCACCCAAAGCCGTAGCCACTTTTTGGCTGCCGCCCAAGAGCTACAAGATCTGCGGCTACAAGAGCTAGACCTACATCCCAGTGGTGCGCTGTGGGGGCAGGGTGAGTTGGCAACTCAGGGTGAAGTGCTCCAACTGGAGCAGCGTGTCGCTGATAATCATGCGGCTTTGTGTCGTTGGTTGGAGCAGGCTGGTTTAAAGCAAGAGCGCCGTATATTGCGCCTGCCGGTTGCTGAACTTAGCTGGTGCTATCCCGATGAAAATACTTTAGAGTTGCGGTTTAATTTGCCCGTTGGCTGTTACGCTACGGCAGTAATTAGAGAGCTTGTTGAGTTGTTACCTGTTGATGATGTGGATGTTGCATGCGAATTTTAATTGCCAATGATGACGGTGTAAATGCACCAGGTTTGGCTGCCTTACATGAGTCACTTGCTACTTTTGCCAGCTGTACTGTTGTTGCACCTGAACAGGATCGCAGTGGTGCCAGTAGTTCTTTAACGCTTGACCGGCCACTGCATCCGCAAAACTTAAGCAATGGCTTTATTAGTGTTGATGGTACGCCGACTGATTGCGTGCATTTGGCGCTTAATGGTTTGCTACAAGAGCCTATTGATTTGGTTGTAGCAGGAATAAATCTTGGTGCGAACTTGGGGGATGATGTGCTGTACTCCGGTACTGTCGCCGCCGCATTAGAGGGGCGCTTTTTACAGCGTCCAGCCTTTGCTTTTTCATTGGTCTCGCGTAGCCCAAACAATTTACCCTCGGCGACTTGGTTTGCTAAACAGCTGATCCAAGCACAAAGTCGTTTAGTCGTTGCACCGCGCACGGTTTTTAATGTTAATGTGCCGGATCTGCCTTTGGAGCAGATTAAAGGCATTAAACTAACGCGTTTGGGTCATCGCGTGCGCGCAGCAGCGCCCGTTAAGGCGGTTAACCCTAGAGGTAAGACAGGCTATTGGTTGGCCGCAGCAGGTGTTGCAGAAGATGGTGAAGAGGGCACGGATTTTCATGCTATCAGTCAAGGTTATGTGACGGTAACACCATTGCAATTAGATAGAACATTTCACGCACAGTTAGACGATGTGCAGCGTTGGCTGGAGAATGCGCTGTGAATACATTGGTACATCGCGGTATTGGTATGACTTCGCAGCGTACTCGTGAGCGCATGGTTCAGCGTTTATACGAGGAAGGCTTAAGCAATGCGCAGGTTTTAGAGGTTATCCGTAGTACACCGCGCCATTTATTTGTTGACGAGGCTCTGTCGCACAGAGCTTATGAAGATACGGCTTTGCCGATCGGACAAAACCAAACCATTTCCCAACCCTATATTGTCGGGCGCATGACTGAGCTGCTTTTGGCCGCTGGCCCGTTAGATAAAGTGTTGGAAATTGGCACCGGCTCGGGCTATCAAACCGCGGTGTTAGCACAACTGGTTGAGCGGGTTTTTTCCGTTGAGCGTATTCAGGCGCTACAGGAAAAAGCCAAGGCAAGGTTGCAGTCGTTAAATATCCGTAATGTGGTTTATCGCTGGGGCGACGGCTGGCAAGGTTGGAATGCCATGGGGCCCTATAACGGTATTTTAGTCACTGCAGGTGCCAGTGATGTGCCGCAGGCGCTATTAGAGCAGCTAGCTATTGGTGGGCGTATGGTTATACCTGTGGGTATTGATGGCGCGCAACAGTTGCTGGTCATTGTACGTACCGAAACCGGCTATACCAGAGAAGTGCTTGATGCTGTGCGCTTTGTGCCGCTTTTGACGGGAACCCAACTGTGAGAGCCAAGCTCCTTGTCTATTTGAAAGGTATGGCGATGGGAGCCGCTGATGTGGTTCCGGGAGTTTCAGGCGGCACAATTGCTTTTATTACCGGTATTTATGGACAGTTACTGGACGCATTAGCCAATATGCCACAGGCTGCGTTGCTGCTTTTAAAGGGTAGGGTTAAACAAGCTTGGGCTTTGGCGCACGTTAATTTTTTACTGATTCTTTTTGCTGGAATTTTAACCAGTATAGTCAGCCTGGCACGCTTAATTACTTGGTTGCTCGAGTATCATAGCATTGCCGTATGGTCATTCTTTTTTGGCTTGGTACTGGTTTCTTGTTATTTTGTGGGTCGTGACATAAAACGCTGGAATTGGGCAAGGTATGTGTTTTTTGTCTTGGGAACTGCTGCAGCATGGTATATCACAGTTGCTTCGCCAATTAACTGGGGGCATGATCCGCTGAGTATTTTTTTGGCGGGTGCGATTGCTATTTGCGCCATGATTTTGCCGGGTATATCGGGCAGTTTTTTACTCTTACTGATGGGTTTGTATAGCTATATTCTTGATGCGGTAAAGAATTTTGATGTATCCGTTATGCTGGCGTTTGCATTAGGTTGTGCCTTTGGTCTGTTGGCTTTTGCTAAGGTATTAAAAGCCGCTTTGCAGCATTACCGCGATGTGACTTTGGCGCTGTTAACCGGTTTTATGCTAGGCTCGCTCAACAAGATTTGGCCCTGGAAACAAACCGTAACTTGGTTTACTGCACCTAACTCCGCACCAAAACCAGTACTGCAGGAAAATATATTACCCTGGAATTATGCGCAAATATCAGGACAAGACACGCAGTTACTACTGGCTATTGCAATGGCTGTTTTAGCGGTGCTGTTGGTGATTACGATCGAATGGTTTGCCCAGCGCAAAGTCAAGAGTTCCGATTCTGTGGTGCTTGGTCAATAAGCAGCACATGCTAAGTGAAGATTGAAAAGGAAGCCTTATGCTTGATAGAGCAGCTAAGCAAGAAGATACTTCAAAACGGTTGATTTTATCAGTCTTGGTTTTGTGCTCTTGTGTGCTATTGGCTGCATGTTCAGGTACGCCTAGAAAGGTTCCGGTGGTTGATAGGTCGCATGGCTCGAGGGTTGCCAAACCGGTGAAGCCTGTAACTCAGGGGCAGTATGTGGTGCGCCCTGGGGATACGCTTTATTCAATTGCTTTTCGCTTTGGTTGGGACTGGAAAGAACTAGCGAGGCGCAATGGCATCCAAGCACCCTATACCATTCGTCCGCGTCAAGTGATTAACTTCTCAAAACCGGCAACTGTTGTGCAACAACCGCGGCCAGTAGCTAAGCCGCAAACCAAACCGAAAACGACCCCCCCAGCCCGGACCAAGCCACAGGTGGCTGTGGCTAAACCTCAGCCTAAACAAGCACCTACTGCAGCAAGCAGTGTCAAGGGTTGGCGCTGGCCTTCTGCGGGAGCGGTGGTATCCAAATTTTCTTCTAGCACCAGCCTGAATAAAGGTATTGATATTGCGGGTAAATTGGGGCAGCCTGTGATTGCTACAGCCAAAGGTACCGTGGTCTACGCAGGTAGTGGTCTCAGGGGTTATGGTGAGATGATCATCATTAAGCATGATGATGTCTATATCAGTGCTTATGGGCATAACCGTAGGTTGTTAGTAAATGAAGGTCAGCAAGTGAATGCTGGCCAGCAAATAGCGGAAATGGGTTCTACTGGAACAGACCAGGTTAAACTGCACTTTGAGATTCGCCGGCAAGGAAAACCAGTCGATCCATTACAATATCTTCCAGCACGCTAAGAGGAATTCTGTTAGTCAGTGCGCAAAGTGCTGCTCTAATAAGGGAGTAAGGAATCTCTGAGAAAAGCGCAGCTTAAAACTGGGGTGCTCTAATGCACCAGCCTAACTCAACGAGGAGAAGGGTATGTTGTTTCAGGAAGAAGCAGGCTGTAGTTATGCCGCTCGGTTATATATCACAAACACAGGTTGCCAAAACTCCTTACGCATTCGTGAAGAGGGCGCAGCCTATCAAGAAAATATTAATCAAAAGCTAAGTGCTAGCAAGCTAAGCTGTGCAACGCAGAGCTATTTACAAGCAATTGGTCGAGCGCATATTTTTACTCGCGAAGAAGAGCAGTTTTATGCGCGCCAACTGCGTCAAGGTGAGTTGGCGGCTAGGCAGAAAATGGTGGTGCATAATCTGCGCTTGGTGGTAAAAATTGCTCGATCTTATTTAGGAGGTAACCAGTCTTTGCTGGAGCTTATCAGTGAAGGCAATCTTGGTTTGTTTTATGCGTTGGATAAATTTGATCCTGATTTAGGCTATAAGTTTTCAACCTACGCAACGCCTTGGATTCGACAAGCCATTGAAAGAAGCATTCTGGTTAAACAAAAACTAGTACGTACTCCTTATCGGCTTGCTAGAAAAGTAAGGCAGCTACAAAGAGCACGGACTAAAATGGCGGCAACGCATGCGAAAACCAGCACAACAGAGCAACTTGCAGCCAATCTTGGCTGGTCGGTGCAAGAGGTTAGGCTGTTATCGCGTCTTGATTATCATGAATATTCGCTAGATAGTACTTATGCGAACAGCGAGCGCACACAGCATGAAGTGTTGCCAGCTGAAACTAAGTGCCCTTTTACGGACACTCAAGATGTGCAGCTGGAAAAACTTGCTTTACTGTTAGTTCAACAGTTGCCTAAAGTGCAGCAGTCTGTTGTGACACTGCGCTTTGGTTTGTTTGGTAATCAAGCGCACACTTTGCAAGAGGTGGCCAGTATAATGGGCGTTTCGCGAGAGCGTGTGCGGTTGATGCAAATTCAGGTGCTACAAAGGATGAGGCGTGAGTTAGAGCAGCATGGCTTGAGTGCAGAATTAATTTTTGCTCATGCTTCAGGCTAACGAGCAGATACTTTTAGAAGAGGACAATAGAATGCAATATATTACCCCGGACTTATGTGATGCCTACCCAGAGGTTGATGTAGTAGAACCCATGTTTGCTAACTTTGGTGGGCGCGATTCTTTTGGTGGGGAAATCGTCACTGTTAAGTGTCATGAGGATAACTCAGTAGTAAAAGCTCAGGTTGCCCAGCCGGGTAAAGGTAAGGTGATGGTGGTGGATGGTGGCGGTTCACTGCGTCGTGCGCTGTTGGGCGATATGCTGGCTGCTAAGGCAGCGGAGTGTGGCTGGGAGGGGATTATCGTTTACGGCTGCGTGCGCGATGTGGATGAGCTGGCGCAAACTGATTTGGGCGTGCAGGCACTTGCCAGTCATCCGATGAAAACGGACAAGCGTGATATTGGTGATTTAAACGTGCCGGTTAATTTTGGCGGTGTTACGTTTCGTCCGGGTGAGTTTGTTTATGCGGATAACAATGGGATAATTGTCTCGAAAACGGCTCTTAGCATGCCTGTGTAATTAAGCTTGATGCATGTATCGCTCGCTTCGGCGGGCGATTTTTATTGAATTTATGCAGAGCTGTATAGCCGTTTTGCTATACAATATAGCCAAAGTGAGGCAATAGTTATGAGTGTTGAGAATGAGCGATTTGAGCAATCACTACGCGAGCTATTACAAAAAGACTCTGCACAGCAACAAGATGTAGATGCGGCTCTGGAGCGTGTGCTTAAGACGGCTAATCGCCAAGTAGGCGCGGGTACGCTTTTCACTATGTTTGGGCGAGCTTTTTATGCCGTAATACTTGGCTTTGTTCATGGATCTGAACACTTAAAGCCCGTTTCTCGTTTGAATAAAAACCATCTTAAAACTAATAAGGTTAACTAAGTATGCAACTGGATTCTTGGACGCAGAGTTTAGTGAGCGCCATGAGTGCGCTCTGGGCAAAAATCGCTAGCTTTATACCTAACCTGCTGGGCGCTTTAATAGTAGTTATTTTAGGGTTTCTGGTAGCGCGCCTACTAGATACCTTGCTCTCTAAGCTATTGGCCAAGCTTGGCTTGGACCGTCTAACTCAGGGTACTGGACTGAATAAACTATTGGCGCGGGTCGGTATTAAAGTCCCGGTTTCAGTGCTTATAGGCAAAATTGTTTATTGGTTTGTCTTGTTGGTGTTTTTGGTATCGGCCCTAGAGTCTCTGGGCTTAGAAAGAATTTCCGCTGCTTTGGATGTGTTGGCGCTGTATGTGCCAAAAGTGTTTGCGGCTGCCATTGTATTGCTTGCTGGTGTGTTATTGGCACAGCTGCTTAATAGCTTGGTGTCGGGAGCGGCAGAAGGTGTTGGTTTAGAGTATGCAGCGGCTTTGGGTCGTGTAGCTCAAGGCTTAGTGGTGATTATCAGTATCTCGGTGGCCTTTGGGCAGTTAGAAATCAAGGCTGAGCTGCTTAACTATGTCATTGCTATCGTTTTGTTTAGCGTTGGCTTGGCGGTGGCGATAGCGGTAGGTTTTGGCTGTAGAGAAATCGTCGGGCAGATAATAGCCGGTATTTATGTGCGTGAACTGTATGAAATAGGTCAAAATATTTCTATTGATACTGTTGAAGGAACAATAGAAGAGATAGGAACGGTAAAAACTATAGTGCAAAACGAGCAGGGTGAATTGTTCTACTTTGCTAATCGCGTCCTGTTAGAGCAGCAAGTTAAAAGCAGTTAATGGCCAGCAATCATGCATTGCATTTTAAAATTACTTTATAGTTGACTGGTTTGACTTGTTTTGACTAGTGAAAAAAATATACATCAAAGGTATAATCCACAACTGCTTACAGACGAAGAGTTGGTGGAGCATGCACAGCAAGAGCTCTTTAATATTACCAGGGCTTATGAAGAGCTGATGCGCCGCTACCAGAGAACGCTATATAGTGTATGCACGCGATATCTGGGTAATGAACGTGATGCCGATGATGTCTGCCAAGAAATTATGCTTAAGGTGCTTTACGGATTAAAAAAGTTCGAAGGTAAGTCCAAATTTAAAACATGGCTATATAGTATTACTTATAATGAATGCACTACGCAGTATCGCAAAGAGCGGCGTAAAAGACGACTGCAGGATGCATTAAGTTTAAATCCATTAGAGGAGGCCAGTGAAGAGGCTGCACCAATGCTTAAAGAAGATAGCAGTTTGGATCGCTGGCTATTGGATGTGAATCCAATAGATAAAGAAATTATTATTCTTCGCTTTGTTGCAGAATTAGAATTTCAAGAAATCGCTAATATCATGCACTTAGGTTTAAGTGCCACAAAAATGCGTTACAAAAGAGCCATTGATAAGCTTAAAGAGAACTTTTCTGACACTGAATTGTCTAACTTGCATTAAGCGTCAAAATAATTACTTTACGGTATTGAGAATTCAGTTTTTAGTATCGAATACCCCCCCGTTTAGAAGGAGAAAATAATGAAATTAAAAAATACGCTAGGTATTGCCGTTGCGTCAGTTTTAGCATTTGGTGCGCAAGGTGTTTTGGCTCAGGGCCAAGGCGCTGTTGAAGCAGAAGCCTTTGCTAAGCGCTACTTCACTGACAGTATGCGTAATATGGATAACGGTAACCTCTATGGAGGTTCTGTTGGTTACTTTTTGACTGATGATGTTTCTTTAGGGTTGTCATACGGTGAGTACCACCGCATTGAGTCCAAAAATAAGGTATTGAATAACAATACAAGTCGTAAAAAAGTAAATGGTAGCTTGACTAGCGTTGATGCTGCCTACCATTTCGGTGATGCGGGTTCAGCGTTACGTCCATACTTATCGGCAGGTTTTGGTCACCAGAGCCTCAGCAACCTACCTGCTCGTACCGGCCGTGACCGCACAACCTTTGCCAATATTGGTGCAGGTGCTAAGTACTACTTTGCTGAAAACTTCTTTGTTCGTGCAGGTGTAGATGGTATGCATGGCTTAGATCATAATCAGTCAGAGTGGATGGCCGGTATGGGTGTTGGTCTGAACTTCGGTGGCGCAAGCAAATCAGCACGCGTAGAAGAGCCGGCACCTGTTGTTAGCGCTCCTGTGCAGGAAGAAACTGTAATAGCTGAAGCGGAAACTGTTCGTGTTGAGTTAGAAGTTCTATTTGATTTCGACAAAGCTAACGTAAAAGACGGCAGCTATAGCGATATCGAGAACCTAGCTGAGTTCATGAAGCAGTATCCAGAGCTTAGCACCACTGTTGAAGGTCACACTGACTCAGCAGGTCCTGATGCCTATAACCAAAAACTCTCTGAGCGCCGTGCTAATGCAGTGCGCCAGGTAATGGTTGAGAAGTATGGTGTAGCTGCTGACCGCGTAAATGCTGTCGGTTATGGTGAGGCACGTCCTGTAGCGGATAATGCGACTGAAGAAGGTCGCAGTCTAAACCGTCGTGTTGAAGCTGTTGTAGAAGCTCAGGTTGAGTAAGCTCTAACCTAAAAATAAAAAACCCAGCCTAGGCTGGGTTTTTTATTAAGCGGATTTAAGTACACGCCGTCGAAAGAGCGGCTCTGGACAATCAACCGCGCTTTGGTAACAGATAGAAAACTCTGTCAGACTGAGGAGCGCATCGTGTGGGCAGCGATCCGCACGAACCGCATAGGCATCGAAACCACAGCGCTGCATAAAAAACAGCTGGTCGCGCAAAACATCACCAATGGCGCGTATTTCCCCTGAGTAAGCATAACGTTCGCGCAGCAAGCGTGCGCTGCTGAAGTGGCGACCATCGGTAAATGTCGGAAAGTTTAAAGCGACTAGAGAAAAGAGCGGTAAATCCTCTACAATTTCCTCGATAGCCTCATGGCTATCCAGCCATACCCCAAGCTTAGTTAGCTGTTTCAATTCGACCGCGTGATTTTGCCAAAGCGTGAAGGGTACTATTATGGGTTGCGGCTGTGCTAAGGCATCTGCCAAGCTGCAGTCGGCCTGTAATAAATGCCAACTGTCTTCGATAACTTGATTGTTTTTAATGATGAGGGGCATAAACACGCTCCTTAAAAGGTTGAGCGCCAATACGCTGATAGGTGTCGATAAACTGCTCTTCAGCCGTGCGTTGTTCGATATACACATCGATGATTTTGTTGATCACATCTGGCATGGTGTCTTGCGCGAAAGAAGGGCCAAGAATGCTACCTAAGCTGGCATTGCGGCCGCTGTTTCCGCCGAGAGACACTTGATAAAACTCTTCCCCTTTTTTGTCCACACCTAGGATACCAATATGACCAACATGGTGGTGCCCACAGGCGTTCATACAGCCTGAGATATTCAGATCTAGATCTCCTATGTCAAATAGGTAATCCAAATCAGCAAAGCGCTGCTGAATAGCTTCTGCTACAGGAATTGATTTGGCGTTAGCTAGCGCGCAGAAGTCGCCGCCTGGGCAGCAGATAATGTCGCTCAGCAGGCCTATATTGGGGGTGGCAAAACCCAGCTCGCGGATTTCCAGCCATAACTGCAACAGTTTTGTTTGCTCCACATCGGCCAAAACGATGTTTTGTTCATGGGTGTTACGCGCTTCGGAATAGCTATAGCGATCAGCTAAATCAGCAATAGCATCCAGTTGTGATTCACTAACGTCACCGGTAGGAACACCGGTTTTTTTCAATGAAAGGGTCACGGCAACATAACCAGGCTGCTTGTGGGCTGTGGTATTGCGTGAGCGCCAGCGGGCAAAGCCTGGGTGCTGAGCGTCTTGTTCCGCGAGAAGCTCGGGGACATCACTTAATGACTGGTAATCAGGTGCAGTAAAGTGCTGACTAACGCGTTGTACTTCTGCATCAGTTAAGGTGCTGGGGCCATCCTTTAAATGCTGCCATTCTTCGTCCACTTTTTTAGCAAAACCTTCTGGGGTAAGGGCCTTTACCAAAATCTTTATGCGTGCTTTAAATTTATTATCACGGCGACCGAAGCGATTATAGACGCGCAAAATAGCTTCTAAATAGCTGAGCAAATGAGGCCAGGGCATAAATTCATTAATGACGCTAGCCAGCATGGGCGTGCGCCCTAAACCGCCACCGACCAAGACTCTAAAGCCAAGCTCACCATCAGAGTTACGTACTGCTTCTAGACCGATATCGTGCACTTCTATAGCGGCGCGATCGTTAACGCAGCCATTGACGGCAATTTTAAACTTGCGCGGCAGGCGCGCGAATTCAGGGTGGAAGGTGGACCACTGGCGAATAAGCTCACACCAAGGGCGTGGGTCAACCAGTTCGTCACGGGCTACACCGGCAAATTGGTCAGTGGTGGTATTACGAATACAGTTGCCACTGGTTTGAATGGCGTGCATTTGCACGCTGGCCAAATCTTGCAAAATATCCGGTACTTGTTCAAGTTTAGGCCAGTTTAGCTGCATATTAGTGCGCGTGGTGACGTGTGCGTAGCCTTTGTCATACTTGCGAGTAATGTGTGCCAGCATCCGTAGCTGGGTAGACGACAGCAGGCCGTAAGGCACGGCAATACGTAACATCGGCGCATGACGCTGTACGTACAGGCCGTTTTGCAGGCGCAAGGGTAAGAATTCATCTTCAGTTAGCTCGCCAGCAAAATAGCGGCGTGTTTGATCGCGAAACTGCGCTACGCGCTCGTTAACGATTTGTTGATCATAGTGGTCATACAGATACATAGGATTTCCCGAACCAAAAAAGCCAGAACGAGTCGCACACTAACAAGTTTTGTTTATTCGATAAAGTAATTATTATCTATATGTTTAGTCTTATTTGATATATGCCTAATTGGTTAAGACTTTAGCTTAGGTCGACTTGCTCGGGTTCTGACTTGGGCGTATAAAAAAGGAAATAACCAGTGGAGGTATTGTATGAAGACTTATAGTGTTCAACTGCAAGCCCAAGAACAGCTGGCTGAAGGGACGTCGGCATTTCATTTCACAAAGCCTGCAGGCTTTGAATTTATCGCTGGTCAGGCTTTAGATTTGATTCTCGGTGAACAGGGCGATGCAGATTCCGAGTGGGATGTGCGCCATACGTTTTCTATTGTGGCAGCACCACACGAAAATGAGCTAGTGATAGCCACGCGAATGCGTGATAGCCGTTTTAAGCAGCGCCTAAAAGAACTGCCTGTAGGTACGCAGGTACAGGTTGAAGGTCCCTTTGGCGAGTTAACTCTAGATAAGGATTTAACGCGAGCGGCCGTTTTTATTGCTGGCGGTATTGGTATCACGCCTTTTATGAGCATGCTGCGCGATGCAGCACAGCAGCAACGGCAGCAGGATTTGTTGTTGCTCTATTCTAATCGGCGACCGGAAGACAGTGCTTTTTTGTCTGAGCTGCAGCAGTTAAGCCAGAACAATCCGCGTTTTAAGCTGATAGCGACCATGACTAAAATGGAAGGCTCGACGCAAGAGTGGTCAGGGATTACAGGTTATTTAAATGCACAGCGTATTCAAGAGTATTGCCAAGAGCTAAGCAGGCCCATTTATTACATATCGGGTCCGCCGATGTTGGTTGAGGCTATGCATGATCTGTTAGATGAGGCCGGTGTCGATGCGGATGATGTGCTGAGTGAAGGGTTTCTTGGGTATTAATTGGACTAAACCGAGTCCGTCTTTTTTTCTGTTTGATAACCAATTTGTAGCGGCTGTTTAGCCGCTTCACGTTGGTAGAAACCTTTAGGGGCTTTGCCTTTAAGGTACCAAGCAAACGCAATAATTTCAGCAATGGTACGGTAAAGTGATTCGGGGATGGCATCGCCCAGCTCTAAGCGCGCAAGCAGACGCACCAGATCAGCGTTTTCATAGATAGGCACTTTGTGTTCTTTAGCGATAGCCAGAATAGCTTCAGCCAGCTCATCATCACCTTTGGCGGTTAGGCTGGGTGCTTTATCACCATCGTATTTTAGAGCAATAGCCTGGGTGGGCTGTTTGTTTTTTTTCATGCTAAGTCATCAATCCAACGCTGTTCTATGGCTGCTTTTGGCGCAGCAGGTGGCGTGCCCTGTAGGCATTCAAGTTCTTTGATGTTCAGTCCGGCAGCCAGAAGCTTGTCACGTAAAACATGCAACTCCTTGTTTACATAGACAGCCGTTTGTGCAAATTCTGCCCAAAGTTTGCTGGAAATTTCTTCGTTCTTCAAATTGACTTGCACGTGCAGAGGACCTAATGGCTCGAGCTCAAAGCTAAGTTCTAGACGCCAGATGGGCGCTTTCTTTTCTTCGTCTTGCTCCTCGCTATTGCTTTGTTCTTGCTGAAACTTTAGCTGCAAAGGAATGACGGAATCCTGATCGCGCATGGGGATTTCCATTTGCCAGGTAGTGAGCTGGGTGCCTTCGGGCGTGGTATAGGTTTGCCCTAAGCTAGACAGCTGATGGGTTTGCAGGCGTGAAATGGCTGCCGCTGCAATGCGCAGCAGCGCACCAAGATCGTTAGGGTTATCCAGCTTTTGTAGAATGCCTCTGGCTAGCGGGAAGCGTAAGGCTTGTTCGCGCATTTGGCTAAGGTTGATACCGCCTATTTCGCGCAATAGTTGCGGTAACGCTTGGCTTGCAATGGAGGCTTGCGCGCTGGTGAGTAGTGGGTTGCTGCCCGTTTGGCTCGGAAGTATTTGTCCGATAAGGCGCAATAAGCTGGCTTTTAAGTCTTGTTGTGTTGCAGCAGCATCGGTGAGCAAACGTTGTTCCAGCTGGGTGCCACTATTTTTTACTAGTTCAGTGAGCTGTGCGGTGGTTAGCTTGTCGCTGATGTTGGGCAGGCTGCTGAGCAATTGCTGTACGATTTTTTGCCCTTCGCTAGATAGGTTAGAACTAGAACCGACGGTCTGTAGCTGCTGTAAAGCCTGGCCAAGACTGCCTTGGCGGTTAAATTGGCTAAGCAGCTCTTGTTGTATATTGAGGCGATCGGTGGTGTTGCTGCTGGGAATAAATTGCAGCTGAAAACTGCCTTCAACCCGCGCGGTTACAACGCTGTTAAGTGCCAGCGCTTTTGGGGTTTCGATAATGACGGACTGACCGGCCAGCGCGGTGTTATTTAGGCTTAAAGTGGCGCGAAAGTTACCCTGAGCTAGAGGCTCTAAGTTGATGACCTTGGCTTGAATGATGGTGCCGCTGGGCAGTTGTGCCAGATCCAGTCGTGTTAAAGCAGGCGTCAGTTTGTCTAAAGCAGGTGTTAACGTGAATTGACTTTGGCTGATGGCGGTTAGCGTCACTTGCTGGCCGGGTGCAAGAATCTGATTGACCTGTGCCGGCAGCGTAGTTTGCTTGCCATCCGGCAACGCCATTTTTAGCAGCACTTCAAATACTTGCCCTGCTTGCTTAGCGGCAACGATTTGCGCCTGCAGCTTTTGTCCGTCAACAATACTTTGCGGTAGATCTTGTAATAATCGCAACACATTAGCCGCCTCTACCGCGGTTTGCCGGGAAGGAGTGCTCACTGTTGGCTGGATGTTAGTGGTGCTAATTTCGCTGGGCATGGTCGAGCTCGTGGTCATCATGTTTGCTTAATCTACGTCATGCTTAATAATGTTTAAAGTTCCTTAGTCGGGCTAACTCTGTGTATAATCACAACTTTTTAACGCTACCGGTGTGTTGCAGTATAGCGGCAATGACTGGTCAGACTTAAATTATTCACTAAGGTTGTTGCTTTGTGACGGTTGCTTTTTTAGAAACAGTTGATTTGACCTGTGAGCGCGATTGGCGTGTGCTATTTGCGGGACTCAACTTGACCGTCAATCTGGGGCAGATGCTACAGGTTTCTGGACCTAATGGCAGTGGTAAAACCAGCTTACTACGCTTGTTATCAGGGTTGATGCAACCGACCGCTGGTGAGATTCTCTATCAAGGTGTCGAGCTTCGTCGACAACGTCATACTTTATCGCAAAACTTACTCTGGATAGGCCATGCGGCAGGCATTAAGGGTCTGTTAACTGCTGAGGAAAACCTTGCTTGGTTAACCGCTTTACAGCACGGCGCCAATGCTGAAGATATTTACCAGGCTTTAGAGCGCGTAGGCTTAAAAGGCTTTCATGATGTGCCTTGCCATACGCTATCGGCAGGACAGCAGCGGCGGGTTGGCTTGGCGCGCCTGCATTTACCCAACGCGCCTAAACTATGGATTTTAGATGAGCCTTTTACAGCATTAGATAAGCAGGCGGTTGCTGATTTGGAGCGGCACTTGGCGCAGCATTGTGAGCAGGGTGGTATGGTGATTTTTACTACTCATCATGAACTGCAGCACCGACCCAGCCAGTTCACAGAGCTTGATTTAGGGCAGCGTGCAGTATGAGTCGAGTATTCTTTTTATTGATTTTACGCGAAGCACGTCTGTTGGCTCGACGACCGGCTGAGTTAGCTAACCCGTTGGTGTTTTTTGCCATTGTGATTGCTTTGTTTCCTTTGGCCGTGGGCCCGGAAACGCAAATGCTGCGCACCCTGTCACCGGGTTTAATTTGGGTCGCGGCGCTGTTGGCTGTGCTGCTGTCTTTGGAAAACTTGTTTCGTAGCGACTTTGAAGACGGTTCGCTAGAGCAGTGGGTTGTTTCGCCGCATCCATTAACAGTGTTGGTATTGGCTAAAGTATTTGCTCACTGGTTGTTCTCAGGCTTGGCGTTAGTGCTGCTGTCGCCGGTGCTGGCTATTATGCTGGGCTTGCCGGCAGACCGGGTGCCCATTTTGCTGGCGTCTTTGTTGTTAGGTACGCCTATTTTAAGCCTGCTTGGCGCAGTGGGAGCGGCTTTAACTGTGGGCTTAAAGCGCGGCGGAATACTCTTAGCGTTGCTGATTTTGCCTTTATATATTCCAGTATTGATTTTAGGTAGCGGTGTTTTGCAAGCAGCTTTGCAGGGACTGCCAACGCTGGGTTATCTGTTATGGATGGCCAGTTTGATGATGCTTACTATTACCTTCACGCCTTTTGCGATAGCGGCCGGGCTGAAAATTAGTGTGGGTGAATAGTTGGCCAATGTTTTTATAGCGAGTATGTAAATGAAGTGGACTTGGTTTCATAGATTAGGCTCACCCAAGTGGTTTTATGAATTAAGCGGACGTTGGCTGCCTTGGTTTGCCGTGGCTACAGTACTGCTCATAGCGACAGGCTTGGTGTGGGGTTTGGCCATAGCGCCCCCTGATTACCAGCAGGGTAATAGTTTTAGAATTATTTACATTCATGTCCCAGCGTCATTTTTAGCTCAGTCTATTTATATCTCCTTGGCGATCGCTGGGGTGGTTGGCTTGGTATGGAAAATGAAAATCGCCGATGTGGCGCTGCAGCAGTCAGCTCCTATTGGTGCGTGGATGGCCTTTATTTCCTTATTAACCGGCGCCATTTGGGGCAAACCTACTTGGGGTGCTTACTGGGTGTGGGATGCTCGCCTGACCGCTATGCTGATTTTGCTGTTTTTGTACTTTGGCGTGATCGCTCTTGGGCAAGCCATTAGTAACCGAGATAGTGCGGCTAAGGCCTGCGCTGTATTGTCTATAGTGGGCGTTGTTAATATTCCCATCATTAAGTACTCGGTAGACTGGTGGAACACGCTGCACCAGCCAGCCACTTTTTCAGTTATCGAAAAACCAGCCATGCCTGTAGAAATGTGGGTTCCATTGTTAATAATGGTATTAGGCTTTTATTGTTTCTTTACTACGGTGTTATTAATGCGCATGCGCTTAGAGATTTTACGCCGCGAGGCTAAGACAAGCTGGGTTAAGGCGGAAGTAACACGTTTAGTTGGAAAAAAACATGAATGAATCAATTTTTGCTTTTAATTCCTTTGCAGAATTTATCGCAATGGGTAAGCATGGATTTTATGTCTGGGTGTGCTTCGGCATTACCATCGCCGCGCTAGTCTTAAATGTGGCTTTGCCTTGGCTGGCACGCAGACGTTATTTAAATCAAGAAGCTCGTAGGTTGCGTTGGGAGGCTATGCAGTGAATCCGGTACGTAAAAAACGTTTAACAATTATATTGGCCATCGTGTTGGGCATAGCCGCAACACTGGGCCTGGGTTTGTATGCCTTGCAGGAAAACATCAATCTGTTTTATACCCCCACTGAGATCATGAATGGCCAGGCACCGCAGGATGCGCGTATTCGTGCGGGTGGGCTGGTTAAGGAAGGTTCAGTACAGCGTAACGAGGATGCTTTAACTGTTACCTTTGTGGTCACCGACGGTGATGCGGATGTCACAATTAGCTATCGCGGTATTTTGCCGGACTTGTTCCGTGAGGGGCAGGGTATTGTGGCGTTGGGGCGTTTAAACGCTGAGCGCGTGTTGGTGTCTGACGAAGTGCTGGCCAAGCACGATGAAAACTATATGCCGCCCGAAGTCGGCGATGCTTTAGCGAAAACCGGCATGCTTAAACATTACGAAGAATCTGCCAAGGGAGCTAAATAATGGAGTTGGCTCTGTATATACCTGAATTAGGTCATTTGGCTTTAATTCTGGCGTTATGTTTTGCCGTAGTGCAGGCATTTTTCCCTTTAATCGGCGCTTGGAAGGCTGATCACCACTGGATGAGCTTGGGCCAACCAGCAGCTTGGGGTCAGTTCGTCTTTTTGCTGATTTCATTTGCCTGTCTGACATGGGCATTTATGACGGATGATTTTACCGTTGCCTATACTGCCAATAACTCCAATAGCATGTTGCCTTGGTATTACAAAATCAGCGCTGTCTGGGGCGCACACGAAGGTTCTTTGTTGCTTTGGGCATTTATTCTGGCTGGCTGGACCTTTGCCGTAGCTATTTTCTCACGCCAGTTACCCGAAGAAATGCTGGCGCGAGTGCTGTCAATTATGGGCATGATCAGTATTGGTTTCTTGCTCTTTTTGATCGTCACCTCCAACCCGTTTGAACGTATTTTGCCACAATCCCCAGTAGATGGGCGCGACCTAAACCCGCTGCTGCAAGACTTTGGCTTGGTGATTCACCCGCCGATGCTATATATGGGTTATGTGGGCTTTTCGGTGGCCTTTGCCTTTGCCATTGCGGCTTTATTAGGCGGCAAGTTGGATGCCGCTTGGGCGCGCTGGTCACGGCCTTGGACGCAAGTGGCTTGGGCGTTTTTAGGTCTAGGTATTGCATTGGGTTCTTGGTGGGCTTATTACGAGCTGGGCTGGGGCGGTTGGTGGTTCTGGGATCCCGTTGAAAACGCATCATTAATGCCTTGGTTGGTGGGAACAGCGTTGCTGCACTCGCTGGCTGTGACTGAAAAACGTGGACTGTTTAAAAACTGGACAGTGTTACTCGCCATTGCCGCTTTTTCCTTGAGTTTGCTCGGCACATTCTTGGTGCGTTCCGGCGTACTGACTTCGGTGCATGCCTTTGCTTCCGACCCTACACGCGGTGTGTTTATTCTGGTGTTCTTGCTAGTAGTAGTTGCGGCTTCTTTGCTGCTATTCACTATGCGTGCACCGTCGGTTAAAAGTAAGGTCGGCTTTTCTTTGCTCTCGCAAGAAACGCTCTTATTGATTAACAACATAGTCTTGGTGGTGGCAACAGCGATGGTGCTTATAGGCACACTGTATCCGCTTATTTTGGACTCATTAACAGGCGCCAAACTGTCTGTAGGGCCTCCGTACTTTAATGCCTTGTTTAATCCGCTAATAGCCATCCTTATGCTTGCCTTAGGTGTAGGCGTAACGATGCGCTGGAAAAATACGCCTGTGACTTGGTTGGTTAAAATGCTAGGTCCGGTGCTGTTGGTCAGTGCAGCTTTGAGTTTGCTCTTAACTATGCTGGCGGATGAGTTTAATGGTGCGGTGTTGTTGGTCTATTTCCTCTCAGCTTGGGTGGTTTTTGCAGGCTTGCGCGATATGTATGAGAAAACCCGTCACAAGGGCTTTTGGGCAGGCGTTCGTGGTTTAAGTCGCAGCTATTTGGGTATGCACCTAGGGCATTTGGGCTTGGCCGTCTGCGCCATAGGTGTGGTTTTGTCCAGCCATTACAGTTCTGAGCGTGACTTAAAAATGGCCATTGGTGATCGCATTGAACTGGGTAAGTATGGTTTTGTGTTTGAAGGTGCTGAGCATTATGAAGGACCGAACTATATTTCTGACAAAGGCACCATCCGTGTTTTTAAGGGCGATAAACAAATCGCATTACTGCACCCTGAAAAGCGCCTTTATATAGTGCAGAGCATGCCGATGACAGAGGCGGGTATCGATCCTGGCTTTACGCGTGACCTCTATGTTGCCTTGGGCGAACCGTTAGAGAACGGTGCATGGGCAGTGCGTTTGCAAGTCAAGCCTTTTGTGCGTTGGATTTGGTTAGGTGCATTGTTAACGGGTCTTGGCGGTCTATTGGCGGCCTGCGATCCGCGTTATCGCAGAAAAGTCAGTACGCGTGTTAAAGATGCGCTAACAACAGCTAAAAATGAGGCAACCACAGATGTCTAAAGGTCGTTTAATTGCAGTATTTGCAATTTTACTGGGCGTAGCTGCTTTTGCAGGCATGGCCGTTTATGGGCTGAATAACGACCCGCGTGAGTTACCCTCGGCGCTGATTAATAAGCCTTTCCCTGAGTTTGAGCTGAATAACTTATTGGCTGAGGGGCAGACGATCAGTAAGCAGGATTTATTAGGCAAACCAGCTTTAGTCAACGTCTGGGCCACCTGGTGTCCAACCTGCCGTCAGGAGCATGATGATCTTAATAAGCTTGCCAAGCAGGGCGTAACTATTTTTGGGGTGAACTACAAAGATGACTCGATCAAAGCACAAAAATGGTTGACCGAACTGCTTAACCCCTACGCACTCAATATTAGCGATCCTAAAGGCACGCTGGGTTTTGACTTGGGTGTGTATGGCGCGCCAGAAACTTTTTTGCTGGATAAGCAGGGCGTGATTCGCTTAAAACATGTGGGTGAGGTCAATGACAGGGTTTGGCGAGAAAAAATTGGCCCTGTGTATGAGGAGTTGCTTAAGCAATGAATAAGCTCTTTTTAGCCCTGATGCTTAGCTTGGCTGCAATATTTCCAGCTGCTGCAGCTATAGATACCTATGAGTTTGAGAGCAAGGCCGATCAGGAGCGCTTTCGCAGTTTGACTGAGGAGCTACGTTGTCCTAAGTGTCAGAACCAAAACATTGCCGACTCAGATGCCGAAATTTCATTAGATATGCGTGAATTAACCTACCGCATGATGATTGACGAAGGCAAAACCAATGATGAAATTGTTGGTTACTTGGTTGAACGTTATGGCGACTTTGTACGCTATAAGCCACCTGTGGACAAACGCACGCTGTTGCTTTGGTACGGCCCTTTTGCATTGTTGGCTTTTGCATTGCTGATATTGGTTGTGATCGTGGCGCGCCGCCGCAAAGCAGTAAAAGCTTTAGGCAAAAATGAATTATCCGCAGCTGAGCAACAGCGTATTCAGCAATTAATTGAACAAACTAGAGAAAATAAATAATGGTATTTTGGCTTTTATCCCTGCTGCTATTATTGCCAGCGTTGTTTATATTCCTGTGGCCTGTACTCAAAGGTCGTAAGCATCAGGCAGAAGAAGACCGCACAGCGCTTAACGTGACGCTTTACCAAGAGCGCGTAGCAGAGCTAGAAGGGCAGCATGCTGAGGGTGTGCTTACAGATGAGCAGTTAGAGCAAGGGCGTCAAGAGGCAGGTCGTGATTTGCTCGAGGACACCGAGCTGGGAGCGCCTTTGTCTAAGTCGAAGCTGGGTATAGCACTTCCGCTGATAGCTGCTTTACTAATACCAGTAGGTGGCGCTGCACTCTATAAGGTTTTTGGTGAGGGTGACAAAGTTGCTCTAACCCTTAGTCTTGGTGAGCAGCCTAAAACGGCGGTAGAAGCCATAGAGCGTTTAGAAACCATGGTTAAACTGCAGCCCGATTCTGCGGAGGCATGGTTTTTCTTAGGTCGTACTTATATGAATGAGCTGCAATACAAAAAGGCGGCTCAAGCGTTCGATAAAACCATGCGTTTGGTTGGTAAACAGCCAGAAATTCTAGCGCAGTGGGCGCAAGCAGAGTATTTTGCTGCAGATAAACGCTGGACCGCGGAAATGCAGCAGGCGGTAGACACCGTGCTGGCCGCTGATCCAAATGATGCGACCATGCTGGGCTTTGTGGGTATTGCAGCCTATGAGTCAGGTAACTTTACTATCGCTTTAGAAGCTTGGACGCGTTTGTTGGATGAAATGGATCCGCGCGACCCTTCAGCGCGTGCTGTTTTAACCGGTATTGAACGCGCTGAACAAGCGATTGAGCAGTTTGGTGAGCGAGCAGCCGATGCAGGGACTAGCCCTGTGTTGCCAGCCTTACCGGATATGGCTGGCTTAGCTGAGCATGGTAAAATTAGCTTGCGCGTGAGTGTTGCTCAGGACTTAGAGCAACAACTGCAGCCTGATGACGTAGTCTTTGTGTTTGCACGTGCTACGAGCGATGGTCAAATTCCTCTGGCCGCACAGCGTTTGACTGTAGCTCAGCTGCCTGCTGAAATTGTGTTGAGCGATGCGGATGCGCTGATGCCCGAAAGCCTGCTTTCAACGGCGCAAGACATCCAAGTGCAAGCCAGTATTGCAAGAGACGGCAATGCGAGCGAGCCTAACTGGTTAAGCGCGATCAAGCCTGTAACTGTCGATACTGAACAGCAAACAGAGCTGGTGATTGAGCAAGAGGTTATTCGCTAGCTGGTGCTTTGCCAGCGTTAAGTCTGTGCAAATTGGGAGACAGTTGTGGCCACTCCTTTAATAACTCGGCAAGGCTATGAGCTGCTTAAGCTTGAGCTGGATGAGTTGTGGCGCGTGGAGCGCCCAGATATTACTCGCAAAGTAACTTGGGCAGCAGGCTTAGGCGATCGTAGTGAAAACGCAGATTATCAATATAACAAACGGCGTTTGCGCGAAATTGACCGACGCGTGCGCTACCTGCGTAAATGCATTGAAAATCTAAAGGTGGTTGATTACCACCCTGATCAGGAAGGACGGGTTTTCTTTGGTGCATGGGTTGAGGTAGAAAACGAAGCGCAGGAAACCCTGCGTTTTCGTATTGTGGGTTACGATGAGATTTTCCAGAATCCAGCTTATATTTCGATTGATTCACCCATGGCGCGGGCGCTGTTAAAAAAACAAGTGGATGATGAAGTTGAAGTAACTACAGACACCGGTACGCAACTTTGGTACGTCAACTCTATTCAATATAATCTGCCCTAAAGCGTGTTGACCAAAATGCGCGACAAGCCCCGTACTTTTAGTGCTGGGAAGGATAGCGCTGGAAGGCTGTAGCCTTCCTTAATGGGGTCGGGTTTGCTGCTCTATGTATTGGCGTATCACTGAAATAGGCGCACCACCAACACTACCGGCGTAGTAACTGGGACTCCATAGC
>JALOAC010000065.1 GCA_023228985.1 Thiopseudomonas sp. | reverse complement strand
TGCGAATAAGAGAATGGACTTGCAGTGAGTGTGGTGTCACTCACGACCGCGACATCAATGCGGCCAAGAACATTCTTGCGGTCGGGCATGGCCGTCCTGTAGAGGGAATCCCCGTCCTTTAGGGCGGTGAGGATGTCAATTGTCTGTGTCAGCGCGTGATGAAAATGAAACCTACTAACCGGTAATGCTTAATCGCAATCATTAGCTGTGCGCTCGTCTGTATCTATAATCCTTGGCTGCTAATCTATTAATGCGCTGGGCTCAGTGTCTCGAATGTCGGGTATTTCGAGCTTTTCTTTGGGCTTACTAGTGGCCAATTAACTGCCCGCTATTGGAGCGAACATGACTACAAAAGATGACAGCAACAGAAAATACTCTTCCGTTTTGGTCGATGGCATTCAAAAAGCTCCGGCACGTTCCATGCTGCGCGCGGTCGGTTTTGAAGATAAAGACTTTAATCGTCCGCAGGTTGGTATTGCTTCGACTTGGAGCCAAGTGACACCCTGTAATATTCATATCAATGGTTTAGCCGATGAAGTGGCCAAGGGTGTGTATAGCGTAGATGCCAAGCCGGTGATTTTTAATACCATCACCATTTCTGACGGCATCGCCAATGGTTATCAGGGCATGAAATATTCCCTAGTGTCACGCGAGGTGATTGCCGACTCCGTGGAAACCGTTGTTGGCTGCCAAGGTTTTGATGCGTTAATTACCCTAGGGGGTTGCGATAAAAATATGCCGGGTTGCTTAATAGCTATGGCGCGCTTAGACCGCCCCTCATTATTTATTTATGGTGGCACGATTAAACCCGGTAAAAACCACACCGATATTGTGTCCGTGTTTGAGGCTGTGGGTGCTAATGCGCGTGGTGATTTAAGCGAAGTAGAGGTTATCGCCATCGAAAAAAGTGCCATTCCAGGGCCTGGGTCTTGTGGTGGAATGTATACAGCAAACACCATGGCGTCTGCGATTGAAGCCTTGGGCATGAGTCTGCCGGGCAGTTCTGCTCAGGAGGCGGTGTCTGCTGAAAAGCGTGCAGATTGCCAGCATGCTGGGCAAGCTATTCGCTGGCTGATTGAGAACAATGTTAAACCCAGCGATATCATGACGCGCCAAGCTTTTGAAAACGCCATTACTGTGGTGATTGCCTTTGGCGGCTCAACCAATGCGGTGCTGCACTTATTAGCCATGGCAGATGCGGTCGGTGTGGAGCTGACGATTGATGACTTTACCGAAATTGGCAGGCGTGTGCCTGTATTAGCGGACCTGCGTCCATCGGGTCGTTACCTGATGTCTGATTTAATTGAGATTGGCGGCATCGCACCCTTAATGAAGCGCTTGCTGGACAAGGGGTTGTTGCATGGCGACTGTTTAACCGTCAACGGTAAAACACTGGCTGAAAACCTTGCGGGTGTAGAAGACTATCCTCCGGGACAGAAAATCATCATGCCATTTGATAAGCCGTTAAAAGCGGACAGTCACTTACGCATTTTGCGCGGCAGTCTTGCTCCAACCGGCGCGGTAGCCAAAATCAGTGGGCAAGAAGGGATGAAATTCACTGGTAAAGCGCGGGTGTTTAACTCAGAAGAAGAGTCCATGGCCGCTATCTTAGCAGGTGCAGTGGTTGCCGGTGATGTGGTGGTGATTCGTTACGAAGGCCCTAAAGGCGGCCCGGGTATGCGTGAAATGCTTTCGCCCACCTCAGCCATTATGGGACGCGGCCTAGGTAATGAAGTAGCGTTAATTACCGATGGTCGTTTTTCGGGTGGCAGTCATGGTTTTGTTGTTGGCCACATCACGCCCGAAGCTATGGTAGGTGGACCGATCGCTGTTATTGAAGACGGCGACACTATTGTGATTGACGCTGAAAAGGATGAAATTAATTTACTTGTCTCGGCAGAAGAAATGCAGCAACGCTTGAGCGCATGGCAAGCCCCAGAACCCAACGTCAAGCGCGGTGTGTTAGCTAAATACGCCAAAACGGTTGGTTCTGCCTCTGAGGGTGCTGTTACAGATAAGTTTTAAGCGGTTTAAAGCGTTAAACGCTGCGACACACTTGAAAGCCGTCCCATGTTGTAATACACCACTTTTTAATCATCTGGAGAGTCCAGTAATGCCCGCCACCACAAGCCATCGACAGTCCACAGTCAGGTCATATTTCAAAGCAAAAATAGCTACTGTCCTAGTCCCGCTCATGGCGCTGACACTCGCGTCCTGTAGCGATATAACACCCCAAGAAAGGAATTTATCTGCAGTTGTTGCATATTATGCTAATGACACATATTTAGAATTTAAACACGCTTTTGTGGACTTGAATAATGATGGCGTAAACGATGCGGTTGTACTGCTGCAGGGTCGTAATTGGTGCGGCTCGGCTGGCTGTACGCTGTTGGTTTTGCACGGTCAGGGAGAGGGGTATCGGGTTGTATCTAAAAGCATGGTGGCACGTGAGCCGGTACGTATTTCTGAGTCTATAAGCAATGGCTGGCAAGATATTATTGTACATAGCGATGGCACGGAAAAATTACTACGCTTTGCTCAACGCGCTTATCCAGCCGACGCTTCAATGGAGCCTACAGCTACGCAAGAGCAGGTTGATTCAGCCAAGACCGTTCTGCAGTAAGACTTTGCTGACGATTTAAATTTATAACCTGAGTGCTATTAAAATCAACAACATAGTTAAAACCGAAATCAGTTGCGCAAACTGCCGGGCGTGCTGCTGCCGTTTAGAGGTGATGCTCATTAGCGATACGGGGGTTCCTGATGAGCATGTTGCGGTCGATGAATGGGGGGGCGAAACCATGCTGCGTTTAGACGATGGCTGGTGTTCTGCGCTGGACCGCGATACTTATAGCTGCACTATTTACGAGAACCGACCCTGGATATGTCGAGAGTTTGAAATGGGTTCCCATGAATGTCGTGAGGAGCGAGAAATCTTAAAGATCGTCTCGTAGCCCGTTTGCGTAAAGATTCTTGGAGTTAGGCTTTGCGTGCAGGCGCGTGGCGCATCATCACCCAGCTGCGCGTGTTTAGGGTGATGGGCGTAGCCAGAGTAGAAAAACCGAATTTGCTATAGAGTTCGACGTTGCTTGGTTTATCTGTTTCTAAATAGAGGTTGTCGCCGCAGCCTTGGCTGCAGGCAAACTCAATCAGTTGGGTACCGATGCCTTGGCCTTGCCATGCGGGCGCTACTGACAGTGGGCCAAGGTGCCAGTGAGGCGTTGTTGGATCGATTTTGGCCCAAGTGCTTAGCCAGATCGCCAAGCGCACTGTGCCGATAGGGCTGTTGCAAGCAAGCAGGGTTGGCAGCAAACGCAGAATATCGAGTATTGAAGGCTGACAGTGACCGGGCGGCAGCATACCCAGTACAGCAATCAAATTTTCCTCAGCATACACACCATAAAGACTGCCTTTGCGATGCAGGTAGCCAAGCATTCCCGGGAAAAAACGTCTGAGCCGACGCTGGCGCAATATGGCTGCAGCACCGAATACTTCAATGTGAATCGGATTGTCACGCATGGCCTCGGCACACACTTCTGCCGCTGCGAACAGGTCGCTTTTGCCCAACGGCTGAATGGCATAACGCTTGGTATTCATTGCGGTGCTCCTTACTTAGAGTCTAGCGGTTAATCAACTAAGTGCAATAAATCAGAGGTTATGTGTAAACTCAATTTCAATTTAATTAGGCGGAGGTGCATGCAATGGCCGGCGGTTGGACACGTGATGGGGCGGTGCAGGATCAAATCGATGCCAGTGTTGAGGATGCAGTGAAGCAGGCCAGAAGCAACATTCAGTTCGGTGCAAGCGCTCACTTTTGTGAAGACTGCGGCGCGGTCATTCCAGACGCTAGGCGTGAAGCCGTTGCGGGTGTGCGGCTTTGTATCGCCTGCCAGTCTGTGCTTGAAGGGCAAGAGGCTGCTGTAGGCGGAATCAATCGTCGCGCCAGTAAGGATAGTCAGCTGAGATGATCTGGCTGGTTGTGTAAATTATCTATCATTAAGTGGGATGTCGATGCAAACAGTATCTATTTTGGTGGATGTGCAAAACGTCTACTACACGACCCGGCAAGCCTTTGGCCGTCATTTTGATTACAACAAGTTTTGGGCCCATGCGACCCATAATAGGCAGGTGGTAAAGGCCGTCGCCTATGCAATTGACCGTGGGGATGAAAAGCAAAGGCAATTTCAAAATATACTGAAAGCCATCGGCTTTGAAGTGAAGCTAAAACCCTATATCCAGCGTTCAGATGGTTCTGCAAAAGGTGACTGGGATGTGGGGCTGGCATTGGATGCGATGGAATATGCAGAGCTAAGCGATACCGTTGTTTTGGTGTCAGGTGATGGCGATTTTGATCTGCTGGCCGAGAGAATTAGATGCAAAAAAAATACGGCGGTAGAGGTTTATGGCGTTAAGATGCTGACCGCGGATTCATTAATTAATGCTGCCAGTAAGTTTATTCCAATAGAGTCAGACCTGTTGCTAGGCTGAGAATGGGCTGGTGCTTTAATTGAGTTGCAAGCGTTGTTTAAGAAGCCTCTGAATAACTACCTGCGTAGCTACCACCGCGTTAAAAACGTACTCACAATCTTTAGATTGAACGTGCTTTAGCACGGCCCGAAGGGGGAGCGAAGCGAATAAAATGCTCATTTACT
>JALOAC010000029.1 GCA_023228985.1 Thiopseudomonas sp. | reverse complement strand
AATGGTTCTAGCTCACCCAAAACCTTAGTTTTTGGTAGGAGGATGCCATGCATCCGACCGCAGATTTCACCAGCAAACACACTTGTCGTAGGCATGGCCTACTCCTACAGGAGCGGTCTGTTTTAAGTGCGGGCATGGTGTTCTGTTTTTGCTTCTAGCAGCCTAAACCCTTTGCGATACAGCAACCAAGCGCTGATACCAGCGATGAGGTTGCCGAATAAAACGCCGTAGTAAATCCCTTCCATCTCCGCCAGATACGCGCCCAGTGCGACAGCCGGCAGATAACAAGCAAACAGACGCAAGATCGAAATTAGTACCGCACGCATGGGCATGCCTAGTGCGTTGCACACCGACACCATCAAGATACACACACCCAAGAAACTGTAGCTGATTGGCACCCACAGCATATAGCTGGCTAGGTAGGTTGCAGTTACGGGATCTTGTGTGAGCGTGCTGACTAGCCAAGGCCTGACCAAGAGCCAGAACAGAGCAACCACTACCTGTAGCATTAAAATAAAACGTACAGCCATGCGGATAAGCTTATGCGCCTGTTCAAGATTACCAGCGCCCAGCATACGACCAAGCATAGGTGGCATGGACATGGTTAGCGCCAGCACAATGACAATCGAGAAGGTTTCCAAGCGCGTGCCCAGCGCCCACGCCGCAATAGCTGTGGTGCCATATAGAGCGACAATACGGGTGGCTATCAAGGCAGCCATACCGGGCATCAGTTGGCTAAGCATAGCTGGCAAGCTGATTTTAGCGATACTGCCAATTGCGGCAGGAATATTTATTTCCCGTAGCTCAAAGCGTAGCCAGCGGCGCTTCAGCAGGCGCGAATGAATTACGCTACTACCGATGATGCAGGACACTATGGTGGCATAGGCGGCACCGGGCAAACCCAAATCAAAGACAAAGATAAATAATGGATCCAGCAGCATATTGAGCACACTGGTAACTACCATCATGAGCCCTGGCAGGCGCGTATCGCCATTGGCTCGACACAGACTGTTGCCAAAGTATAAAAATGCATGGCTCCAGCTACTAATCAACCATGGCAGCCAGTAGCTATCGGTGTAGGTAAAAACGTTTTCATCGGCACCCAAGGCTAACAAAATTGGCTGTTTGAGCAGAAGCACCAATAGCGCCAGCAGCCCCATTAAGCTGCAACCAATTATCAGTACCAGACCGCTCAGGCGCTTGGCGTAGTCTGTTTGCTTGGCCCCGATAGCGCGTGAAATAAGCGCTGTTGCGGCAATACCGGTACCGATCTGTACACCAATCATTAATTGGTTAATGGGCATAGTAAAGCCCAGAGCCGCCAAGGGTTGCGTGCCGAGCAGACTAATAAAGAAACTATCGACCAGCTGAAAACTCATCAGCGCTAGCGCACCAAATAGCATGGGCCAGGTCATGGAAAATAATTTGCGAGCTAAGCTGTTTGATGTAGGCATGGGGATAATTTGGTTTTAATGCACAAGGAATAAAAGACTAGAGGGACTGTCCTACCAGTAGCGGTGGAACAGGGCATTCAAGTCTAGCACCTATGGCGCGCAACAGTTCAGCTTCTACCAATGTGACCTCGCCATTAGAGAGAATAGCGGCAGTGCAGGCTTGGATAAGCTTGGCTTTAAAACTATATTTAAGCGTGTTTAGACGGTTAAGAATTGTGGCTAACAGCTTTAGATTTATGTTTTTTGGCTCTAACAACTGCCAAGCACCGTCTAAAGGCGCAAGCGCGGTGGCTGCCGCAAAGGCTTGCTCAATCTGCTGGCGATTTTTTTTGCCTACATGGGCGAGCAGTGATAACAGCAGGTTCATATCCGCTTGAATGGCGCGCACACTCAGTTGTTTGCCGGATGAACGGTGGCGTTTTTTACTGTCGAGCTGATATTCCATAATTGCTAGCAGAGCAAATTCAAATAGGCTGACTTTCCCATCGGCACGCACCAATGCTTCAGTTTGCTTGAGCACTTGTTCTCGTTCAGTTAGGGATAACTCACGCACTGCAGGTAGCGCCAGCTCCACCAGAGGTAACCATAAGGCGCGGCTGCACTGTTTAAGCCAAGGCAGGTGTGCCAAGGTGTGCTTGATGGTGTCCGGCTGTTGATTACCTAGCGTGGTAAGCAGTACAGCTTGCGGATCGCTCTCATGGACGATCAAGAGTGCATAAATAACCTGTGCTGCTTGTTGCGGACTGTGCAGAGCTGTTTCTATGCTTTCTGGCAGCTGGGCGATGAGTTGTTGGGCATAATCAATATGCGCTTGATCTACAACACCAATACTGTCGCGAATTGTTTCTGGAGTGATAGCAAAGCCTGCAGCAGCAGGGTGGGCAGAAGTGGTTGAGCCTTTTTGTGCGGCAGATTTTTGCAGCGCTCTGAATGCTGGGTCAATGCGTGCGATGCGCTCTTGGATAGGCGGGTGAGTGGCCATAAAGCCGGCTACGGCTTGACCAAAAAACATATGACTGGCTTGTTCAGCATTGGGTGTTTTCAGTAGGGTGGCATCAATGCCGGCGATTTTTTTAAGCGCACCAGAGATACCGTACGGGTTACGGGTAAATTGCACGGCAGCGGCATCGGCTAAAAACTCACGTTGGCGTGAAACTGCGGACTTAATCAGGTTGCCAAAAAATATGCCGATGTAACCAATGATAAACAGCGCTAAACCAAAAGAAATCAAAGCAATTTGAGCTCTGGCATCGTTGTTACGGCTTCTGACCGTTCTGACACGCATCATCACGCGACCAATTAAAGCAATAATCAGAATTCCGTGTAAAACGCCCATCAAGCGAAGATTCAGGCGCATATCGCCATTAAAAATATGGGAAAACTCATGGCCGATTACGCCTTGCAGTTCATCGCGGGTAAGTTGCTCAAGACAGCCGCGAGTTACGGCAACAACTGCCTCGCTGGGTCGGCTACCGGCGGCGAATGCATTAATCGCAGTTTCGTCATCCATTACGTAGACTTTGGGTACGCTAATGCCTGAGGCGATTGCCATTTCATCGACCACGTTAAGCAAACGTTGCTCGAGTAAGTCAGTGGTTTCACGCTGCACCAGCCGGGCGCCCATCGCTTCCGCTACAGCTGAGCCGCCTCCTGTAGCGAGCTGCGATATTTTGTACAGGCTGCCGGAGCTAACCAGCAGTAGCGTGCCGGCACTCACCCAAAATAGCAGTTTAGGGTGCCAGTAATTGCCAGACTCGTATGCAAATGCCACTAAGAACAGCAGGTATATCGAGGCAATAATCATGCACACAGCCACAATAAACAGCACGACCAGTAGTTTACTGTTCGTGCGTGCGCGCTCTTGATCCTTAAAGAAGTCCATAGGCGTAAGTTATCGCTCGCTAGTCAAATTTAACTTTAACGGCTTGGCGCGCCTCGGGGCTTTCAATTTCCAGCATCTGCGCTGCTTTAAAACCAAAGTTATTGGCGATGATATTGTTAGGGGCTGACTCGCGCTTAATGTTATAGGACATTACCGCATCGTTATAGGCTTGGCGCGCAAAGGCAACGCGGTTTTCAGTGCTGGATAGTTGCTCAGTGAGCTGTTGCATGGTTTGGTTAGCTTTAAGGTCTGGGTAGGCCTCAGCCAAAGCAAAAAATCGTCCCATGGCCGCGCCGAGCATGCCTTCTGCACCTGAAAGAGAGCGTATAGCTGCGCCATCGGTAGGATCGCCACTGGCTTTTTTAGACGCACTTTGCGCCTGATTACGAGCATTGATCACCGCTTCCAAGGTTTCACGCTCGTGTTTAAGGTAGGTCTTAGCGGTTTCGACCAGATTGGGAATAAGATCGTAACGACGTTGCAGCTGCACATCGATCTGTGCAAAGCCATTTTTAACGCTGTTGCGCAAGGCAATCAGTGCGTTGTAGGTCACAAAGCCCCACAGCACAATAAGGACGATAACGCCCAAAATAATCCAGCCAGTCATAATTTTTCCTTGTTTTAGTTTGCTGTCAATGTGCTTAGCTTAGAGCAAGCTTCTTAAGCTGCCTAGCAGGTTGCGCTGATAGTTTACTTGGGCAAGCCGTTGTGCTGTGTGCGCACAGTCGCTTTTTTACGATTATGCGCTGCTGGCTTAGAGTGTTGACGTCTAGGGCTGCGGTAATCATTGGTCTGCGGCTGTTGCCAAGGTATTAATTGGTGGGCTGCATCGCCAATCAAATCTTTACGTCCCATGCGTTCTAACGCTTCACGCAGTAGTGGCCAGCTTTTAGGGTCATGGTAACGCAAGAAGGCTTTGTGCAAACGACGTTGTTCATGGCTTTTAACAATAGTCACAGGCTTGCTCTTATAGGTGATTCTGCGTAGCGGGTTCTTGCCCGAGTGGTACATGGCTGTTGCTGTAGCCATAGGTGAGGGGTAAAACGCCTGTACCTGATCGGCGCGAAAACCGTTCTTTTTTAACCACAGAGCCAGATTAAGCATATCCTCATCGGTGGTACCGGGGTGAGCGGCGATAAAATAAGGAATCAGATACTGTTCTTTGCCGGCTTCTTTAGTGAAGCGTTCAAACATCGTCTTAAAACGGTCGTAGCTGCCAATGCCCGGTTTCATCATGTGCTCAAGCGGGTTTTGTTCGGTATGTTCTGGAGCGATTTTTAAATAGCCGCCTACATGATGCGTCACCAGTTCTTGCACATACTCAGGTGACTCTACGGCTAAGTCATAGCGCACCCCAGAGGCAATCAGTACTTTTTTAACGCCCGGTAATTCACGCACTTTACGATATAAATCAATCAGTGAGCTGTGGTCAGTATTCATGTTTTGGCAAATGCCGGGGAAAACACAGGAGGGTTTGCGGCAGGCTGCTTCAATTTCGCGGGTTTTACAGGCCAGACGGTACATGTTGGCAGTGGGGCCACCCAAGTCCGATACCACTCCGGTAAAGCCCGGTACTTTGTCACGCATGGCTTCAATTTCATTCAGAATAGACTCGTGTGAACGATTTTGAATGATGCGGCCTTCATGTTCGGTAATCGAGCAGAAAGTACAGCCGCCAAAACAACCCCGCATAATATTGACTGAGAAACGGATCATCTCATAAGCCGGGATTTTGGCATCGCCATAGCTGGGATGTGGCACCCGCGCATAGGGTAGGGCAAACACATAGTCCATTTCTTCCGTGGTCAGCGGTTCTGGCGGTGGGTTCAGCCAGACATCCTGCGTGCCGTGGCGCTGCACCAGCGCGCGAGCGTTACCCGGATTGGTTTCCAAGTGCAGTACACGGTTGGCATGGGCGTAGAGCACGGGATCGTTACGCACCTTTTCAAAAGACGGCAGGCGAATCACACTGCGTTCACGGGTAATCGTTGGGTTGGGCAGGATTTCTAACACCTGTGTGTCTGATTCGAGAGTGGCGCTGTGTTGCTCTAGCGCGCACTCTGCCGTGTCTTGGGTGTTGACGTAGGGGTTAATCACCCGATCAACCCGCCCCGGGCGGTCGATGCGGGTGGAGTCAATTTCAAACCAGCTGCCTGGGGTGTCACGGCGAATAAAGGAGGTGCCGCGAATATCGGTGATCTGCTCAATGCTTTCACCCCAGGATAAGCGCTGGGCCAGCTCGACAATGGCACGTTCTGCGTTGCCGTATAACAGAATGTCGGCGGCGGTATCCATTAAAATGGAGCGGCGCACACTGTCTTGCCAATAATCATAGTGGGCGATACGACGCAGCGAGGCTTCAATGCCGCCTAAAATAACCGGGGTATCGCTGTAGGCTTCTTTGCAGCGTTGGCTATAAGGAATGCTGGCGCGATCGGGACGTTTACCGGCCAAGCCACCTGCCGTGTAGGCATCATCGGAGCGTGTTTTACGATCAGCGGTGTAACGGTTGATCATCGAGTCCATGTTGCCCGCTGCTACGCCGAAGAATAGGTTGGGCTGACCCAGTTGCATAAAATCCTTGGTGTCACGCCAGTCAGGTTGGCTGATAATGCCGACGCGAAATCCCTGCGCTTCGAGCACGCGGCCAATCACCGCCATACCAAACGAGGGGTGATCCACATAGGCATCGCCGGTAACAATAATGATGTCGCAGGAATCCCAACCCAGCGCGTCCATTTCAGCACGGTTGGTGGGTAAAAAATCGGCTGGGCCAAAACACTCGGCCCAGAATTTAGGAAAATCGTATAACGCTTTAATGGCTCGCATAGACCTTATCTTGCTCGATAGCAGCCTCTAAACCGGCTAGTAGCTGCTGGCGAACTTTTAGTTTGGTTTGATAATGGGCACGCATATTAAGCTTTTTCATCTTTTGGGCAACTGTTTGTGCTGTATTTATCAATTCATCGGCTTGCACGATCTGATCAACAAAACCTGCACTCACGGCTGCTTCTGGTGTAAAACGTTCGGCATTATTGACGGCGCGCTGGAAAGCCGCTGGCGTTAAACGACCCTGCGCGAGCACGATACCGGCCTGGTGCATGACCATGCCAATCTCGACTTCATTCAGGGCAATAGTGAAGTCACCTGCTGTGGCGATGCGGTAGTCAGCCGCGAGTAATAAAAACGCGCCTTTGGCGATGGCATGACCCGAACAGGCGATAATTATTGGTTGTGGGTGTGCTAACATACGTCGCGTTAAGGCTGAGCCTTGGGCGACTAAATCAATCGCGTTGGCAGGGCCGGAAAGCATTACTTTCAAGTCGTAACCACCGGAGAAAATACCGGGTTGCCCCGTGATAATAACAATGGCTTTATCTTGCTCCGCCTGATCCAAACAGCTGTTAAATTGCTGAATAAGGGCAGGTGATAAAGCGTTTACTTTGCCGTTATTGAGTTGCAAGGTGGCAATGCCATCGATGCATTGGTAATTGATAAGTTCGTTCATGCGAGTTCCTTGTTATTATTTAATAGAAAACAGACACACTACTTAGCTTGATGAATTTGGTAAAGCACAAAAGCTGACCGCTAAGTCAGGCTGCTAGAGAGTTGGAGACACAGGTGGAGTTAGTTGCGGATAAGGTCTTAGATGCCACAGGATTGTTTTGTCCAGAGCCGGTTATGCTTCTGCATAAAGCCGTGCGCGAGATGGAACCCGGGGCTGTGTTACAGGTTTTAGCCACCGACCCTTCAACACAGCGCGATATCCCTAAGTTTTGTGCCTTTTTAGAACACAGTTTGCTCGCCAGTGATGAACAAGATGAGCAGTATAGATACTGGATTCGTAAAAAGCTTAAGTGAGGATGCATGGATTATCAGTTTCGTAATATTGGCATTATTGGCCGTTTAGGTAGCGCACGTGCGTTGGATACTATTCGGCGCTTGATTCGTTATCTGAACGGTCTGCATCTGCAGGTGATTTTAGATGAAGGTATTGCCGACATGCTGCCGGGGCATAACTTGCAAACCAGCAGCCGTAAGCTACTGGGCGAAGTGTGCGATCTGGTCATCGTGGTCGGCGGTGATGGCAGTATGCTGGGCGCTGCTAGAGCTTTAGTGGCGCACTCAACCCCTGTGCTGGGGGTTAACCGTGGCAGCCTGGGTTTTCTAACGGATATCAGTCCGGAAAACCTCGAAGAGCAAGTCGCAGAGGTCTTGAACGGTAACTATTTGGTTGAGCAACGGTTTTTACTGGAAGCCGAAGTGCGCCGTGGTGATACGCCAGTTGGTCAAGGCGATGCGCTAAACGATATTGTGCTTCATCCGGGCAAGTCCACACGCATGATCGCCTTTGAGCTGTTTATTGATGGCCAGTTTGTCTATCGCGTTAAAGCGGACGGTTTGATTATTGCCACTCCAACAGGTTCTACTGCTTATGCGTTATCAGCGGGTGGACCCATTATGCATCCGCGCATTGATGCGATTGTTATCGTGCCTATGTATCCACATACGCTATCGAGCCGGCCCATGGTGGTGGCGGCGGATAGTGAACTGAAGATTGTGCTGGACTCAGAAATGAGTATTTATCCGATTGTGTCCTGTGATGGACAAAATCACATTACCTGTGCCCCGGGCGACACCTTGCATATCAAGCGCAAACCCAAAAAACTGCGCTTGATCCATCCCTTTGAGCATAACTTTTATGAGATTTGCCGTGACAAGCTGGGCTGGGAAAGTCGCTTAACTCAGGGAAGCGAGTAATGCTCATTGAACCTTCGCGCAGCTACGACATCATTGGTGATCTGCATGGTTGCGCAAACAGCTTGGTTGAATTGTTGCAGCTGCTCGGTTATCACCGCAAGGCAGGCGTGTGGCAGCACTCCAGCCGTCAAGCTCTGTTTTTGGGTGATATTATTGACCGTGGCGCACAAATTCGTGAAACCCTAGAGATTGTTTACCGCATGGTCGAGGCAGGGCACGCGCACTGCATTATGGGCAATCACGAATACTATGCGCTGGCTTGGCATATGTCGGCGCCCAACGAAACTGAACAACTGTTTGTGCGTGACCATAATCAGCGCCATGCGCGGCTGTGGCAAGAAACAGCAGAAGAGTTTGCCCAGCATCCACAGGAATGGAATGACTATCTGGATTGGTTTGCTCAATTGCCGCTGTATCTTGATGGGGAACGATTTCGTTTGGTGCATGCCTATTGGGATAACCGGCTGATTAAACAAGTAGAGCAGTTGTTTGCTGGCGGTCGAGTGACACGAGAGTTTATTCAGCAATCAGCGATCAAAGACAGTTTTTCCTATCAAGTATTTAATCGCTTGCTGCGTGGGATTAACTTGCCTTTGCCTGATGGCGTAACAGTGCAAGGCAGCGATGGTTTGTTGCGCCGCACTTTTCGTGCAAAGTTTTGGCCTGAAGCTCAGACGGCAAAAACCTATGCGGATTTTGCCTTTCAGCCTGACCCCATTCCAGAACAGGTAGCACTTAAGCCACTGCCCAAAGAGTTGCTGCAGCAGGTAGAACAGCACAGTAATGAGCAACCCATTTTATTTGTGGGGCATTACTGGTGTAAGGGAGAGCCGAGTTATATTCAGCCTAATTTAGCCTGTTTGGATTACAGCGCGGTTAATTCCGGTAAATTAGTGGCGTACCGTCTGGATCAAGAAACTCAACTGGATGCGAACAAATTTGTTTGGGTTAAAGGTGGACTGTAATGAGTTGGAGTTTGGCATTAACAGCGAATCTTGAGGTGTCTTTGGCAGGCTTTTCTGAGCGGCTAAAGGCAGCACATATTCCACATCGCATCAGTGAAGCACGCGGCGAGCAGCAGGTGTGGGTCGCGGATGAGCCTACTGCAGCGCTGGTGCGCGAACTCTATCAAGCCTTTCTTGCTAATCCCGATCCGGGCTTCACAGCGGTTAACGCTATCAGTAAACCCATCTCACAGCCGCTGTGGCAAAAATTACGCCGTTTTCCGGCAGTGATTACCATTCTTTTATTGACCTTAGCTGTGGCGCTGTGGACGCAGCTGGGCAC
Organism: Thiopseudomonas sp.; assembly: GCA_023228985.1. Classification (GTDB taxonomy): domain Bacteria; phylum Pseudomonadota; class Gammaproteobacteria; order Pseudomonadales; family Pseudomonadaceae; genus Thiopseudomonas. The sequence goes on along the minus strand of JALOAC010000029.1, from coordinate 17,847 downwards.
GTCTTTGACCGCGGTGGCACAGCTGAGCTTTAATGCCATTGTTTTTGAGGGTGATGAAGCCTATTTAGTGTCCTTAGCCTACAGCCTAGAGCAAGGGCAGTGGTGGCGATTAATTACGCCCATGTTGCTGCATTTTGGTTGGTTACACTTGGCGATGAACTCGCTCTGGTTTTGGGAACTGGGTCGGCGGATCGAGTTACACCAAGGCAGCTGGTTTGTGCTGGTGTTTACTCTAGTGAGTGCTCTGGTATCCAACGTCAGTCAATTTTGGTTCTCGGGTCCAGTTTTATTTGGTGGCTTGTCCGGCGTACTCTATGCTTTGCTCGGTTTTTGTTGGATTTACCAGCGCATTAATCCAGTGGCTGCTTACAACTTACCCAAAGGGGTGGTGGGCATGATGCTGGTGTGGTTGGTGCTCTGTTTGGTGGGTGTGGTGAGTGCCATGGGCTTTGGTCAAATTGCCAATGCGGCGCATGTGAGTGGTTTAGTGCTGGGTTGTGTGGCTGGTGCAGTTATGGGTGTATTGAACAAACTAAAAGTTAGCGAGTGAGCATATACTTGTTCAGGTTTTATATTTTAATATCCATTAAAACAAATAGTTAGAGGTTACATATGAGCGACTTCCTTAAGATGATTAACAACATTGATCCTGAAGTGTATGCCAGCTTAAAGCAGGCTTTAGAGCTGGGTAAGTGGGCCAATGGTACGCTGCTTAATCAAGAGCAAAAAGAGCTGACCATGATGGCGATAATTGCCTGGGAGCAAAAAAACCTGCCGGAAGAAGAGCGTACCGGCTACATGGGTGGCCAACAATGTGCCTCACAAAGCAAGAAACAAGCTGAGATCGATACCAGCCTGTTTGCACCTGCCGCAGGGACACTGCACTGATGCAGGAGCTTGCGCGTGGTGCCGTACAAAAAATGCGGATTGAGCTGGGCGAGCCAGCTCAATACCAGTTACGTATTGGTGAGCAAGCAATTGCTGCCAATGAACTAATTGGACAGGCCTTGCAGTTAGAGTTTATGGGTGAGATTAACTGTAATCACTGCCAGCGCCCCACCAAAAAAAGCTTTGCGCAGGGGTATTGTTGGCCCTGTTTTAAAAGCCTAGCTCAGTGCGATACCTGCATTATGAGCCCAGAAAAATGCCACTTCGATGCCGGTACGTGCCGCGAGCCTGAGTGGGGCGAGCAGTTCTGTATGACCGAGCACGTGGTTTATCTGGCTAACTCGACAGGTGTGAAGGTGGGGATTACGCGGGTGTCGCAGATGCCAACACGTTGGCTGGACCAGGGGGCGAGTCAAGCACTGCCTATTTTCCGTGTACAAACCCGTCAGCAGTCTGGTTTTGTTGAGGATGCTCTGCGCTCACAAATATCGGACCGCACTAACTGGCGTGCTTTATTGCGCGAGGATGCGAAGCCACTGGATTTGCCCGCGATTCGCGATCAATTGTTTGACCAGTGTGCTGAATCTATCCACGACTTACAGCAGCGTTTTGGCTTGCAGGCCATACAGGTCGTTGATGATGCACAGGTGCTGGAGATTGAATATCCGGTTGAGCAGTACCCGAGCAAAATCACCAGCTTTAACCTAGATAAAAACCCTGTGGCCGAAGGCACCTTGCAGGGCATTAAAGGCCAGTATCTGATTTTTGATACGGGCGTGATTAACATCCGCAAATACACTGCTTATCAGCTGGCGCTGCGTCAGCTATAACAACGCCTAACATTTTGTCATCCGCCACTGACCGCACATGCACCCTCGAGGAATTTATGCGTACCGAACAACCGAAATTGATCCGTTTAGTGGATTATCAGCAGCCCGACTACCTCATTGACGAAACCCATCTGACCTTTGAGCTGTATGAGGATCATGCCTTGGTGCATGCGCACTTGGTGATGCAGCGCAACCCCGCATTGGGCTGCGACTTGCCTAAGCTGGTGCTTGATGGGGTTGAATTGCAACTGTTGCATTTGGCGATGGACGATCAGGTGTTAACCGCCGCTGACTATCAAGTGGATGCCGAACAGCTTAGCCTGCAACCGCAGCGTGCCAGTTTTACCCTCGACAGCACAGTGCGCATAGAACCGCAAAATAACACCGCACTGGAAGGGCTGTATAAATCAGGTGGGATGTTCTGTACCCAGTGTGAAGCGCAGGGTTTCCGCAAAATCACTTATTACCTCGACCGTCCGGATGTGATGAGCAGCTTTACCACCACGGTGATTGCTGAGACGCAGCGTTATCCGATTTTGCTCTCCAACGGAAACCTGATTGAAGAAGGCGTGGAAGACAAACGCCATTGGGCAACCTGGCAAGATCCGCATAAAAAACCAGCGTACTTGTTTGCTGTGGTGGCCGGTGATCTCTGGTCGGTGGAGGACAGCTTCACCACCATGAATGGCCGTGAGGTGACGCTGCGGATTTTTGTCGAGCCGGAAAATATCGACAAATGCCAGCACGCGATGAACAGCCTGAAAAAATGCATGCGCTGGGATGAAGAGCAGTATGGGCGCGAATACGATCTGGATATCTTTATGGTCGTGGCGGTGAACGACTTTAATATGGGCGCGATGGAAAACAAAGGCTTGAATATCTTCAACTCAAGCTGTGTGTTGGCCAAGCCAGAAACCTCCACTGACGCCACTTTTCAACGTATTGAAAGCATTGTCGCCCACGAATACTTCCATAACTGGTCGGGCAACCGCGTCACCTGCCGTGACTGGTTCCAGTTGTCGCTCAAAGAAGGCTTTACCGTGTTTCGTGACAGCGAGTTTTCAGCGGATATGAACTCGCGTACGGTCAAGCGCATTGAGGATGTCACTTTTTTACGCACCCATCAGTTTGCTGAAGATGCCGGTCCCTTAGCACACCCCGTGCGTCCACCTGAGTACATGGAGATTTCCAACTTCTATACCTGGACGATTTACGAGAAGGGCGCAGAAGTGGTGCGCATGCTGCATACATTGCTCGGTCCAGAGCGCTTCCGCCAAGGCTCGGATCTGTATTTTGAGCGCCATGACGGTCAGGCCGTGACCTGCGATGATTTTGTCGCGGCGATGGAAAGCGTCAGCGGCATGGATTTAACCCAGTTTAAACGCTGGTACAGCCAAGCCGGTACGCCCGTGCTGCGCGTTACGGACGAATATGATGCCGAACGACAGCTGTACCATATCGATATCACACAAAGCTGCCCAGCCACGCCGGGGCAAGCTAACAAACAGCCCTTTGTCATTCCAGTGGCGATGGGCTTATTAGGCGCAGAAGGACAAGCCCTCAGCGCACGTTTGCAAGACGCAGAACAGTGTGTAACGCAAGATAACTGGGTGCTGACCCTTAACCAAGCTCAGCAGCGTTTTACCTTCACCGAGGTGAGCGAACGCCCGTTGCCGTCACTGCTGCGTGGCTTTTCCGCGCCGGTTAAATTGCACTATGACTACAGCCGTGAGCAATTGGCGTTCTTGTTGCAACATGACAGCGATGGTTTTAATCGTTGGGAAGCCGCCCAGCAGTTAGCCGTACAGGTGATTGAAGAGGTGTGCGAACAGCTACGCACTCATGCCCCTGTGCAGGTTGATGGGTGTTTAGCACAGTCATTTGCCGCCGTATTGAATAACCCGCACTTAGACACAGCGTTGCAAGCAGAAATTATCAGCTTGCCCAGCTTGGCCTATCTGCTGGAGTTGCAAGAACAAGCCCAGGTTCAGCTGACTGATAAGGCGCGTGAAACCGTGCGCTTGTATCTGGCCGAGCAATTGGCGGAGCCTTTGCTGGCGCTCTATAACCGCCTGCGTGAACAGGCAAAACAAACCCAGTACCGTCCTGAGGCTGAACAAATCGGCAACCGTCGCTTGCAAGCCATGGCGCTCAGTTACCTGACGCTCTTACAGCGTGACGACATTGTTGCAGCCACCGTGGCGCAATTTGAGCAGGCGGACAATATGACCGAGCGTTTATCCGCGCTCAGCTGCTTAGTCAACAGCACAGCACAGAGCCAAGCCCAAGCGGCCTTAGTTCAGTTTGCCGAAGAATTTGCGCACGATCCCCTAGTGATGGACCAATGGTTTAGCGTGCAGGCCGCCAGCTCAGTGCTGGGCGAGCTGGCGCACGTACGCCAATTAATGCAGCACCCCAGCTTTAGCATTAAAAACCCCAACAAAGTGCGCGCGGTGATTGGTGCGTTTACCCAACATAATTTGCCCCAGTTCCACGCAGAAGACGGCAGTGGTTATGTGTTCTTAGCCGAGCAGGTAGCGGCGCTGGATGCGCTCAACCCACAGATGTCCGCCCGTATTATTACGCCCTTAACCCGCTGGCAACGCTATGCGCCTACACAGCAAGCGTTGATGCGTGCTCAACTAGAACAGCTGCAAGCCCTGCCTAAGCTGTCCAAGGATTTGTATGAGGTGCTAGAGCGTACATTGGCCTGATACACGTGCTGCGCTCTATTGTTTGAGCGCAGCACGTGTGTGGCATTAAAGTTCTAAAACAGCTGTGTCACACCCACGTATAAAACATGATCATGTATCAACAAGATCGCTGAAGCCTATGATTTATAGAGGAAAGTATAGTTGTCAGCAGCAAATGATAACGAATTTTGCTGCTGACTTTTGAGTCAGTAAAAGACTGGCAGGGCAAGTCAAATAAACTAACTCAAACACTTGTTTGCCTTTGTTTTTGGCACTATGGTTGTGCACTATATGTATAAAAAGCCTCACATAAAAAATATATAAGGGGAGATGGTTTATGTTCTTGCCTGTGCAGCAACCACTAAAGTTACTCAAGCAGAGTGCTTTGGTATTGGCATTAAGCCTGTCAGCTAGCTGGCTAACCAGCGCCTATGCTCAAGAGATAATCCAATCCCCTTATGTTGCTCACTCTCTTCGAGCGACGCACAGCCTATTACTCGATATTACGCATGCTGGCCAACGCATTGTTGCCGTGGGTGAGCGTGGTCATGTCCTATATTCCGATGATGAGGGTAAAACCTGGCAGCAAGCTAAGGTGCCTACTCAGCAACTGCTAACAGCAGTGTATTTTGTTGATGCACAACAGGGTTGGGCGGTAGGGCACGATGCGCTGATTTTGCACACCACTGATGGTGGACTGACTTGGGCTCAGCAGTATCAAGACTTAGAACTGGAAGCCCCTTTATTAGATATTTGGTTTGCTGATCAACACACCGGCTTTGCGGTAGGCGCTTATGGCACCTTGTTGCACACCCAAGACGGTGGGCAACATTGGGAGAGCATCAACGAGGCACTGGATAACGAAAGCGGCTATCACCTCAATGCTATTACTGCAGTCAAAGATGCGGGCATTTTTATTGTCGGCGAAATGGGCTCCATGTTTCGCTCAACTGACTTGGGGGCAAGCTGGGAAACACTAACCAGCCCCTACGAAGGCTCGCTGTTTGGTGTGCAGGCAACAGCTCAAGAAAATACCTTACTGGTGTATGGCTTGCGTGGACATGTATTCAGATCAGCTGATTTTGGTGATAGCTGGCAGCGAATTGAGTTACGTGGTGCAAATGGCCCGCTAGAGTTTGGCTTGGCTGATAGCAGCCTGCTTGCGGATGGCACAGTGTTTATTGTCGGTCACGGCGGCAGTGTGTTACGCAGCACAGATGCAGGCCAGAGTTTTTCTATTTATAACCGCACAGACCGTTTGTCATTAGCGGGCGTAACGGACACACAAGGCGGAAATTTAATTTTAATCGGCCAGCACGGCATTCATCTGTCATCGCCCACTGGCGCGGCATTACAAGAATAAGACTGGAGTACGGACATGACGGGCAAATCCACAAGTAATCCAGCAGCAGTTATCGAACGACTCATTTTTAGTAACCGTCCTTGGGTTATCCTGATTTGTGCGCTTATCAGTGTGTTTTTATTCTGGCAAGCGGCACAAGTACGACCAGAAACCAGTTTTGAAAAAATGATTCCGCTGCAGCACCCCTACATCGAAAATATGCTGAAATATAAAGACGATCTGTCGAATTTAGGCAATAGCGTGCGTATTTCTGTAGAAACAACTGAGGGAGATATTTTCGATAAAGACTATATGGAAACGCTAAAGCAGATCAGCGATGAAGCCTTTTATATTCCCGGTGTCGATCGTGCCGGTGTGCGCTCTCTTTGGAGTCCAAATGTGCGCTGGACTGAGGTTACCGAGGAGGGGTTTGATGGCGGTGAGGTTATTCCACAAACCTATGATGGCTCGGCAGAAAGCCTAGAAGAGTTACGCAGTAATATTCTTAAGTCGGGCCAAGTAGGGCGTTTGGTGGCCAATAATTTCAAGTCCAGCATTGTTGAAATTCCGTTATTGGAAGTGTTTCCCGATCCGCAAGATCAGGGCACCTTGCTTAAGCTGGATTACCGTGATTTCTCGCATCAGCTTGAAGAGCACATTCGTGATAAATATCAGTCCCAGAACCCTAAGGTCAAAATCCATATTATTGGTTTTGCTAAAAAAGTCGGTGACTTAATTGATGGTTTGATTGGCGTTGCGATGTTCTTTGCGGTCGCGCTAGGCATCACGTTCTTGCTGCTATTACGCTTCACACGCTGTATCAAAAGCACCTTGGCTGTGCTGTTTACTACGCTGGTAGCTGTGGGTTGGCAGCTAGGGCTGTTGCATTTGATGGGCTTTGGTATCGATCCCTATTCCATGCTGGTGCCGTTTTTAGTCTTTGCCATAGGCATCTCGCATGGTGTGCAGGTCATTAACGGTATTGCCTTGTCATCCAGTACTGCAGTAAATGCGCTTAGCGCCGCACGTATGGCGTTTAGGCAGTTATTTGTACCGGGCATGATGGCGTTATCATCCGATGCGGTCGGTTTTATCACGCTGTTATTGATTGATATTGGTGTGATTCGTGAGTTGGCTATCGGCGCCTCTGTCGGTGTGGCGGTCATTATTTTGACCAACCTGATTTTCTTACCGGTGGTGGTGTCGTATTTGGGCTTAAGCAAAGCAGCACTTAAAGCAAGCCGTGAAAGCGGGGCTAGAGAAAGCGGAATTTGGCGCAAGGCGTCTAACTTCGCTAATCCTAAGGTGGCGCCAATTTCTATTGGTTTGGCGGTGGTCGCAGTCTGCTTTGGTCTTTGGTATGGGCAAAATTTACAGGTTGGCGATCTTGACCAAGGAGCTCCCGAGCTGCATCCCGACTCGCGTTATAACCTTGATAACGACTTTGTGATCAACAACTACTCAACTAGCTCAGATGTGCTGGTGGTGATGGTGAAAACCCCTACTGAATCCTGCTCCAAATACGCTGTAATGGATGCGATGGATAACTTGACTTGGAAAATGGAAAATACCCAGGGCGTGCAGTCGGTGGTATCCATGGTGACCGTGGCCAAGCAGGTGATTAAAGGCATGAATGAGGGCAATCTAAAGTGGGAAGCTTTGTCACGTAACGCGCATGTGCTGAACAACTCCATTTCCCGTGCTGATTCGCTGTATAACGCAGACTGCTCATTAGCTCCTGTGCTGATCTTTTTGGAAGACCATAAAGCAGAAACACTTAATACCGCTGTGGCTGCTGTTAAAGAATTTGCTGAACAGAATAATACGGATAATTATCAATTTCTACTGGCGGCCGGTAATGCGGGTATTGAAGCGGCTACTAATGATGTGATTTCAGCTTCGGAAACCCTGATGCTGGTGGCTGTATATACTGCAGTAATTTTAATGTGCTTGATCACTTTCCGCTCTGTTGCGGCAACGGCCTGTGTGATTTTGCCTTTAGTACTCACGTCCGTATTAGCTAATGCGCTTATGGCGTGGCTCGGGATTGGTGTAAAAGTGGCCACCTTGCCCGTGATTGCTTTGGGTGTGGGTATTGGGGTGGACTATGGTATTTATATCTATAGCCGCTTGGAAACTTTCTTGCGCATGGGTATGTCGCTGCAAGAGGCCTACTATCAAACTCTGAAATCTACCGGCAAGGCAGTATTGTTTACCGGTGTGTGTTTAGCCATTGGCGTGGCAACGTGGATTTTCTCCGACATTAAATTCCAAGCTGATATGGGCTTGATGCTGACCTTTATGTTCCTCTGGAACATGCTGGGTGCGATTTGGTTACTGCCAGCGTTAGCCCGTTTTTTAATTAATCCTGACAAGTTAAAAGCAGCCTCAGCTGAAAAAGAAATCAGCGCATAACCTGTGCTAAGGCGTCATTCCAGCGGCGCCACAGGCCTCTGGAAACTGGCTTGAGCATTGCTCGTTAAAGTATCTTTTAGCCGCTTTGCGACAATCCCTATAAATTAGCGAACCAGCTGTGTAATTGTCGCACAGGCTAGAGGTGTTAATGACGCTGTTGCTGATTTGGTAATAAAACACGCCATCGGTTTTACCTTGGCTTTTGCGCTTACTGGAAAAGCCAGCACCTTCCCACTGCCATTTCACCGAACGCAACGGCCCGGGCTTAGCTGTTGTTGTGGGTTTGCGCTGTGTTTTTTTGTTTTTTATCCCCGGTGTTATATTGATAGCACCGCGCGGCTGGTAATTATCATCATTGAACTCTGTTTGCCTGTCGCTGGCCAGCACCGCTTTGTTTGACATTAGCAAGGCTGTCAGAAGAAAAACGAGGGTGGGGGTTTTATTAGCCATACGCCTGAGTCCGTTCATGTAGATATGGCTAAGTATAGACCGCAGAATGTATTTTTCTTTTTAAAAAGAACCCTTAGCAGGGCGGAATTGAAGTTCATCGCAGTTCACAAATAACTGATTGAGCAGTGGCGATTTGAAGGCGTGTTTGTTAGTGTTCGCTGCTTTGTATCCCCCGAAGCAAATTACATCCCCATTCAAACTTAAACTTACTGTCAAGGAAGAAACTATGCGTCTCTTATTAGCTATCGTTTTGCCGTTCATTGTCTTTTTTACTATAGGTCGCCCCATCGCAGGCATCATTTGCTTTGTTCTACAAATCACAATTATCGGTTGGCTGCCGGCTGCAATTTGGGCTGTGTATTCACTCGGTCAGTACAAGACTGATAAGAAAATAGAAAAAGCATTAACGGGTTCAAGAAACTAGTTTTACAGTCGAAATTTGGCGCCATGAGCATTGGTAGCCTGATTTTCAGTAACGAATACATCTAAGTGCGGCCCAGAACTTGGGCCGCATAAAACATTTAAAAACAAGGATTATTATTGTGAGCGTAATACGGATTTCGAGTTTGGTTATATCTGCGGCAATGCTTTTTACATCCTCAGCCTTTGCTGCAACAGCTCAAGAAAAAGCGGCTGAAAAAGCAGCATTTGCATTAAACGCCAGTGCAGACGAAGTAAAAGCAACGGATATTAAACGGTCGGGCATAAAAATCACCTATAAAGCGCACTATGCTGGGGGTGTTTATAACTGTTACTACACGAATGTGGGTATATCATCGGATGCGCTTTGCTCCGGCCCTATCAATGCTGTTGCATCAGCGCCAACACCAAAGCAGACTAACAAGAAAGCTCAAAAAGCAGAAACACCAAAAAACTCATCTGAAAAAACGGCTGCTGAAAAGGCTGCCTTTGCACTCAATGCAAGCGCTGACGAAGTAAAAGTGACAGAGGTTAAACGCTCGGGTATAAAAATTACTTATCAAGCGCATTACTCAGGCGGTATTTACAACTGTTACTACACTAACGTAGGTATTGCCTCGGATGCACTTTGCTCCGGCCCCATCAACGATAATCCTAATGCGCCAAAACCACACAGTGGTGCAGGTTGTAATGCCTTATTAAAAGCAGCGGGTCGTTGTGAGTAGGCTGTTTGCCGCAGCAAGCTAAAATGTTGGAGCTCTACTTTTTTGGTGACAGCAAATTAGGCGTTATCTGGGTAGGCGTAGCTGGTTGGTTCTCATCGAGCAGAAGATGAGCTCCGACAAAGTGCGCCTAATCCGCCAACAAATAGGCAATCAGCAGCAGTAAAAAAGCGGGAACCACAAAATACCAATACCGCGTAAGGAGCTGCCCTTTGTAGTTTGGATGTGTCTCAAGAGTCTGGGGGTTTGGCATGGGCAGTGTTCCTGCTAGCCAAGCTCGCGCAACGGCGATGGAGAAGGCACTCAGGCAGAACAGGCTCGCAGCTAAGAGATACAGCGACACTCCAGAGAAGGTCGTGCCCGGCACACGATGCCAGCGGTCATGCAGATAATAAGAGTCCTGCCCAAGCAGGTAGAGACCGCCCCAAGCGCACACTGCAGCGAGGACGATGTTAATCAGTAGTCTTAGTCCATTCATCAATCTGTACCAAAAGGGTCGTTAAAATCGGCGCGGCGCGGCAGGTTTTTAAATGCATTTAATGCCCGTTCACGACTCGAGGCTAAATCCACCATGGGTTCGGGGTAATCAGTGGCATCAAACAAGCCACCCTGTAGTTTCGGTTGGTGGATGTCTTTGTCACTTAAGTGTGCCAGCTCAGGCAACCAGTGCCGAATAAAGTCGCCTTGTGGGTCAAATTTTTTGGATTGGCTAATGGGGTTAAACAAGCGAAAATATGGCACGGCATCTGTACCTGTTGATGCGCTCCACTGCCAGCCGCCATTGTTTGCGGCTAAATCACCATCGATTAAATGCTGCATAAAAAAACGCTCACCTTCACGCCAGTTAATCAGCAGGTTTTTAGTTAAAAACATGGCCACAACCATGCGCAGACGGTTGTGCATCCAACCAGTGGCTAGAAGTTGTCGCATCGCTGCATCAATAATCGGGAAACCGGTGCGTCCTTGTTGCCAAGCCAGCAAGTCATCGGGTGCTTTGCGCCAAGCTAAAAACTCTGTTTCAACCTTGAAGGCTCGGTGACGCGATACCTTGGGGTATCCCACCAGTATGTGCGTGTAAAACTCACGCCAAAGCAGTTCGTTAATCCAAGTCACCACGCCTGCATTGCCGCAATCAAACTCGCCCTGGTTCACCGCTAGCGCAGCATGCAAGCATTGGCGCACAGACAGCACACCGGCAACTAAATAGGCGGAAATCTGGCTGGTGCCTAGTTCGGCAGGGAAGTCCCGTTGCTCTGAATAATCATCAATCGCCTCAGCACAAAAGCTATCCAGACGTTGTTGTGCAGCGGTTTCACCCGCAGGCCATAGGGCTTGCAGTGAGGTGGCAACTGTTGTGAATCCAGCCACGTTAGTAGGAACGGGATCGGCCTCAATGGGTAAAACCGCTTGCGCGGTAGGCACGGTAAGGCATGGTGCAATGTAATTGTGTAAGCGCTGATAGCAGACCTTACGAAACTGGCTGAATACTTTAAAGTAGTTGTCATTTTGCGTGAGAATACTGCCGGGCTTAAACAACAATCGGTCATGATGACTTTTAAATAAGAGGCCCTGTTCAACCAGTAGCGCACCAACGGCTGCATCGCGTTGGCTTTCGTCAACGCCATACTCGGTATTAACATGCACAGCGCTAATGTTTAATTCATGGCACAGCTGGGCTATGATTGTAGGCGCTTCTTGCCAACGTTCGGCGCTACGAATCAGTAAAGGGATGTTGAGTGCCGCGAGGTTTCTTTGCACTTCGGCAAGGTTACGCAGCCAAAAATCGACTTTGCAGGCGGCATTATTGTGTGCTTGCCACTGCGCTGGGCTGAGTAAAAACACCGCAATCGTGGGACCCGCTTGAGTGGCGGCGAGCAAGGCAGTGTTGTCATGTATCCGCAGATCAGTACGCAACCAAATGAGTTGGCGCATGTGCAGTTCCTTATTGATGGTGTAAAAGATTGAGATGCTGCAGGCTGTGATAGGTCTGCAGCGGATCGGCAGCGCAGTTAAGCTGGGTTAAATCGGCTAACTCATCGCGATGAATCGTCACCGATTGGCCCGACAACAGCACGGGGCAGGGCAGGTTCTCTATCAGCTCACGCAGCGATTCAACCTGTAAACGCTGACTACCGTAGAGCAACAGTGCTCGCGGCTGGAGACGTTTAACAGCAAGCGCCAAATCAGGTGCCGGAATAGGCCATTCAAGCACCCGCACCGGGCATTCGGCATAGCTGGCCAGCCATCCGCACAGCCATAGCTCTGGCTCCATGATGTGTTCAGATAGGCTGACCACCAGCAACGGCGCGCTGTGATGCAAACGGTTGTTGTGCGCAATACGACTGGCCAGCTGAGTACGCAGCCATGTCATAAAAAACACCTGCTCAACCCGAGCACCCTCAGTGACTCTCCAGTGTTGCTGCAATTTTTCTAGCAAGGGCAACAGCAAGTGCTGGCAGAGTGTTTCTGGCGGGTATAGCGCCATCGCTTGCTTAAAACCCTCATCAAGCTGGCGTTCAGCCAGCTGTTCAATCCATGTAAACCATTGCGTCTGCTGGGTGCGCCAAGGCGAGTCCTCAGACAATGGTTGGCTAGCCTGTTCTTCAAGCAATTGCTTCACTTGGCTAACCGCCACACCACGCTCAAGCCAATCAAGCACTTTACGAATCCGCTCAATATGCGCAGTGCTATACAGGCGATGACCCTTGGCGGTGCGCAGCGGTTTGATGAGTCCGTAACGGCGCTCCCACGCGCGCAAAGTGACGGGATTGACGCCGGTTTGTTGGGCGACATCACGAATCGGGAACAATGGCTCGTCGGGTTGCACGTCCGTCTCTGGCGCTGTTTGGGAGATAAAATCATTCATAGCGCGTTACGCAAGCTAAGGTTTTCAGGGTGCGGCTGCAAATACACTTGCCCAGCAATGTAGCGATCGGGATGGCGGTTAAAATGATGTTTTATCAGCGTCAGCGGCACAATTAACGGCACAATACCGGTGCGATACTGCGTAATTAAGGCTTGTAACTCACGCTTTTCAGCGCTACTGAGCGAGTGTTTGATATAGCCACTGATGTGCTGTAACACATTGGTATGCGTGCCGCGATTGGCTATTTTTTTCAAAGCAGGCATAAACAAATTGAAGTAATCATTAGCTAAACTAGCGAGTTCTAGCTGCTGATTGCTGGCCAGTAAACGACCTAGCGCGGTGCAGTCGGCTGGGCTGCTGGCCATTAGCTGATATTTATAACGGGCATGGAAGTCGTAAAGTTTTTGCCGTGTTAAACCGCTGTCGAGCAACTCGCGCCACTGGGCATAGGCGAATACACGGGTGATAAAGTTTTCCCGTAATACCGGATCATTCAAACGGCCATCTTCTTCTATCGGTAAGAGTGGTTGTGCGTGCATTAAGGCGGCAGCAAACAAGCCACTGCCATGCTCAGCGCTATGGCCGTCTTTTTGATATACCTTCACGCGCTCCATACCGCAAGAGGGTGATTTTTGCATCAAAATATACCCGCAAATATCATCCAACTCAGCAGCCGTGCGTTGACCAAAGGCGGTCAAAGCCTCAGTCACGTCCAGCACTTGATTCACCGTGCCGACGGCACGTGGGAGCGCCACATCACCGACCAAACGAATCGGCTCACGTGGTGTGCCAAGACCAATGGCTTGCTCAGGGCAGATGGAAACATAGGTAAAGTATTGACTCAGCGCGTCTTTACACAGCAAGGATTGTTTGTGTCCGCCATTAAAACGCACGGGCGCGCCGAGCAAACAAGAACTGATGCCAACCTTGATTAACTTATCTGTGCTCATAACCAAATACCTGTACAAAGCAAAATCTTTGTACAAGAATACATTAAAAGCTGTACAGGTCAATTAATTTGTATAGGTTTTTTGCGTGAGGATAGGCAGCCTGTTCAATACACATCTTCACGGTAGCGACCTTGGGCTTTAAGTGTTGCAACGCTGATCCCTAGGGGCGCAAGGATGTCATTGAGTGCCGTCATGATGCTGTTGGCCATGTCTCTGCCGCCGCAGACCAAAATTTGTGCATCACTTTTAATCAATTTGCGCAGTTTTTCGCCGTCTAGGCTAATCTTGTCCTGCACGTAGGCGCGGTCACTGGTGCGTGAAAATACGGCGTTTAGTTCGGTCAGTCGTTTGTCTTTAAGGTAGGTGTTTAACTCGGACTCGTAGAGAAAATCGGACTGTGGAGAACGGCCACCCCAATACAGATACATAGGATGGTGTGCCCAGTTATGGCGGATGAATCCCATTAATGGCCCAATACCGGTGCCGGCGCTGATGAGTACGATGGGTGCTTTACCTGAAGCCGGGCGAAAGTCAGGGTTGGGTTGAATAAAGGCTTCGATGTTGCCACCTATGGGCAGCGTGCAAAGAAAGTTTGAGCACAGACCGTTAGGATGCTGGCGCACGCAGATCTCCAAAACATCGTCTTTGGAAGCAGAGGCCAGTGAATAAAAACGCGGTACTTGGCTGCCCGGCGGAATAATGCCGACCAAATCGCCAGCATCAAAAGGTGGTAATCCGCTGCGCTTAAATAAGCGACTGATAAGATTGATTTCTGTGTTGTTTTCTGACGCGATGAAACGCAGTACAGCAGTTGGCGCCTGTACGTCAATACCGTAATCCACGCGCTCAGCAAGCGTTAGAGTGGTGGTTTTAGGTCGTGTTGGAATATGCACCAGCGTCAGCTCGCTGCCCAAAGCTTTACCCACTGCATTACCCCAGCGGGCGAACTCCTGCGGTGATTGTCGGTTGATGCGGTCTAGCGGTAATAACTGTGGCCATCCTTTAGCACTGAGTGTTTCTTCTACTTTTTTTGCAAACCCGCAAAATTGAGGATATTGACGGTCACCAAAGCCCAGTACGGCAGTAGCAAACGTCGGTTGTTGGTGTATCTTTTCCAGTCGCTGAAAGAACTGTTTAGCTGAGGCCGGTGCATCACCATCACCGTAGGTAGCGCTAAGAATAAATAACCGCTGCGCAGAACGATAATTAGAGGCGAGTTGGTTCATTGGTGCGCTATGTACGCGGTAACCAGCTTGAACTAGGTTGTCGTGTAAGGTTTTGGCAAAGCCCCAAGTGCTGTTACTTTCGCTGCCCACAAGGATCACCGTATCAGCAGTGTTGGCAGCACTGTTAGCAGCGAACCTGGGTTTAGAACTGTGGCGCTTCCACCAGATCAGAGGGCCTGTTACAGCCATTACGGGGATGGCCAATGCCAGCAAACCAAGGATTATGCCAAGCCACCAGAGCCCTTCGCCTGTATGCAGCATATAAATAAATTCATAGAACACATGGGTGGCATCGTGCTCTTGATAAGAAAGCCACTCGCCGCTGACCTGGTCGATATAGCCAGCACCCTGCTCAGTCGTTAGAGAGTACATGCCGTCAGGATCGTTAGGGTAGGGGTAAACCAGCTCGCGCAGTTGAGTTAAGTCCATAGCTTTTAAAGCAGCTAATGTGTTGGTAGCTGCAGGAATACCGCTCGATACCTGTTGTGGCAGTTCAGGCTCGGCCTCTATCCCCTCAGATATTAGCTCGAAAGTAATGGCGGAAAGGTAAACCCCGGTTAATGCAGACAGCAGCAGGCCAATTATCACAACCCGGCCAAACTCGATGTGCAAACGTTGACTTGGAGTGCCACGGACTGGCTGTAGCAGTTGACGCCAGCCGCCCATGCGGGTGGCCAGTAAGAAAATACCTGAAATCGTTAATACAACTAACAGCAACGCCGTGATACCTGCTACTGCACGACCGGGAGTATCCAGTAACAAGGAGCGATGTAGGTTCTTCATCCAGCGCGAGAAAGAGGAAGGCTCATAGGGGCCGTTGGTTTCTCCAGTTTGAGGATTCACACGATCAGCTCCGACCTGACCATCGCGGGTGAAATAAACAATCAGAGCGCCCGAAGGCGTGCGAACAATTTGCTCGGTTTCAGGATAACGCTTGGCCAACTTACCCGTCAGCTCGGCAACGCTTATTTGTCCAGCAGCTGGCAGAACAGTAGCCAACCGCTCCAGTGCTGGATTAAGCGATAGAATCGCTCCCGTTACAGCAAGTAGGACGACAAACAGCGCAGCGAGCAGGCCGGGTAATGAGTGCAGTTGGCGTAGCATGATTACTAGACTCCTGGTTTGCTCAGTTTTAGAAGCCGTAGCTGAATGACTGCACGTAGCCACGACCTGCAAAGGATTTACCCGCACCATCGGTGGTTAACGGCGCGCTAACGTCGGCACGGTTGTCACGCTTGTCTTCGACAGAGGTATCCACGCGCACCTCGTACCCCGCATCAATCAACGCATCATCAATATCGACGGTGACCTTGAGGGTTTTGCCGCTCAGCACACTGGCTCCAGTCACGCCATCATATTCACTGCTGCGCAGTCCGCTGCCACGCGCCCAGTCAGGTAGGTGCTTGTAGTATTTTGATTTTGTTCCGGCCAGCCAAAACGTGCGCTGGTATTGACCGTTCTCGTTAACGAGGTACAGCACTATATAAGCACCATCACCGCTGTAATTTTTCAGCTGGGTGGTGAACGTCACTTCACGCGCCTGGCTGAGGGTAGACAGACTGATAGCCGCTAGCATGACAAGAATAAGAGTGAGCTTTTTCATGATCTGTCTCCGTTATCACGCTTGTTTTGTTTGTCTGTTCTTTTTTGCTTGTTTCGATTGGGTAACTCGTCTGTTACGTCCGGGTTTTGTTTGAATTTCGTTTCTAGCTTACGTAGACGCAAAGAGGCGGGAAAATACTCGGCCTTAACCTTGTTACCGTCCTGATCAAACCCTTTAACCTCATAGCAGCCGTCATCAACCTTGATGCGCTGCACCTTCCAGCCCTCGTCTTCAAGCATCTGACGCAAGACTTCTCGCGGCTGCCAGTCAGCTATCGGATCGTTGCAATCGTCATCAGCAAAGGCCGCACCAGTTGCCAAGGTGGCTGCAAATAGAGAGGTGAAAAATAGTGGCGTTTTCATGGTTTTCTCCCAGATTGGTTTACGTTGTTACTGTAGGCCGGACACCTGAAGCCAACCTTAAAAAGTCCTGCATTCAGGAGGTGTTTTTTAGACAGCGCTGTAAAGCGTCTATTCGCGTATCTTTTCTCGATAAACACCATCTGGGTGTTGTGCGGCTGGAAGACCTGAAAGGTCAGGCGCAGCAGCTGGAGCTGAGGTTGGAGCAGTAGACACTCTAGAGTGTAGTTTAGGTGCGCTAGCCAAAACAGGTAAAAACAATTGCTAGCTTCTTGATATCAATTGGTTGATATTCTGTTGGCTATATGGGAAAGATGTTCTTTGTCAATATAGTGCTTTAGTCTACTGCTGGGTAACGTGTGAGCTCTGTACATGGTTTAACATTGCAACCCGTCTAGAATCTGCACCAGTCAATTTATCGCACTCAAGTACTTAGCTGGGAATCTTCTGTTATATCCAGCGGACATATATAGCAGTACTGCTGTACTTGAGGATTTGGTGTATTTATTCCCTATGAGTCTGAGAAAAACATTACATGTTGCTGTTCTATTAGGGTGCAGTGTAACTGTCAGCGGGCTGCAGGCCGCCTCCCTGCCTGGAGACCGTGACCTGGCCCGCGAGCGGCAGCAACGGTTGTTGCAAGATCAGCAGCAGCGCCTGGATGAACTACAACATCTGCCAGGAATCCTGCCCGAAGCAAGCGAAGTTCCTGCTCCTGCGGATGACCGTTGCATCGACATTCAACAGATTGAGCTGGTGGGCGTTAGGTTACTTAGCCCCGCAGTACAGGCCGCTGCGGTTGCACCCTATCAAAATCAATGCCTGACAGCGGCACAGCTTAACCTACTGCTGTAAGACATCACCCATGCCTATATTGAGCGCGGCTATGTCACTACGCGGGCTTATCTGGCTCTTCGCATTTAAGGGTGTAGAAAAAACCTGACCGGCTGGAAAAGGAGTCGGGGATCTTAGAAAATGTAAGTTCCCACACCAACAAAAACTAAGCCCCCGACGTGAACAATCTTACCTTTTCTAGCCCTGATCTTTCCAGCTTTTGCCAACTAAATATCCTCGGCCTGACTG
>JALOAC010000064.1 GCA_023228985.1 Thiopseudomonas sp. | reverse complement strand
AAGGCAATGATGGCGCGCACTATGGCGGCGTCACTGCCGTCGCTAGGTAGGTTGCGAACAAAGCTTTGATCTATCTTGAGCTTGTGCACGGGAAGGGATTTGAGGCGGTTCAGTGATGAATAGCCGGTGCCAAAGTCATCAAGAGCTAAGCGCACATTCATATCACAGAGTTTGTTCAGCAGGCTATCGGCGCGCTCTACATCGTCCATCACTGCGCTTTCAGTGATTTCAAGTTCTAAATAGCTTGGGTCAAGCTGACTCTCGGCTAGTGCCTCAACGACTTTTTCGGTGAAATCTATACGGCTAAACAGTCTGCTGGAGACGTTAACAGCAACAAACTTAAGATCTAAGCCAGCATCCAGCCAAGCTTTCATTTGTTGGCAGCTAGTGTTTAGCACCCACGAATCAATATTGGTAATTAAGCCGCTGTCCTCAGCAATAGGGATAAAGTCAGCTGGGGAAATCATGCCGCGCTCTGGATGCAGCCAGCGCACTAAAGCTTCACAGCCCACGATGCGCTCTTTGGTCAGTGAGTAAACAGGCTGGAAAAACACCCTTAGCTGATTGTTTTCCAACGCATAGCGCAGTTCGCTAGCAATACGTAATCTTTGGTAAGCCTGATCAGTAAGCTCGCTGGTATAAAACGCAAAGGTAGCGCGACCAATAGCTTTGGCTTTACTTAAGGCGGTATCGGCATTGCGGAAAATTTCCTCGGAAGATTTGCCGGATAGTGGAAACAAGCAAATACCTATGCTGGCGGTTATGAAAATTTCATTATTATCAACAATAAATGCGGTATCAAAAAGTGTTAGAATTTGCTGTGCGAGCGTAGCGGCTTCGGCGGCACTGCTTACATTGTCAAACACTACAGCAAACTCATCACCGCCAAAACGTGAGAGGGTGGCATTGTTCTCCATAAACTGGCTGAGTCGCTCTGCAGCAGCCTTTAACAGCTCATCGCCTCGCGAGTGCCCGAGGCTCTCGTTGATGTTCTTAAAATGGTCTAGGTCGACGATAAACAGTGCTGCTAGGGTTTTACTCTGTATGGCCCTGCGCAATGACAGTTTAATATGTTCATGCAACAGCAAACGGTTGGACAGGTTGGTCAGCGGATCGTAGTGGGCTAGAAAACTCAGCTCAGATTGCGAGCGCTTGAGCAAAGAAATATCAGAAAAGATTGCTACGCTGTAAGTAACGAAACCATTTTCATCGCGTATTAGGCGAATGCTTTGTAGCTGTGGCAGGATTTCGCCATTTTTGCGCCTGTTCCAAATTTCGCCGCTCCAGTAGCCTTGGTCTTCTAGTGCGCGCCACATTTCTTGGTAAAACTCTTTGGTGTGCCGACCCGACTTAAATAAACGCGGGTTTTTACCTAGTACTTCATCAGATTCATAACCAGTAATTAACGAAAAAGCAGGATTAACAAACACAATGGTGTTGTTGTGATCGCTAATTAAGACGCCTTCATGAGTGGCTTCGAAGACGGCATTCGCCTGCAGCAAGCGGTCGTGGTCTTGGCGCTTGGCGCTGGTGTCAGTGGCCATCCCAATTAGACTTAGGGGTTGACCATGGTTATCAAAAATAAGGCGGCCGCGAGAGTGAATCCAGCGGTATTCGCCATCGCTGTGTAGCATGCGGTAGGTGTTTTCATAACAGGCAGGGTTGCGGTCAGCGATGAATTGCATGACTTTTTTATAGATGCGTTCACGTTCATCCGGATGCAAATAATTTTGCCACTGGCTTTGGTGTTTGGCGAAATTACCGGGTTCATAACCAAGCATTCGACAGTAGCTTGGTGAGAAGGTGATGAGTTTGCTGTCGTTTTCCAGCTGCCATTCCCAGACTGATTCGCGGCCTGCATCTAGTGCGATATTGAGCTTGGTGATTTCATTTTTAGTTTTGTTATTGTTGCGGTGCAGTTTGTTTATTGCAAAAAATAAATACACACAAGAAAAAGCAAAAAAACCAATAGCGGTGATATAGATTTTTACTTCTGCATTATTGGTGTAAGGAACCCATAAGCTAGCGCTTAGCCACGCTAGAGCTAATATAAAGTAGCTTGCAAAAATCTTATTAGGCATATTGAGTTTCATAGTTAACTGGCCATGCTTATATAAGGATTCATATGAGTATAGAGGGCGCAGTTACTGTAGATTATTTTGTGAAAACTAGCTAGGCAGAAATAAAAAAGCCCATTCGAAAATGGGCTTTTATTTAAAAATGGTGCCCGGAGACGGAATCGAACCGCCGACACGAGGATTTTCAATCCTCTGCTCTACCGACTGAGCTATCCGGGCAACAATGGGGCGCTATTAAAGAGCTTTATTAGTGGGTTGTCAAGTCTTAGTTGTCGCTGGGTGGAACATAACCTTCTGCGCGGGCAAAATCTTCGCCGGCAAAGAACTTTTCCATCTCTTGCATGACGAATTTGCGGTCATCAGCATCCATCATATTTAAATGACGCTCGTTGATAATCATGGTTTGATGCGCTTGCCATTCATCCCAAGCTTGCTGGGAGATGTTTTGTAAGATGTCTTCGCCTTTTACACCGGGGAAGGGCGCGCGCGCTAAGCCGGGCAGCTCTTGTTTTAGTTTTCGACAAAATACCATACGAGACATATTAAACTCCTAATCGATGAGATTAAACTGCTGTCCAAGTAGTTTTTTAATGGGGGCAGCAAGGCCAATTGCTTGCGGTTGCTTGGTGTTATACCAAAACCATCCAGATTCAGCCAGACAAATCGGTTGCTCGGCAAGCTGGACGAGCCACGGAGTTATCCTGAGTTCGAAGTGGCTAAATTTATGCGTTAGTGGTGGCAGTGGTTGTTGGTCGAGTGGTTTGAGCTGGTGTTTGTACATGAATGCATCCAGCTGCGCTAGGTCGTCCAGTTCAGGCAGACTGAATAAACCGCCCCACAAACCTTGCGGTGGACGTTGATAGAGCATGACCTGCTGCTGAGGGTCGCTAATAATTAACATGATGCTGGTTTTCTTGGGCAGCTGTTTTTTAGGTCGCGGTACGGGCAAGCTTTGTTGCAGGTCTTGTTTGAGGGCTGAGCAGCCTTCACGCACGGGACAGCTATCGCACTGTGGACGACTGCGCGTGCATAGGGTTGCGCCCATATCCATCATGGCTTGGTTGTATTGGGCAAAGTCTTGTGCGGGCGTGAGCTGCTCTGCAAGCTGCCATAACCGTTTGCTAGCTGCGCTGGTGTTGGGGTGCTCCAGTTCGGCGCTGTAGCGCGCTAAAACGCGTTTAATGTTGCCGTCTAGGATGGGTGCGCGCACTTGCATGCTTAAACTGGCTATGGCGCCGGCTGTTGAACGTCCAATTCCTGGTAGCTCGTTTAGCGCGTCGACGCTGCTGGGGAAGTTGCCAGCATAGTCTCGGCAGATGAGCTGTGCGGTTTTGTGCAGATTGCGCGCACGCGAGTAATAACCCAGTCCTGTCCACAGATGCAGCACCTCATCTAAAGGTGCTTGTGCTAATTCATGGATATCGGCAAAGCGTTGGATAAAACGCTGATAATAATCAATGACGGTGCTGACTTGAGTCTGCTGCAGCATAATTTCAGACACCCAAACTTTGTAGGGATTGATGTCTTGCTGCCAAGGAAGAGTTTTGCGGCCGTGTGCCTGATACCAGCGCACAATGGCCGCGCTAAACTCGTGGGGTGACATTATCTAAACAAACCTTTGAGGGCATCCTTAAGGTCAGGGCTGACTTTCTCGCCGAGTTTTTTGTCGAGTTTTTCGGTGAGTTTGCTGCCGGCCAGTTTGGCGGCAATTTTACCCAGCCCGTCTTGGTCTAGCTGACAATTAGGCGCATCACCGGTGAGCGGGCCGCGACAGCGGATAGGCAGTTCTAATCCCACATAACGCTCATTGATGGCGCAGGCAGGGTCGGGCATTTCTCTGCTATCGCCCAGTAGGGTTGCACCGATCTTATAATCCAAGCCAAGTAGGTTTAGATCTAAAGAGCCCGTGCCTTTCACGTTTAATCCGGGAATGTTAATGGTTAGGTCAGGGTTGTGCGCGCGCCCATTTTTAATGCTGACGCTGCCGTTGAGCGCATTAAAGTGAGTGGTGTTGCCAGTAAAGTTTTGCGTTAGTTGCTTGCGGTTAAGCGTTGCAATGGCCGTACACAGGTATTGGTCAACGTTGATGGTGGTGAGCTTGCCTTCGCTGACTTTAAAGTTGCTAGCACCATTTAAGTTGGCAACCCAAGCACGTTCGCTGTTGCCTTGAGTGTTGAATTTTCCACTTAAAATAATTTTCCCTTCAAGTGGCGCTTCTTGTTCAAAAGCAGCGAGTAGCTTCTCGACGGGGATATTTTTAATCTCTGTGTTCAGCGTAATTTGCGGGTTGTCGGTTTTGGCGTTGACAGTGGCGTTGCTAGAAATACTGCCATCGTAAAGATTCGTTGAGAATTCTTTAAGGTTAAGCGCGCCTTGGTTGGCTTGTGCATTAATACTCAGATTGCGCAGTGGCAGCTTATTAAAGGTTGCCTCTTTGAGTTTCAGTTGCGTATCAAGGTTAAGTCCGCGCAGGTCGGCCAGCGGCAGTACCTCGGCGGTGCTCCATGGGTTTTCAGTGGGCGAAGGGGGCAGTGGGTTATTGCCGGAGCCGCTTGATTTGCTTGAGCTGGTGGCACTGGCTTTTGGTGCTGTGCTGGGCGGCAGGTAGTCGTCTACATTGATT
>JALOAC010000063.1 GCA_023228985.1 Thiopseudomonas sp. | reverse complement strand
CGGACGGACTTTGAACACCCTGCTAAATCCGCCTGTAATACGGATGGACTTTGAACACCTGGGGCCGCTTTCAGATAGCCAGAAACGGAACCAACAGACACGCCCATTTGCTGGGCAATGGCCCGAATGCTCAAGCCTTGCGCTCTAAGCGCCTGTGCTTGCGCCTGCTTCGCGTTAGCGGCTTCTAGGTATGTTTCCCTATCCACCGCCCCGGCTGCCCTTCTGGCGGCTTCCTTACGCGCTCTGTCGCGCCCCTTGGCCATGCCTTTGCTGATGATGGTGCGTAGCTGGGCTTGCTCGTCGTCTGTAATCTGAAAAAGATTGATTAGCGTGTCGTTTTTCGGGGTGTAGAGCGGTGCGAACTCTCGACCGGCAAAGCTGATTTTTTCGCCCTTCTCGTAGGCTTTGGCCTTGCTGTAGAGCGTCATCAGCTCCTTGTCACGATAAGCCCAGGTTGGGGCCAGCTCACCGGCCAGGGCTTTTGCTTCGTAATACATCTGGCTGCTATGGGTTGCACCAGATAGCAGTAGGAAGTTAAGACGCCAGAAAAGGTGCTGCATACGCTCGCCTTCGCTCACACCGCCGCGCAAGGTGGCCAGCTTGCGTAAATCTTCGAGTCGGTGCCAGGCTAATTGCCTGCCGCTGAATCCGCGCAAGTTGTCGGTTTTAGCACCGGACAACAGCTTTAACTGCCTACGTTCTGCACGCTCCTGGCGTTGCTGTTCAATCGTCCAGCGAGCCACTGGCAGCAGCATTTCTGCAAGGTACTCAAAACTGTAGCGCACCGGCTGGCCGTCCGGCCCGTTTTCAACGTGGACAACCCGGCAAATCTCGCCGCTTTTGCTGTTGACGGTTTCGACCAGGCGAAGCACCCGGCTTGCATCTTTCGCGGCTACGTCCGCGCCTACGGGCCGCAAGCGGTCAATAAGGTACTTTTGGCAAGCGTTCCAGCGGGGCAATGCTTGGCGCGGTATCGTGCCGTCTAGCAGCCATTTGGCTTGTATGCCCCGACCGCTGAAAATCAGCATCGAGGGTGTGGGGATGCCTTCCTGGGCGCAGTGATACAAAACGGATGCCGCCAGTTGTTCTGGTGTACGGCCTTTGGCCCAAGGGGTGCGGTATGTGTCCAGGTCAGCAAACAGCAGACCAAGCCGGGCAAGGTTCACTACCCGACGATTCGGGCGGATAAATTCGGCTTGTGTTAGCCAGGTGTCACGGCTTTTGTCGATAAGCTCCAGGACGGTGGGCATTTCAATCAAGCGGTGTGATGACTGCCGCTTGTCGCCGTTCACATCGACAAGGATAGAGAAAAAACCAGCTCGCGCTGGGTCGTGGTATGCCCTGGCTTCTTCCGCCCGGTCGAATAGTGATAGCTGTTCTACTGCTGCCATGTCCGTCCTTTGTCCGCCTGTGCTATATGCACAAGACTTGTCAAAGCAGAAACAAGGCCGTAGAATAATGTTTAGCTAAACCCGTTTTTTCTACGACGGTCGTGTCATTTGGCCCTGCAAGGCTTTTGACCCGTGTTTCTGCAAAGCCCCGTTGCCCAACGGGGCTTTTGCTTTTCTAAAGATCATCGCTAGCTTTTCCTAGCAAAGACCTCCCTTTATTTCTTGTCAACGTGCGCGGCAACCAGCCCTCCACATCGACGTTAAACTGATAGATTCCATGCTGTAACAGCACGGATGCTGCACCGTCCACACTATGAAAGCAACGCGCTCCACCTCTCGACCGGCCTAAAATTCTGGTACTTGCGCCAAGCTGCAAGACAATAATTAAGCCTTTTTCCGAAACCTGGATAGATGCGCTTTCTACGTTACCAGTAGCTAACATTTCTTTGAAAGCCACCGGCGTGACAATACCTATCGAATCTATATCCGTAATCATGCCTTAAGTTCTCCCGCCTGACAACCAAAGTTGAACATTGTCGCCACAAAATCAACCTTGTGTAAAATCGTATTTACTGATTTACTGATTTACTGATTTACGAATTTCTGTAAAAGTAGTGCTCTAACTTCATCAGCGATTGATGTTCCACTCTCAACGCAGTGCATCTTGATTGCTCGATGCAGGCTTTCCGGTATGTCTATAGTTAGCCGCTTCATTGGCTCTTTTTCGATTGGCGCAGTATCTCGGTTTTGTACCCAATCATCAGCCGCTACTGTCGCCGCTGCTGTGTTTGTCGGTTTTGCTCCGATTTGAATTTTCTTCCCACTCATTTTGCAAACTCCAAAATTTCAGCTACCAGGGCGGCAATTTCCGCTGCTGCCGGGCCTGCTGTGTCAATCTCAAAAACCGCTTTACCCTGGGCCGCCGCTTCGGCATAAATAACGCGCTGCGTTACTGTTGACGTGAGGATTGGCATTTCATAAGCGGCCAACGCTTCGCCTACGTCTCTGCCTATTGCTGTATTTGCGATTTTACGATTAACCACAAATGCAGATTTAAGGTTTTCTTTATATACGGTGGCCTCTTGAATCAGCTTCACAACTTCATCAGCGGCCCACACGTCATAAGGTGAGGGCTGTACTGGTATCAGTACCAGGTCGCTCGCCATAATCGCGCTACGCGCCAGGTCAGTGACACGGGGCGGGCCGTCAATGATGATGTGGTCGTACCCTTGGCCAACTTGGCCAATCTCTTTATGTACCGATGCGCGGGGCAAGCCTACGACTGAAAAAATCGGGTCGCCTTCTCGGGCTGCCGACCAATCTAGTGAGCTGCCCTGTGGGTCTGCGTCGATTAGCAAAACTCGCGCCCCGCTATGTGCAAGTGCTGCTGCAATGTTCACTGATAGAGTGGTTTTACCGACCCCGCCCTTTTGGTTCAAAACTCCGATAATCATGGCTTCATCCTTTACGGTTTTGTGTGTCTGCGATTATACGACTTTACAGACTTCCGTACAAGCGCAATTACAGAATTACAGAACGTCGTAAACCTTTATTTAATGCTTTCTGTGCTTTCGCTACGCTCAATGGCTCTGTATAGGGTTGAACGATGCACGCCCAATATGGCGGCTACTTCCCTCACGCTATAGCCTTCCTGGTCGATCAGTTCGCGTGCGTGCGTGATCTGTGTTTCTGTAAGGGTAGGGCGCGGGCCAAACTTCACACCTCGCGCTTTCGCGGCTTCACGGCCTTGCCTGGTACGGTCAATAATCAGTGACCGCTCAAACTCGGCTATGCCTGCAAAGACGGTTAAGACCATCCGACCGGCTGGGGTTGTGGTGTCTGCCCACGGCTCCGCAAGTGACCGCAAACCGGCTCCTTTTGTTTGTAGTTGCTCGGCTATGTCCAGCAGGTCGCGGGTGCTGCGAGCCAAGCGGTCTAGCCGGGTAACGGTCACAACATCGCCGGGGCGTAGGTGATCGAGCAACCGGGCCAGCTCCGGGCGGTTGCGCTGGGTTCCGGTGAACTTTTCAGAAAATAGCTTAGTGCAGCCAGCGGCTTGCAGCTCGGCCCTTTGATTGGTTAAGTCCTGGTCGTCGGTACTGACTCGGGCATAGCCCAACAGCAGGCCAGTAGTGGTGTTTTTGTTCATTGTGTACTGTCTCCGGTTTTAGTCGCATGTGTTCATTATATGCAACTAAAACACGCGACACGGCAACGCCTGGTAAACAGCAGGACGGTAGCTTGTCGCAAGTCTTAGGACATACGCGACAAAACAAGACAGTTTCAGCGCAAACAAAAAAGGCGGCCAACTGGCCGCCCTTTCTGTTCCTGGTACTGCTTAGATTTGCTGTTTCTTTGCAGCTTCAACCATCACCCGGCCCAGTGCCACGTCATGCTGTGCCTTCAAAGCATCAAGCTGTAGTTGCAGCTTTTGCATTTCTTCTGGCGTTAAACCTGCGGTGTTCAGTTTGCTATGCACAACGTCAATGCTGCGCTCTAAAGCCTTTGCAGCTCCTTCGTAGGCTTCATACGCAGTATGCACAACGTCCAAATCAGTGGCAGTCGCTGCCTGTGAAACAGACACAACAGCAAAGGCAACAACCAGTGAACAAAATACATTGCGAATTTTCATAGTGATTTACTCCAGTTTTTTAATGTTTTTTTTCTTCATGCGCCGCCCTTCGGCGCTTGGTAATTGACCTGGGCAAAATTTGCCCGGCCTTGGGGTAGCGTTACTTGGCCAGCTGGCCAGCAACGGTTAAAGCTCGGTCAATCGGCACTGTTTGCGTATAACTGCCGCTGCCATAGCTAACCAATGAAACCGCTTCACCGTGCGTATTCACGACCACGCCGCCGGAATTACCGCCCACGACTGAAGCCGTTACAAGCATGAAATCATTAGGGGATAGCATCTTTGCATCGAGGCCGTGCCAGGCAACAATGCCGACACCGACAGCAAAGCCGTAACCGGACGGCGAGCCTATGGCCATAACGTCCTGGCCCGGCCTGGGTAGAGTGTTGGCCACCTTAATCGGTGGCAATGGGTCGCCTTCAAACTCAAGCAAAGCAACGTCCTGCGTTACATCAGCACCGACAACATGAGCCGCCCGCCATTCACCGCCCGCTGTACGGATTCGCAAGGCTTCTTGCCTGTCCACACAATGCGCCGCTGTTAGCACTCGGTTGCCTTCGATGACGAAACCGCCGCATATAGTTTGATGCTGTCGCTTTGCGTCTTGTTTTGCCCAGCCTTTTTGCCAGGCGCGGTAGTGCGTCAATGCTGCTGTGGCAGCGTTTTGTTGAACGCCAGGAATAA
>JALOAC010000005.1 GCA_023228985.1 Thiopseudomonas sp. | reverse complement strand
ATGTCGCCGTGGCGATACTGCGGCAGTTGTAATGAAGGTGCGTTATTTACGGCCAGCTAAGCAGATGCCGGAAATTTATCTGTACCGTGCGCCGGTGGATTTTAGGAAGCAAGCCAATGGCTTGGCTTTGCTGGTTGAACAAGAGCTTGGCCACAATCCGTTCAGTGGTGCGTTGTATGCCTTCACTAATCGCCAGCGTAATAAAATCAAATGTGTGATGTGGGAAGACAACGGTTTTGTCATGTATTACAAGGCTCTGGCAGAAGAGAAGTTTAAGTGGCCCAAGCCAGCTGATGAGTTACTGTCTTTAACCGGTGAGCAAATAAATTGGCTGTTGGATGGCTACGATATCAGCCTGTTTAAAGGTCATAAAAAACTACAATACGATAGCCTTGGATAGCTTGATTTTACTGGGTTTTAGCTGCTTTTAAGGGTGCTTTTGGTGGCGGGTTTTGCTATAATTTCGGCATGAAAAAACAGCCTAAATCCACCATGAAAACCCCTGATTTAAGCGGCCTTAGTGCCGCTGAATTACGTTTGGTTGTGGCACAGTTTCAAGCTGTTATTGATGAGCAGAGCACTGCTTTGCAAGATGCCCATCGCCGTATTGAACTGCTGGAAGAAATGAACCGTCTGCTGAAAACACAAAAGTTCAGTGCCAGCAGCGAAAAGTCTAAGTTTCAGCTCAACCTCTTTGATGAATCCGAACTCGAAGCCCAGCTCGATGAACTGTTTGATACTTTGCCTGAAACGTCTGATGAAGGCGAAGGCATTGCTCAGCACCGTAAAGAGCGCCAGACACGTAAGCGTGGTTTTTCTGCAAGCCTTGTACGTGAGCGCATTGAACACCAGCTCACTGAACTAGAAAAAGCCGGTGCTAGTAAAACCTTCTTCACTAAAGTAAAAGAAGAGCTGCACTACATTCCAGCCCAACTCAAAGTGCTGGAGCACTGGCAAGAAAAAGCCGTGCTCACCTCTGAAACCGATACACAAGACGAGCAGATGGTAGCCGCACAGCGCCCCGTACATCCTTTTGGCAAGTGCTCAGTTACCACCGCCTTGATTGCCCACGTTATTGCCGATAAATACCAGTACGGTATGCCGCTATATCGCCAAGAAAGTAAATTTAAAGGCTTAGGCCAGCCGATTTACCGCAACAACATGGCGCAGTGGTGTATACGCTTTGGTGATGCAGCAAAGCCCTTGCTGCAGCTAATGCGCGAGGTACAAAACAGCGGTAATTACTTGCAAGCGGATGAAACCCGTCTGCAAGTGCTCAAGGAAGACGGTAAAACAGCGCAATCGGATAAATGGATGTGGGTTATCCGTGGCGGACCGCCCGAAAAACAGAGTGTTCTTTTTGAATACGATCCTTCACGTGCAGGCAGTGTAGCTGCGCGCCTGTTAGATGACTTCCAGGGCGTACTGCAAGCGGATGGCTACTCAGGCTATAGCAAAGTTTGCCAAGCCAATGCGATTACGCGCATCGGCTGCTGGGACCATGCACGACGTAAATTTGTTGAGGCGGATAAAAGTGCCAATCCCAAGGCTAAAGCCAAGAAAGGCACCGTAAGCAAAGCCGATGTAGCGCTCAGTTACATCCGCAAACTCTATCGTGTAGAGAGCAGCATCGCTGATAAAACCGATGAAGAGCGTTTAAAGGCACGGCAAGAAATCAGCGTACCTGTGCTGAAAGAGTTTAAGCAGTGGCTGGAGAAGAACGCTGTGAAAGTCATGAAAGGCGGCATGCTCAGAAAAGCCATCGACTATACCTTAAACCAATGGCCATACCTGGAAGGCTACTGCGAGCGCGGTGATCTCAAGATCAGTAACGCCTTGGCAGAAAATGCCATTCGTCCCTTCGCCATTGGCCGTAAAAACTGGTTGTTTGCTGACACCCGCAAAGGTAATTGTCGCTTAATAAAGGCGCAGAAGCCAGCGCCGCTTGTTACTCACTGATAGAAACGGCCAAAGCAAACAACCTAGATCCGCACGCCTACATCAAACACATTCTTGACCACATAGCTGTCGCTGACACATTAGAAAAACTAGAAACTCTGCTGCCCTGGAATGTAGAACTGGGTTAAGCTAAGTGCCTAGTTTACAAGGGTGCTGATTTAAGGGCGCTTACTTGTAAATCGTCTCGTGACTGACGTAGGCATCTTTAAGTTTAGGAAACATACGGCGCAAGTTACCGGCAATTTGTTGAGGGGAGAAGCGGTCACGGAGCATTTCCTTGACCATCTGGAACAGCTCACTGCCTGGCACCAGTTTACGCTTGGGACGACAAGCGACCCTGCGAGCCTTCGTGTACTGATATGCACCATAGGCTGTGTAGTTGCCATCAGCATCACTATTGCGCCGAACCTCCCGGCTGATGGTGGATGGCGAGCGCTTTAGCTGGCGGGCAATTTCGCGTAGGCTCAGTTTTTTGACCAGACCCACTCTGATCGCAATTCGTTCTTCAAGATTGAGTTCATGATATGACATGCTGCAGTACCTTACCAAATTGGTCAGGTGTTGCACTCAGAATTTGAGACCGCCATATGTTTAAATATGTAAATCTTAATAAGTAGTTTATAGCCGCTTATTAAGATTTTATAGTGTTAGCCACTGCGGTATACGTAAATGGTTTAATTTCAGTGAGATAAAAGTCAACGTTAAAAAATTATAATAAGTTTTTTATGTTGATTAGTGAATGTTTAGAATTTGTATTTTTATATTTTGGTATGTGTATATCATCATTGCAGTTACACCTACTGAATGGGCAAGTTATGGGTGTTTTGGGCAAGTGTTTTTTTAGATTGTCATCTTTGTATATATTAAAGTCACTGTCCCTTCTTCTAAAGCAGACTGCTTTGTTTACTTTACCATCTACATCTATAGAAAAGTTATTTATTCCTGCTTCACAGAGCATATCTTGAAAGTTTGTCATTCTTAATGTGTTCATTTCTGAAGCTGTATAGTTTTTTATAATCGGTTTGTTTTCCTTTGTACTAAAAGTCACTTCAATTGGTTTTTTTTCTTGAATAAAGTTTTCTTTTAACCATGCCAAGTCTTCTTTTTTATATCGGCTATCTAATGAGTTGCCGGATCTTATTGCTATTGGGTTGATATTAAGAAACTTGCTATTAATATTTTTTAATTCGCTCATTAGCTCTTTTACGAGCGACATGTGTGGCGGAGACGCCATAAGATTTACAGTTACATTGTAGTTGCTGTTGATAAGGAATTTTATTTTTTGTATAAAGCTATTCTTGTTTGCAAATTCGAAATGAAAAGATGTTACAAAGTATATGTTTTTATTGAAATTTTGAAACTTGTCAACAAATTTTTTATAAAAGGAATTTGCTCGGCTTAAGTTGGTAACTACATTTATTCTAATATTTTGCCCGATTGATAGTAAAATTAATTCGAGCAAGTCATTAAATTTTGGGTAAATAGTGGGTTCTCCGCCTGTAAAAATTATTTGGTACTTTTCTTTATCTAGTGATTTTATTTGTTTCACAGCATTTTCTAACTGATGAAATGGTGTGAATGGAGCTGTATTGTCGTAGACTGTGCAGTAGCTACAGGTGTAGTTACACGTTCTTGTAATAACCCAATTTATCGACATACTAGAACTATTGAACCTTGTAAAGTCACCTATCTTAATTATTTCTTTGGACATTATGAACCTATGTGTTGTGTTAATAGTAATGTGTAGTAAATATTAAAATGAACAGCTATAGATAAAAATTTATTAAATAGTTATTACTGGTATAGCTATGTTTTTCTGTATGGAGTTACGTCAGAGAATTTTTTGCTAACAAATGCAAAATTAGCACGCCTTAAAAGTATTGAGTTTTTTATCCATTCATTTTTTTGCTCATAAATTCTAAATAAATAATATTGGTACTTGTTCAGAGTATCCTCTATTTCTCTATAGTATGTTTGTTGTTTGTTTTTTTTATCAAAACCAACTTCTATATAAATTATATCAGCCAATTGCTCTTTAAGTATTTTTTTGGCCCCTTCTAGTACTTCGCTTTCGTGGCCTTCCACATCTAATTTTAATATAGTTGTGTTGTTTTTAAATGCATGGTAGTAGTTATCTAAGGGCTCACAATTTGTTTTAAAAAATAAGTCACAGTCTGATGGTACGCTGTCACTCCAGTCGTACTCTATAACTTTAGACATAGTATCTTTGTCTTCCATGATTACTTTTCCGGCGTGATCTGAAATTGCTATATTAAAAGTAGAAACATCACCGCTAGTGATTTTTACTTTATTTTTTAATAGCTCAAATGAGTTTGGGTTTGGTTCAAAAAGAAATGAATGTTCCAGTTTTAGATTTGAGTTTTTGAAAGTAAGGTATGTATTACCGTTATGAGCTTCAACATCTATATAGTTTATTGTTTTGTTTTCTAATATTGCGAGAATGTCATCAATAAAGTTTAAGGCTGTATTTTTTTATGGGTGTTGTTCATCTGTATTTTCTGTTTGGCTGCGGAGTATGTGTCATGTTGTGCTTAAGCTATTGAATTTTTCATGGTTATAAATTTAAAGTCGAAAGAAAAGTCTAGTTAAATTAACTACCAGTTGGAATCAGTAACATAGCCAAAGCGTTGTAATAGGTTCTGGGCAGGTGATTTTTTGAATTTTTGCTTTTCATCATAGCTCATTTCAAGCTTCCAGCGTTCTCTACCATCAAAAATTGGCTGATTTATTTGCCAATTACGGTTGTTTTTGTGATCGTTATGAGTTTCGATTGTGTTTGGTTTTTGTATATCATCGCTATACCAGCGGCGTTCTGTTTTATGGTATTCCAGCAGTAGTTCTGTGTAATTTAACTCTAGGAAAAAGCAAATTTCTCGTAGGGTATCTACGGTATTAGCAATGAGGCTTTCATACTTAACGACTTTTACCTGTGGATGACACCACCAAGACATACCGGCCATGTTGTCATATATCCAGCGTTCTAATCGTTCCTTGAAGGAATTTGAGCTAATACGATATTTTAGTGAGCAAACAACATCGCGCCCGTCACGCATCATAATAATGAATTTAGCATTTGGCCGAAAAGCTATCAGACGATGTATTTGGAATATATGTGATGGCGTTTTTTCAGCCCACCTTGTCATTCCTAGATTACGACATTCAACATCCCAGTCTCGCATGGCTAACTGTATATCAGCATCAGTTTTGAGGTATAAGGCACTTTCTCTTGGAATAGGGTTTATTTGTGGGTGGTTACCAAGAATTGCAAGCATTAGAGAGGTACCGCTGTGTCCACACCCTAGAATAAAAATAGGGTTGTTAATTTGGTTTTTTTGAGGCGGATTAATCTTAAAAGTTTGTGACTTGCGGTGCTGCTCAACTTTGACTGGATCTAGCTTAAGTGCCTTGCGGTAAGTGCTCGCAACCACAGTAGCTTTTCCTTGTTTTTTTAGTAAATTACCTAGTTGTTCATTTGTCCACAGATCTCCTTTTTTATAAGAGAGGCGAGCGGTTGCTTCTGCGAGATTCTGACAGAACCATGCATTGTTAGGCTCGATAGCTAATGCGCGTGCAAAATATTCGGCAGCGAGTTTATAGCTGCACTCTAGGTAGAGTTTTTCTCCTTTTTGATTATAGTCGATTTGCAATTTTACCATTCCATTATTCACTATAGGCTGAGGTGGTGATAGGTTTCTAAAATCTTAGTTTTGTATTACGCGGTATATTTTGTTTGCACTGTTAAAATGTTTTCGAATATTATTTTGATTGGTTTCTACTGTGGGATTTTGATTTTTCGTGCTATTCCCCAGCCTAGTTTTTTTATTTCAGTACATTCATACCCAGAGTCTTTCACTAAGTGTTCAAATATCACACGTACAGCCTGCATTTTCTTTTCATCATCACTATAATTTTGATAAGAATTTTTAGACTTCTGCGCGTCTTGCGACTTTTCAATAGTCCAGTTAAGGTCGTCAAAAATTATTATTCCACCAGGATTTAAAAGTTTATCTACAAGGTAAAATCCAAAGCCTGTGTAATCTAGTGTATGGCCACCATCAAAATAACAAAGATCGTATTTTGGCCTACTGCTAGATATGATCTCATTCATTAGCTCAAACGTATATGAGCGTCTACATACTTTAACAGTTACTTTGTGGCTTAATTTCTCATCTTTGAGTAATTTATATATATTTGGTGTTCTTGTAGTTGCTGATTCTATATCTAGGGTTGTTAAGTGGCCGTTAGTAATATTTGAAAGTATTGATGCTATTAGAAGGCTGCTTTTTCCATGATAGAACCCTAGCTCTAAAATTTTATTAAAGTTGTTTTCTATAATTATATCTTGTATTACCTTTGCTTGCTCATACTGCATGTAAGGTAGGTCTTTGTATTTTTTACATAGATTAAGTAATTCGTTGCTCATAACTGTATTCTTATGCCTTATACTTGTTTATTATTAAAATCTTTTTTAAGCTTATATAGATATTTGTGTCTTTGCCTTAAGATATGCCATGAGGCATGTTGTTTTAATTGTTTTTGTATCATTTGTTCGTCAGGCTTTGTCCAGTTGTGATACAGAGTAGCACTAGGGATATATTTGTGTTGTTCAATGTTTGTATGGGTTTCTAGCATTCTATAACATAAATCATATCCACCATGCCCAAACAATATATAGTCGCCCCATCCACCGATAGTATAGAATATATTTGACTTGATAGAGCAGTTTCCTTCAAGATTTGGTGCTGAATTTAAAGGGTGCATGCCTAGCCAGTAGTGTTCAGGCATTACTCCATTGCTTTTGCTGAGATAGCAGCCTCTGACGGTCATGATTTTGTTGTCAGAGTGTGCGCATATGTGCTCTGCTATACAGCTTGCTGCTGGTACACCGTCATCTTCTATGAAAATCAAGATGTCACTATTTGCAAATAAACTACCTATGTTTCTTGCTAGGTAGGCACCTGTATTTTTATTAAGCTGTATGAAGGTATCTGTTAGCGATAGTATTAGCTCTGTTTGGTTTTCTTTGTTGTTACTTACGAAAATTATCTGACAATCGTTTTCTCTAGCTTGCTTGTTAGTCTCTACTAGTGACTCTAATATGTATTCTTCATTTGCGTTAGATATTACTATTATTGATGCCTTGCTTGTATGGTTGCATTCTTTTATTATTTTGTCTATAAGCTCTGAGTATAATTTTTGTTTTTTTAACCAGTTTTTTTTCTGTAGTTTTTTATAAATTAACCCATGGTTTTTTTCATGATATTTAATCCTCTCCTCAGTCTTTATATAGTGTAAAAAATTATCTTTTGTTATATGGTCTTCCAACTTTTTTTTCAGCTTATTCTTTCTTGCTTGGTATTCTTTTTCTAGCGGGCTTTGCTTAACTAAATTGTTGGCTTCTATGGCGTAATGAACGTTATTAGCTTTAACGGCTAGAATTGGCTGATTGTTTTCTTCCAGAATTTTTGATAGTTTATAATAATCGCGGTTATCAGCTGTTTCTGTTTGCTTGTAAAAATTATCGAATATTTGTTTTTCTATTTCTTTTTGTTCTTCTTCTTGATCATATCTATTGCACAGCTCTTTAATTTTATTTTGAAATTTAATGCTTTTCATTATAATATTTCTTATTTAAAGTTTATGTGGTATTTTTTCTGATTAAGCAGAAGTTTTTCTTTGCAACCAGTACTTAAGGTTTTTAATAAGCTATCATGGCTGTTAATGTTTAATGCTTTTCTCCATTTTAATATTTCTTTGTAACTTTCCTTTATAAAGGTTTTTTCTAAATTTGAAGGTACTCTATATTCGGTTCTGATTATTCCGAAAATAAGAAGCTTGCAGTATTCGTATATTTCTGAACTATACCTTTCTTTTATTGATGTGTTTTGCTTTATAAATTCTATAGCTTCGTTTGTTTGCTTAAAAACTTGAAAGTGATCAGGGCTAGTGGTTTTGGTGACAGCGCCAGCCCGTTGTCTATAATTTACCAGTATCACAGGACTGTAATAAACGATGCTTGCCATGCAAACAGCTTTTATACTCCAAGGAATATCTTGATATATTCCAGAACTGAATCTTATATTTAATTCTTTTATATAGTTTGTTTTATAAGATTTATTCCAAACTGTGTGAAGATTGCCCATTGCCCCTTTTCTGTCTTTGGGGGCGCTAAGCACTTTTTCCTGTAAGCCTAAGTTTGTGTATCTATTTGGAATATTGGCTGTTTTTGTACCGTCTGCCCAGACTCTTTGATGGTTGAATATGATGACTTCAGCATTGGTTTTTTTTGCCACATCTACGGCATGCTGTACTGCATTAGGTTCAAACCAGTCGTCACCATCAAGAAATAATAAATACTCACCATTTGCAAGGTCGATTCCTGTGTTCCTAGCAGGCCCAGAGCCTGTGTTATTGGTGTTAGTAATTATTTTGATTTTTTTATCATACTTTGCTGTCAGCTGTTCAAGTTTGTCAGCTGTACCATCGGTAGATGCATCATTAATAACAATAATTTCAAAATCATAAAAGTTCGAGTTAAAGCAACTGTTTATTGCTTGCTCAATATGTTCTTCGTTATTGTAAGTTGGGATTATGATACTGAAAAAAGGCATGATATCTCGCTAAAAAATTTGGTAGAGTCCCAAAATATTGTAATTTTTATAGGTTGCAATAGGCTTGCTTTCAGCAAACGAATCATCAATAAACACCGCTTTCTCCGCTATGATAAAGGCTGATTTTGGCCGTCCATCTGTCACATGCACAATCTCGTCAAATATCTGCGTCAAACGGTATTTATTCAGTGTTTCTTTCAGGTTACCGCGGTGGCGTGTTATCAAGCAAATATGTTTGCCTTCATCTATAGCTTTGTATAAAAACGCAACAAGCTCGTAATTGACTTTGCCATTGACAATCAGGCAGTCGTCTAGGTCTACGTAAACGTGTGTGTATTCAATATCCAGCTTGTATCTATTGCATAGGGCACGATCAAGTTCCACGTTGAAGTCGTTGACCAGAATTTCTACATCCTGGCCAAAGGCATCAAAACAGCTTAGTAGGGCAAAGTTTACGCCTTTAATACGAAACAGTGCCGATGATCCGGCCAGTCTAGCGGCAATTTCTAATAATCTTGGCTGGCCATCTACGGCTTGTTTGGCCTGGAAGAACCATGCACCCCT
The DNA here is from genome assembly GCA_023228985.1 of Thiopseudomonas sp. GTDB lineage: Bacteria > Pseudomonadota > Gammaproteobacteria > Pseudomonadales > Pseudomonadaceae > Thiopseudomonas. The sequence continues at coordinate 100,395 of JALOAC010000005.1, read as the reverse complement.
AGGCTTGAAAATATTGTTGATGGTGTCGGCCCATTGGGCAAATTCTTGAGCGTGGCGGTCACACTCTGTGGTGTTGACGCTGATGCCATTGCTAACACGGTTGCGACTACGCACGCCATGAAAGCGTAACTTGCCGTGACGATCGCTGAAGCAATCAATCGTCCATTCCATGCCGGTTAAGCATTCCTGAATCAGCAAGTCTTGATTACCTGCGGTTTCCAGTAGCAACTCTGCATGCCGGCGGTTGTTGGCTTTGGCCGCTCCGCGTGCACCGTAGCCTATGGTTGGCTTGAGGAATACTGGATATTGCTCAACCTCATCTAGGCTGCTGTAACTACGGGCTAACGGGATATGGCCATGCAGGGCGGTGTAGGTTTTACGTTTATCAGCGCAGATAACAGTGGTTTCTTTGCTGCTGCCAATAACGATGACACCAAGCTTTGTGGCGAGGTTGTGCAGGGTTTCGGCTACAGCATCCATGGTCGGGTAGATGGCGTCAATTTGTCTTGTGCGGATGATTTCTTTCAGGGCGACGGTAAAGCTTACATCCGTGTGCATAGGTACGCCGCCGATGTAGTCCTCATACACAAAGCGTCCATGGTCATCCACGCTGGAGGCGCCAATCAGGTCAAAGTGGGTGGAGTGCTGCATGGACTGGTGAATTTCCAGTCCAATCTCAGATCCACATGGGAATACGAGGATGCGCTTCTTCATTTACTCTGCCGTCGTTTGAATGATCTGGATAATGCCATCTTGCTCGCCCGCTTCCAGCGCTGAATAAATCGGCAAACAAAGTACTTGCTCTGATTTCATTTTAGCTGTGGGTAAATTATTCACCTGTGCGCTAGGCAGCCCCCTGTACATAGGAAACTCGCTAATCAAGGGATAAAAGTATCGCCGCACGTGAATACCGTTTTCTTTAAATAATTCATACAGTTCATCTCGGCTTAACGGGTAGCTATCCTGAACCAAGATGGGAAAATACGCATTATTGCTGTGTTCGGTGAGCTGTACCAATTCTATGCCTGCAATGCCGCTGAGTGCTTCGCGGTAACGCTGGGCAATGGCTTTGCGTTGCTCTAACGCCTGGTTAATGTGCTTGAGTTGTAGTAAGCCAAAGGCCGCGTTGATTTCGCTCATTTTGCCGTTAATACCCGAAGCAACCACGGTGACTTCATCGACAAAACCAAAGTTTTTCAACTGATCGATACGTTTTTTGGTTTTGGCATCTGGACAAATAATGGCGCCGCCCTCAAAGGTGTTAAATACTTTAGTTGCGTGAAAGCTCAGCACACTGAGATCACCATGGCGCAGTATGCTGCCGCCAGCGTCTTTTACACCAAAAGAGTGCGCCGCGTCATAGATCACTTTGAGGTTATAGTTATCAGCAATAGCTTGAATGGCCTCCACATTGCAGGGAATCCCGTAGCAATGCACTGGCAAAATAGCGGTTGTTTTGGGGGTTATGGCTGCTTCGATTTTGCTGGGGTCAAGGTTTAGTGTGACTGGGTCAATATCGACAAACACTGGCGTGATGTCATTCCATAGCAACGAGTGCGAGGTGGCCACAAAAGAATAAGGCGTGGTGATGACTTCGCCAGTAATGCGCAATGCTTGCAGGGCGGTGAGTAGGGCGATGGTGCCATTATTAAATAGCGCAATATGCTCAACGCCGAGATAGTCTGCCAGCTGCTGCTCAAGCTCACGGTGCATAGGGCCACCATTGGTGAGCTGTTTGTTCTCCCAAATCTCTTCTAAATACGGAATAAATTCCTTTAATTCCGGCAATAGGGGCTGGGTGACAAAGATATTTTTTTTACCCATAGACAGCTATTCATCCACGTTAATAAGCACAGTTGGCAGTTTAGAATTTTAATTAGTGCAGTATATGCTATTTATCTTATAAGAGTTAAGTTGCTATTGGGATGATTGTTAGGGCACGACTTTTACGCGGTTGATTGCCCGGCAAGATAGGTGCTGCTAGCGGTTGGGTGGCTTTGGTTATTCGTAGCCTCGGTGCCTGCGCCCATCGAAGGCGGATTTAGCGTAGCGGGTCAGCAGTTAGAAGTTTGGGCTTTACTTTGTGGGACCCGACTTGTCGGGGAATGTGGAGTGCACCGCGGTCGAGCAGTGTGGCAGGCTTTAAGTTACTGCCATGGTTTAATTTTTGCTTCCCTGACAAGTCAGGTCCCACACTAGGTCGTGCAACTATAGGCATCCCTGCACAATTAGCTCAGATTGACTTCTGCTGGGTCACAGCTGCACGATGGTGATTTCCAGCAACACTAGAGTTGACTTGTGTCCGTTATCGCTCAAAAGTTGGGCTCTAACAGGTTATGCGGCTTTAAAGTTCATGCTGGGACGGACCTGTTGGAGCGCAATTTTTGCGCGACGTGGAATGCAGTCACTTTGACGATAACTCGCCGCAGCTTGCTCATCGCTAAGCACGGTTTACAATAGCGGCAATTTTCTGTTGCTAACTGAGCTAACTAGTTTCTGATGGCATAACGGGCACTATAAAGAGGATATCCGCAATGATGAGCATACAAGGCCAACTACAACATCTATCCAAAGATACCCTAATCGCTTTGATTGACTATTTGTCGGAATACTATGATGGAGTTGATGAGCTTATTGCTACTTACCTCGCCCTTAGTAGCGAGCAGGGCTTCACGGGAGGGGCGGTAAGTCATTCGCGCCTAGCAAAACAACTCGAAAGCCTGACGACATCAGATGATTTTTTCGATTACCGTGATGCTCATATGTTGCATGCACAAGCTGTAAGCATTGTGCAGGATATTGCTGCTTTGGCTGAAGATGATGCGGAACAGGCGTTGGTGTTGCTTGATAAGTTGCTAGAACGTCATGGTCAGTTATTTGAGCGTGTGGATGACTCGGGCGGTTATATTGGCGATCTGGTGCGTGAAGCTGTGCAGTTGTGGTTACAGGTTGCGAGCCGCGTGCGTGAGAGAAAACCAGAGGCGCGGAACTGGACTGAAGCGGTCCTGGGGTACTACACCCATAATGATTACGGCTGTTTTGATAGCATCATCAGTGACAGCAGTTGCTTGTTGAGTGAGGCTGAATTGCGCGATCTGGCTGAACGCTTCGAGCGTGACGCGCAGGCTGCTTTGCGCACAGATATGACGGGCAAATATAACTCATCGCTATCGCATGCTCGCTTAGGTTTGAGTCAGGCGGCAAAGGCGCTGCAGGATATTGCCTTGTATGAGCGGTCCGTATTAATTAACAGCCCACAACCCAATAGTTTTCAGCTGGAAAATCTTATCCGTTATGCCATAGAGTTGGAGAAATTTGACCGGGCAGAGTACTGGCTACAGCAACCAGAGTGGCATACAAATCAAGGACTTCAAACCAGTCTAAAAAATTTGCTGCTAGAGAAGCAGGGTAATATTGAGCAGCTAAAAGCAAACCTGCTAGATGAATGGCAGGACAAACCACGACTTTTTACCTTAGATGCTTACTGGTCTCATGCAGATAAAAACGAGCGGGAAGACATTACGGCTGAGTTGTTAGCTAGGGCCAATCAGCTTGATGACTCAGAGGAAGTGTTGGGTATGTTGTTATTTACCGAGCATCTGGATGCTGCCGCTGAGTATTTAATAACTCAGCATGAAAGATTGGCAGACAGTTATTATGCTACGGTTTTATCTTGGTTGGATGTGTTCGAAGAGGCAGGGCAAACGCTGGCTGTGATTATTTGCTATCGCCTGTTGTTATTGGATGTGCTGGGGCGCGGCTACAGCAAGGCTTATCGTTATGCTGCGCATTATTTTAACACCTTACTAGCGCTAGACAAGAAGAAAAATCCTGACTATAGAGAGCTGGAAAATGCAGGGGAGTTTATTGCGACGTTGCAGGCTAAGCATGGGCTGAAGCGCTCATTTTGGCGCGAGGCAGGGTATCCGGCTAAGGGTAGCAAAGCATAGTGGTTTTTAATCCGCTACCACCCAGAAGCTCGACTCCAACAGGGTCAGTGCTTTGGAATGCAATCATTGGTAGGAGCGCAACTTTTGCGCGATTAAATATCTGCCGACTCAATAGCTTGGGCTTTGCTTTTGTGGGACCCGACTTGTCGGGGAATGTGGAACGCACTGAGGTCGAACCGTGCAGCAGGCTTTAAGTTACTGCCATGGCTTAATTTTTGGTTCCCTGACAAGTCAGGTCCCACACTAGGCCGTGCACTATAGGCAGCCCTGCACAATTAGCTCATTCTAACTTCTGCTGGATCACAATTGTGCGATGGTGATTACCAGCAGCGCTTGAGTTGGCTTGTGGTCCGCATCACCCAGAAGCTGGGCTTCAACAGGTAAGAGTTAGCTTAATGCTTCGCGGACAAAGTCTGGGTTTTTGATAAACAGCTTAATAAGTGACTGAGCTGCACCTGATGGACGGCGTACACCTTGCTCCCAACTCTCAAGTGTTCTGACGGAAACCCCTAGGGTTTTAGCAAAGCTGGCTTGGCTCATTTGTGCTTTTTGTCTGGCTAGGGCGACGTCTGTTTGGGTTATTTCGTGTGCAGCAGCAGGCTCGTTACGCGCGATTTCTTCTATTCCGGCCAGCAGTTCAGCTTGAATATCGCGTTTTGCGTCTCGGCGGTCAATTGCGGATAAGTGATTCATTCAGTGCCTCCACATACTTGCGTAAAGTTTTTTTATCCAGCAGCTCAATGGCTGATTTTCCGTAGATGGTCAGCAGCCAAATCTGTCCATTGGTTAATTTGTTGTAATAAATGACTCTGACACCGCTGCGTTTACCTTTTGTGCTTGAGTGCCAACGGATTTTTCTAATTCCGCCCGTGTCTGGCTCTACATCGCCAGCGTTAGGATTTGTTGCAAGAAAAATTTTGAAGTCGCTGTATTCTTCATCAGTCCAATAATCTGGGTAGTATTTGTTGAAGATACTGGTTTCGCAAATAGTGTACATTTAAGTAGCCCTTCCTTGTACTACAGAGTAGTAATCATCCTGATAACTTTAGTGTGGGTCAAGTGCTTTGTTGTTTACAGCTCTGTTAGAACGCAACTTTTGCGCGATTAAATATCTGCCGACTCAATAGCTTGGGCTTTGCTTTTGTGGGACCCGACTTGTCGGGGAATGTTGAATGCACTGAGGTCGAACCGTGCGGCAGGCTTTAAGTTGCTGCCATGGCTTGATATTGGTTCCCTGACAAGTCAGGTCCCACACTAGGCCGTGCACTACAGGCATCCTGCACAATTAGCTCAGATTGACTTCTGCTTGGTCACAGCCCTAAGGGTTTGGTGCTTAATAGTTTTAAGGAAGCTGGTTTTTAGCCCGTTATCACCCAGAAGCTGGGCTTCATCAAGAATAATGCTTTGGAGTGCAATCATTGCTAGGAGCGCAACTCTTGCGCGATTAAATATCGACCGACTCAATAGCTTGGGCTTTGCTTTTGTGGGACCCGACTTGTCGGGGAATGTTGAATGCACTGAGGTCGAACCGTGCGGCAGGCTTTAAGTTGCTGCCATGGCTTAATATTGGTTCCCTGACAAGTCAGGTCCCACACTAGGCCGTGCACTACAGGCATCCTGCACAATTAGCTCACTCTAACTTCTGCTGGGTCACAGCTGCTAAGGGTTTGGTGCTTAATAGTTTTAACGAAGCTGGTTTTAGCCCGCATCGCCCAGAAGCTCGATTCCAACAGGGTCAGTGCTTTGGAATGCAATCATTGCTAGGAGCGCAGCTTTTACGTGATTAAGTTTTCCGGCAGCACTTAGGTTGTTTTTTAGTCCGCTATCGCTCAGAGGCGGGCTGGCTTCGGCCATTATTTACGCTTGAGATCGCGGTAGAAGTTTTCATGCGGGCCGACTGCTTCAAGGTAAATCAGTTTGATTTCATCATCCAAGGTATAGCCCAGTAGGTATAGCTGGTTCTGGCTATGGAACTTGTGAACAAGGAGCTGTCCTAGATCGCCTTTCTTTTGCTCGCCAATCGTGGGGTTGGCTGCCACCTGAAAGATTGCAGCATCTACATCAGCCACGATATTGTCATGTAGCTTCTTGTAAGCGCGGCCAAAACGTCTGGTTTGCTTGATGCGGTACATTATGAGCGCTGTGACCGAGGGGTAAAGTCGGTAGCCTGTTCACGTGGTGAGGCCAGTGAAGCAAGGGATTCAGCGATAAAATCAATGGGTAGGTCTGGGTTGTCTAGGGCAGCGCGACCGATTTTAGCCCAGTACTCAATTTGGCCGGCAATGGTTCGTTGTTCGCAAGCAGCTTCGCTTCGAGCCTGTTGATACAGCTCTTGGTCGATGCGAATGGATGTTGTTGATGTGCTCATACTGATTCCTTTAATAAATAAGGCTAATGCAGTTTTACCACAATTGTGGTGACGGCTCAAATCCTGATTTGCCCATCATCGCCCAGAAGTTGGGATCCTGCCATAGGTTGACTCCAGTAAAGGGTTTACAGCTTTGTTGGAGCGCAACTTTTGCGTGATTAAATATCTGCCGACTCAATAGCTTGGGCTTTGCTTTTGTGGAACCCGATTTGTCGGGGAAAGTGGAATGCACTGAGGTCGAACCGTGCGGCAGGCTTTAAGTTACTGCCATGGTTTAATTTTTGGTTCCCTGACAAGTCAGGTCCCACACTAGGCCGTGCACTATAGGCATCCCTGCACAATTAATTAGCTCAGATTGACTTCTGCTTGGTCAAAGCTGCTAAGGGTTTGGTGCTTAATAGTTTTAACGAAGCTGGTTTTAGCCCGCATCTCCCAGAAGCTGGGCTTCACAAAAGCGGGTTCCAATAAGGCGACAAGGCAGTTTTATGCAACGCTGAAGAAGTACTGCATTACCTGTATCAGTGCTTCGCTGTTTTGTGCGCGTAGATGTTGGCGGATTTGTTGTACTAGGCTGCCTTGTACGCGAAAAACGCTGGGTGGTAAGTGCTCAAGACCTTGGGAGAAAGGGTGTTGCGTTGAGGAAAGACGTATAAAGCCCTTTCTAGTCAGTTCGATTTGATCGACTGCATCGTAGCCGATGGTACTTTCGTAGCGCACATAGCCCTCATTGGCCAGCCAGAGCAGGGTGCTGAGGCATTGCAGTTGTCGAGGATGGGGTAAACCGACTTCATCACGGGGTAAAATGCCCACTAAATCATCCAGATAAAGCGTGATTTTTCGCGGAAAGGCTTGGTAGAGATTGACCAAGCCTAACGCTGCATCACGATAGAAGTCGTCTATATGTAAATCCATTACTGATGCTTATTGGCTATAGGTTTTCAGGAAGTTTCCGATTCGGCCAATCGCCAGCTCAAGTTCATCCACACGCGGTAAAGTGACAACACGGAAGTGATCCGGCCATGGCCAGTTGAAGGCGGTGCCTTGCACAATGAGTAGTTTTTCTTGTAGCAGCAAATCCAGTACGAATTTTTCATCGTTGTGAATAGGGCATACTTTAGGGTCTATTTTCGGGAACGCATAGAGCGCGCCCATAGGTTTCACACAGCTTACTCCTGGGATGTCGTTAAGCAACTCCCAAGTGCGGTTGCGCTGTTCAAGCAGTCGTCCATTGGGCAGAACCAGATCGTTAATGCTTTGGTAGCCGCCTAGTGCAGTTTGGATGGCGTGTTGTGCTGGCACGTTGGAGCACAGACGCATGTTGGCCAGTATATCCAAGCCTTCGATATAGCCTTTGGCTCTGTGTTTGGCGCCAGATACTACCAACCAGCCTGAACGGAAACCCGCGACGCGGTAAGATTTTGATAGGCCGTTGAAAGTTAAGAACAAAATATCATTGGCTAGCGAGGCGATGCAGAAGTGTTTGGCATCGTCATAGAGGATCTTGTCGTAAATCTCGTCCGTTAAGACAATTAAGTTGTGTTGGCGGGCGAGCTCGACAATTTCCTGCAGCAGTTCTTTTGAGTACACCGCCCCGGTTGGGTTGTTGGGGTTGATGATTAAAATGGCTTTGGTATTGCTGGTGATTTTGCTGCGAATATCATCCAAATCGGGGAACCAGCCGGCTTGTTCGTCGCACAGGTAATGCACAGGCTTGCCGCCGGATAAAGTGGTGGCAGCGGTCCAGAGCGGGTAGTCGGGTGCAGGAATGAGTACTTCGTCACCGTTGTTGAGCATGGCTTGCATAGCCATAACGATGAGTTCGGAGACACCGTTACCTAGGTAGATATCTTCGATGTTGACGCCTTCAACCTGCATTTTTTGGTAATACTGCATCACTGCTTTGCGTGCGCTAAATAAACCTTTTGAGTCGCTGTAGCCTTGGGCTGTGGGCAGGTTGCGGATGACGTCCTGAAGGATTTCTTCGGGTGCTTCAAAGCCAAAAGGCGCCGGGTTGCCAATGTTTAGTTTTAAGATGCGTTGGCCTTCGTCTTCAAGGCGTTTGGCATGTTTCATAACTGGACCACGGATGTCGTAGCAGACGTTGGCAAGTTTGTTGGATTTGCTGTATTGCATGAGTTGCCCCGAAGAATGAAATTAAGAGCGATAAAATTAGCTGCTTATAATGCCATTTTTTTTGCCGCTTTGCTTGTGCTGGCGTAAGAATGTTTGGTTATTGAGAAAGCACGCAGCGCTGCACCTGTTGGAGCCCAACTTCTTGGCGATAGCGGACTAAAGCCCAACTTTGGTGCTGCCGGTTAGACCGCATCACGCAAAGTTGCGCTCCAGCAGGAGTTATAAAGTAGCACTGGCTATTGTGGGACCCGACTTGTCGGGGAACGTTTTTAGCTCTGTGCACTAAGCTAGCTTCGGTTCCCTGACAAGTCAGGTCCCACAGGGTTTGTGCCTGCTTGATGGTATTTGCCTTGGGCGTTGCTTGGGTGCCGCTCCAACAATTAAAGCTACTCCGCAGTTTCGCTTGTCGCTTGGTAGCTACCACCCAGAGATTTATAGAGGTTGATTTCGCTGGTCAGCAGCGCCAGTTGCGTGTTGATGCGTTGTTGCTGAGTGCTAAATAGCAAACGCTGGGCATCAAGCAGGGTGAGTTGATTATCTACCCCTTCGCGGTAACGGCGTTCGGCCAAATCAAGGTAGGCTTGGCTGGATTCCAGCAGCTTGTCTTGTGCAGCCAGCTGCTCGTTGTAGGTGCTGCGTGCGATTAGACCATCAGCCACTTCTTGGAAAGCGGTTTGAATGCTTTTTTCGTACTGCGCAATGCGTATATCTTTTTGCACTTTGCTGTAATCTAAGCTGGCTTTGAGTCGACCTGAGTTAAAGATCGGCAGGCGCAACTGGGGTTGAAACAACCAAGTACCGCTGCCAGAACTGAACAAGTCAGAGAGCTCATTGCTCATGCTGCCAGCCGTAGTCGTGAGGCTAATACTGGGAAAGAAAGCTGCACGTGCCGCACCGATATTGGCGTTGGCCGCTTTAAGCTGATGCTCAGCTTGTAGGATATCTGGGCGACGCTGTAGCAGTTCTGCCGGTAGCGCAACCGGCAACTCTGCAAGCTGCACGCTAGACAGCTCCACGTTTTGCTTTAATTCAGGAATAGGTGCGCCTAAAACCATCTGTAAGGCATTGCGGCTTTGCGCAACCTGACGCTGGAATTGCGCCAGACTTACGCGGGCATTATCAGCAGCCGTACGGGCTTGTTGTAGCTCCAGCGCTGAAGCAACGCCTGCGTCATAGCGGCTTTGCACCAGTTTTAGGCTGCTTTCATAGGTCTCTAAGGTGGATTGTACTAGTGCCAAGGAAGCCTGATCGGCTTGATGGCTTAACCAAGCCGTAGCGACGTTGGCGATGAGGCTGAGTTCGGCACTGCGCTGGGCTTGCTCACTAGCAAAATAGGTTTCTAATGCCTGTTGACGCAAGCTGTTTAAACGGCCGAAAAAGTCGATTTCCCACGCTGTGATACCCAAAGAGGCGGAGTACTGACTGTTAATAGTCGACTCCTCTGTGGGAGACATATTTTTGGGAATACGTTGTCTGTTGCCGCTACCAGCTGCATCCACAGCAGGGAATAGCGCACTACGATCAATGCGGTACTGCGCGCGAAAGGCTTCAACGTTGAGTGCTGCAACTCGTAAATCTTTATTGTGCTCAAGCGCTGTTTCAATTAAGAGCTGCAGGTTTTCATCCGCAAAGAAGTGCTGCCAATCAGGCGTTTTTGCGTTTTGCTGTGCTTGCGCTTGCCAGCTTGCCGCAAAGGGTGCTTCGGGCTGTTGGTATTTTGGCGCCATGCTACAGCCGCTAAGACCTAGGGCAACAGCCAAGGTTAAAGTGCGGAGCTTCATTCTGCATTCTCCTGTGTATTTGTATTGGCTTTGCGGCTAAATAAACTGGTGACTACCACATAGAAGAAGGGCACAAAGAATACAGCCAGTACCATGGCAGTAATCATCCCGCCAATCACACCTGTACCAATGGCGTGTTTACTGCCCGCACCGGCACCTGATGAAATGGCCAGCGGTGTTACCCCAAGGATAAACGCCAGTGAGGTCATAATGATGGGACGGAAACGAATACGGCAGGCTTCAATGGTTGCCTCAGTCAGTCCCATACCTTGCTCGTACAAAGACTTAGCAAATTCCACAATCAGAATGGCGTTACGTGAGGACAAGCCAATGGTGGTGAGTAAGCCAATTTGGAAATAAACGTCATTGGACAGACCGCGACCGTAGGTGGCGAGTAACGCACCAATGATTCCCAAGGGTACGACTAAAATCACGGCAAAGGGTACTGACCAGCTTTCATACAGAGCCGCTAGACAGAGAAATACAACCAAGATCGAAATGGCGTAGAGCGATAATGCTTGGTCGCCCGAGAGACGCTCTTCATAGGAAAGTCCCGTCCACGACATGCCGATACCTGCAGGCATTTTTTGCATAATTTCTTCTACGGCCAGCATAGCGTCACCCGAACTGTAGCCCGGCGCAGCTGCACCTTGGATTTCCATTGCTGCAATACCGTTATAACGCGATAGCTTGGGTGGGCCAAACACCCACTCGCCGGATGCAAAACTGGAGAACGCAATCATCTTACCTTCGTTGTTGCGTACGTACCATTTATCTAAGTCTTCCGGGTTCATGCGTGCATCAGCTTGACCTTGCAGCATGACTTTCTTAACCCGACCGCGGTCGATAAAGTCATTGATATAACTACTGCCCCAGCCGATAGACAGGGTTTGGTTGATGTCGCTGAGGGTAATGCCCATGCTGCTGGCTTTTTCATCATCAATAGTCAGCTGAAACTGCGCCTCATCACGCAAGCCGTTCGGACGCACTTGGAATAAGCGCGGGTCTTGGTTAGCCAGTTGCACGAACTGGTCACGTGCCTGACTTAAGGTTTCATGGCCCACACTGGCGCGGTCTTGTAAGAAAAAGTTAAAGCCCGAGGCGTTACCCAGCTCCATTACCGCAGGCGGGGCAAAGGCAAACACCATGGCATCACGCAATGAGAAGAAATGCATTTGCGCTCGCTGTGCTAGCGAGAATACATTCTGCTCAGGACGAGTACGCTCTTCCCAAGGTTTTAAGCCAATAAACGCCATGGCTGAGTTTTGTCCACGACCGGCAAAGTTAAAACCGTTAATGGTAAACACAGAGCGTACGGTGTCTGCTTCTTCTGTGAGTAAATATTCGCGCATCTGCTTAACTACATCATAGGTGCGCTCTAAACTAGAACCAGCTGGTGTTTGCACTTGCGCGTAAAGAACGCCTTGGTCCTCATCCGGCAAGAACGCGCTAGGAATCTTAGTAAACATCCAGCCCATAATGGCGACAATGATTAGGTACAAAAAGAAGTAGGGTACTTTACGACGTAAGATGCTGCCTACACCGCGCTCATAGCCATTGACACCTTTTTGAAAGGAGCGGTTAAACCAGCCAAAAAAGCCACGCTTTTCAATGTTTTGACCTTTGGGGATAGGTTTAAGCATGGTGACGCACAACGCCGGGGTAAAGATTAACGCTACCAGCACCGAAAGCACCATCGCTGCAACAATAGTGACGGAGAACTGCTTGTAAATAGCACCTACAGAACCTTCAAAGAAGGCCATAGGAATAAATACCGCCGACAACACCAAGCCAATACCGACCAGTGCGCCTTGAATCTGCCCCATCGACTTGCGCGTAGCTTCAAGCGGCGGCAAACCCTCTTCCTCCATCACACGCTCAACGTTTTCAACCACCACAATGGCGTCATCCACCAGCAAACCAATAGCCAAGACCATGGCAAACATGGTGAGGGTGTTAATGCTGTAACCAAAGGCGGCGAGCACAGCAAAGGTACCAAGGATAACCACAGGTACAGCTAATGCTGGAATAAGCGTAACGCGAAGGTTTTGTAGGAATAAGTACATCACCAAGAACACCAGCGCAAAGGCTTCGGCTAGGGTGATGACCACACCTTTAATGGAAGCGGAAATTACGGGCGTGGTGTCATAAGGGTAGACAACTTTTAAACCTTGCGGAAAGAAGGGTTCAATTTCAGCAATGGTTTGCCGTACTGCTTTGGCGGTATCGAGTGCGTTGGCACCGGTTGCCAATTTGATACCTAAACCCGTTGCCGGCATGCCGTTAAACTCAGCGGTAATGGCGTAGTTTTCACCACCAAATTCAATATCAGCAACATCTTTCAGACGGACTTGTGCACCGTCATTTTTCACTTTCAGCAAAATATTGCCAAACTGCTCCGGTGTTTCTAGACGGGTTTTACCAATAATAGTCGCTGTGAGTTGTTGGCCGGGTGAAGCCGGCAAGCCGCCAAACTGTCCCGATGAAACCTGTACGTTTTGTGTACGTATGGCATTGGCGACATCAACGGGTGTTAACGCGAAGTTATTCAGTTTGGCGGGATCAAGCCAGATACGCATCGCATACTGCGCACCAAACACCTGGAAGTCACCCACGCCAGCAGTACGAGAAATAGCATCCTGTACGTTGGAGATAACATAATCAGCAATGTCATTCTTGTTCATGCTGCCGTCTTCGGAGACGAAACCCAACACCATTAAGAAGTTACGCGCGGATTTGGTCACGCGAATTCCCTGTTGTTGCACTTCTTGGGGCAGCAGCGGTGTGGCTAGCTGTAGCTTGTTTTGTACCTGCACCTGCGCGACATCGGGGTCGGTGGTTGGTTCAAAGGTCACGCTAATGGACATGCTACCGTCCGAGTTGCTTTCCGAGGAAATATAACGCAGACCATCAAGGCCGTTGAGCTGCTGCTCAATCACCTGCACGACGGTATCTTGCACTGTCTTAGCTGAAGCACCACGGTAGGACACGCTAATGCCAACGGTGGGCGGTGCAATGCTGGGGTATTGGTTAACGGGCAGCTTTAAAATAGACAAGCCACCAATCAACATGGTTACGAGGGCGAGAACCCAAGCAAAAATGGGGCGATCAATAAAAAAATTCGACATGAAGTAACTCGCTTATTTGGCTGAATCGGTGGAGTTGCTGTGCGTCACATTTTTAGCCGGATAAGTTTCTACGGTCACGCCCGGCTGAATAAACTGTAGCCCTTCAGTAATGATTCGGTCGCCGTCCTGCAAACCTTCGCTGACGAGCCAGAAATTGCCAGAGGTTCTTTCTGCTTTAAGGGTGCGCAATTCGACTTGATTGTCTTGGTTGACAACCATGGCGATAGCATCTCCTCTTGGGTTGCGTGATACACCTTGCTGAGGTGCCAAGATAGCTTGGCTGTTAACACCAGAAACAAGGCTGGCTTGGACAAACATGCCGGGTAATAGCAAACCGTCGGGGTTGGGGAATACTGCGCGCAGCGTGACAGAGCCGGTACTGGGATCTACAGAAACCTCAGAAAACTCAAGTGTGCCTTGGTGCGGATAGACGCTGCCGTCTTGTAGCTTTAAGCTCACCTGTGCTGCAGTTTCGCCAGCTTTTTCCAGCTGACCGCTGGCCATTTCGCGGCGTAAACGTAGCAAATCGTTAGCGGATTGGGTTACATCCACATAAATAGGGTCCAGTTGTTGGATAACAGCCAGTTCTTGTACTTGGCCGTTATTAACCAGCGCCCCTTCGCTTACCGAGGAGCGTCCAATACGACCTGAAATAGGTGCAAGCACTTTGGTGTACTGCAGGTCAATTTTGGCTTTTTCAAGAGCGGCTTCTGCCTGTAGGCTGGCGGCTTTAGCATCGTCGTATTGCTGACGGCTAACCGCTTGGTCGGCCACTAGGGTTTTATAGCGCTCAGCTAAGGAGCTTGCTGAAAGGTAGCTTGCTTGTGCGCTCTTCAGTGTGGCGGCATAGATAGCGGGATCGATTTGGTACAGCTGCTGATTAGCCTTAACCTCGCTGCCTTCTTTAAATAAGCGCTGTAAAACGATTCCACTAACCTGTGGCCGAACTTCAGCGATGCGATACGCAGCAGTACGCCCCGGGAGCTCGCTGGTGAGAGTGTAGGCTTGGGTAGTAATAGTGTAGATGCCCACTTTGGGTGCAGGCTGGGCTTGCTGCGGGGTTTCATCGGGTGCATTACAAGCGCTGATCAATAGGCTGGTAGCCAAAGTTAACGATAAAGCCTTGGCGCGAGAAAAAGGATGATTCATGTCGAGCAGTCCTGAAATTGGGTTGTAACACTTAAAGTAACGTGGTCACTTTAAACAACAATAAAAATAAAATACCGACTAATTAGAGCTACCTAGCTAGAAGAACCTTGGTGAGTGCCTAGCAGATGATTTTGAGCTGTTTTTATTATGTCTGCGTTAATGCTGACGCGAGGGAAAAAAGCAACTCTAATTATGAACTCTATTAAGCGTAGAATACAGTGTTTTTGGGTAGGGCAGTAATATACATACATTGATGTATGTTAGTAAACCGACAAAGCGTGAATATTTATTTCAAGGGTTCTGTAGATGACTCCAGCGATCAATTTGCTTAAGAAGAAAAAAATAAACTATCAAATACATAGCTATGAGCATGATCCCCGTGCAGCTTCCTATGGCCTAGAAGCAGCGGAAAAGCTGGCTTTAGATCCAGCGCGGGTATTTAAAACGTTGCTGGTGCAAACAGAAGCCAAAGAGCTGTTGGTGGCGATTTTGCCGGTTAAGAACAGTTTGAACTTAAAACAGCTTGCCAGTGCAGCTAAGGTGAAGAAACTTGAAATGGCTGATCCCCAGCAGGCGCAGCGCACCACAGGTTATCTTTTGGGCGGGATAAGTCCTCTAGGACAGAAAAAAGCGTTGCGTACCTTTGTGGATCAAAGTGCTGCGGACTTTGCAACTATCTTTGTCAGTGCCGGCAGGCGCGGTTTGGAGATTGAACTGCAGGCTGGCGATCTGTTGCAGCTAACCGCTGGAGTTTCGGCAGAGATTACGGCTTAGCACTCCCACCAAAGGACGGACGGGCGTTCCGTACTGTTGTTTTTGCACCAAGGCGCTGCACCTGCGGGAGCGCAACTTTTGCGCGAAGTGGAGTGCGCTCCATTCAAGAAGTCAAGCCCCAGCTGACGCGTTATGCCGCTAGGCCGGCTGATTGCCACAGATGCGCCGCTGCCAGTGCGCGCCAAGGGGCAAATTGGGCGAGCCAGGCTTGGGTTTGTTTGGCGTTGATAGATTCTTGGTTGAGCACTATTTTTAAATAGCGCTGTACAGCCGCATCGCCATGCACTGAGCTATCTAGCCAAGCACAGCCGCGCATCAGTGTGTAATTGACCGTCCACGGACCGATGCCGCGTATGCGCAGTAATTGCTCTTGTAGCTGCTCTACTTGCTGTGCGTCGCATTGATAATCAATCTGAATTTCGCCCCCAGCGATTTGCTGGCTAACCGTTTGCAGCGCTTGGGCTTTAGTGTTTGACAGGCCAACACTTCTAAGTTGTTCAATACTAAACTGGCTAACCTGCTGCGCATTTGGGTAACACAAAAAGCCACTGCTGTGGCTGTGATTAATAAGCTGAATAAGTTTTCTGCGTAAACTCACAGCGGCGGCAACGCTGACCTGTTGCCCAAGTATGGCCCAGCTCACGGCTTCAAACGGCGTGGTGGTTTGGGCAAAACGTAAGCCTCGTTGCTTATGAATAATAGCGCCCAACTGTGGATGCGTTAAGAAGGCTTGCTCAAAAATACAGACATCCTGCTGAAGCCCGGTAATGTGTTCAATCCAAGCATTAAAGGGTTCTTGCGCATATGAACCCTTAGCAGGGTTATCAATTTGCAGTTCAGCTTGTACATGTGAAGGAGTAAAAACTAAGCTCAATAATGCTGGCTGCTGTTGGTACATCAACGCCTTAATAATGGTTTGTCCGTCAATTTTTTCAGAGGGACTGTGCGGATCGCGCAGATAAAAAGAGAGAAAATCCTGCACGCGGAAATTATTTGGAAGTTTAACTTGGTAAGATAGCTGCATAGTTTTGGCTTGAGATTAGGTTTTTCAGTGGACTGGCGTTTGAGTGTCGGTAAAGATTAAGCTTACGTCTTTTAGCCTATAGTAGCGTATGTGTCGTTTGTGTATGTTACTGCGTCACAGAGGGTATTATTGGTAAGCGTACTCTTTTTAAGTATGTATTTTTTAGCTGTTGATGGCTGGTAAGTCTGCACCAGAGTGGCTAGTCATCCGTGCGAGTTTAGTAAGCGCTGAATAATAATCTACGTTGTTAGGGCGTTGTTAAAATCGGCTCAAAATGCTCATTTGCTTCGTGTAAACTGCGCTTTTTCGCCGATTTGCGCCTAGCCCTGACGGCCTTGCAAACATTATTCAGCGCTTCCTTTAGTATTGGAAAAAACACAATGATCGGTATTCGCAGCATAGCAAGTTACATCCCAGAAGGCAGAATTGATAACGTTGCGCAGGCACAGTCGTTTGGGCGTGACGAAGAGTTTGTGGTCAATAAGCTAGGCACTAAGACCTTATCGGTAAAGGATGAGGCGCAGGAAACCTCCGATCTGTGCGTCAAGGCCGTAGACAATTTATTAGCGAAGAACCCACAGCTAAAAAAAGAAGATATCCAAGCCTTGGTGGTGATTACACAAAATGGTGATGCCGAGGCGTTGCCACATACCTCAGCAATCGCGCAGCACAAACTGGGCTTGCCAACTACCACCGCGTGTTTTGATATTTCTTTAGGCTGTTCTGGCTATGTGTACGGCTTATATATAGTGCAAGGCTTTATGCAGGCTACAGGCATGAAAAATGCGGTAATGGTTACCGCGGATCCCTACTCAAAAATCATGGATCGCACTGACCGCATGACCACGTTGCTGTTTGGCGATGCCGCTACAGCCACCTGGCTCACCAATGATGAGCCGGTTTGGCAGTTAAGTGCGCAAAGTTTTGGTGGGGATGGCGCTGGAGCTGAGTACCTAAAAGTTGAAAATGGCCACTTCTTTATGAATGGTCGTCAAGTATTTAATTTCGCCAGTGTAAAAATTATTCCCAATATGCAGGAAGTGCTCGATAAGGTTGGACTGAGCTTTGCTGATGTACAAGCGATTTGTTTGCATCAGGGCAGTGGTGCAATTGTTGACGCGATTGCTAAGCGTCTGGGTGAAGAGCATGCCGAAAAAGTCATCAAGGATATGTTTGGTGCTGGCAATACAGTTTCTTCTTCGATCCCGATGCTACTTGAGCACTATGCGGATAATCCGCAATGGAAAAATGTGCTGATTAGCGGTTTTGGTGTGGGTCTGTCGTGGGGTTCTGCTTTACTGCAGCGCGTTAATTCTCAGTAGTTGTTTGTGTTTTAATTCCCGGAGCATGCAGAATTTGCCCCGCAATACTGG
This sequence comes from Thiopseudomonas sp., assembly GCA_023228985.1. GTDB lineage: Bacteria > Pseudomonadota > Gammaproteobacteria > Pseudomonadales > Pseudomonadaceae > Thiopseudomonas. Next base: position 82,715 of record JALOAC010000005.1, on the reverse strand, counting down.
TGTCTTCCAACTGTGGTTGAGTGACCCAGGTAAGAATGTCGTAATAACGGCGAATATTATTGACATAGTGTACCGGCTCGCCGCCACGGGCATAGCCATAACGGGTTTGGCTGTACCACTGTTTTTCCGCTAAGCGCGGTAAGTGCAGACGTACATCCAGCCAACTGTTGGGGTTAAAACCGGCTTTTTCCGTCAGCATACGCGCATCTTCTAAATGACCTAAACCAACGTTGTAAGCGGCTAAGGCAAACCACAGTCTGTCCTGTTCACGTACGCCATCATCAAGTCGATCCAGCATTTGCGCTAAATATTGTGCGCCACCGCGAATACTTTGTAATGGATCTAGACGGTTCATGACGTTCACTTCTTTCGCCGTAGCCATGGTTAGCATCATAATCCCGCGCACCCCTGTCTTAGAGCGTGCCATAGGATCCCAGTGTGATTCTTGGTAGGCCGTAGCAGCTAATAAACGCCAGTCTAAATTAAACTTGGTCGCATTGCGGCGAAAAGAGGTTTCGTAGCGTGGTAGACGTTGTTGTAGGTGTTTGGCAAACGAATTAACCCCCACGTAACCAAGCGTATCGACATGACCAAAATAGCGCTCACTCAACTGAGATACGGTTTCTTCTTGTTCCAGCTGACTGAAAAATGTATTAATTTCTGTAATCAGGCTGTCATCTGTAGCGGTAAAGGCACGGTTTACGGCCCATTGCAGCTCCATGCTCGGGTTCAGGCTAAAAGCCAGTTGGATATTGGGAAAATAAACCTGATTCATCGCCAGCTCATTGGAGTTAACCAGCGTGGCATCAATTTGTTTTTCGTCGACCATGTGCAGCAAGTCGATGGTTTCTACCTGATCAGATACCTCAAAACTCAGTTCAGGATAGTCTTGCTGCAGCTGCAATAAACGCTCTTCATGAACGCTGTCTTTGACGATTAAAATGCGTTTGCCAATAAGGTCTTTGGCCTGTTTGGGGCGTTTGGTACGGCTGTTATAGATCACCTGTGGTACGACTTCTAAATACCCCTCAGTGAAGCTGGCCTGATGCTCACGCCTTGGGCTGTAAGTGATACCCGCTGCCAGCAGTACCGGACCTGCGGGGTCCTGTAGGCGTGTAAAGAGCTGTTCGATATTGTCTGCTGTTTCTATGGCCAGTTCGACACCGAGGTGTTCGGCAAAGCGTTTAACCAGTTCATACTCAAAGCCGGTTTCACCGTTTTTATCCTGAAAATAAGTGGCAGGAGTATTGCGGGTAATCACATGCAGCGTGCCCTGTTCTTTGATTTTTTCCAGAGCGGTAAGCGTCTTAAAAGGGCTGTCATCTGTACAGCCGTTAAGCAGTAAAGAACAGAATAGAAGTATCCAGAAAGGACGATAGCGAACTTGGGAAGTAATTTTTCTTATGCGCATGTTTTGCAGTATACAAAGAAGCCTAGGCTTGGCAAGACTATGGACTTGATTGCAATTATTTTTTGACTCTGAGGCTGTATTGCCGCACAGTACGCGCGTTAAAAAATCAATAAGGGTTAATGATGAACGCTGTTGTTGTGGCCGTTGCGCTCATGTTGGTGCTCAGTTTACTCCGTGTGCATGTTGTTGCAGCGCTAATTATAGGGGCTGTTACCGGTGGCTTGTTGGGCGGCTTGGGTATTGATAATACCTTGGCTGCTTTTAATAAAGGCTTGGGTGGTGGAGCAACTGTCGCACTATCCTATGCACTGCTTGGTGCGTTTGCAGTGGCCATTGGTAAGTCCGGCGTGGCTGACGCATTAGCTGAAAAAATTCTGGCCATGATCGGTCGACAAGAGGGCAAGGGTGTCGAGATGGTCAAGCTGATGCTGGTGGCTTTACTGCTGATTGCGGCGATTTCCTCGCAAAACATACTGCCCATTCACATAGCCTTTGTACCGCTGCTGGTGCCGCCGTTGTTGTATGTAATGAGCAAACTGCAGTTGGATCGCCGCTTGATCGCTTGCGTGCTGACCTTTGGTTTGATTACCCCCTATATGTTTTTACCCGTGGGTTTTGGTGGGATTTTCTTAAAAGAAATTTTGCTGGCCAATGTGGCGCGCGGTGGGGTAGAGGTGGCTGATATTAGTGTGATGCAAGCCATGGCGATTCCTGCACTGGGTATGCTGGTGGGCTTATTAACGGCCATTTTCTTCAGTTACCGTGGCAAGCGCGTCTATGCACTGCCTGAGCGACAAGAGTCGGTTAAAACTACTAGCTCCTATAACCCTAAAAGCCTGCTAGCGGCTGCTGTCGCGGTAATAGTAGCTTTTGCTGCTCAGTTGTGGCTGGGTTCAATGATTATCGGCGCGCTATGTGGCTTTGTGGTGTTTTCTATTTCCGGTGTGGTGCGTTGGAAAGAGGTGGATGACTTGTTTACCGAAGGCATGAAAATGATGGCTATGATTGGCTTTATCATGATTGCCGCCTCGGGGTTTGCCGAGGTCATGCGCGAAACCGGCCAGGTGCAAACCTTGGTTGATGCCTCCGTGGCGATTATTGGCGACAGCAAAGCGACTGGCGCGTTGTTGATGTTGTTGGTGGGCTTGTTGGTGACGATGGGAATTGGCTCATCGTTTTCTACGGTGCCGATTATCGCCGCTATTTTTGTACCCTTAGCAGTGCAATTGGGCTTTGGTCCTTTGGCGATTGTAAGTCTAGTGGGCACCGCCGGTGCGTTGGGTGATGCAGGTTCACCTGCTTCGGACTCTACGCTAGGTCCAACCGCGGGTTTAAATATGGACGGTCAGCATAACCATATTTGGGATACAGTCGTGCCCACTTTTATTCATTACAATATTCCGCTAATCGTATTTGGTTGGATTGCAGCGATGGTGCTGTAGACTATCGCGTTTAGGTGAATATTCAATTTAGACTGCCGTGCGAACGTGTCGGCAGCGAAGGGACTGATACTAAGTCATACATAGGTCGACTTATGAGGGGAGCTCTATGAAATTTCGACTTCAAACACTAACGCTAAGCTGTGCCTTGATGGGCGGATTAGTTATTTCCACGGATACGTTTGCAGAAACGCTATTATCGGATCAATACTTACTCGCAGAGCCGAGCCCGAAAGCTGCTGCAGCGGGGCAAGGAAAAAAAGGCCAAGAAGTGAGCGTGCTGGCGAAAAAAGGATTTTGGGTGCAGGTAAAAGCCGGTGAAGTGGTGGGCTGGACTAAGCTTAATAACGTTAAAGCCGAATCATCCAGTGTCGGGCTTGCTTCATTGGAAACGGGTCGTCAGGCCAGTGGTAATATCGTTTCCACTTCGGGTGTCAGAGGACTGGATGGCGGTGACTTGGAAAAAGCTCAGCCTAACCCTAAAGAGTTCGCCAAGCTGGCCGCTTTTATGGAAAACAAAGACAGCGCAACCGCTTTCGCCAAAGCGGGTAAACTGCAAACGCGCACGCTTGATTATGTGCAAACGGGCACGCAAGCTAAATCCAAAAAATCAAGCAGCTGGCTGAAAAGGAAGTAATGATGAACTCAATGAAGAAAGTAACGCTGGCTATCTTGCTCACAACTATGAGCTTAACTGCAACGCAAGTGTGGGGTTTGGGTAAGTTTGCGGACCGGCTTAAAAACCTACCGCTCAATAACTCCACCACTGAATCAAGCCCATCCGATAAAAAGAGCACCGAGGCCGCTGCATTAAACCTGCTGGTTGGGCTGGTCAAGACTGAGTCAACTGAGGAAGAAGTGGCCATGGGGCAGGATATGGCTTCGATGATCCTTGGTGCGGCCAAGCTGCATACCAACAAAAAAATTCAAAACTACGTCAATCTGGTGGGCAGAAATATAGCCAGTCAATCAGAGCGTCCAGACTTGCCTTGGACGTTTGGCGTACTTGATACCACATCTGTCAATGCGTTTTCAGCGCCCGGCGGCTATGTGCTGATCAGTAAGGGTTTGTATGACTTGCTGAAAACCGAAGACGAGCTCGCGGCTGTGTTAGGGCATGAAATAGCGCACGTGGTACACAAGCACCACTTTAATGTTATTAAAAAGCAATCGATGGTGGCGCTTGGGGCTGATTTGGCTAACCAGAAAAACGATAAGAAAATCGCGCAAGTGGCAACCTCCATGCTGGGTAACATGATGGCGCGTGGTTTGGATAAATCGTCCGAGTACGAAGCTGACCGTGATGGTCTTGTGTTGGCGGCGCGTGCGGGTTATGACTCCTCCGCCATGCTGCGCGTGCTGGAAAGCTTAGAGCTGCATGGTAAGCGTGATCAAACTGCGTTGGCGCACATGTTTGCGACGCATCCGGCTCCTGCGGTGCGTGAGCAGGAAATCGTTAAAGTCGTGAATAATGATATTGAAGCAGCAGCCGTTCTCAGTCCTGCGCAAGGACGTATTAAACACTATCGCTAAAGGATTAAGTGCTGATGAAAAACTCACACAAAATACTGGGAATGACCGCTGCTGGCGCTACCTTGTTTCTAGGGGTGAGTCGGCTATGCCACGCCACCGGTACTAAATTTTACTGGTTGCTGGCGTTGGTGCTCAGTATGGCTGTGCTTTTTGCAACAGTGCTCGACGTCAAAATTGGCACGGTGGATGGGCGTGTGTATGACTCTGTGCTTAAGTATCGTTTAGCTTCTCCGGCGCCCTCTGCGGATGTGGTTATTTTAGATATTGATGAGAAAACCCTCGCCACGCTGGCGCCGATATACGGACGTTGGCCTTGGCAGCGTGAGGTTTTTGCCCAAGCAATTGCCGAGCTCGAAGCCAGCGAGGTCAAGGGGCTGATTGTTAATATCCTCTTTACCGACGCTGATTTAGGACATGAGGACAGTGATGCCTTGCTGGACTTTGTTACCGCGGATACCCAGGTAACTGCCTATCCAATGGTTAGATTGCCGGCTGCTAATGATGAGCAAAGCCAGCTTAAGGCAAGTGCTATTCCTGGGGTGACTTTGCGCGGAGCTGCAGATCCCGCGGTGGCTGCTTTGCTTCCGTTTCTTGCGGGTATGCAGCAGTCGATGGGGGTAGCCAATCTGCAAGCCGATGATGACGGTATCGTGCGGCAAATGAGCTTGCAGCACCAAGACGGTGAATGGGAAATGCCGACCTTGGTGGGCCGTGTGTTGGCGTTAGCTGGGGTGCAGCCGCAGGTCGATACAATGCCTTATTATTTGAATTGGCGTAATAAGCGCGGCGATTATCAGCGCGTGTCTTTTTCGGATTATATGCTGGCGCTTAATGGTGAGGGCGAGTTTGATACGGACTTCTTCCAAGGTAAGTATGTGGTGCTGGGTGCTTCTGCACCGGGAATTAGCAGTCTTAAACCGACCTCGATTAATCCGATTATGGATGACAATGAAATCCTTGCTACGGCACTTAATGATGCTGTGCAAGGCACCTATATCAGGCTGCTTCCCGCGTGGTTAATGGCCGTGGTGGCGATTGCCTTCCTGATCTTGCTGGCGGCTTTGTTTAGCGCAAAATACACACCTAAGAAACTGGATTTGCTGTTCACGGCGCTGGAGTTGCTTGGCTTTGTGGTGCTGTTTGTTTCTGTCAGTTACAGCACTTATTTCCCCGATCTGTCGCCGATGTTGATGGCAGGACTTGCCTATTTTGTGGTGGCGCGTCTGTATGCCAATCTGGATGCACGCGTGGTTTCTGGCGCGCCTGAGCAGTTCAAGCATCTAAGCAAAAGCAATCCTGTAGCTTTCTCTGTTACCGCATTTACCCGTGATGCGCGCTGTAAAAAAGCTTGGGCAACTACACACAAAAAGCTGGAACAGGAGTTTGGGCTGGGCTTTGTGTTTTTAGTTAAAGAGCCGTTTTTGTCAGATAAAGTATTTGGTGCGCTGAATGATATTGGCTGCTTGGTTGTAGTGTCGCGTGATAAAACAGCAGAGACACTGGTGCAAACCGTGCATGAGCAGCTTGAGCCAGCGCTGCTTGAGTATTTGCAGGGCGATGAGGTGTATGACATACCTCTGGCAGCGCAGGCAGACATCAAGCTGCTGCAGCGCTATATGTCAGGCAAGATAGCGCATGTGATTGGCAATGTGGATTTTCTTGGTGCGCGACCATCCTTGTAGCTTGATTCAGTTAAGCATGCTCGGCCTTACTTGCGCGCAACACGACAAATTTGGGCAGCGCGGCTATTTGCTCGACATGGCTAAACCAACGTTTAAGTTTGACGTGATAGCCTAGATGCCTGTTGCCGACCAGCCAAAGCTCACCGCCGGGACGCAAGCAGCGTGCGGCTTGTTGAAACATACGCAGCGCCAAAAATTCACCCACTACCTGTTGCTGATGGAAGGGCGGATTGCAGAGCACCACATCCAAACTGTTGGGCACGAATGCCGCCAAACCATCACCCACGATGAACTGCGCTGGACGCTGAGCAAAAGCTGCGTGCCAGTTTTCTTGGGCGGAGCGTACTGCTGAATAAGCCTCGTCCAGCAAAATAAATTCCGCTGCAGGATTCTGCTGGGCACAAACCAACGCCAATACTCCATTGCCGCAACCAAGGTCGGCGACCTGTTTGTGACCAAGGTTGTTAGGCAGGTGAGGTAAAAAAGCGCGCGTGCCAATATCCAACCCTTCACGGCTAAAAATACCTGCATGATTAACCAGTTGTAGTCCGTACTCAGGTAGTGAATAGCGACTGGGGTAGGGTGATTGAGCTGTGCGTATACCGCTTGGTGTTGCCCATAACAGGCGCGCTTTCTTTTTTGCCAAACTGGCCTGTACAGGACCGATGTGTTTTTCTAACAGCTCACCTGCTGCGCGCGGCAAGTGTTTGATCATAGCGCCGGCAACCACCAAGCTGTTGCTATCGATATGTGGCTGTATACGGATTAATTGTTCTTCGAGTAAGGCTAAAGTTTTCGGCACGTGCAGCAGTACAGCAGCAAAGGGTCCCTGTAATTGCTCAGGCTGGCTAACAAAATTAACACTGAGGTGCTGCAGATTATTGCGCTGCTGGTTAATACCTAAGCCTTGTGCGGCCAAGTAAGAGTCACCACAGCTAGTCACCTGATAACCCGCAGCAGCCAAGCTAAGTGCCAAAGCACCAAAGCTGTCGTTGAGCAACAAAATGGGTGAGCGCGGCGGTAAAGCACGCGCATGTAGCTCTTCTAGCAGGTATTCATCAGCCGCATTAAAGGCCTGTAAGGATGGATGACTGTCTTTGGGTGCACGGAGCAAATCGAGTTGCGCGTAGGGACTGGAAAAAATAGGCATACAGTTTGTCGGTTTTAATTGGGCTGAAAAAGGCGTATGAATGGTACATCAGAACTTAAGGAGATGGAGTATGAATCCCCAAGAGGAAAAATTCACCGGTGAAACAATAACCTCTATTCACCAATGGACACCTAATTTATTTAGTTTTCGCTGCACCCGCTTTGCTGGGTTTCGTTTTACCGCTGGGCAATTTGCCCGTTTAGGCGTGCGCACCAGTAAGGGCAATATTGTGTGGCGCGCTTATTCCATGGTCTCCAGCCCTTTTGATGAGTTTCTGGAGTTTTATTCCATCGTTGTGCCTGACGGGGAGTTCACTTCACAGCTGAGTCAGTTACAGGTGGGCGATGAGATACTCATCGAAAAACAAGCACAGGGTTTTTTAACACTGGATCGTTTTGTCGACGGTAAAAATCTGTGGATGCTGGCAACGGGGACAGGTGTGGCTCCTTTTATCTCCATTTTGCAGGATTTTGAGGTGTGGGAGCGCTTCGCCACTGTTGTGTTGGTGTTTAGCGTGCGCACTGAAGCGGAGCTGGCGTATCAAGAACTGTTGCAGGAATTACTCAGCCGCGAATACATCAAGCCCCATGCGCATAAGTTTAAATTTATTCCAGTGGTTACCCGCGAGGAGGTGGCTGGCTGTTTAAGTCAACGCATCACGGAGCTGATTGAAAACGGAGAGTTAGAGCGTGTGGCAGGAATACCCTTGGATGCTGAAGGATCACGGGTTTTGATTTGCGGAAACCCACAAATGGTCGATGACAGCCGCAAACTGTTGAAAACCAGAGATATGCAGCTGTCACTCACGCGCCGGCCCGGTCAGGTGGCAGTGGAGAATTATTGGTAACATTAGGGTTGGCGTTGCTGTTTAAGTAAATCGCGTATTTCGGTCAGCAGGCGCTCTTCTGCAGTGATTTCAGGCTCCGCCGCTGGTTCTTCTACAGCAGGTTCAGTGGCTTCTTTTTCGTGCTTTAGCTTGTTGATGGCTTTAATACCCAAGAAAATAGCGAAGGCCACAATGGTGAAATCAACGACAGTCTGAATAAATTTGCCGTAAGCAAGCATCACTGCGGGTAAATCACCTTCGGCTGCTTTAAGGGTGATGGCTAAGTCAGAAAAATCGACCCCGCCAATTAAAATCCCCAAGGGCGGCATGACTACATCGCCGACAAACGAACTTACGATTTTACCAAAGGCGGCACCAATGATAATGCCTACGGCCATATCGACGACATTGCCCTTTACGGCAAAAGTTTTGAATTCACTTAAAAAGCTCATGCGTTAATTCTCTTTATTTGTTGAAATAGGCAAGCTACCGGTCGCTCAGTAGTTTGATTTGACGGCGGCATTATGCCTTATTTCTTCTAAATAAGAGGATGCTTGCTTAGAGGTTTTTGAAAAAAAGGGTGATTTTGTTGGAAGTGGCGAACGCAAAGGAGCTAGTAAATAGCGAATAAATAGAGGACAGATGCCGCACTTCTGGCGTGCGGCAGCAAAGATTATTTGGTTCGCTGAACGGCAAACTGGGCTAGATCGATTAGAGCAGTTTTGTACACCGAGTCAGGCACGGGAGCTAAGCAGTTGATGGCTTTATCAGCAAATTCTTGTGCCAAGCGTGCGGTATAGGCTAATGCGCCGCTGTCATGCACAGCTTGGCGGATAGGCTCGAAGTTATCTGTGCCGCCTTTTTGAATGGCGGTGCGCACTAGGGCGGCTTGCTCTGCTGTGCCGTCACGCATGGTGACGATTAACGGCAGGGTGGGTTTGCCCTCGGCTAAGTCATCGCCGACATTTTTACCTAGAGTTTGCGCATCACCTTGGTAGTCGAGCAGGTCATCAACCAGTTGGAACGCAATACCTAAGTGGTCACCGTATAAACGTAGAGCTTCTGTTTGATCTGCGGGAGCGTTGGCGAGGACGGCTGCGCTATGCGTAGATGCCTCAAATAACATGGCGGTTTTGCCGCGAATGACTTGCATGTAAATTTCTTCGGTGGTGCTGGCATCGCGTATTTTAGTTAGCTGTAAAACCTCACCTTCGGCGATCACACAGGTGGCGTGGGAGATAATTCGCATAACAGGCAAGGAAGCTAGGCGCACCATCATTTCAAAAGAGCGCGCATATAAAAAGTCACCAACCAGCACGCTAGGGGCATTACCCCAGTTGGCATTGGCGGTAGCACGACCACGGCGCATGTCGGATTTATCCACCACGTCATCATGCAGCAGTGTTGATGTATGTAAAAACTCAATCACAGCGGCCAATAAACAAAGGTCTTCATCGCTTTTATTCAGCGCGTTGCCTGCCAATAACACCAGTAATGGGCGTAAACGTTTGCCGCCGGCAGAAATAATATAATCGCCTATTTTTTGCACCAAGGGAACTTGGGAGACAAGTTGCTGTTTTATAAGGCTATCAACCTTAGCAAAGTCCTCGGTGACGACGTGATAAAAGCTCTGTGGTTGCATGATTCGTTTATGCTCCTATTAGACTGTGCTGAATGCTAGGTGTAGGTATACGATATGTCAAGAAAACTCGCTTGTCAGGGGCTTGCTTAGTATTGCAGTCTTGCGTACAATTCGCGCCCTGAACTTTAAGGAATAAAGGCGTTGTCTATTTGGGCAAAACCGGCATTCTGTTAACTAGGCAAACCTGCCTTACGCAATTGTTAATTGCCTTAATCCAGCACTTAACAGCCATGCCAAGCGATACTAATACAGATAAAGCCTTGGGTGAGCAGGAATTACGGAGATAAAATATGTACGCAGTTATTGTAACTGGTGGTAAGCAGTACAAGGTCGCTGAAGGCGATTACTTGAAAATTGAAAAGCTGGAAGAAGCAACCGGCGCCAATATTACTTTTGACCGAGTATTACTGGTCGGCAACGGCGAAGAAGTGCAGGTCGGTGCTCCTGTTGTTGATGGTGCAAAGGTTACTGCAGAAGTTATTGCGCAGGGCCGTCACGACAAAATTCGTATTATCAAGTTTCGCCGTCGTAAGCACAGCATGAAGCGTCAGGGCCACCGTCAGTGGTTCACTGAAATCAAAATCACTGGTATTCAAGCCTAAGCGCTTGAGATTTCTACAGGAGAACTGAACTCATGGCAACGAAAAAAGCTGGCGGTAGTACCCGCAACGGTCGCGACTCGGAATCGAAACGCTTAGGCGTTAAAATGTACGGCGGCCAAGTAGTTAAAGCAGGAAACATTATCGTGCGTCAGCGCGGTACAGAATTCCACCCTGGCTACGGTGTAGGCATGGGCAAGGATCACACTCTGTTTGCTAAGCAAGAAGGTGTGATTAAGTTTGAAGTTAAGGGTGCATTTAACCGCCGCTACGTAAGTGTAGTGACTGTTTAAATAATCCATAACAAAAAAGCCCTGTCAGTTTGACGGGGCTTTTTTGTTTTTGCTGGCGATTAAATAGCGGCAAAAACGTTATTTTTATGTGCTCTTTAAGGCGGACTTTCTGGGTTTGCTGTATCCTGCGCGTAAGCGCTTTAAGAGCGTAGGGGATCTTTATGAAGTTCGTTGATGAAGTATTAATTAATGTTAAAGCAGGCGACGGCGGCAATGGCTGCATGAGTTTTCGCCGTGAAAAATTTATTGAATTTGGTGGCCCTAACGGGGGCGATGGCGGGGATGGTGGCTCGGTTTTTTTAGAGGCTGACCATAACCATAACACCCTGTTGGATTACCGCTATAAGCGCAAGTTTAATGCCCAGCGTGGGGAGAACGGTCGTGGTAGCGACTGTACCGGCGCTAAGGGTGAGGATTTGATCCTTAAAGTACCCGTGGGTACGACCATCATTGATGCTGACACCCAAGAAGTGATTGGTGACCTGCTTGAAGACGGTCAACGCTTGCTAGTGGCTCAGGGTGGCTGGCATGGTTTGGGTAATGCCCGTTTTAAGTCCAGTACCAATCGTGCACCGCGACAAACCTCTGACGGTACAACAGGTGAAGCACGTAACCTGAAAATGGAATTAAAAGTGCTGGCGGATGTAGGACTGCTTGGTTTGCCTAATGCGGGTAAAAGCAGTTTTATTCGCTCGGTATCGGCGGCCAAACCTAAAGTGGCTGACTACCCATTTACCACATTAGTACCTAACCTAGGTGTCGTCAGTGTCGGTGGTTATAAAACCTTTGTGGTCGCTGATATCCCAGGTCTTATCGAAGGCGCTGCTGAGGGCGCAGGGTTGGGGATACGTTTTCTCAAGCATTTAACGCGCACGCGTTTGCTGCTGCATATCGTCGATTTAGCGCCTATTGACCAAAGTGACCCGGCTGAAGCAGCGCAGGTTATTGTGGACGAGATTGCAGCCTTTAGCCCGTCGTTGGCTGAGCGTGACCGCTGGTTGGTACTCAATAAAATTGATCAGCTTCTGGATGATGAGCGTGAAGAGCGCAAGCAAGCAGTGATTGAACAGCTTGGTTGGGAAGGGCCGGTGTTTATGATTTCTGCTTTGGACCATGAGGGTACTAAAGAACTCTGTCAGGCGATTATGCGCTATCTGGATGAGCGTGATTTACGAATGGCTGAAGATGAAGAGTACAAAGAGTATCTCACCGATCTGGACCAGCGTATTGAAGATGAAGGCCGTGCTCGTCTGCAAGCCTTGGATGACCAGCGTGCCTTGCGTCGAGCCGGTGTTAAGGCTGCTGATGACGCAGAAGAGGATGATGATTGGGATGAAGACGATGAAGACGCAGCAGAAGTTTTCTATGTCAGATAGCACCTTAGTTTAGGGTGTCATCGCTGCGGTACGCCCTTCAGAACAAATAGTTTTTGGAACGTTTTTTATGCGTGAACAGGTAACTCAAGCCCAGCGTTGGGTGGTAAAAATTGGCAGTGCATTGTTAACCGCTGATGGTCGCGGACTAGATCGCAATGCTATGGCTGTTTGGGTGCGTCAGCTGGTGGCGCTACGCCAAGCGGGCATAGATTTAGTGCTGGTGTCCTCCGGTGCAGTGGCCGCGGGCATGAGCCGCTTGGGTTGGCTGGAACGTCCCAGCGCTATTAATGAGTTGCAAGCGGCCGCTGCGGTTGGACAGATGAGTTTGGTTAAGGCGTGGGAAAGCAGCTTTGCTGAGCACAACGAACGTACCGCGCAGATACTGCTCACCCATGATGATCTGTCGGATCGTAAACGCTATTTGAATGCTCGCAACACCCTAACCACTTTGTTGGGTCTTGGGGTGGTACCTGTCATTAATGAAAACGATACTGTTGCCACTGATGAAATTCGTTTCGGCGACAACGATACGCTGGCCGCTTTGGTGGCCAATCTTGTTGAAGCGGATTTGTTGGTCATTCTAACGGACCGTGATGGTATGTATGATGCGGACCCGCGGCATAATCCCAATGCGCAAGTGATTGTACAGGCGCGCGCTGAAGACCCAAGCTTAGATGCAGCTGCTGGTGGTAGTGCGGGTGCTCTGGGGCGTGGTGGTATGCAAACTAAACTGCGTGCTGCCCGTTTAGCCGCTCGCTCAGGGGCCAATACTATTATTGTCGGTGGCAGTATTGAGCGGGTTATTGACCGCCTCAAAGAGGGTGAAGCATTGGGCACTTTGCTTACGGCTGATCAGTGCCGGGAAACCGCCCGCAAGCAATGGTTGGCGGGTCATTTACAAACGCGCGGTACACTGACGCTTGATGCAGGTGCGGTAAAAGCCCTGCTTGATGGACATAAAAGCCTGTTGCCTGTGGGTGTCGTGGCTGCCGATGGGAAATTCCGTCGCGGTGAAATGGTGCTTTGTATTGATGAGCAGGGGCAAGAAATTGCCCGTGGATTAGTTAATTACAGCATTGAAGAAACCCGTAAGATTATGCGCCATAGTTCTGAAGAGCTCAGTTTAGTGCTGGGCTATGCTGCAGCAGAAGAAGAGTTAATTCATCGGGATAATTTGCTGGTTGTGTAAACTCTCTTGCAAGCAATATGGTCGATATTTTCACGACCAACTGTGCCGCTTCGTCGTAGGTTTTTTTCATAGAATTACAGTGAACGAACATAACTAAGAAGGTTTGCGCATGAATTTTTTTCTAGCCTCTATGTCACAGCGAAGACGTGAGTTATTGGGTCAGCTGGGTATCCCTTTCCAGCTGATTAATGTTGATATTGATGAGCAGAAACGAGACAAAGAAACACCCATCAATTACGTAGAGCGTATGGCCAAAGAAAAGGCAGAGTTTGGTATTGCTTCTTTGGCTGATCAAGAAAATGCCGTGGTTTTGGCCGCAGACACCATAGTGGTGCTGGGCGATCAGGTGCTGGGTAAGCCCAAGGATGAGCAGCATGCGCACACAATGCTACGCTCATTATCAGGACGCTCGCATGTGGTAATGACCGCATTTGCGCTTAAAACGCAGCACAAAACCCGTATTCAAAGAGTAAATACCACCGTGTTTTTTCGCAATGTGCTGGAAGCGGAAGTGGCTTGGTATTGGCAAACCGGCGAGCAGCATGACAAAGCAGGCGGTTATGCCATTCAGGGTTTGGGCGGGATTTTTGTTAGCAGCATTAGTGGCAGCTATAGCTCTGTAGTGGGCCTACCCTTGGCTGAGTTAGTGACTTCGTTGCGCGAGTTTGGAATTGATTTTCCTAGCAAGTAAAGAATAAGGAAATTGTGGTATGGAAAGTCTTAAAAATTTATCAACAAATACGCTCACTGCACCTGCAGGTGATGATGAGAACCTCGCGTTACAGGCGCTGCTGCGTTCAAGCCGCTTCTCTTTTGTGCTGTTAGCGCCTATTTGCGTGCTGCTAGGTCTAGGTACGGCTTGGAGTTCGATTGATACTGTCAATATAGGCATGCTGTTGTTGCTGTTTTTAGTGTCTGTGCTGGCCCATATGAGTGTCAATTTGCTTAACGAGTATTTGGATTTTCAGTCGGGTCTCGACCTGCATACTCAGCGTACGCCGTTTAGTGGCGGTACAGGTTTCTTGCCAGAAAAACCACAAGCCGCACGCTATGTGCTTTGGCATGCTTTGGCGACTCTGTTGGCGACCTGTTTGATTGGCTGTTATTTGGTTTGGCAGGTTGGGATTTGGTTGCTGCCGTTAGGTATTGTGGGTGTGTTTCTAGTGTTAGCCTATACCTCGGTATTAAATCGCTTCGCTTTTCTGTGCTGGGCTGCGCCCGGGCTGGGCTTTGGCGGGGTCATGGTGTTAGGCGCTCACTATGTGTTAACCAGTCAGTTTAATACCTCAGTGTTTTTGGCCTCGTTAGTCGTTTTTTTCTTGGTCAATAATTTATTACTACTGAATCAGTTTCCCGATATAGCTGCAGATCGTCAAGCGGGTAGACGTCATTTACTGGTTAGGTATGGAGTGAAGTCAGGCGTGTATGCGTATGGGCTGGGAGCTCTAATAGTCCCTGTGATTATTGTTGCAGCGGTGATCAATGCAGTGTGGCCGGTTTGGGCTTTAACGGCGTTGATACCTTGGGCTTTTAGCCTGTTTTCTTTATTGACAGCGTGGCGTTACGGCGAACGGTTGGCGGAACATACACCCGCGATGGCCGCCAATGTCGTGGCAACACTGCTGGTTCCTAGTGTGTTGACAGCAGTTTTAGTTCTGGCTTAAACGCTTCAGTGAAGGATGTGCATCCTTCACTGCAGTCGATTATGGGTGCTTGGCAACTGCTCTGAGGTTGAGCCAGTCGAGCATGATGTGCCCTGCTTCAGCCAAGTAAGCATCTTCCTTGACGTCCTTTACTGAGCTCTCATCCTGATGAGCGTTAAAGTCATCGTCTTCGTGTTTGTCTAAAGCCGCTAACGGCTCCTCTCCCTTGCCCACACGCTTTTGATTTTCTAGCGCAAGCTGCAGTTTCTCAATACGTTGCTGTTGTGCACGTCTTTTTTGTTCTTGCAGACTCACTAGGGTTTCTTGCATGAGCTGTTGCGTTAAATTGAGGCGTTCACGGCTATAAATAAAGTCAGGATTTTTTTCGGTACGTTGATCATGGCGAGTTTGTAGCTGATCTAAATACTGCTTGAAAGGGTCAGCAAAGGGTTTAACAGCGGGTTCAATGCTGTCCCATGGCATCGCTTCGGGAAGGCTGCTTTCGCCGATTTGTTCGATATCAAAATCTGCAGGATAGTGAATGTCGGGGATAACACCTTGGTGCTGTGTGCTTTTGCCTGAGACACGATAGAACTTGGCTAGCGTGAGCTTCAGTTCACCATGATTAAGCGGCTGTATGCTTTGTACGGTGCCTTTACCGAAGGTTTGTCCGCCAATCACTAAGGCACGGTGGTAGTCCTGCATCGCGCCGGCGAAAATCTCTGAAGCGGAGGCTGATAGACGGTTAACTAGCACAGTCAATGGGCCGCGGTAAAACGCGCCTTGTTGTTCATCCGCTAATATATCCACCTGACCATCGCTGCTGCGTACTAACACAGTAGGGCCGTGTTCAATAAACAAACCCGTAAGTTCAGTGGCTTCTTGCAGTGAACCGCCACCGTTATTGCGCAGGTCAATCACAATGCCCTCAACGCCTTCTTGGTTGAGTTCGGTAATCAGTTTTCTAACATCACGGGTAGTGCTTTTATAGTTAGGGTCGCCGTTGCGATAGGCTTTAAAGTCTAGATAGAAAGTGGGGATTTCAATCACGCCCACTTTGCTTATACGACCGTTTTGTTCCAGCTCTAAAATAGATTTTTTAGCGGCCTGTTCTTCAAGCTTCACCGCCTCACGGGTAATGGTGACTACTTTACTGCTTTGATCGTTGGGTGCATTGGTGGCTGGAATTACTTCGAGGCGAACCGTGGAGCCTTTAGGGCCGCGAATGAGTTTGACGACTTCATCTAAACGCCAACCAATCACGTCCACCAGTTCTTTTTTGCCCTGACCAACCGCAATGATTTTATCGGCAGGTGCGAGCTGTTTGCTTTTTTCTGCCGGACCTGCGGGAACCAAGCGTACTATTTTGACGTATTCATTATCATTTTGTAGTACTGCACCAATGCCCTCTAAGGAAAGGCTCATGTTGATATCGAAGTTTTCAGCGTTTTCAGGGGATAGGTAGCTGGTATGCGGGTCGTAGCTTTGCGTAAAAGCATTGATATAGGCTTGGAACACGTCTTCGCTGCGGGTCTGTAGCAGGCGTTTTTGTTGGTTTTTATACCGCTTGGTCAACAGCTCTAAAATAGCGCTGTCTTCTTTGCCCGTAATTTTTAAACGCAATACTTCATCTTTAAGACGCATGCGCCAGAGGTTTTCCAGCTCTGCTTGGTTTTGTGGCCAGTCGGCTTTTTCACGGTCGGTTTCGAAACTTTCATCGACACTGAAATCGAAGGTGTTTATGCCTTGCGCAAGCTGGGTCTGTGCATAATTTAGGTAACCATTAAAGCGCGCTAGGTAGCGCTTGTAGATGGTGAAACCGGGCTTTAAATCACCTTTGGTTAAGAGTTTGTCAAACTGTGTTTGCCATGGCTGAAACTGCATTAAATCTTCAGCAGTAAAAAAGATGCGCGCCGGGTCCAGCATTTTGATGTAGCTGTCGTATATTTTTTGTGAACGCTCGCTGTCCA
This sequence comes from Thiopseudomonas sp., assembly GCA_023228985.1. Classification (GTDB taxonomy): domain Bacteria; phylum Pseudomonadota; class Gammaproteobacteria; order Pseudomonadales; family Pseudomonadaceae; genus Thiopseudomonas. The sequence continues at coordinate 65,962 of JALOAC010000005.1, read as the reverse complement.
GCGGGGGCTTGTTGTAGTGATGACGTTTGAGTAGCTCAACAATATTTAAGCTGGCGATAACCTGTTCACGCTCAGGTTGCAAGTGCTCCCATTGCTCGGCCTTGGGGATAGCCAAGGCTGGAGTAATAAGAAAAAAGCTTAAAAAAAGGGCAAAAAAAGTACGAGTGATGGTCTGTTTCATATAATTGGGCTTTGACTAAATTGGTATGAATTAGTGTTGGGAAATGGGGTAGAGTTCCCCTCAACACAAGATAAGTACACTATGGAGGCAGTATGCAAGCATTGCAAGTAAATCAAGGTCAACCACAGCTGGTTAAGGTTGATGCGCCTGATTGTGGTCCAGGTCAAGTACGTATTAAGGTTGCGGCTGTTGGTGTGAACCGCGCGGATTTATTACAGGTGGCAGGCTTATATCCACCACCACCCGGAGTGACCGATATTCTGGGGCTGGAGTGTGCCGGAACCATCATTGAGGTGGGTGAGGGCGCACAGTGGAAAATAGGTGATAAGGTCTGTGCTTTACTCGCTGGTGGTGGTATGGCCGAAGAGGTATGTATCGATGGACGGCATGTATTGCCTGTTCCTGATGACATGTCTTTACTGGAAGCGGCTGCATTGCCTGAGGTGTATGCCACAGCTTGGCTGAATGTGTTTCAGCTCGGTCAAGCAAAGGCGGGCGATAAAGTGCTTATTCATGCGGGTGCTAGTGGCGTGGGTTCTGCCGCTATTCAGCTGTGCAAGGCACAGGGCATCGACTGCTGGGTCAGTGTAGGCAGTCAGGAGCGTTTAGAGTATTGCCAGTCCTTAGGAGCTAAAGGCGGTGTTTTACGCGGTGATGGAATTGATGGGCTGCAAGACTTTGCGCCCTTTAACGTTATTCTCGATCCCGTAGGTGCTAGTTATGCGGTGCAGAATCTAAAAATGATGGCGGTGGATGGCCGTTGGGTGAATATAGGTTTAATGGGCGGTCGTCGCGTGGAGTTGGATTTGGCTCAGTTATTAGGCAAGCGCGTGCAGATAATTGGCTCAACGCTGCGTACACGTGATGATGACTTTAAGGCGGCGCTGATACAGTCGTTGAAAGACCAAGTGTGGCCGATGTTTGCAGCGGGTAAGTTGACGCCGCAAGCTGAGGAGGTATTTGCCTTTACCGACGCTGTCGCCGCATTTGAGCGCCTAGCCAGTAATCAGGTGAACGGTAAATTGGTGTTACAGCTGAGTTAAGTGCGACGCCGGATAATGGTTAAAGCCTGTTCAAAATAACGGCAGCTGGCGTTAAATACCTTGAGGGTATTGGCGTGCAGTTGCCGGTCTTGCGCATCAGCAATCAGGAGCATTATTGGTTGGTAGTCCAAGCAGAGCGCACCCATCATAAAGTAGCTGCTATCGATGGCAGCGGTAATATCTTGGTTTAAATGTGCTTGTAGCTGAGCTAAATTTTTATCCTGCGCATATATCTGTGCATTTTTTTTGAGCAGCTTTTGCATAATCGGGCTTTGTGCTGTTTGTGTTAAGGGCTGATGCAGCGCAAAAGCAAAGCCTTGTTGGTAGATAGGGCGTAATTGCTGAGTTTTTGCCGGAATGGCAATCATCGCTATGCGGGTTAAGTCGACGGTTTCCAGCATTTTCGCCATGGCTTCAAGTAATTGCGCGTGATTAACGAAAGGGCTTGGTCTTTGTAGCATGGCCTGGGCTTGCTGCTGCCAATCGCTAAGCTGTTCAGTGCTGGGAGGCGGCAGCTGCTTAGGATTGATGCTCTGAGTTTGAAAACCGTTTTTCGGTCTGCTGATACGGCGTGCTGTCCATGGCCAGAGTAAAGCTTGCGCTGGGTGCCATAAGTCTATTTTGCCTAATTCGCGGGCGTGCTCTACCGCAATTTTATGCGTCTGGTTTTGCACTTTATCCAGTGGCCAGCCGAGGAACATGCTGGCGAATCTCTGCCAGCGCAAGCAGTGTTCATGCGCCCAAGAATAATGCGCATCTATCGCTAAGCCGTTAGCCAAAATAATGGTGTTAGCGGGCTGTCTGAACCAAAGAAAAACATCTTTTTGCTCATCCAGTAAGAGTTGCTGCTTTAAAGGTTGTGCGTGTAATTTGGCAATTCTGAGGGTGCGCACCATTAGGTTACGCTTTTGGTTCAGCATGCGATGCGCATCAATAACCCATTCCGGCAGCGACCAGCGCTCAGCCAGCGCCTGGCATAATAGCGTCAAGGATGTACCAAATAGCTCATGTTCCACTTTGTGTTGAGGTTCTTTATTGCCCAATACACGCTGCTCCCACAGCTTAAACAGCTCTGGATGGCGCGTGAGTAACGGCCACAGCGGCGAAAGAAATAATAGGCTACCCCAGTGAATATCTTGCCAGAGTCTGGCCAATTTGGTGGCGAAAAGCGCATTGGCTTGTGCGTTAGCGTGCTGGCTGATCAGCCAAAGCTGTCTGAGCGGCTTGTGTATTTCTGATTCTGGCGTATCGTCCAGTCGGCTTAAAAGCAGCTTGCAATGATTCATGCCCAGTCTAGTCAGGGCGGCTTCTAAGTGCTGTGCAGGCTTACTAAAAGTGCTGCGCTGTTTATTAGCTTCACGGAAGAAAATAAGCGCGATAGATGGGGCAGAGCTTATAACCTTAGCGATATCGCCTAAGCTGTTACGCGGGTTAGCTAGTGCATTTTCCACACGTCGTTTATGACCGCTAGGAACTGGCAGTTTTGTGTTGTCTAAGAGAGCTAACCACTCGTCTAGCTGTTTAGGTTTAAGTGTATTGTTACGCATCTAAAGGGACTATAATCCGCGACTTGTTTTTGCTGGCACTAAGGTATTGCTTATCTTAGTCGATACATGAATGTTGATTGAATTACTAGATATTATGTATTTAATGGATGTGACATAATACACAGGTTCAACAAAGCTAGTTTAGCATCCAAATGGCTTTTTAAGTAGCCACGCCAATGAGACGATTTAATAGCGAGAATGTGTGATTTTCTATGATGAAGATTTTAGGGATTTTAGTTGTTTTTGGTAGCGTTTTGGGGGGGTATATTCTGTCGGGAGGGCAAATTGCAGCTATTGTGCAACCCTTTGAAGTGCTTATCATTATTGGGGCTGCATTTGGTGCTTTTATGCAGGCTAACCCAGGCAAAACGATTGCTCATGTAATCAAAAAATCATTACAAATGTTTGGCTCACGCATTAACAAGGCGCTGTATTTAGACGTGTTGAAAATGCTCTATGAAGTGCTGAACAAAAGCCGCCGCGAAGGCATGATGGCGATTGAGTCTGATATCGAAGACCCAGCAGCTAGTGCTATTTTTAGTAAATACCCAGCGATATTAAAAGATCAGCGCATGACTGAGTTTGTCTGCGACTATCTGCGCATCATGTCGACCGGCAATATGGCGCCGCATGAGTTTGAAGGGTTGTTCGATATGGAACTCGACAGCCTCAAAAGTGAGTTGGAACATCCAGGCCATGCCGTACACCAGGTTGCTGATGCGCTGCCGGGTTTTGGTATTGTCGCGGCGGTACTGGGAATTGTTATCACCATGGCGATGCTGGGTGAGGCGGAACAGAATGAAATTGGTCGTCACGTTGGTGCGGCTCTGGTAGGTACGTTTTTGGGAATTTTGGCGTCCTACGGCTTTGTTGGACCCTTGGCCGCGAGCCTGGATCACGATGGTCAACAAGAGCTGAATTTGTACGAAGCGATCAAAGCGACTTTGGTGGCCTCTGCTTCAGGCTTGCCGCCTAGTTTAGCGGTTGAGTTTGGTCGCAAGGTGTTACTGCCTGCAAATCGTCCCAACTTTGTTGAGCTTGAGCAAGCCGTTCGCGGCGGCTAAGACAGGAGTTAGTCAGTGAGTGGCGGCAACCAACCCATAATAATTAAGCGAGTAAAAAAGAGCTCTGGCGGTAGTCATGGTGGCTCTTGGAAAATTGCGTTTGCTGACTTTGCGGTTGCAATGATGGCTTTTTTCCTAGTGATGTGGCTGTTGTCTTCGGCAACACCAGAGCAGTTAAAAGCGATTTCAGGTTACTTCCAAGATCCGATTGGCTACAGTCAAAGTGCCAGCCCCTATGTGATTGACTTGGGCGGCACACCAACTCCCTCTGCAACCTCGACCATCAATCCGGAAATCAACGATGAGATTAGCCTGCGCGTAGAAACGGAGCAGTCGCAAGGGCTAGACCAAGAAAGTGCTAACCTGTTGGAGCAGCTCGAGCAAGAGCGATTAAATTTATTATTGCTTGAGCTACAAAATAAATTAGAAGAAAACAAAGAGTTAGAGCCTTATCTTGATCAAATATCGCTGGCTATTACTCAAGATGGTTTGCGTATTCAGATTACCGACGCTGAAAGTCGGCCCATGTTTTCCTTGGGTAGTGCTAAATTGCAGCCCCACTTTGAAGATATTCTTTATATGATGGCAGGCTCCATCCGTGCCGTGCCTAATAAAATCAGTATTGGCGGCCACACAGATGCTAAGCCCTACTCGGGTGAGGCAGAGTTTGGTAACTGGGAGCTATCAGCCGGCCGCGCTAATGCGGCCAGACGTGCCTTGCGCTCAGGTGGACTAGAGGAAACGCAGATTGCACGTGTTTCTGGCTACGCCTCGTCCATGTTGTTTGATCGTAAAAACCCTTATAACCCGGTTAACCGGCGCATTGATATTTTAGTGCTGACCAAGCGTGCACAAGAAGAAATAGAAGGCACGGAGACGGGCTTGTCCGACGAAGAAATCAATCAGTCAAAAGAGCAGGCTATTGAGCAGACCAAACCAATGCGTGAGCGGTTAAATCTGTTTGAAGATGGTTTGCTGGATATGCAGCCAGAGCGGCGTTTATAGTTTTAGCTGTGCCTATCCAGATATCTATGGGTCAAGGCGCTAGTGCTTGCTAGCGCTCAGATAAATTGGCGGTTAGAAATTTAAAGCTGGTCAGTCGCTCATGACTGATGTGTGCTTGCGCAACGGCTTCTAGTAGCGCGCAACCGGGTTCATGCTCGTGGCTGCAGTTGCGAAAACGACAGCGACCTAAAAACGGATGAAATTCAATAAAGCCCGCTTCAATATCATCAATACTCACATGCGCAAGACCAAACTCGCGTATGCCGGGTGAGTCAATTAAGCTGCCACCGTTTGGAAAGTAGAATAAACGCGCTGTGGTGGTGGTGTGAGTGCCCTTGCCGGACAGCTCAGACAGTGCACCGACTGCCGCTTGTGCCTCGGGTAATAGGCGGTTGATTAATGATGACTTGCCCACGCCTGACTGGCCGACGACCACGCTGACACGTTCTTTGAGTACGTTTTCCAGCTCCTGCATGCCCGAACCGCTGTAAGCGGAAACCTGCAGAATCGAGTAACCAAGTTTTTGATAAATATCCAGCAGCTTCTTGGCTTTATGTGTTTTGTCTTGCTCAAGTAAATCGGCTTTGTTTAACAGCAAAATGGGTTTAATGCCCGCATGGCTGGCTGCAACCAGATATCGATCAATTAAATTGGCGTGCGGCTCGGGTAAGGGTGCAAACACGATCAGTATTTGATCGATATTGGCTGCTACCGGTTTTAATTTGCCTTGCATATCAGGGCGACACAGCTCTGATTGGCGCGGTAGTTGAGCAACAATTACGCCCAGCCCTTGATTGCCAGCGCGCCAAATCACTTTATCTCCTGTAACAAGCGCAGGTAGATTGGCACGTAGATAGCAGCGGAAGCGTTGTCCGGCTAGTTCGGTTGAGCTGGCCTCTACTTCGATCTGTACCCCGAAGTGGGAAATAACCAAACCTTCTTGTTCGTTCCCTAAGTCACTGCCATCCAATTCTTCTAAGGTGCGCTCTTCTCGTCGGTGTGCTCGTGCTGTGCGTTCTGCTTGTATCTTGTCAATTCGCCAGCTTTGGCGGCGAGAAAGTTTGCGCTTTGCCATGTTTTTATTATCTCTCTAAAAGGCTTGGTTGCTTGTGGTACGCACGGAAGGCTATCACGAATAGGCTGATACCCGTTAAAGGAACCACATAGCCGAGCATCGCATCACTGAGGGTTTGGGCGAAATTATGCTCTTGACTGTGCATGATTAAGTAGCTGGTGTAAGTGATGTAGTAAAAGAAAAATAAAGCACCGTTCCAACGGCTGATGCGATAACCGGCAAAGAAAATGGGCAAGCAGGCGATGGTTACGGCCAGCATCACCGGAAAATCAAAGCTTAGCGCGTCCGGGTCGATGGGAATGGGTAGGGGGGATACCAGTCCAGCCAAGCCTAAAACACAGAGCAGGTTGAAAATATTGCTGCCGACAATATTGCCAACAGCGATATCACGCTCACCTTTCCAAGCGGCTATCAGGGACGTGGCAAGCTCGGGTAATGAGGTGCCGACCGCCAGCACGGTTAAACCAATAACTAGCTCGGACAGTCCCAGTAACTTAGCTAAGTCGACCGCTCCACTGACGAGCCATTTAGAGCCCAAAACCAACAACACAAGGCCAGCGAGAATGAATGCAATGTTTTTAACAAGGGTGAAGCGGCCAGGGTTGACCTGCTCAGTGTATTCACTGTCATCCACTGATATTTTACCTAATCTGTACTTGCGTAAACTGCTGAGGATTAAATAGCTGGTATAGAGCACGACACAGCTAAATAGAATAAGCCCATCAAGGCGGCCGTACGAGCCGTCCATAGCTAATACCCAAGCAAGGATACTGGCCGCAATCATCACAGGAACATCAAGGCGGATAAGTTGGCGTGAGACTATGAGTGGTGTGATCAGAGCAGATAAACCGAGAATAAACAGCACATTAAAAATGTTACTACCGATAACATTACCTATGGCTAGGTCGCCTTGACCGCTCCAAGCTGATTGGGTACTGACAGCCATTTCCGGCGTACTGGTGCCGAAAGCTACAATGGTTAAACCAATAATAAGCGGTGAAATATTAAACATGGCCGCAATACGTGCTGCACCGCGTACGAGAAACTCAGCGCCGAAAACCAGTAGCACCAGTCCAGCAATAAGTGAAAGTGAGATGGTTAAGTACATTGTGTTTCCTTTAAAGCGGCGAATTTAATGCTTGCACTGTGCTGTAGATGGCTAAGGCTAAAAAGCCGAGTGCGGCAATGCTGCGGATAAGTTTAAGGGGTAAGCGCTCTGCTGCAAAGTTACCAATTAAAACCACCGGCACATTAGTGATGAGCATGCCTAGAGTAGTTCCCATCACAACGGCCCAGAAGTGCGGAAATTGTGCGGCAAGCATCACTGTGGCAACTTGGGTTTTATCGGCCATTTCGGCAATAAAAAATGCGACTAGACTGGCTATAAAAGGGCCGTATTGACTGAGAAACCCTTCTTCATCATCCATTTTGTCGGGTATCAAAGTCCAAGCGGCAACCAGTAAAAAGCTTACGGCTAAGAGCCATAACAACACTTGCTGGCTAAACAGCTTGGCAACATGATGACCTACAGACGCAGCGAGTAGATGGTTGGCAACGGTGGCAATGAAAATGCCGGCAATAATAGGTAAGGCTTTGCGATAACGCGCCGCTAAAATAAAGGCAAGCAGTTGAGTTTTGTCGCCAATCTCAGCAATAGCAACAATTGTGGTAGACACAAAAAAACTTTCAAACATAGGTAGGTTCCGGGGTGGATTTATTACGAGAATCACGACACTTTCAGCTATCCACCCGGTAAGCTGCCAGTGTCATGAGTCTCGTCAAACCCTAAGGTCGTGTATGCCATGATCTGCCGATCAAGGATGTTGACATACACGCTGTGTTACCACAGCAGACTACTCCCCCAAGACGTTGCGAATGATAGATGCAAAGGGATGTAAACTCAAGCCTTTAACTGCCTCCTCACCTTCTGTTGGAGCGCAACTGTTGGAGCGCAACTTTTGCGCGAATGGATTTCCCGGCAATTCCTGAGCTGCCTTTTAACCAGCTATTGCCCAAGTAAGTCTAAGCGACTAGGTAAAGCTTCCAAGGAAGCACTGAGTCATGTGGGACCTGACTTGTCAGGGAACCAAAATCCGCCTATAGCAGCAAACCAGAACCACACTCAGGCCCTAGGCTCAAAAGCAAAAACTTCCCCGACAAGTCGGGTCCCACAAAAGCCAAGCTTGTGTTGCGGTATAGTCCGCATCGCCCAGAAGCTTGCCCAGCAGGTTGCTGCGTTAAATTCTTGCTTTGCGTTGCTGCAGCAGAAGGTTTTTAAAGCCGCTGTTGGCGAGTTGTTGTTGGGCGCTATCAAGCTGCTCACGGCTGGCAAAGGGACCCACCAATACTCTGTGCCATGTTTTACTGGCCACCTGACCGGTTTCGATATGCACGTTTTGCCCTGTAAGTAATAATTGCGCACGTACTCTTTCCGCGGTTTCGCGTGACGGGAATGAACCAGCCTGCAAGTAAAACTGGGTTACTTCTTTACGTGGCGGCGCTGGTGGTGGAGTTTTGCCCTCTAGAATTGCTTTAGCGCGCGCTGCATCTGCTTTTATGGTGGCAGCGATTTCTATTTCAGTGGGTGGTGGTGGTGCTTTCTCCGGTAATACGTCTGGCGGCACTATGACTTCTGATTCGGACAGTATGGTGTAGAACTCAAATTTTGGTTTGCTATCTTGCGTGTCAGTCTGAGGTTTTCTATCAGTTTTTGCCGAGGTGGTTTTTTTGTTTTCCACCTCTTTATCACGCTTGATGCTGTCTTTACCTGGCTCAAGTTGAAACAGAGACATGATAAAGAGCCCCACAATAAGACCAGCAATAATCCAGACAACTGGATGCACAGGTTTTTTTGCGGGTTCTTGATAGCGACTCGCACCGCGTTTTGGTGCGGCTGCTTTTTTGCGTGCTGCCATACTTACATACGCTCCAGGGTTTGCAGTCCCAGTAAATTAAGGCCCGTTCGCAGGGTGCGCCCTGTCAACGCCGCCAAGCGCAAGCGACTAGCGCGTGTGGCCCTGTCTTCGACCGATAAAATCGGGCATTGCTCATAAAAGCTGGAAAATAATCCGGCCAGCTCGTACAGGTAGGTACAGAGAATATGCGGCGTGCCTTTGTCGGCCAGATTATTCAGCACCTCAGTAAAGCGCGCCAGACTGGCAGCTAATGTTTGCTCGGGCTCGCTGGCAAGCTCAATAGCACCGTCTAGCGGTGCATCCATGGATTGCTCCGCGCGGCGGAACACACTGGCGACACGGGTGTAGGCGTAGAGCAAGTAGGGCGCGGTGTTGCCTTCAAAGCTGAGCATTTGCTCAAAGTTAAAGCTGTAATCGCTGGCGCGATGTTTGCTCAAGTCAGCATATTTAACCGCACCAATTCCCACCGCATGGGCAATCTGCTTGAGTTCGCTTTCTTCTAGCTCAGGGTTTTTCTCTTTAACCAAGCTGTAAGCACGCTGCTCGGCTTCGTTGAGCAGGTCAATCAGTTTCACTGTGCCGCCGTCACGGGTTTTAAACGGGCGGCCATCCGCGCCGTTCATGGTGCCAAAGCCCATGTGTTCCAGTTGCATAGTCTTGCTGGCAAAGCCTGCTTGCTGCGCCACAGCAAATACCATTTGAAAGTGCAGGGCTTGGCGCTGGTCGACAAAATACAGTACGCGATCGGCATTGAGCTGCTGGTGGCGATAGCGTATGGCGGCTAAGTCGGTGGTGGCATACAAATAACCGCCATCGGCTTTCTGTACAATCAGCGGCAGCGGCTGGTCTTCACTGTTTTTAAAGCCGTCGACAAACACACACTGCGCGCCTTGGTCTAGAGTGAGCAAGTCTTGTTGCTGCAGGGCTTGGATAACTTCGGGTAAGTCGTTGTTGTAGGCACTTTCACCGCGGATATCGTCCATGCCCAGCTTCACACCAAGGCGGTCATAGACTTCTTGACAGTGGCTTAGGGAAACTGTGTTAAAACTCTGCCACAGGCGTAGGCACTCCGTATCACCGGCTTGCAGTTTGACCACCAACTCGCGGGCGTGGTTGGCAAATTCGGGGCTTTCATCAAAGCGTTGCTTGGCGGCGCGGTAAAAGTTTTCTAAGTCGGCTAATTCGGTTTGCTGCGCCTCAGGGTTTTCCTGCAGGTAGGCTAGCAGCATGCCGAACTGCGTACCCCAATCACCCACGTGGTTTTGGCGAATCACGTCGTGACCTAAAAACTCCAGCGTGCGGGCGACCGCATCACCAATGATGGTGGAGCGTAAATGGCCCACGTGCATTTCTTTGGCTAAGTTTGGTGAGGATAGGTCCACCACAATGCGCTGGCTGGGTTGGCCAGCAGGAACACCTAGCTGGTCATCATTCAGCGCCGCATCCAAGCGTTGGGCAAGGGCGGCGTGGTTTTGATAGAAATTTAAAAAGCCGGGACCAGCGATTTCCACTTTGCTGATTTGCGCATCTTGCGGCAATGCAGCCATGATTTTTTCGGCTAAATCGCGCGGCTTCATGCCAGCGGGCTTGGCCAGCATCATGGCGATATTGCTGGCGAAGTCGCCATGGGTCTTATCGCGCGCATTTTCCACCTGCACATTGGCGTTCAGCTCGGTCGGAAGCTGGCCTTCGGTGCTAAGAGTATTAAGGGCAGTCTGGATTAGATGGCGGATATGATCTTTCATTGAGGTCTCATAGTCAGGCGGAGAAAATAGCTGGCTATTATCGGCTTTTACTAGGCCTATGTTCAAGTGGACAGACAACAGGGCGTGATGCCTGTGTGCAACAAGGGTGCAGTTTTTGCCTAACAGCGTATACTTGCCGCTGGTTTATGGGTTCCCTAACCCCAGTATTCAAAAAGGTTTCTTATGCTCAAAATGTCCTCTACACGCATGCGTGTGGCCGTTGCCGTTCTGGTCGCGTTCCATATCCTGATCATCATTGCTAGTAATTATCTGGTGCAGTTCCCGTTTCAGATTTTTGGTTGGCAAACCACTTGGGGTGCTTTTAGCTTCCCTTTTATTTTTCTAGCGACCGATTTAACCGTGCGATTACTCGGTAAACAGCCGGCGCGCAAAGTTATTGGCTATGTAATGCTGCCAGCTTTGCTGGTGTCGTACGTGTTTTCCGTGCTGTTTCAGGAAGGTCAGTTTAATGGCTGGCTAGCGCTGTCCAGTATGAATATGTTTGTACTGCGTATTTCAGTTGCGAGTTTTGCCGCTTATGTGGTTGGACAGTTGCTGGATGTGCAGTTATTTGATCGCCTGCGCTCTTTGCGCCAGTGGTGGGTTGCCCCAGCGGCTTCGACGATATTCGGCAGTATGTTGGATACATTGGTGTTCTTTGCTATAGCGTTTTGGCACAGCTCAGATCCCTTTATGGCGCAACACTGGGTGGAGATTGGCATAGTGGACTATGTAACCAAGTTGGCGGTCAGCATGTTGTTTTTTGTGCCTTTGTATGGTCTGTTGCTGAAACTGATTTTGCGTGTGTTAGCTGGCCAGCAGGTAGTGAGTTCGCCAGCCTAGAAGCAAAAAAGTGCAGGTGATTAGCCTGCACTTTTTGTTGGCTGGGTTATAGAAATTATTCGAAAACGATAGTCTCGCCCTCGACTCTAGCTTTGATGTGACTGCCTTCGCTGAATTGCCCGGACAGTATTTGCTGCGCCAGTGGGTTTTCAATCCAGCGCTGAATCGCACGCTTCAATGGACGTGCGCCATACAGCGGGTCATAACCTACAGCAATCAGCTTCTCCAGTGCTTCATCAGTGAGTTCTAGTGTCAGATCACGCTCCGCTATACGTGCGCGTAAATGACCCAGCTGAATCTGCGCGATGCCAGCAATCTGTTCTTTGGCCAGCGGCTCGAAAATTACCAGCTCATCAATACGGTTGATAAATTCAGGACGGAAATGTGCGCCCACCGCATCCATTACTGCGGCGCGTTGTGCATCACGGTCGCCGACCAGCTCTTGAATTTGCATCGAGCCAAGGTTGGACGTCATCACCACTACAGTGTTGCGAAAATCGACCGTACGGCCATGGCTGTCAGTTAAACGACCGTCTTCCAGCACTTGTAGCAAGACGTTAAACACATCCGGGTGGGCTTTTTCCACCTCATCCAGCAGAATCACAGAATAGGGTTTGCGACGCACGGCTTCGGTTAGATAACCGCCTTCTTCATAACCGACATAACCCGGAGGCGCACCAATTAAACGGGCGACCGAGTGTTTCTCCATAAATTCAGACATATCAATACGCACCATGGCGTCTTCGGTGTCGAATAAAAACTCAGCCAGTGCCTTACATAGCTCGGTTTTGCCCACGCCCGTAGGACCCAAGAATAAAAATGAGCCACTGGGGCGGTTCGGATCAGCCAGCCCTGCACGTGAACGGCGTACCGCATTGGCAACTGCAGTAACGGCTTCGTTCTGGCCAATCACGCGGGTGTGCAGTAAATCTTCCATCTTCAGTAGTTTGTCGCGCTCGCCTTCAAGCATCTTCGACACAGGAATACCGGTCCACTTGGAAACCACATCTGCGACTTCTTCTTCGGTAACTTTGTTACGCAGCAGGACGTTTTCAGTCTTACTGTGTTGGTCGACCATTTGCAGGCTGCGCTCTAAGTCGGGAATAATGCCGTACTGCAGTTCAGCCATGCGGTTTAAATCGCCTTTACGGCGTGCCAGCTCCATTTCTTGGCGCGATTGCTCGATTTGCTGCTGTAGCTGAGCCGAGCCCTGCACTTCGGCTTTTTCAGATTTCCAAATTTCTTCTAAATCAGCGTATTCACGCTCAAACTCGGTAATGTCATCTTCCAGCTTGGCTAGGCGTTTTTTGGTGGCTTCGTCGTCTTCTTTTTTCAACGCTTCACGTTCGATTTTTAGTTGAATCAAACGACGATCCAAACGATCCAGTGCTTCAGGCTTGGAGTCAATTTCCATGCGAATCATACTGGCCGCTTCATCAATGAGATCGATGGCTTTATCTGGCAGCTGGCGGTCGGTGATGTAGCGGTGCGACAGCTTGGCCGCGGCAATGATCGCGCCGTCGGTAATGCTGACCCCGTGATGCACTTCGTAACGCTCTTTCAGGCCGCGCAAAATGGCAATGGTGTCTTCTTCGTTGGGCTCATCCACCTGCACTTTCTGGAAACGGCGCTCTAGCGCAGCGTCTTTTTCAATGTACTGGCGGTACTCATCCAATGTGGTCGCACCCACGCAGTGCAGCTCACCGCGGGCTAGGGCGGGTTTGAGCATATTACCGGCATCCATCGCGCCTTCGCCTTTACCCGCGCCGACCATGGTGTGCAGTTCATCAATAAATAGAATCACTTGGCCTTCTTGCTTAGCCAGCTCATTGAGCAGGGATTTTAAGCGCTCTTCAAATTCGCCACGGTATTTGGCTCCGGCAATCAACGCGCCCATATCTAGGGATAACAAACGCTTACCCTTAAGGTTGTCCGGTACTTCACCGTTAATAATACGCTGGGCCAAGCCTTCGGCAATCGCGGTTTTACCCACGCCCGGCTCACCAATTAACACTGGGTTGTTTTTGGTGCGGCGCTGCAGCACTTGCACGGTGCGGCGAATTTCATCATCACGGCCAATCACCGGATCCAGCTTGCCTTGCTCGGCACGCTCGGTTAGGTCAATGGTGTATTTGTCCAACGCTTGGCGTGATTGCTCAGCGTTGGGGTCGTCAACGCTAGCACCGCCGCGTAGGTTGGTAATGGCGTTCTCTAGTGCTTGGCGACTGACGCCTTGACCGAGCAGAATCTTGCCCAGCTTGGTGCTGTCATCCATTGCCGCGAGCAGCACTAATTCGCTAGAAATGTACTGGTCTTTTTTCTGCTGTGATAAGCGGTCTGCTTGGTTCAGCAGGCGCGCCAGGTCTTGCGACAGGCTCATATCACCAGTGGGTTGTTGGATAATGGGTAGCTGGTTGATTTCTTTATCCAGCGCCGCACGTAGCGCAGTGACATCAAAGCCAACTTGCATTAGCAATGGCCGAATGGCACCGCCTTGCTGATCGAGCAAAGCCAGTATCAGGTGTAAGGGCTCAATGGCAGTGTGGTCACGGCCCAGCGCTATGGATTGGGCGTCGGATAAAGCAACTTGTAATTGGCTGGTTAAACGATCGACTCGCATGGGTGTAGGTCCTCTTTGAACTGTTATGACGAGCTGGGTCGATTAAAATTTAACCAATGCTCGTCTAAATACTAATGCCATGAAGATGAGGTTTTATTTATTTATTTCAAGTTAGATACTCTGTTGGAGCGCAACTTTTGCGCGATTGGTATTATCCGGCAACACTTGAGCTGACTTTCTTAATGGTTGTATAGGGCGAAGTGTCGTATGTGGCATAGCGCCACACTAGGTTGCGACTTATGTGCGCTGCAGACACTATACGTCTCTCTTAATTAAATTAAACAGAAGAGTAGGCAACACCCATGCGTAGTAATTTTGGTGTGCATTTGTTAGTCATGCTGATGCTGGCAATCTCGGGAACAGCTTGGGCGAAAGCAGTAGAACAGTTACAGGTCAGTTCATCAACAGCGGATCATACAAAATTTGCAGCCCTGCAAAAGCCCTTTAGTAGTGGGCCTGAGGTTACTAAAGCCTGTTTAGAATGCCATACCGAAGCAGCTAAGCAGGTGCAGCAAACCACTCACTGGACGTGGGAGTTTGAGCAGCAAACTACTGGACAGAAACTCGGTAAAAAGCATGTACCTAACGTATTTTGCGGCAGCTTGAAGTCCAACTATGAGCGTTGTACGTCATGCCATATTGGTTATGGTTGGGAGGACAAGGATTTTGACTTTAGTGTAGAGCAAAATGTTGACTGTCTCGCCTGCCATGACACCACTACAACCTATCTGAAAACAGAAGCAGGTGCTGGGCATCCAGCATACGCAGATGCTTTTTCCAAGGGTAAGTTAAAAGTAGAAAATGGCCGACCAGTTAAAAAAGTTGATCTCAGTTTGGTGGCGCAAAATGTCGGCAGTACCAGCCGTGCTACCTGCGGTAATTGCCACTTCTACGGCGGTGGTGGCGATGGAGTTAAACACGGAGATTTGGACAGCTCTTTAGTTAACCCTGATCGCGAACTGGATGTGCACATGGATGCGCAAGGACTCAACTTTAGTTGCTCAACCTGTCATACCGCAGATGAACACAGTGTTTCAGGCAGTCGTTATGCAGTAGAGGCCTATGATCAGCACGGCATTGATATTCCGGGCAGTAGCCATGGTGGTCGCTCAAGCTGCGAGTCCTGCCATGGTTCTGAGCCACACTCTTTTGGCGTGAATAATAAACTGAATGACCACGTGGATAAGGTCGCCTGCCAGACCTGTCATATTCCAGAGTTTGCCCGCGGTGGTGTAGCAACGAAAACCTTTTGGGATTGGTCACAGGCAGGTCTAAAACTAGGGCCTGAGCTAGATAATGGTAAGCACAGTATCCTGTTTGAATACGACGACAATGGTTTGATGACCTATGCCAGCCATAAGGGTGTTTTTGAGCACGGTACCAATGTGGTGCCCGATTACCGCTGGTTTAATGGCCAGATTGAGTACACCTTGCTCGATGATGAAATTGATCCCAGCCAACGTGTATCGGTAAACAAGGTACATGGCAGTTATGCTGATCCGGATTCGCGTATTTGGCCGTTTAAGCGCATGACTGGTACGCAGCCCTACGATAAAAAAACCAATCGTTTATTAGCCACTAACGTGTACGGCCCTGATGGTGATGATGCACTCTGGACTAACTTCAATTGGCCTAAAGCGCTGGAAGTGGGGCAGGCTGATGCCGTGGCTACCGGTGATGCAAGCTATCCCTTTAGTGGTGAGTACGGTTTTGTTAAAAACGAGATGTTCTGGCCTATCGCGCATATGGTTGCGCCAAAGGAGCAGGCACTGGATTGCGCTGCTTGTCACGCAAGAGAGGGTCGTTTGGAAGGGCTAACAGGTTTTTATATGCCGGGGCGTGATTTTTCACCTTGGCTGGATCGCATCGGCAGCTTTGCCGTGTGGGCAACACTGGCTGGCGTATTGCTGCACTTATTTGTCCGTCTGTTTTTAGGGAGAAAGCGCACATGAAAGTATTGATATATAAGCGCTTTGAACGTTTCTGGCACTGGTCACAAGCCCTGTTGATTATTGGCTTAATGGTGACCGGCTTTGAGATTCATTCTAGCTATTATTTGTTGGGCTTTGAAAAGGCGGTCAACCTGCATATTGTTATGGCGCTTGCGCTAATTGTGCTGTGGTTGTTTGCTATTTTTTGGCACTTTACCACGGGCGAGTGGCGTCAATACATTCCCACTACCGAGAAGTTGGTAGCGATGGCGCGTTACTATGCTTTTGGCATATTTAAAAATGAAGAAAAGCCCTATAAAAAATCATTGAGCGCCAAGCATAATCCATTGCAGCGGCTGGCTTATCTGGGGTTTAAATTGTTGATCTCGCCCGTGATATGGCTCTCAGGTGTGCTGTACTTGCTCTATCCCTATTGGCCGAAGCTTGGCTTAGGTTTTTTGCAGTTGCAGCCTATTGCGTTGCTACATACTGCTGCAGCCTTTGCCATGCTGGTGTTTTTTATTGCACACGTCTATTTGGCGCTGACGGGTAAGCCTTTTTATGAGTACGTGAAGGCGATGATTACCGGATATGAAGAGCTGGAAGACGAAGCTAAAGAAACGCATTAGGGAGCCTCTGAATAACGTTACCGAGGACGCTAACACAAGGCAAAAACGTACGAAAAAGCGCAGTTTACATGTGTAAATGAGCATTTTGAGTACGTTTTTAACGCAGTGGTAGCTACGCAGGTAGTTATTCAGAGGCTTCTTAGGTGTTTGAATACACAGGCGGGCGAGTTGCCCGCATTGTGTTGAAGCCAGTGCTATTTCGGCTCGCAATAATCATCCTGGCTAATCAAGTCGATACCGCACTCTAGGTTTTCAATCCAGTTAAGGAAAGCATCAATCATAGTTTTTCCTTTAAAGGTGCGACCATGCTGGGGAACAATCATCTCTAAGTCCAGCGTGCGCACCATGTTGACCCACAGCTTAATAACCTTATTGCTCACCATATAGCGGCGGTGGAAGTCGTCCATGTGTTCAATATGCTCGGCAAAATCGATGACGGGCTGTGCATCATCCACCAGCGATGCGCCCATATCACCGGAAAACAGAATCTTACTGGTTGGGTCGTACAGCTGAAAATTACCTACTGAGTGTAAAAAATGGGCAGGAATTGCTTTCAGCTTGGCAGTACCCAAAGTGAAAACACTACCCGAGTCAGGTAAAGCAATCACACGCTCAGTGGTGCTGATGCCGTGCGCGGTAGTTAAATAGCTGGCCGTTAAGTGCGGTAAAAAACGTGCCCACAGCTGCGAGGTGATAACCTGCGCTTTGGTGTGCAGCAACCACTTATCTAAAGCGGCGATAATATCTGGGTCTTGGTGTGAGGCGAAAATATAGGTTAGTTCGCTCAGCGTTATTCTGCGGGATACCTCTACAGATAGCGGGGTATAGGTCAAGTCTCCACCTGGATCTAACAATAATGACTGACCGCTGTTGGTGAGCATAAATTGATTAGACTGTATGCCTTCACCCGTGACTAGGTCATCGAATAATAGGCATTGATGAACTCCATCATCAAACAGGACTATAGGGTCGCGGCGCATATTTACCTCGCTAACTTGAATGACGGGACAATATGCCATCAATGGGTAAGCTGGGCGTGACTTGTATCAATAATAGTTTTTGCAATAGTTTGCGCAGGTCACAGGACTAAACTTCTTCACTAAAAGATTTGTCTTGCCTGCAGCAAATAGAAGTTTAAGATACTGTCCGCTTAATTTGCCTAAGGACGCATATATGCCCCATGCCGTAGCACGCTTGCGAGCCAAGCGATTAGCTATCAGTAAAAAGCCTTTTCAGGCGCGCGGCGCATTGTTGGTGCGTTGCCCACGCTGCCGTGTGGCGCAGGAGTATTGTATTTGTGCTTGGCAGCCTCAGGTTGCTGCGCGCAGTGCGGTGTGTTTGCTGATGTATGATGCCGAGCCGCTCAAACCCAGTAATACCGGCTGGCTTATCGCGGATGTGGTGGCGGATACCTTTGCGTTTGGTTGGGCGCGTACAGAGGTTGAGCCAGCGTTGCTCGACTTACTGGCTGACCCGCAATGGCAGCCCTATGTGGTGTTCCCGCAGGAATATGCACAGCCTAACCAGCACGTTGTGCATGAGCTACAGCAAGACACTATGCAGACGCACGGCCAAGATGCAGCACCCAAACGGCCCCTGTTTATTGTGTTAGATGGAACTTGGCACGAAGCACGAAAAATGTTTCGCAAATCAGAGTATTTACACCATTTTCCTATTTTAAGCCTGAGACCGGAACAGGTTTCGCGCTATCATTTGCGCCATTCCGTTAACTTGGAGCACTTGTCGACTGCTGAGGTGATGGTTCTCTGCCTGCACTTAGCTGAGGAGGTGCAAGCTGCTGAAGCCTTGGCTGAGTGGTTTGTGCGTTTTAATCGACATTACTTGGCGGCGCGTACGCCACTATCTAAACAGCAAGCGCAGCGGTTGATGGGGGAAACTTTGCCCGATAACAACACTCTGACGTAAGAGTATTTTTAGCACCGTAGCCGCTGAAAAGACTGTAGTGCATAGTCTTTTTAACAGCTGTATGTCATATTTAGACATGTTTTTACTGGAATTTAATGGAGCTTAAATAAGTGAAGAAATTATTAGTACCTATAGCTGTTGTGGGTCTGTTTATGCTGGGACTCAGTGGTTGTGGTTTAAGTCCGCAGCAGCTTTACCCCGAGCCACGCATCACCGGGCAATTAGAGCGTGTAGCCAACGGGCAGACGGTATCAGTGGCGGTTGATGATCAGCGTACTACTTCGGTGATAGGTCACCGAGGCGGTTTATATGCCGAGTCCAATACGCTTACCGTTGAAGGCAGAACCACCTTTCCACGCTTGCAAGCCGAAACTGAGGCAGCACTGCGGATGCGCGGCTTTATTCCCGTGCCGCAAGGCCAAGCGGGTAGCCAACTTAGACTGAGCATTGCTGATTTGAAATACAGCGTAGTCGAAGATCGTACAGTGGCGAGCAAGGTGCAGTTAACGGCAGTGTTAGCGGTAGAAGTGCATAAAGAAGGTCAGGTTTATCGTGGTCGATATACCGCCAATCTAGATAAAGGCTTTGTGAAGCCGCCAACGGACTCAGCCAACAACCGCTTAATTAGCTGGGTGATGAGTGATGCCTTGGAGCGTGTGTTCAAGGATAAAGGGCTGCTGCAGTTTATGGCGAACCAATAAGCCAGGTTATGAATACACAGCAGTTACCCGGCGCTATTTTTATCATGGGGCCGACCGCTTCTGGTAAAACAGATCTGGCTATTGAGCTGGCGCAGCGTTTTCCTTGCGAGTTAATCAGTGTCGATTCGGCACTGATTTATCGCGGTATGGATATAGGCACTGCCAAGCCGAGCGCAGAGGTGTTAGCTGCTTATCCGCATCATCTGGTCGACATTATTGATCCGGTTGAAAGTTATTCTGCGGCACAGTTTCGTCAAGATGCGTTAGCTTTGATGGCGCAAGCCACGGCTAAAGGACGAGTGCCGGTGTTAGTTGGCGGCACCATGCTGTATTACAAAGCCTTGCTAGAGGGCTTAGCGACCATGCCGCCAGCTGATGCGCAGGTACGCGCTGCACTGGAGGTGCGGGCAGTAGAGCAGGGGCTGGATGCGTTGCATGAGCAATTGCAACAAGTAGATCCTGAATCGGCTGCACGTATCCACCCTAATGACAGCCAGCGCGTAATGCGTGCTTTAGAAGTGTGGTTGGTCAGTGGTATAAGCATGACTGAACATCGTTTACGGCAAAAAAACAGTCAACTACACAAGGCTCAGTTGCCTTACAATGTAGCGGCTTTTGCCATTGCGCCTCAGCAACGCTCAGTATTGCACCAACGTATTGAGCAGCGCTTTCAGCAGATGGTGGAACAAGGCTTTATTGATGAGGTCAGAGCTTTACAGCAGCGCGGTGATTTGCATGCAGAATTGCCATCCATGCGTTCGGTGGGCTATCGACAAGTCTGGGATTATTTACTTGACCAGTATGAGTACGATGAAATGCTCGCCAAAGGTATTGCAGCAACTCGGCAGCTGGCCAAACGACAGTTTACTTGGTTGCGTAGCTGGCAGGAGTTAACTTGGCTTGATAGCCTAGATGACAATAAGTTAGCCGTGACCTTGAAAAGCCTTAAACAAAGCTCCATATTGCAGTAAGTAAAACAACAATTAGCCAGATTTATGCTTGGCTTTAAAATTTATCCTCTTAAGGAGATTGCGCCATGTCAAAAGGGCACACATTACAAGACCCTTACTTAAACTTATTACGTAAGGAGCACGTTCCAGTTTCCATTTATTTGGTGAACGGCATTAAGCTGCAAGGTCAGATTGAATCCTTTGATCAGTTTGTGATTTTGCTAAAAAACACCGTCAGCCAAATGGTCTATAAGCATGCCATTTCCACAGTTGTACCTAGCCGTCCAGTGCGTCTTCCTAGTGTTGATGAAGAGAATGCTCAGGATGACTAAGCAGGTGCGTCATTGAGTGACGTTCAGTTAAGTGGTGCCGATCGTACTATTTTAGTGCACCTAGATAGTTTTAGCTTAGCAGAGCGTGAAGATCCGGATGAGTTTAAAGAGCTTGCGATCTCGGCTGGCGCTGAGATTGTAAGCTTTGTTTCGATTGGCAGAACTCAACCCACAGCACGTTATCTTATTGGTTCGGGTAAGGCGCAAGAGCTGCGCGAACTTGTTGCTGAGCAGCAAGCCGATTTAGTTATTTTCAATCTGAGCTTAACGCCCAGTCAGGAGCGTAATTTAGAACGCGCTTTAGACTGTCGTGTAGTTGATCGTGTTGGTTTGATTTTAGATATTTTTGCCCAGCGAGCGCATACCTATGAGGGTAAGCTGCAAGTTGAGCTGGCGCAGTTAGAGCATATTAGTACGCGACTGGTGCGCAGTCGTACAGATTTGAGCCGTCAGCAGGGTGGTATTGGTCTGCGAGGTCCGGGCGAAACTCAGCTGGAAACAGATCGCCGTTTGCTGCGCGTTCGCATGCGACAAATCAAAGCGCGTCTTGAAAAAGTACGCAACCAACGTGAGTTGGCGCGGCGCAGTAGAAAACGTGCGGAAATCCCAGCGGTATCTTTGGTGGGTTACACCAACGCTGGTAAATCCACGCTGTTTAATGCGATGACTTCAGCCACTGTCTATGCAGCGGATAAGTTATTTGCCACGCTGGATCCGACGGTACGCAAAATACAGGTGCCTGATATTGGCCCCATTACCTTGGTGGATACCGTTGGTTTCATTCGTCATTTGCCGCATAAACTGGTTGAAGCTTTTCGTGCCACGCTTGAGGAGTCAGCTAGCGCAGACTTATTGTTGCACCTAGTGGATGCGCAAGCGGTTGAGCGTGATGAGCAAATAAAGCAGGTCAATCAGGTCCTCAAAGAAATAGGTGCAGAACAAGTCCCTATGCTTGAGGTCTACAATAAAGTTGATTTGCTAGAGTCAGTAAAGCCGCACATACAGCGCAATGAGCAGGGTAAACCGCACAGGGTGTGGTTGTCCGCGCAAACAGGGCAGGGCATTGAGTTACTGCTACAGGCAGTAAGTGAGTTGCTGGCTGAGGATCTGTTTGTTGCGCAGGTACAGTTGCCGCATGACTTAGCGCGACTGAGGGCACGTTTTTTTGCTTTAAGTGCTGTGCAGCAAGAAAGTCATACCGAACAGGGTGAAAGCTGTTTAAGTATGCGCATTCCTTTGATTGATCTTAAGCGCGCCTTAAGTGATGAAGGCGTAGATTACGAAGAATTTGTACAGCGTTATGTGCAGCAGTAAAGCTAGTTTGTTTAATGGAGTGCACTGCCCCCATGACGTAAACAACGAGTTGCTTTACAATAGTAAAAAATTCTAACTTGCATGGCTGCTCTTGGGCAGCTTTTTAATTTTGTTTTAGATGGAGAACGCTATGGCTTGGAATGAGCCGGGTGGAAACTCGAACAATCAGGACCCTTGGGGTGGTGGCAACAAAAAAGGCGGTGGTCGTCAAGGGCCACCAGACCTCGATGAAGCGTTGCGCAAGCTGCAAGATAAGATTAATTCAATCTTTGGCGGCAAAAAGAAACCTAGCGGTCAAGGCTCTGGTGGCGGTATTGCAATCGTACTGATTGCACTGGTGGTATTGGTTGGCTTTTGGCTATCCACTGCTATCTATAAGGTGGATGAGCAGGAGCGTGCGGTGATTTTACGTTTGGGTAAATACCATGAAACGGTCGGCCCAGGCTTGAATATTTATTTTCCGCCGATTGAGCAAAAATTCCAGCACAACGTGACCCGTGAGCGTGCTTACACGCGTCAAGGACCGATGTTGACGGAAGATGAAAACATCATCGAAGTACCACTGACCGTACAGTATAAAATTAGCAACCTAGAAGACTTTGTGTTGAACGTAGATGGCCCAGAAATGAGCCTGCAGCAAGCCACTGAAAGTGCCTTGCGCCACGTAGTGGGTTCAACATCAATGGATCAGGTGCTAACTGAAGGGCGTGAGGTTTTAGCCGTTGATGTGCGCGAGCGTTTGCAGCGTTTCATTGATATGTACCGTACCGGTATCGTGGTGACGGGGGTTAACGTACAGAACGCACAGGCACCTAAAGAAGTTCAGGAAGCCTTTGATGACGTGATTCGAGCGCGTGAAGATGAGCAGCGCGAGAAAAACAACGCTGAAACCTATGCCAACGGTGTCGTGCCAGAAGCGCGCGGTTTAGCGCAGCGAATCCTTGAAGAAGCTAATGGTTATCGTGAAGAAGTAATAGCTCGTGCTGAGGGTGAATCTGAGCGTTTTACCATGCTCGTGACTGAGTACCACAAAGCTCCCGAAGTGACGCGTAAGCGTTTGTATTTGGACACCATGGAAGAGATGTACAGTAATTCCAGTAAGGTGTTGTTAACCGGTGATAAAGGGCAGAACAGTCTGCTGTATTTGCCTCTGGATAAGATGTTGCAACAAGGCCAGTCAGCTCCTGTATCGCGGACAAGCAATGAGCCAGTTGACTCGTCGTCACTCAATACTCCGGCGAGTAATGATGCTATATCGCGTAGTTTACGTTCACGGGGGAGTCGCTAATGAACAATAAATCGATATTTGCCCTGATCGCTGCTGCGGTTATTGGCTTGGTTGCATGGAATAGTTTTTATATTGTGTTGCAAACAGAGCGTGCAGTGTTACTGCAGTTCGGTAAGGTTGCGCAAGCTGATGTACCACCGGGCTTGCATGTGAAAATCCCTTACGTTAACCAAGTGCGCAAGTTTGATGGCCGCTTGTTAACCTTGGATGCACCGACCCAACGCTTTTTGACTCTAGAGAAAAAAGCAGTGATGGTGGATGCGTTTGCTAAATGGCGTATTGCCAATGCGAACCAGTACTACACAGCAACTTCAGGCATTAAGCAGGTAGCCGATGAGCGTTTGGCACGTCGTCTGGAAGCGGGTTTGCGCGATCAATTTGGTAAGCGCACCCTGCATGAGGTGGTCAGTGGTCAACGTGATGAGTTGATGGCTAATATCACCAAAAGCCTAAATGCGTTGGCGCAAAAAGAACTCGGTATTGAAGTGATTGATGTGCGGGTCAAGTCCATTGATTTACCCCGTGAAGTTAACCGTAGTGTGTTTGAGCGGATGATTTCTGAGCGTGCGCGTGAAGCCCGTGAGCACCGTGCTAAGGGTAAAGAATTGGCCGAAGGTATTCGCGCTGATGCTGATCGTCAACGTCGCGTGTTGCTGGCTGAAGCCTATCGTGAAGCGGAAGAAATTCGCGGTGAGGGAGATGCTAAATCAACCGCGATTTATGCAAAAGCTTTTGGCTTGGACAAAGAGTTCTACAGCTTCTATCGTAGCTTACAGGCCTACCGTGAGAGCTTCTCCAGTAAAGAAGATGTGCTGGTACTAACGCCAGATAACGAGTTTTTCCGTTATATGGAGAGTATGAAGCCTTAACCGACTCTCGAAGGGATAAAGTCTGCAAAGAAGAATATTTTTTTGCTATACTCCCGACGAATGACTCGCTTCAATAAGCATAGCTAGGTGGTGACAATAAACGCCATCTAGCATTAGCCGGGAAATTCCCGGCTTTTTTGCGCGTGTGAGTAGTTGAATTTCAGGATGCACTGAAAAATGTTACCGAGGCAGTCAGGGCTAGGCGCAACGACCAACGGGAGTAACAGCCAAAGGCTGGCCCAAAGGGTGAGCGCGAGCGAATCAAATCGGCTCAAAAGGCTCATTTACTGCTTGTAAACTGCGCTTTTTTGCCGATTTTTAACAACGCCCTGACAACACAGGTAATTATCCAGCGCTTCCTTTAAACCCAAGTTGTTAGTGATAAAAAAGAGGACCTAATACATGGCAACATTAGACAGATGGTTGCTACCTGATGGTATTGAAGAGGTGTTGCCGCAAGAGGCAGCGCTGATTGAAGTTGCACGCCGTCAGGTATTGGATCTCTTTGCTGCTTGGGGTTATGAATATGTGGTAACACCACATATCGAGTTTTTAGATTCTTTGTTGACTGGCGTAGGGCAAGAACTGGCTCTGCGTACCTTTAGTGTGACGGACCCGCTAAGCGGTCAACTGATGGGTTTTCGTGCCGATATTACGCCGCAGGTGGCGCGTTTAGATGCTCATAGTTTGCGCCGTGAAGGTCCAAGCCGTCTTTGTTATGCCGGCAGCGTGGTCCACACGCGGGCGCGCGACTCATCCAATTCACGCAGTCCTATTCAAATAGGTGCTGAACTCTACGGTGATGCGAGTGCGGCCGCGGATATAGAGATTATCAGCTTGATGCTGGAAACTCTGCAGCACGCTGGCGTTGAACAAGTGCACTTGGATTTAGGTCATGTCGGCATTTACCGCGCTTTAGCCAAAGCTGCTGGTGTTTCGTCTGAGCTGGAAGAGTTGCTGTTTGATGCTTTACAGCGCAAGGCCGTTAGTGAGGTGCGTGAGCTTACTGCTGGCCTGGACGTGCAGTTAGCCGGCATGCTCAATGCATTAAGCAGTCTGTGCGGTAACTATACCGAGGTTGTAAAGCGTGCCTATGAGCTGCTGGACCAAGCACCGGGCGAGGTGACTGAAGCCTTGGCAGACTTGGAAAAAGTTACCAGTGCAATCAAGCAGCGTTATCCAGACTTGTTTATTTATTTAGATTTAAGTGAGTTGCGCGGTTATAACTACCACACGGGAGTTGTCTTCGCTGCTTTTGTACCTAGCGTAGGCCAAGCGATTGCACAAGGCGGGCGCTATGATGATATTGGCGCTGTGTTTGGTCGCTCACGTCCTGCAACCGGTTTTTCCACGGATCTCAAAACCGTGGTTAGCTTGGGGCGCAAAATAGAAGTCGTCAATAAGGGTGCAATTTGGGCACCGCTTAGATCCGATGCGCAGCTGTGGCAGCTAATGCAGCAGCTACGTAGCGAAGGCGAGCGCGTGATTCAAGCCTTGCCCGGTCAAGAGTTACCAGATGCACAGCAAGCCGCTGGTTGTGACCGACAGATAGAATGGCAAAACAACAGCTGGTGCGTTAACAAAATTTCTTTTTAATTCCGTCTCGACGGCTTACTTATTTGCACGTATGAGGGCAAATACCTATGGGTAAAAACGTAGTCATTCTCGGCACTCAATGGGGTGATGAGGGTAAAGGCAAAATTGTTGATTTGTTGACCGATCAAGCCGATGCGGTGGTGCGCTTTCAGGGCGGCCATAACGCAGGTCACACTCTAGTGATTGACGGTGAGAAAACTGTTTTACACCTGATCCCTTCAGGCATTTTGCGTGAAAACGTCGAATGTATGATTGGTAATGGCGTGGTCGTTGCTCCTGATGCTTTGATGCGAGAAATTATCAAGCTGGAAGAAAAAGGTATTCCGGTACGTGAGCGTTTACGCATTAGCCCAGCCTGTACGCTGATTCTGCCTTATCACGTGGCGCTGGATCAGGCGCGTGAAGCGTCTCGTGTCGAGGGTAAGATTGGCACAACGGGTCGTGGTATTGGCCCAGCTTACGAAGATAAAGTAGCGCGTCGTGGTTTGCGAATTGGCGACTTATTTAATCCAGAGCGCTTTGCTATTAAGCTCAAAGAAGTGATGGAATTACATAACTTTACTCTAGAGCATTTCTATAAAGTTGCGCCAGTAAGCTATGAGGAAACTTTAGCCGATGCGCTGGGTTATGCCGAAACGCTTAAGCCGTTAATGTTAGATGTAACGGCGCGCCTGCATGAACTGCGCAAGCAGAATGCACGCATTATGTTTGAAGGCGCGCAGGGTGCGCTGCTGGATATCGACCACGGTACTTATCCGTATGTGACCAGCTCCAACACCACGGCGGGCGGTACAGCAACGGGTTCAGGTTTTGGTCCTCTATATCTGGACTATATCTTGGGTATTACCAAGGCCTACACCACACGTGTGGGTTCGGGTCCTTTCCCTACTGAGCTGTTTGATGAAACGGGTCAGTATTTGGCTGAAAAAGGCCATGAGTTTGGCTCTACTACAGGTCGTGCGCGTCGCTGTGGTTGGTTTGATGCGGTTATTTTGCGTCGCACCGCCGAAGTGAACAGTATTTCCGGTATTTGTTTAACCAAGCTGGATGTGTTGGATGGCTTAGAAACCGTTAAGATTTGCGTGGCTTACAAGAACGCTCAAGGCGAAGTGCTCACTGATGCACCGAGCGATGCTGATAGCTATGACGGCTTAACGCCAGTGTACGAAGAAATGCCGGGTTGGTCTGATTCCACTCTGGGTTTGACCAGTATGGATGAGCTGCCGGCTAAAGCACGCGCTTATGTAGAGCGTTTGCAGGAGTTGGTCGGCACGCCTATTGATATCGTGTCAACAGGTCCGGACCGCAACGAAACCATCGTTCTGCGTCACCCATATGCTGACTAAGCAACATACAGTCATTGCATTGCGTATAAAGATGCAGAAACAAAGCGAATAAAGTTTTGTTTTGACACAATAAAAACCACAGCAAATTAACCCCTGCTGTGGTTTTTTCATTTATAGGTAGTTGATGAACGTTATTTTGATTTTGCATGCGTTATTGGTATTGGTGTTTACCGTGCGCATCCTGCTGCGCGATGATATTTCTCCTCCGGGTCGTCTGGCGTGGTTTATTGTGCTTAACGTGTTGCCCTATTTTGGTAGTGTCACCTATTTCTTATTTGGTGAAATTGATATTGGTAAGCGCACTAACAGTCGTTATGTTGAGGTTTTTACGGAAATTAAAGCCAAGGCCGCACAATTTATGGGTGAGCCGACAAGCACGGGCGAGTTGATAGAGCGGATTTATCAACCGGCATTTCACTATGCCAGCTCTATCAATGGTTTTTATCCCCTGGGCGCTAACGCAGCGCAACTCATGACTGATAGCGAACACACATTAACGCAGATGGTGGCCGATATTGATGCAGCGACCGACCACGTACATGTGTTGTTTTACATTTGGCTCACTGATCATGCTGGCACGCAGTTGGCGCAGGCACTAATTTGCGCTGCACAACGCGGTGTTACTTGCCGCGCCATGGCTGATGGGCTGGGTTCGCGTGCGCTGATTAAGTCTGAGCTATGGCAAGGCATGAAAGAGTCTGGGGTTCAGGTAGCGGTGGCGCTGCCGTTTAAAAACCTAATACATACGTTATTGACCAGCCGTCTTGATTTGCGTAATCACCGAAAAATCACGGTTATTGATTCGCGAATTACGTACTGTGGCAGCCAAAATGCCGCTGATCCTGAGTTTTTGGTGAAAGAGAGGTATGGTCCTTGGATTGATATCATGCTGCGTCTTGAGGGTCCCGTGGTGGCGCAGAATCAGTTGCTCTTTGCCAGTGACTGGATGCATAGCACGGGCGAGTCGCTTGAGGTAATTACATTAAAGGCTGAACCGGTTGAAGGCGGTTTTCCCGCTCATGTCATGGGTGTTGGCCCGACGGAACGACGGGGTGCAACGCCGCAACTGTTCTCTAACCTATTTGCGTGCGCAGAACATAGGCTAACACTTACCACGCCGTACTTTGTTCCAGATGCAACCGTGCTGGATGCCCTGTGTGCCGCCGCTTATCGAGGTGTGGAAGTCACCCTAATTTACCCAAAGGTAAATGACAGTTGGATCGTTGCCGCTGCCAGTCGCAGTTATTATCACCGTTTGCTGGATGCAGGCTGTGTTATCTATGAACACAGAGAGGGACTGCTGCACTCTAAAACCCTAACGGTAGATGGCAAAGTGAGCTTGATTGGTTCATCGAATCTTGATTTGCGTAGTTTTGGCTTAAATTTTGAAAACAATATACTGCTGCAAGATGAAACAATTACCCAAGCGATTACCGAGCGCCAACAGCATTACATTGACCAATCTGACGAGGTCACATTATCCGAGGTGCTGGCATGGCGTCATTATCAGCGGATATGGCACAACGTTATCGCCACAATAGGACCGGTCTTGTAAATTGAGCGTAGGCTTTTGTGCGGCAGATGTTATTAGTTTTTGCTTAAACACCATAGCGAGGTTATCTCAGCGCTGCGTGCGCTGTGCAGGGGATCGGTAGTGTCTTGACTGCGCCCATGTTTGGGTTGCGTGTCGAGGCGGTAGTTAACCGTTAAGTTCGCTTCAGCAAACCAGTCCAATAACTGTTCGCGGCTACGTAACTCTAGATGCTCAGCTAAGTCAGACAGAATCAGCCAGATTTCTCCCTGCGGCGCTAAATAAGCCCCAGCGCCCTGCAAAAAACCACGCAACATGTTGCTGTTGGCATCATACACAGCAAACTCTAACGGCGAACTGGGCTTGGACGGCAGCCAAGGCGGGTTGCAAACAATCAGGTTAGCTAAGGGTTGTTCAGTGGGAAAAAAATCAGCTTGTTGTAATTGCACCGCTGCAAGCTTTAGGCGCTCAAAGTTTTCTTGGGCGCAAGTCAAAGCGCGTGGGTTAATGTCGGTAGCCACCACCTGCTTAACGCCGCGTTGCGCTAAGATAATCGCCAATAATCCAGTGCCCGTACCAATATCAAAGGCAAGGTCGTGCTGAGCCGGTAAGGGCGCATCGAGCAGCAGTTGCACGTATTCATGGCGCGTGGGGGCAAACACGCCGTAATGGGGAAAGATAGATAGGTTTAGTCCAGTAATGGGGACGCCTTTTTCTTGCCATTGCGCTGCACCTAACGCGCCCTGCAGATCACGCAGGGCGATAAGGCAGGGTTCATCAAGTGGGCCAAACGCCGCTTGGCAAGCAGAAGTAAGCTCAGGGGCACGGCGTAATTGGCAGATATAGTCCGCGTCCAGCTCTAAAAGCACACTGCCTAAAATGCGTGCCCTTTGTGCTTGCGCTTGACGTTGTTGGTGAAACAGTTGCGAGATGGACTGCTGAGTAGGGTTGGCAGATTTGCGAGATTTGCGCCGCACAGGTTGATCGATACGACGCGCCATGGCTTGCAGTAATTGGCGAGCATTATGAAAGTCGCCACGCCACAGCAATGCGCTACCTTCGCAGGCTAAGCGGTAAGCGTAATCAGCCTTGGTTTGATCATCCACCAGCACAATGCGCGCTGGCGCAGGCTGATTGCTTTCAGACAGCCAGAGCGCACTGCGCGATAGCTGACCCTCTTGCCAGTGCACATACTGTTTTTCTTTTGGTAACACCGACTAACCCTTAGCCGTAGCTGTGAATTCGATGCGGCTCTAACACTGATATTTAGTGGTGTTGCTGCAGTTGCATCGCAGGCTATCACATAGGTTAGCAAATAAATAATCCTCAGCGTCCGCGCAGGGCGCAAGCATGCCACTAGCCAGATGGAAAGCGTGCTTGGTTCGACAGCAAAGAAGGTATTGTTTTTCAGGCTAAAGGCATTAGTATTCAGAGACGTATATTAATTTAGGTTGTGCTGGTTCTAGTGGTGAACATTAGCGGAGTGTTATGTTTTCTTGACCGTACCTGTTAATTGGTGCTATTAATGACACCTGTTCCATTCTGGAGTGTGTGCCATGCAAGTAAAGTTTTCAGAAGATGTCGTCCCTCTTTCAGATCTAAAGATTAATCCGGGAAAGGTGGTCAGCCGAGCTCAGGATACAGGTCGCCCGATCCTGCTGACGAGCCGCGGTCGTGGTGTAGCTGTTGTTCAAGGGCTTGAAGAGTTCGAGAAAACTGCCGAGGAACTTCGATTCGTTAAGGCCGTGGCGCAAGGCCTCATGGATGTTCGCGAGGGCAATACTGTTTCTCTGGCTGATGCAAAGAAAACGCTAGGTGTTAACTAAATGGAACTACGCATCGCACAGTCCGCTCTTGAGGATTTGCAAGCTATTCAAGTGCATTACATCGAGGAGGGCGTGCCGCATATCGGTGATGAGTATGTGAGGGCCATTTTGGAACAGGCTGAAATGCTTGTGCGCCACCCTGATGCTGGCCTGATTGTTCCCGAGTTTGGACTAAGCCATATCCGAGAGTTAATTCACTCGCCTTTTCGAGTTGTTTACTTGAGGCAAGAGGCTGAGGTTGTGCTCATTCGAGTCTGGCGAAGCGAGAGGCAACTTGAGCTATCCGAGAGCTGAATATTACAAGTGGTTATCGTCACGCACAGGGAAGGTCGTATTCGTCTGATTTCAGTCAGGCGTTCTCGTAAGCAGGAGGTTGAGTTCTATGAAAGCTAAAGACTTCGATAAAAAATTCGACGAAGGGCAGGAAGACATTATTGAAGACCTTGACTTGTCTACCGCTCGTCGTACTAATCTGGCACAAAAGCGAATCAACGTGGACTTTCCCGCTTGGGTGGTAGAGTCGTTGGACCGTGAGGCTGCGCGCATTGGTGTGACCCGCCAATCAATCATCAAGGTCTGGCTGGTTGAGCGTCTTCAAGCAGAAGCTGCTAACAAGCCGCTTAATGATAATGCCGTAGGCGGCACGCATTAGCGGTGATTATCTCACCTTCAAAGTGGTACTATAGTATCACTATTAGTCTGTTCCGAGGTTAGCCCATGAAAGTTGAGCTTGTTACAAACCTTAAGCGCCAAGCCACTAAGATTCTAGCGGATTTGCGCTTGTCCAAAGAGCCGGTACTGATCACGGAGCATGGGCAGCCATCCGCATACCTTGTCGATGTGCAGGATTATGAGTTTATGCAGCGTCGGCTTGAACTGCTTGAGGGGCTCTCACGGGGAGAGCGCGCTGTACTTGAGGGAAGAACGTACAGCCAAAGTGAGGCTAGGGAGAAAATGAGTAAATGGCTGAAGTAGTCTGGACGGAGCCCGCCCTTCAAGAGATGGATGCTATCGCTGATTACATTGCACTGGATAATCCTGCAGCCGCAAGACATCTTGTCCAAGAAGTTTTCGATAAAACCGAACGTTTAGCGGACTATCCCGTGTCTGGACGGATTCCGCCAGAGCTCCCTAACTCGGTATACAGGGAGGTAGTGGTTCCGCCGTGTCGCATTTTTTATCGAGTGGATAAGAAGCAGGTTCTTGTTCTCTATGTCATGCGAGAGGAGCGGCAGCTTCGGGTATACATGCTTGGGAATAGCTAGCTTGGTGCGTTACTCGGATGCCTTTGTTTTCGCTTCGTAACGTTAAAGTCAAAGTCACCGGTGCGCTTCGGTACTATATTCTCGCTTATTCCGACATTTTTTCGCACAGTTAAATTGGCTCGCCAGATGTACTTACTTGATGCGGCGAAATATGCAGATGAGAGTGGCGTCAGGTGAGTTGCGGCAAAGAGTTCGTTGAGCTGAGTAAATCTAAACATGACTGCAGCTCATTCGGCCACCACAAGAGCAGGGTAAGACAGAATGCGTCATAGGCAACGCCAAGCTATTAGTAAATGTTAGCCGCTCAAGAATGTGCGCAAAAGAAAGAGTGCAAAACAAATCAGGGGTATCGTAAACCCCTAGAAAGCACAAAGCCCCATGGGTAGGGGCTTTTGGCATTATGATTGGTGCCCAGGAGAAGACTCGAACTTCCACGCCCTTGCGAGCACTAGCACCTGAAGCTAGCGTGTCTACCAATTTCACCACCTGGGCATTGCAGCATTAGATTAGGCACGCATATATGTCGTGTACAATCTAAATTGCGCGTGTACTATAGGTGCATGACTGTTGTTTGTAAAGTACTACATAATAAAATCTGTCAGAAAAAGTTGTAATTTTTAATGGTTGAAAAGGAAAGAAAATTTGAAAGCCAAATGGCACCCCCTCGATCCTGAGGCTGCGCTAGAAGCGCAAAAATATGAGAACCCCATTCCAAGTCGTGCTTTGATTTTGCAGCACTTGGAGCAACGTGGCGCGCCTGCTTCACGTGAGCAATTATGTGAAGAGTTGGGTCTTAGCACTGAAGAAGATATCGAAGCCGTACGTCGGCGTTTGCGCGCGATGGAGCGTGATGCGCAAGTGGTTTACACCCGTCGCGGTGCTTATGCGCCTGTGACCAAATTGGATTTAATCGCTGGACGCGTGCAAGGACATCGCGATGGATTTGGGTTTTTAATCCCAGATGCTGGCGGCGGTGATATTTTTTTAGGTCCGGTACAGATGCGTCGTCTATTTGATGGCGATCGTGTGCTGGTCAGAGTAACCGGGACAGACCGCCGTGGTCGTCCTGAAGGTGTGGTCGCTGAGGTTGTAAATCGCGCCCATGAAAAAATTGTCGGACGTTATAACGAAGAAAACGGTTTAGGTTTTGTCATTCCAGACAATACCCGCATGCAGAACGAGGTCTTTATCAGCCCGGGCTGTGCTAATAATGCGGTGATTGGTCAGCTAGTTGAAGTGGAAATTACCCACTGGCCCACTACACGTATTCCTGCGCAGGGCCGAGTCTGTCAAGTGCTGGGGGATTATATGGCTCCAGGTATTGAAATCGATGTGGCGCTGCGTAATTACGACATTCCCCACGAGTGGCCTAAAGCTGCTTTAGCAGAGGCGAACAAATTAAGCCCTGATGTGGATGAGGCGGACAAGCAAAAGCGCATAGATTTACGTCATTTACCCTTTGTGACCATTGATGGTGCGGATGCGCGTGACTTTGATGATGCGGTTTGCGCTGTGGCTGATGAGAAAGGCGGTTGGCGCTTGTATGTGGCGATTGCGGATGTGTCGCACTATGTTGAAGTCGGATCGGCGTTAGATAAAGAGGCAGCCAAACGCGGTAACTCGGTGTATTTCCCTGAGCGCGTGATTCCCATGCTGCCCGTCGAGCTGTCCAATGGGCTGTGCTCGCTAAACCCTAAAGTTGATCGTCTGGCTATGGTCTGCGAAGTGACTTTGTCACGTTCCGGCAAACGCCAGAGTTACTGTTTTTATGAGGCTGTAATTCAGTCACAGGCGCGGCTGACCTATGATGAGGTTAGCGTCATGCTGGTTGAGCCTGAAAGCAAAGAAGGCCAGCAAGCAACTAAAAAGCACGGTACGTTGTTACCGCATCTGCAGCAGTTGTATGGCCTGTATAAGGCGTTAGCCAAACAACGCAAGCAACGTGGGGCGATTGATTTCGAAACCCGTGATACCTATATCGTCTTTGGTGAAGATCGCAAAATTGCGGAGATTTTGCCTACTGAACGCAATGATGCACATAAATTAATTGAAGAGTGCATGCTCTGTGCTAACGTGGCAATGGCGGACTTTTTACGTACCAGCAAGATGCCGGGCTTGTACCGCATTCACGCAGGACCTACAGCAGAAAAGCTAGAGAAACTGCGCGGTTTTCTTGGCACAATTGGTATGTCCATTAACAATGGTAAGCAAGATCCTACGCCTAAGGACTATCTGCGTTTGCTGGAGCGAATTCATGATCGGCCAGATTTCGAAATTATCCAGACCGTGATGTTGCGCTCGTTAAGTCAGGCGCAATACAGCCCAGAAGACATCGGTCACTTCGGTTTGCATTATCAGTCTTATACGCACTTTACCTCACCGATTCGTCGCTATGCCGACTTGCTTAACCATCGCGCTGTACGCAGTGTTATTCGTTCGCGCCGCCAAACTGAACTGGTGCGTCGTGCGGGTGCGGGACCTTTGGCTAAAGCCAAGATTTACCCCTATGACTATGCACGACTAGAGCAAATAGGGACGGATGTTTCGGTCACAGAGCGCCGTGCTGATGAAGCAACACGGGATGTGGTGAACTGGCTCAAGTGTGAGTTTATGCAGGAACATATCGGCGAAACTTTTACCGGTTCAGTGACTGCCGTGACAGGTTTTGGCTTCTTCGTGGAGCTGGATGATATTTATGTCGAAGGTTTGGTGCACGTTACAGCACTGCCGGGTGATTATTACCACTTTGAGCCGCTTTATCATCGCCTGGCAGGTGAGCGCAGTGGCCGCAGCTACCGTCTTGGCGACAAGGTTGAGGTGGTTGTAGCACGGGTTGATTTGGATGAGCGTAAGATTGATTTTGAGTTAAGTCCAGCAGAGCATGCAGCACCAGTTAAACCAGCTAAAGGCAAGGTTGCTAAGCAAGCGGGCGGTGCAAGCACTAAGAAAAAAGCCAAAGCCGCTGCGGAAAAACCAAAGAGCGCTACCAAGGTAGAAAAAAAGCCGGCTAAGAAAAGTAAGCGCAAGCCCGTGAGTAAGTCGAGGAAGTCAGGCTTCTATGAATGATTTAGAACAAGTCTATGGCGTGCATGCAGTCACTGCTTTATTGCGCCACCATCCCAAACGAGTTAAACAACTCTATCTGCTGCAAGGCCGTCAGGATGCTAGCGTGCAGGCAATTATAGAGCTGGCGCAGGCGGCTAAGTTAGCGCCACAGTTGGTTGATCGCGCTCAGTTGGACGAAAAAACCGAAGCTGTGCACCAGGGTGTTTTGGCCTACGTGAGCCCAAGTCAGGTGTGGGACGAGCCCATGCTGGATGAGTTGCTGGATCGCCTTGAGCAGCCGGCTTTGTTGCTCGTGCTGGACGGTGTTACTGATCCGCATAACCTCGGTGCATGCCTGCGTACCGCCGATGCGGCTGGTGTGCATGCGGTAATTATTCCCAAGGATAAATCAGCCACCATGAATGCTACTGTACGCAAGGTAGCTTGCGGCGCGGCAGAGGTTGTTCCTTTGGTGGCGGTGACTAATCTGGCGCGTACGCTGAAAAAATTACAGCAGCAGGGTATTTGGATTGTCGGTACTGCAGGTGAGGCGGAGCAAAGTCTGTATCAGCAGGACTTATCAGGTCCTATGGCGCTGGTGATGGGTGCAGAGGGTAAAGGCATGCGCCGATTAACCCGAGAACACTGTGATTACCTCGTCAGCTTACCCATGCATGGCAGCGTGAGTAGCTTGAATGTGTCTGTGGCGACCGGCGTCTGTTTGTTTGAGATGCAGCGACAGCGCTCAGCCATGAAAAACAGCTGAGGAAGCGTTTGCGCTTGGGGCGCATTTTCGGTAATATGTGCGCCCCTGTTGGGTCTGCTTTTTGCAGCACAACAGATTTCATTCACTCCTTGTCTGACTGCATTGCGGCAGGCTATAACCCGTAAGGAGCTTTTATGCGTCATTACGAAATTGTGTTCCTGGTTCATCCGGATCAGAGCGAACAAGTCGGTGGCATGGTTGAGCGTTATACCAAGCTGATCGAAGAAGATGGTGGTAAAATTCACCGTCACGAAGACTGGGGCCGTCGTCAACTTGCTTATGCAATTAACGAAATTCACAAAGCCCACTATGTATTACTTAATGTTGAGTGCAGTAGCAAAGTATTGGCTGAGCTGGAAGACAGCTTCCGATACAACGATGCAGTGCTACGTAACCTGATCATCCGTCGTGATGAAGCGGTTACAGAGCAGTCCGAAATGCTTAAAGCGGAAGAAAACCGTGGTGAGCGTCGTGAGCGTCGTGAGCGTACTGAAACTGTTGAAGACACCGATGATGAAGATGGTGACGACGACAGCGATGAAGACTCTGACGAGTAATTGCAGCCCATTAAGGAGACATAGTCATGGCACGTTTTTTCCGTCGTCGTAAGTTTTGCCGTTTTACCGCTGAAGGCACTCAGGAGATCGATTACAAAGATCTGAACACCCTGAAAGCCTATGTTTCAGAAACCGGCAAAATCGTTCCTAGCCGTATTACAGGCACCAAAGCCAGATATCAGCGTCAGCTGGCAACCGCTATTAAGCGCGCGCGTTTCTTGGCTTTATTACCGTACACTGATAGTCACGATCGTTAATTCAGGGTTTTTACCCTAGTAAAGGAAATTAAAGCATGCGCCCACTCGCTAATTTTATAATGCGCGGACGTATGCAGGCAATTCTGGTAGTAGGAATTTCTGCTGCGATACCTGTGCTTTTTTGGCTCAGTGCTGCAGCGGCAGGCCTAGTGCTGATGCGCAAAGGGTTTGCACAAGCAGCGCCTGTATTGATCTGGGCACTAATACCCGCAGCAGTATGGGCCGTTTATGGCGACCCTATAGCCTTGTTGGTGATTTGTAGCACTTTGGTATTAGCCCAAGTGCTACGTGAAACATCGGCTTGGCTCAAAGTGCTAATTTTTAGTATTTTGCTCGGTTTGGGCTGTGTTTGGGGGCTACAGGCTACCTTCGCAGAACCCATAGCAGAACTAGTCACGGCGATTAGTGCTGCACTACCGCAGATGTTGTCGGGTATGTACGAGGAGCTTTCAGCAGAAGATATTTTGAAGTTGGAAAACCTGTTAGCGCCAGTTTTAATTGGGCTAATGGCCGCTACCATTCAATTTATGAGTTTGCTGAGCTTGATGCTAGCGCGCTATTGGCAGTCTATTTTGTATAACCCAGGTGGTTTTGGTAAAGAGTTTCACCGTATACGTCTACCTAGGCTGGTAGCAGTAGCTTTAGTGGCAGCCATGATTTTGGCACCTAACATTTCTATAGTTATTGCGGGCTTAACACCTCTATGTGCTGTTGTTTTAGGGGTTGCAGGTCTGGCGTTGGTACACGGCTTGATGGCAAAGCATAAACTGAGTAGTTTTTGGCTGATTGCTTTGTACGTGGGTTTGATTTTCTTTGTCCAACTGCTGTTTCCTTTATTGGTAATAATGGCTCTGGCTGACAGTTTGTTTGATTTTCGTGGCTTGCATGTATCTAAAGCAGATGCAGACTGACACGAACGGTGTAGATTAATATTCAAGAGGTGAGACTCAAATGGAAGTCATACTGCTAGAAAAGGTTGCCAACCTCGGTGAACTTGGTGACAAAGTAACAGTTAAGGCCGGTTTTGGCCGTAACTTTTTATTACCGCAAGGTAAAGCTACTGCTGCTACTGCAGAGAACATTGCATTGTTTGAAGCACGTCGTGCTGAACTTGAAAAAGCAGCTGCTGAAAAGCTGGCTGTGGCACAAGCGCGCGCAGAGAAGCTCAATGAGTTGGTAGTGACTATTACTGCTAATGTTGGTGAAGAAGGTAAGCTCTTTGGTTCCATTGGTACCCAAGATATTGCTGATGCGCTAACCGCAGCTGGTGTAGAAGTTGCGAAGAGTGAAGTTAGTTTGCCACAAGGCACTATCCGTCAAGCTGGTGAGTTCGAAATTAGCTTGCAGCTACACTCTGAAGTTACAGCAGCCATCAAACTGGTAGTTGCAGGCGAGTAAGTCTGTTAATTGCTAGGTGATGTGCTTAAGCAATCTCTGAGTAGCATACTAAGGCCGCAATCGCAGTCTAAGTGGCTAGGTAGAGAAGCTTAAATAAAGGCACGTGTTCTTGTTGAATACGTGCCTTTTGTTTTCTGCGCTAATGCTATTTAATAGCGCTTTGGTTTGAACAGCAAATACAGTGGTTTGACTATGTACGAGACACAACCTCCCCAACAATATGATTTAGAAACAGCTGCCCTAAAGATTCCGCCGCACTCGGTGGAAGCTGAGCAATCAGTGCTAGGCGGATTGGTGCTGGATAACAGTGCGTGGGAGCGTATCTCGGATCAATTGATAGATCGTGATTTTTACCGTCATGACCACCGTTTAATTTATCGCGCGATTTACACGCTAGCCGAACGTAACGAACCCTTTGACGTGGTGACGTTGGCTGAGTTTTTAGAGAAAGACGGCAGCCTAGCGCAAGCAGGCGGCTTGGCCTATTTGGGCGAATTAGCTGCCAATACACCCTCTGTGGCGAACATCAGTGCTTATGCGAAAATCGTTCGAGAACGCGCTACATTACGCCAGTTAATCAGCGTCAGTAATGAGATTGCCGACTCCGCGTATTACCCCAAAGGGCGTGAGGGTGATCAAATACTGGACGAGGCCGAGCGTAAAATTTTCCAAATTGCTGAAGCAAGACCCAAGTCAGGTGGGCCAATAGCCTTGAATCAGCTGCTAGCCAGCACTGTTGATACCATTGATATGCTGTTTAACAGTGATTCGCAAATTACCGGACTATCAACAGGTTTTACTGATTTAGATGAGAAAACTAGCGGTTTACAACCATCAGACTTGATTATTGTTGCTGGACGACCTTCGATGGGTAAGACGACCTTTGCGATGAACTTGGTTGAAAACGCATTGATGAAGTCGGATAAGACAATTCTGGTGTTTTCGTTAGAGATGCCGGCCGAGTCGTTGGTTATGCGGATGATTTCATCCTTGGGACGTATCGAGCAAGGGCGTGTGCGTACTGGAAAACTGGATGATGAGGATTGGTCGCGTCTTACCTCTACCGTTGCGCTGTTGCAGAGCCGCAAGCTTTTTATTGATGATACAGCAGGCATTAGTCCAACTGAGATGCGTGCCAGAGCAAGACGCGTTGCGCGTGAACAGGGTGAGATCGGTTTGATCATGGTTGACTACTTGCAGTTGATGCAACTAGGTGGCGGTAGTGAGAACCGAGTAAATGAGATTTCTGAGATTTCACGCTCATTAAAAGCCTTGGCTAAAGAGTTTAGCTGTCCTGTGGTGGCTTTGTCGCAGTTGAACCGCTCGCTGGAACAACGACCCAATAAGCGCCCAGTTAACTCTGACTTGCGTGAATCAGGCGCGATTGAACAGGATGCTGATGTGATTATGTTTGTGTACCGCGATGAGGTTTATCACCCGGAAACCGAGCATAAAGGCATCGCCGAAATTATTATCGGTAAACAGCGTAATGGTCCTATTGGTACCACGCGACTTATGTTCCATGGTCGCTACACGCGCTTTGATAACTTAGCGCCCGGCAACTACAACTTTGATGATGATTAATTTACCGGCTTAGGCTCTGGTGTTAAGGGGTTGGGTGCTACTTTGTGCGCGCGAAAGTGGGCCACATAGGCTTTATCCACCGTGCAGATATGATGCAGAAGCCAGTTTTTTAATAAATCCAGCATTTCTGTATTGACGATATCACCGCTGTCATAACGCACTAATAAATCCATTACGTTGCGGCAAAAAACATTGTGCTGAGCTTTGTGCGCTTCGGTTTCTGGATAACCCAAGCGCTCAAATAGCTCTTCTTCGATAATGAAATGGTTCATGGTGTAGTCCACCAACTGCTCAAGAGCATCCTCGATACCCGGCTGAACGGTTGTGTTGCTATCAATGGCGTCATGTAGACGGTTGGTAAGCTCAAATAACCATCTGTGTTGTCTGTCTATTTCTTCAAGTCCAATTTCAAGATCCGCAGACCAGTGCATAAATGTCATTGAGCCTCCGTCTGCTCTTTGGGGTAAG
The DNA here is from genome assembly GCA_023228985.1 of Thiopseudomonas sp. Taxonomy (GTDB): domain Bacteria; phylum Pseudomonadota; class Gammaproteobacteria; order Pseudomonadales; family Pseudomonadaceae; genus Thiopseudomonas. Next base: position 26,345 of record JALOAC010000005.1, on the reverse strand, counting down.
TTGAGGTGCTTTTAGTGGTAAGTTTGTTGCGGGGCAGCATTGATTGCTTTGTCATCTTAGTGGAGTGCATTGTTTTCCCGAAAGAATTCAACATAAGCCTTGTCGACTTTGGTGATATGGTTAATAAGCCAGTTTTTGAGTAGCTCCAGCGCTTCAGCACCAACAGTTTCGCCCGAATCGTGACGATCAAGTAGCCCCATTACTCGTTTGCAAAAAGCGTCGTGCTGACTTTTGTGCGCTTCAGTTTCTGGATAACCCAGACGGGCAAATAACTCTTCTTCGACGATAAAATGATTCATGGTGTAGTCGATTAGTTGCTCCAGCACTTCACCAATACGCTCACGATCCTGCTCACTTTGGCTCATCGTTGTATGCAGTTGATTGGTTAGATCAACAAGCCATTGATGTTGTTCGTCAATTTCCGCTATACCGATTTCCAGCTCGCTCGTCCAAGGCATAAATACCATAACTATCCCCCTGCACCTTATTCCTTATTGTTGATAGCGCGTTTTAGCGTGCAATAGGAGTGCTTGTGATGATTCTTGTCAATAAATGCAGTATCGAACTAAATATCTAGACTAAAGGGGAGGTTGTCGGCGGGGGATTTTGGCAGCACGTATAAAAAAACCCGCCGAAGGGCGGGTTTAAAGGTGCGGGCTAGGATGTTTATTGCTGTTCGCGCTCAATGGCACGGTAGCCAATATCCTTACGGTAGAAACTGCCTTCCCAGCTGATTTTTTCCGCCAATTTGTAGGCGTTGGCTTGAGCTTCAGCGACCGTCTCACCCAGCGCCGTAGCACAGAGTACCCGACCGCCCGAGTTAATCACCTTGCCGTCTTCTAGGCGCGTGCCAGCGTGGAACACCTTGCCATCCAGCTTGGCAGCGGCGTCTAAGCCATCAATGGCGTGCCCAGCGCTGTAATCGTCTGCAGGATAACCGCCAGAGGCCAGCACAACGCCTAAGCTGGGGCGTGGATCCCACTGCGCTTCGACTTTGTCTAAGGCTTTGGCCAGTGCCGCTTCGATCAGCAGAATCAGGCTGGACTCCAAACGCATCAGAATAGGCTGGGTTTCGGGGTCACCAAAACGGCAGTTGTATTCAATGATTTTAGAGTTACCGGCTTTATCAATCATCAGGCCGGCATAGAGAAAACCGGTGTACACATTGTCTTCCGCTGCCATGCCGCGCACGGTTGGATAAATGATTTCGTCCAACACACGCTGGAATACGGCATCGGTGACCACAGGAGCGGGGGAGTAAGCACCCATGCCGCCAGTATTGGGGCCGGTATCGCCATCGCCTACGCGTTTGTGGTCTTGGCTGGTGGCCATTGGCAGCACGTTTTCGCCGTCCACCATGACAATAAAGCTGGCTTCTTCGCCATCTAGAAACTCTTCAATCACTACCCGTGAACCTGCTGCACCAAAGGCATTGCCAGACAGCATATCGATAATCGCGGATTCCGCTTCTTCGAGCGTCATGGCGACAATCACCCCTTTGCCCGCGGCTAAACCGTCGGCTTTGATGACGATAGGCGCGCCTTTTTCACGCACGTAGGTCAGTGCTGCCTCGGTGTCGGTAAAATTGGCGTAGTCAGCGGTTGGGATCTTGTGACGGGCAAGAAAGTCTTTGGTGAAGGCTTTGGAGCCTTCTAGTTGCGCTGCTTTAGCCGTTGGACCAAAAATAGCCAAACCACGTGCGCGGAAAGTATCCACTACACCCAGCACCAAAGGTGCCTCTGGACCAACAATGGTCAGTGCCACTTGGTTTGTTTCAGCAAAATCCGCCAGCTTGTCCAGCTCGGTAACGCCGATGTTGACGTTTTCGCACTTGGCTTCTGTGGCGGTGCCGGCATTACCGGGAGCCACAAAAATCTTGGTGACGCGTGGGTCTTGCGCGGCTTTCCATGCCAGCGCATGTTCACGTCCGCCATTACCAATGATTAAAATATTCATGTGCAACCCTCAATTAGTGTCGGAAGTGACGCATACCGGTAAAGACCATGGCGATATCGGCTTCATCAGCAGCGGCAATCACCTCGTTGTCACGCATGGAACCGCCGGGCTGAATCACCGCACGGATACCGGCTTTAGCCGCGTTATCAATACCGTCGCGGAAGGGGAAGAAGGCATCAGAGGCCATTACCGCGCCTTCGACCTGCAAACCAGCATGCTCGGCTTTAATCGCGGCAATGCGAGCTGAGTTAACGCGGCTCATTTGCCCAGCGCCTACGCCGATGGTTTGGCGGTTTTTGGCGTACACAATAGCGTTTGATTTCACAAACTTGGCGACTTTCCAAGCAAAAATCAGATCGTGGATTTCTTGTTCAGTCGGAGCACGCTGGGTGACCACCTGTAAATCCTCTGCGCCAATCATGCCGATGTCGCGACTTTGTACCAGCAGTCCACCGTTGACTCGCTTGAAGTCCCAGGCAGCGCTGCGTTGTTCGGACCACTGACCGCATTCCAGCAAGCGTATATTGGCTTTGCTGGCAACAATCTCACGCGCGGCAGCGGAGATGCTTGGGGCGATAATTACTTCAACAAACTGGCGCTCAACAATGGCTTGGGCAGTATCACCATCCAACTCACGGTTAAAGGCGATAATGCCGCCAAAGGCTGATTCAGTGTCAGTCGCATAGGCCAGCTCATAGGCCTGACGAATGCCACCCTCTGCTTCTGGTACCACAGCTACGCCGCATGGATTGGCATGTTTAACAATAACGCAAGCCGGCTTCACAAAGCTTTTCACGCACTCAAGTGCGGCATCGGTATCGGCTACGTTGTTAAAGGATAGCTCTTTACCTTGGATTTGCATGGCGGTGGCTACGCTGATCTCTGCCGGTTGTGCTTCCACATAAAACGCGGCCGCTTGATGCGGGTTTTCGCCATAGCGCATGTCTTGCGCTTTGATGAATTGCGCATTGAAGGTTTGTGGAAAGGCGCTGCGGTTCTCTGTGCTGAGAATGGGTGCATCTTGCGCGATAGTGCCCAAATAGTTGGCAATCATGCCGTCATAGGCGGCGGTGTGCTCAAAGGCTTTAAGTGCAAGGCTAAAACGTGCAGCATAGGTGAGGCCGCCGTCTTTGAGTGCGGCAATAATATCGCTGTAGTCGCTCGCATTAACGACAATCGCTACGTCTTTATGGTTTTTCGCGGCGCTACGCACCATGGTGGGGCCGCCAATGTCGATATTTTCAATCGCATCGGGCAGGGTGCAGCCTTCTTTCGCCACGGTGGCGGCAAAGGGGTAGAGGTTCACGGCAACCAGATCAATGGGCTTGATGCCGTGCTCATCCATCACTGCGCCATCTTGCGCGCGGCGACCTAAAATACCGCCATGAATTTTGGGGTGCAGGGTTTTTACCCGACCATCCATCATCTCCGGGAAACCTGTGTAATCTGCTACTTCAACAGCCGGAATGTCGTTGTCGCGTAGCAGTTTAAAGGTGCCGCCTGTGGAGAGGATTTCTACGCCTAGCTGGTCAAGTGCTTGGGCAAATTCAACCACGCCGGCTTTGTCAGAAACACTGATAAGCGCGCGGCGTACGGGGGTTTTTAGGGTTTGATCAGTCATGGAGCTTCCTGGATTAATCAAAATAGCGTCTGCATGGCGCAGAGCCATTAAATAAGGTTGTAGTCTTTGAGCTTTTTACGCAGAGTGCCGCGATTTAGGCCGAGAATTTCAGCTGCTTTGCTTTGGTTGCCTTGAGCATGCTCCAGTACGGTTTTGAACAGGGGAGCTTCCACTTCGCTAAGGACGAACTGGTATACATCCGTCACATCAGCGCCATCAAGGTGGGCAAAGTAGTTGTGCATGGTTTGTTCAACGCAGGCGCGTAGTGTCATGCAGTCGTCTGTAGCAAAGGTGCAAAAGGGTGCTGGTTCTGTGGTCACTTTTGGTTTTCCGTTGTTAATACTTGATCAGGCTTTTAAGCTGCATGTTCGACGCCTAGTTGTTCAAGACGTTGTAAATAGTTCGCAATGCAGTCTAGTTGAGCCTCAGGGCATACGACTTGATTGATATCGCGGCGTAAAAGCGTGGCATTAGGAAACTTCCCTAAATACCAATGTATATGCTTGCGCGCTATGCGCACGCCCATGGTAGAGCCATAGAGGTCGTGCATTTTAACAAGATGCGCCGATAAGATCTCCTTTATTTCTCTTATCGGTCTGGGTGCAAGTTTCTCACCGGTACGCAAAAAATGGCTGATTTCTTGAAATATCCAAGGACGACCTTGCGCCGCACGACCTATGAGCAAGCCATCGGCTTTGGTGTAATCCAATACATAGCGAGCTTTCTCGGGGCTATCTATATCACCATTGGCTAACACTGGGATGCTAATGGCTTGCTTCACTCCAGCGATGCTGTCGTATTCTGCATTACCTAGAAAACGATCAGCGCGGGTGCGACCATGTATCGCAAGCGCGCAAATGCCTTCTTGTTCGGCTATGTTGGCTATCTGTAGGGCGTTTTTGCTGTGCTGATCCCAGCCGGTACGGATTTTTAGTGTTACGGGTGCATCTACCGCATTAACGACGGCATGCAGTATCTTGGCGACTAATAATTCATCTTTAAGTAAGGCGGAGCCGGCTGCTTTGCTGCAAACTTTTTTGGCCGGACAGCCCATATTGATATCGATAATCTGTGCGCCCATGGCAATGCATTGCTGCGCGGCGTGGGCCATTTGCTCGGGTTCGGTGCCGGCAATTTGGATAGAGCGCGGCTCTGGATCGCTTTCATCGAGTAATCTTAGGCTGGATTTGCGACTGTTCCACAAGCTGGTATCGCTGGTGAGCATTTCTGCCACAGCCATGCCCGCACCTAATTGGCGGCATAGTTCACGAAAGGGACGGTCGCTAATGCCAGCCATGGGGGCTAGGACAAGGTTGTTAGCTAAGGAAAATGAACCAATTTGGACTGCTGTCATATGTGAAAACTGCACGGGCAAGGTGGAGCCTAAAGGGCGTTTATACGAGCTGCGCACGCAAGCTGTAGTCAAATGTTGTGCTTAGCACTGGCTACTATGTAAAGCGCAAATGCACCGCGTTATTGCCAGCGTTGCAGTTTGCGCTTATTGCAGGGTTAGGGATTTGCTCTATAGCGGTGCTTAGTTGTCTTCAGCGGTAAAGTCATAATTCATGGCCGCCGTAGGCTGCTGTAAATAGTAACCTTGAATGTAGTGTACGCCAGCTTGCCATAAAACAGTCAGGACTGAAGCTGATTCCACCATGGGGATAATGGTTTGCTTGGATTGTGCGTGTAGCTCAGTCAGAGTTTCAAGCAAGGCTGCCTGGCTCGCCGTGTCACTAATTTCATGGGTGAAAGAGCCATCCATTTTTACAAAATCAACCTGCATGTGCTTAAGCGTATTTAATGGATTTACTGCACAACCAAACTGCACAATAGCTATCTGGCAATCAAGCTTGATTAAACCCTCGGCCAATTGCTTGGCTTGTTTTAAATAGGTTACAGCGTCAGTTTCACGAATTTGTATGATTAATGATTGCGCAGGCAAACGCGCTGCTTTCAGCACGACGGTTAACCAAGCTAGTAAAGAGGTGTCTTGCAGACTAGCGCTGGAAATATGGATAAAGAGGCGCGTGTCATGACCCTGTGCACGATGCTCGGTCAGTGCTTTGATTGCGTTCAGTAGCACCCAACGGTCTACTTTTTCTGCTAAGCCAGAATTAATCGCATCAGTCATAAACTCAGTGGGTGATATTTCTTTACCTTCCGCGCTGAGCATGCGCAACAACACTTCGTAGTGCTCGTGACCATCGCCACGTAAGCTAATGACCGGCTGGAACAATAAGCGGAAATTGTTTTTATCCAAAGCCTGTTGAATCATGGCTTGTATATCACCACGACTTGCGGCGGCAGCGATATCATCAGCTGGGTTATGGATTTTTAATGCGTTGCCGGTTTTCGTTTCATCCGCACAGCGGTGAGCACGCTCTAAAACTTTTGCGGCCTTAGGCGTTTTTTCACTCAGTAAGGCGGCGCCTATGGACAGGGTAATCTGTACCGTGCGGCCATTGATATCAAATAGCTTGGCTTCAGTTTTCTGCAGCAGAGTTGTTAGCTCTGTTTGTACGTGATTAGGGGTGCTGTTAGGGTGAGCGACGGTAAATGCATCGTCGGCAAAGCGTGCGATCAACGCTGTTGGGCTTAATGTGTCGCGTGCTAAAGCAGCTAGCTGTGTCAATAAAATATCGATACCAGCAATGCCGATATCAGCTTGCAGGTTGGCCAGATTATCCAGCTGTATGTAGGCTATGCTGGTAGGCTCGCCATCACGCACTGCGCGGTCTGCAGCAGCGTCTATCAACTCTAAAAAGTGCTGACGGTTAAATAGGCTAGTGACGGGGTCCAGGGTGCTTATTTCGCGTAACTTTTCTTCTAACTCGGCATTATCGCTGCCCGTACGAATAACTACTTGAATGCAGGGCTCGCCATCATACTGAGCGGGCGAGAACGACATCGAGCCTTTAAAGTGCTCACCAGATGCGGTTACTCCAGTAAACATAAAGTCAGCTTTACCTTTGTCGGTGCCGTATGACTTTAAGAAGTTTTTAAAGTCTGTATGGTCCTGACTGTCGATCAGGTCAATCATGGGCATGCCTTCTAGCTCTTCGGCATCTGCATATTCAAACAGGCTTAAATACGTGCGGTTAGCATAGATGTGCATGCCATCATGTACATAACTAATGGCATCCATAGAACTGTCTAGTAGTAATTGGCAGCGCTTTTCTACTTCATGTAAAGCCAGCTCGGCAGCGCGGCGCGCGCGGCGTTCTTCAAGGTTAGCCAGTTCACGTTTGGCAACTAGAATAAGGCGCTCGTCTTCTTCCATGGGCACAGCGTCATTTGCACCAAGCTCTAATGCTTCAGTGATGCTGTCGGAATCGTTACCCTCTACCAGCAATATAAATGATGTGTCGCGTGCTGTTTTTTGTAAAACCATCAAAGCGTCTTCTGGAGAGAGTTCATCGCAGGTAGGCGCAGCAATAAACAGATCCCAGCTTTGGGTCAAGGCTTTCTCTAGCTCATCAATTTGGCTAATACGATGTACCCGTGTTGCATGACCAGCGTTACGAAAAAGACTGACAATACGCTCAGCCTCATTTTGTGACTGTTCAAGGATCAATAAACGAATAGTTTTTTTATTCATAGCCATATAAAACCGTAAAGCTCATCTTTGTTATTAAAATTATAAAATTTTCCAGAGAGAGTCAAAATCATCTGCTGGTTTATTTGGTTTTGCATCAACAGTAGCAAAGGTTGAAGCTGTCACGCTTGGAGTTACAGCGCTAGGCTCGGCCTGTGTAGGTTGAACAGCTGCGCTTACTTTATATTCGTACTGGCTGATGCTCGCAGTGTGAATTGAGCGCTTGCCTAAAGTGGCTTTGGTCTCAGCACTGGCGTGGTTGATATTCACTCGGCTGCCTTCCTGAAAAGGAACGCGTGGAGTAATCAGGCTTGCTGGACGTGATATAGCTGGGATTGCAGGTATCAGCAGGCCGCGTAAGTAATTACTGGAACTCTCGCCCGGGCGTAGCAACTGTACTCCGCAGGGTTGAGCGTTGGGTGCTAATAACTCTACACCAATTTGTGCGCCACCATTACGAATTTGACGAATCCAACGAATAACCGCGGTAACCCAGCTTTTGCATGAGTCACTACTCAGGCCAATGATATCACCGGCTTGTAACTGTGAAGGCGCGTCCTTGTCCCATTCTAAACAGTAACCACCTGGACTCTGGTTAACAATGCAGATGCTATAGGTTGGGTAAACGGTGGCAACTTCTTGCTTTATTTCTGCTTGCGCTTGTTCTTGCGGTGTGTATTCAATTATTTCTTCAAGCAAAGAGTCTTTGTCTGTATCTTGCGCATCAAAGGCATTGGCCCATATATCAGGTGCGCGATTATCGTATGAATAGCTAGCTTTGCTGGTGTGCGGTTTAACTAGCGTGTCATCAAAATTGACTTTTCCCGCTAAAAAATAATGTACAGCAGTCATGCCCAGGCTAAGCTCAAGTGTTCCTGTGCTAGGTGTGCGCTTGAAGTCGCGCTTGGCTATATCGCCCCATGCGCTACATAACTGGTAGATAAAGGTAGGTTGTGCGCCGGAGGGGATAGGTATGCTTACGCTATTCTTTTTGTCCTCCGGTAAATGAACCCACTCTTCCAGAGCATTAGCCAATGCCCTAGTGTCTAAGCCCAGCAGGGTTTCGGTTTTACTGATGTTTAATAAAGCTTTGTATCTAGGCGGTGTGTCGCTCTGCGGGGCTACAACAAATAATGTGCTAGGGGCGTCTACGTCTTGAATCGAGGCTAAGTGACACCAGCTTGGTAAAGAGCTAGCCAGTAGCGCTATATCACGTTGACGCATTTGATTAATGCGCGCACAGCCTAAAAGCAATGCACAGCTGTATGCCTGCTCGATAGTTTGTTCTTTCAGGTCGCCTAATAGAGGGTCTGTAAGCTTGATAGTTTGTATGTTGTGCTTGCAGGCTAATAAGTAGAGCTGGTGCAAGTCAAACCATAATCCGGCAGGTACAGGATAATAAAGCTGATAGGAGCGCGCTAAAGCTGAATAAAGACTTTGTATGGCTCTTTGTATGGCGTACGCAAACATGTTGTTGCGCGGTGATTGCGCTTGCGCCTGACTCTGACTAATGCAAATTTTATAACCTGTGCTGAGCATGTTTTGTAATGCCTGGCACAGGTTGGCTACTTTACGGCCACGCTCATCTAAAATAACGCTTTGCAATAAATGGTTTTTTTCAAGTTGCTTGGTAATAAAGTTAACTTCAGGGCGTATTATTTCTAATAATTGAAAACGCAACTCTGTTGTTGCTTGCAGCCGATTAAGCTCGACTAGGGACTGATAGAGCAGGCGTGCAAGCTCACCTATATTGGCTTTAGGTAGTCCATGAATCCAAGTTGTTAAATCGCGCGCTGTGGGCTTACAAAACGACAGGGTGGTTAAGTCCTGTTGTGGTGTTTGTAGCGATAATAACTGGTTCGGCTTATCCATTAGTCAAGAAACTCCAGTACAAAAAGGCATCAATTGTAAAGCTTTATTACTTACGTGTATCGTGAATTATGTAGCTTGGTCCTGATTTTGGCTATAAAAACCTAGTGGTTGACCCATATTAACACTGGCTAGTTCGGCCAGTTGTTCTTGCCATTCAACTTGATCAGCAGCAAAAAGAACGATGGCAGTGGAGCCCAGTTTAAACCGCCCAAGTTCAGCGCCTTTTTCTAGTGTTATAGGCTGGCGATCTTCATCCGTGTAGCTAAATGAGCGAAGCTCACGCTTTGGTGGAGTTACTAGACCTGCCCAAACAGTTTCAACGCTAGCTACTATCATTGCACCGACTAAAACTACGGCCATGGGGCCAGCGTCAGTATCAAAAATACACACAACACGTTCGTTACGGGCAAAAAGCTCAGGCACGTTTTCGGCAGTGGTTTGATTGACTGAAAAAAGACGACCCGGTACATAAATCATTTCTCTTAATGTACCGCTGACAGGCATATGCACACGGTGATAGTCGCGAGGGGATAAATATACGGTGCAGAAGTTACCGCCCATAAAGGTTCTAGCCCTTTGGCTATCACCGCCCAGTAATTCATTAACGCTAAAACATTGGCCTTTGGCTTGGAAGATTCGGCCGTGTTTAATCTGACCTATCTGGCTAATAGCACCATCTGCTGGGCTAACGACAGAGTTAGGTTCAGCATCAATGGGGCGTACCCCAGGTTTTAATGCACGGGTAAAAAAATCATTAAAGTGCTGAAACCGCTTCGGGTTTTCTTCCTCAGCTAGGCTCATATCAATCTTGTAACGCTTAATAAACCATGCAATAAGCGAGTTTTTAAACCAAGGAGTTTCGCATTCAGCTAAGCGGCCAATAAGTCGTGATAGTAAGTGATGCGGTAAAATGTATTGAAAGAAAATAAATATTTTTTGTTTGAAATTCATATTTTTACTTATATCTAAGAAATTATCGTTAAAGGAATTTGCGGCTATTTTGCAGGATACGTCGCTTTGATTTGCAAAATCCAGTCAGGTTCTAGAGTGTTTTGCTGTAAGTCAATTTGTAAAGCGTGCATTTTGTCCTGCAGCTGGTTGATCTCGCTAATAAGCTCGGCATCCTGGCTAGGATTGCCGTCAAGTTTATGCATATGTAGAAGACCAAGATGATAAAAACGCATGGCTTTTATAGCGGTAGGATCGTCAGCGCTTACGCCTATTTTTACATGGTGCATGATGTTAGTCACGCTCATTAGGCTGCGTTTAAGCCGCCAACCATAAATAGAAGCAGCCATCCAGGGCAGTTTTTTAAAGTAACTGGTGGTCAGTATGGCGGTAAAAGTTACGCCTAAAATTACGCCGGTAATATTCCATTTGAAGTTGCTGTTCTCAGCGTCGCCAAAAAATAACACCAACAGGCTAGAAAACAGCATAGCAGAAGCAGCAAAAACAATGATGATGATCATGGAGGATTTGCGTGTTTGCTTTCGATAATCCTCAGGAGCAATCCCTGCAATAGTGAAGGGAGCGATATTTTTGCCCTTGCCTTTGACTTTGTGCGTGCTGGATACCATGGAAAACCTTTCGAATAGCTTAATAACTGCCAATATCATACCAGTAACTGAGATAAGTTTGACAATTTTGAAAAAGGCACTATACTTTGCGCCGCGGGATGGAGCAGTTTGGTAGCTCGTTGGGCTCATAACCCAAAGGTCGTCGGTTCAAATCCGGCTCCCGCAACCAGATTCATCAATAAAGCCTCAAGCATTCAATTGTTTGGGGCTTTTTTGTTTCTGTCTTTTCTGTAGCCTAAGCTATACGGGGCTTGCAGCGCGATACTCTTCTTTTAGCAACGCTTCTGAGTCGTGATAATTGGAGCAGTTTTTCTGCTTGAAATCTGCTTGTAAGTACGGTTTTTAAAACACTAAAAACGCTTTGCTGACCAAATCCTGCCACTTTGCTGACCAAATGCTGACCATATTACTGACTGGTATCAGGGAAATATGTGCAGGATTTCCTTAAGAAGCCTCTGAATAACTACCTGCGTAGCTACCACCGCGTTAAAAACGTACTCACAATCTTTAGATTGAACGTGCTTTAGCACGGCCCGAAGGGGGAGCGAAGCGAATAAAATGCTCATTTACTATGTGTAAACTGCGCTTTTTCGTACGTTCGCCCTTCGGGTCAGCCTTTGGCTGTTACTTCCGTTGGTCGTTGCGCCTTGTGTTAGCGTCCTCGGTAACGTTATTCAGAGGCTCCTTAACGGACTACAAGAAAGGTAGGTCTTATGTTTAAATTATGACGTTGAAAGCAGGATGCCATGCAGATTTTAGACAATGTGAACCAGCTCTTTGGGGAAGACTTAAAAAAGACGATCACACCTAATGCTAAGCTTAAGATTGCCGCCTCTTGCTTCTCTATTTACGCCTTTGTACACAACGATTACACTCATGAAGTGCCGCCTAAATTTGAGGTTTTTCCCGACAGAATAGAAATCACCTCTGCTGGCAGCTTGCCAGAAGGCTTAAGTCAGGCTGAGTTTTTTGACGGTTACTCAATCCCCAGAAATAAAGAACTGATGCGCATCTATAAAGACTTAGAAATGGTTGAGCAATTGGGCACTGGCGTAGCAAGAATCGCTGCTTATTACGGTTCTGAGTGCTTTAAGTTCACCGAGAATTTCACCCGTATTACTTTGCCTGCGGCTATTTTACCCAAGCACAAGGAAAACGAGGGTAAAGAGTTCGGTAAAGAGTTCGGTAAAGGGTTCGGTAAAGCGCTTGCCACCAACCAAATAAACATCATTCAATGCATAGTCAATAATCCTAAAATAACCATTGTTGAGCTAGCAGAGAGCATCGGCGTTAGCACAAGAACCGTCGAAAAAAACATCAAAACCCTAAGAGAAGCAGGTGTGATTGAAAGAGTAGGTGGCCGCAAAGCAGGCTATTGGCACTATAAGGGCGAAAAAGACGTCTAAGTTGCATGCAAATCCATGCAGCTGCACGCTGCAAACAAAGAGTTAACTTTTAAATGGGGCTTGGCCTCATTCTTTATTTTTATAGGAACACCCAATGGAAAAGCTCAAAATGCACAGTAAGGATTTAAGTCAGGATAACCTCGCGAAGATTCAGGCGGCTTTTCCGAACTGCGTCACTGAACGTAAAAACGCTCAAGGGCAGATTGAGCTGGCGATCGATTTTGATCTGCTGCGCCAAGAGTTGTCGGCGAATATCGTTGAAGGGCCACAAGAGCGCTACCGTTTAGATTGGCCGGGCAAGCGTGAAGCTATGCTCACCGCCAACGCGCCCATTGCCAAAACCCTGCGTCCTGCTCGCGAGGAAAGTGTCAATTTTGACGACACTGAAAACCTCTTTATCGAAGGCGACAACCTCGATGCGTTAAAGCTGCTGCAAGAAACCTACCTTGGCAAAGTCAAAATGATCTATATCGACCCGCCTTATAATACGGGTAATGACTTTGTTTATGAGGATGATTTTGCAGAAACTACGGAAGAGTTTTTGCAGCGTTCAAACCAGAAAGATGAGCAGGGTAATCGTTTGGTTTCTAATCCTGAATCCAATGGGCGTTTTCATTCGGATTGGCTAAGTATGATGCTGCCGCGATTGAGATTAGCGCGGAACTTGCTCACAGAAGATGGTGTTGTTTTTATTTCGATTGATGATGGTGAGTACGCAACGCTTAAGAGTCTTTGTGATGAGACTTTTGGAAGTGAAAACCATTTGGCTAGTTTTGTTTGGCGTACTGACGGAAACTTTGACAATCAGGCAAAGGTAAAAAACTGCCATGAGTATATTGTGGCATTTTGTAAGAATATAAGTTTATTTCCTGCGCCTCCCGTCATTGATCCTAGCGTTAGTAAAGATAGTAAGTTATTTAAAGATGAGATTAGAAATACAATTGTTAAAAATGGTCCTGCCAATCCAATTAGTGAAATATTACTTCCTGCTGGATTTCCGGTTGACTTTGAGAGTGGGGTGTTAGAAGAGCGGGATAATAGTTGGCCCCATTATTTAACCGATGCAGTTGTCGAAAATGGAGTACTACAGAACGATACCAAAATAAAAAGCGGCTGGAGTTCTAAGGATTTGGTAGTTAAGTTTATAAGTAATAATTGTCAGCCTATCCTCGATGGCAGGGGTCAGGAAACAAGGTTTTTAATTAGTAAAACCGGTGCTCTTGAAGTTGTTAAAAAGAGAAGTGAAAGTCAAAGTCACGTAATATCTGTTTTGACCAATATAGGTAGTACGCAGTCTGCAGGTGCTATTTTAAGAAACGATGAGATTTATTTTGCATATCCTAAGCCTGTCCAATTAACTAAGTACCTACTTTCGATGAATGAAGGAAAAGACTTTATTGCTCTTGATTTTTTTGCAGGCTCATCAACTACCGCCCACGCCGCCATGCAACTCAACGCCGAAGATGGCGGCAACCGCAAATTCATCATGGTGCAGCTGCCTGAAGAAATAGAAGAAAAGCATGCTGCGTATAAAGCCGGCTACAAAACCATTGCGGAAATTTCCAAAGAACGCATCCGCCGCGCCGGCGCGCAAATCCTCGAAGGCGAATGCCACGAGGACTGGAATAAAGACATCGGTTTCCGCGTACTCAAAGTCGACACCTCCAATATGCAGGATGTCTACTACCAGCCGCAGCAACTCAAGCAAAACGATCTGTTTGCCAGCGTCGATAACATCAAGCCCGACCGCAGCAGCGAAGACTTGCTGTTCCAAGTGCTGCTAGATTGGGGCGTGGATTTAACTCTGCCGATTCGCCGCGAAAGCATCCAAGGCAAAGAAGTCTTTATCGTCGACGACAACGCATTGATTGCCTGCTTTGAACAAGGCATCAGCGAAGCACTCATCCATGAACTCGCCGAGCTAAAGCCCTTACGCGCCGTGTTCCGCGACAACGGCTTTGCCAGCGACGCCGTCAAAGTCAACGTCACACAAATCTTCAAGCAGCGCTCTCCGATCACGGAAGTGAAGGCGATTTAAGCCAGAGCACTTTGTGGAGCCTCTGTGCGCATCAAATGTATTTGTGGAGTCTATTTCGCGTTTTAGGCTCCACAAAATCTTTTGTGGAGTTTCTGTGCGTGACAAAACAGTTTGTGGAGTCTAATTTGCATTACATGCTCCACAAATCAAAAAGTTCAGGCTGTTGGCTGAATTTAAACTAAATGAGTGATTGCTATGAGTGCTCAATCTTATCAACCCGACACCTTGCCGCTATCCGATTTGGATTATCGATTACTGCTGCCTTTAGTGGGGCAAGCCAATGCTGAGCTGGCAAGGTATGACGGACTGTTGCAAGGGATTCCCAACCCAGCGGTGATGCTTTCACCCTTAACCACTCAGGAAGCGGTGCTGTCGTCACGTATTGAAGGGACACAAGCGACAGTAGATGAGGTGTTAGAGCACGAAGCAGGCTTGCTTAAGGACGGTGAGAAATCATTAGATATCCAAGAAATCAACAATTATCGCAAAGCCTTGTTTGAAGCGCGTCATTATTTGGCTGATTATCCCATTCGCTTAAGTTTCATTTTGGCACTGCACAAAATCCTGCTGGATAGCGTACGTGGTGAGAATAAAGCGCCCGGTGAGTTTCGCCGTGATCAGAACTGGATTGGCGCTTATGGCTGCACGATAGAGCAAGCCACTTTTGTGCCACCGTGTCCATTACAGTTACAGGATCATTTGCAACACTGGGAAAGTTATTTAAACAGTGATGATATTGATTTTTTAATTCAAACCGCAGTGATGCATGCTCAATTTGAATTATTACATCCCTTTAAAGACGGTAATGGCCGCATCGGTCGGATTCTGATTCCCTTGTTTTTGTACCAGAAGAAAGTGCTTTCGCAACCAATGTTTTATCTGTCCGAATACTTAGAAAGCCATAGGGGCGAATACTATGCGCGCTTAAAGGCCATATCAGTAGAGGGTGATTGGAATGGTTGGATTGCATTCTTTTTACGTGCCGTGAGCTTGCAAGCACAAAGTAATAGCCAGCGCGTGATGGCGATCAAAAACTTATACGATGAGATGAAGCAGCGCATTCACGAACTGACTCGCTCACAGTTTTCTGTGCATTTGTTGGACGCAGTGTTTAGCAAACCAGTATTTCGTACCACAGACATAATTGAACAGTTGCATCTTGATTTTGGTATCCATAAGAAAACAGTACCTGGATTGCTGCGCAGTTTGCGTGAGGGCGAGGTGTTAAAAGAGCTCAAACCAGCCAGCGGCAACAGACCGGCTGTTTTATGTTTTCCAGAGTTATTAAATATCGCAGAGGGACGCAAAATTCTGTAATCCCTTTGTGGAGCCTCTGTGCGCATCAAATGTATTTGTGGAGTCTGTTTTGACTTTTAGGCTCCACAAGCTGCTTGGAATTAAGAGTGTAAGCAAGTTTTAGAGCTTGCTCCTTAAGTAAAATGAGAAGCCTGTTATGAAAATCCAATTTAAAGTTCAGCCCTATCAAACCGCAGCCGTTGACGCCGTGGTTGATTGCTTTGCCGGCCAGCCTTATCAAGATGCTTTTAGTTATAAAATTGATCCCGGTACAGCTCAGTCCGCAGAGTTTAATCAGGGCGCATTGTCACTGGCAGCAGCTGAGCCTGATTCAGCTGAGCATGGTTTTCGTAACCAGCCCATTCAGTTAACGCCAGCACAGTTGCTAAGCAATATTCACAAGGTGCAGAAACAGGCCAATCTGTTCCAGTCAACAGGTTTGCAAACCTACACCACAAGTGCTGGTAAACCCATGCCCAGCAGCTATAAGCCCGGTGCGGCACTCAATATTGATATCGAAATGGAAACCGGTACGGGTAAAACCTACTGCTACATTAAAACCATTTTTGAGATGAACCAGCAGTTTGGCTGGAGCAAATTCATCATCATGGTGCCCAGTATTGCGATCCGCGAAGGTGTACAAAAATCCCTGCAAATCACCGCAGAGCACTTTGCTGAGCAGTACCATAAAAAGGCGCGCTTCTTTACCTATAACTCCAAGCGTTTGCACGAGTTAGAGAACTTTTCCAGTGATTCTGGCATCAATATTATGGTGATGAATATCCAGGCGTTTAATGCGCGTGGTGCAGATAACCGCCGTATTTATGATGAGCTGGATGACTTCCAGTCGCGTCGCCCCATTGATGTGATTAAAGCTAACCGTCCAATTCTTATTCTTGATGAGCCACAAAAAATGGAGGGTAAAGCCACGCTTGATGCTTTGCCTGAGTTTGATCCGCTATTTATTATGCGCTACTCGGCCACCCACAAAACCACGCACAACCTTGTGCACCGCTTAGATGCGGTGGATGCTTATAACAATAAGCTGGTGAAGAAAATTGCCGTGCGCGGTATTCATACCCGTGGCATTGCTGGCACCTCGGCTTATTTGTATTTGCAAGATATTGAAATTTCCAAGCACAGCCCTGTGGCTCGCTTAGAAATGCAGGTGCAGCTCAAAACTGGTGTGATTAAGCGCCAAGTGAAGCGCATCAGCCAAGGCGATAACTTGTTTGATTTGTCTGGTGGTTTAGATGCCTATAGCGATCGCTATGTGGTGGCGCAAATTGATGCGTTGGCTGACACCATTGAGTTCACTAATGGTGTCGTGTTGACAGCAGGTGATGTGCTGGGCGATGTCAGTGAAGAGCAACTGCGCCGTATTCAAATTCGCGAAACCGTTAACGCCCACTTAGAGAAAGAAAAGCGCTTATTTGCCCAGAGTATTAAAGTGCTTAGCCTGTTTTTTATTGACGAAGTCGCTAAGTACCGCGACTACAGCCAAGACGATGAAAAGGGCGAATATGCACGTATTTTTGAAGAAGAATACCAAGCTGCCCGTGATGCTTATTTACATGAGCTAGCCTTTGATAATGATGCGTACCGCGAGTACTTACGCAATATCAGCGCTGAATCAACCCACAACGGTTATTTCTCGATTGATAAGCGCAAAAGCCAATTGGTCGACCCGAAATTCGCTAAAGCCACCGGCTTATCTGATGATGTGGATGCTTATGACCTGATTATGAAAGATAAAGAGCGCTTGTTATCCTTTGATGAGCCAACCCGCTTTATCTTCTCGCACTCAGCGTTACGTGAAGGCTGGGATAACCCTAACGTGTTTGTCTTATGTATGCTCAAGCAAACCGAAAGCGCCAGCACTATTTCGCGCCGCCAAGAAGTGGGCCGCGGCTTGCGTATTGCCGTGAATAAGTTCGGCGAGCGCATGGACAACCCAGAACTGGTGCACCAAACCAACGTGTTGACTGTGGTGGCGAATGAAAGCTACAGCAGCTTTGTGGATGGTTTGCAGAAAGAAATGCTGGAAGAGTTGGCCGCACGACCGCGTAAAGCGAACGTCGATTACTTTAAAGGAAAGGTGATAGAGATTAATGGCAACCAGCAGGAAATGACGGAACTGCAGGCTAAGCAAATTTATCACTATCTGATAAAAAATGATTATGTAGATGCAGAAGATAATTTAACTGAAGAGTACCACCAAGCTCGCAGCAACGGCACCTTAGGGGTTTTACCTGCAGAGTTACACGCTATGGCTGAGCCTGTTCAGGGGTTGATCGCCACTGTGTTTACCAATGAGGCCTTGCCAAAAGTGCAGGATGAACGCGCAGCTAAAACCAATAATCGCAACGAAGTAAACTTCCATAAAAAAGAGTTTCAGGCACTGTGGGCGCGTATTAACCGTAAAGCGGTGTACCGTGTGGAATTTGATTCTGCAGAGCTGGTTAAGAAAGCAGTTGCGGAGCTGGACGCCAACCTCAATGTCACCTTGCTGCAATACCATGTTCAGACGGGCACGCAGAAAGGTACGTTCACTGGCGAGGACCTTGGCCGCGGTGCAATCTTTCAGCAGCAAGAGAGCCGCAAGTCAGATGAAAATAAGCCGATTGTTTCCACGGTTAAGTATGACTTGTTGGGCAAGATTGCCGAAAACACCGAGTTGACCCGTGAAACGGTGGCGCAGATTTTATCGAAGATCAGCTCTAAAAAATTCTACCAGTTCCAACAAAACCCAGAACACTTCATCAGTGAAGTCAGTCGCATCATTAAAGAGCAAAAAGCGACAACGGTGATTGAACACCTGACGTACAACGTGACCGATGAAACCTACAGCGACAGTGAGATCTTTACTGCCACACAAGCAGGGCAAGACTTCAGTAATGCCACTGAAAAGCTCAGTAAGCACGTGTACGACTATGTGATTGCTGATTCTCAAATCGAGCATAAATTTGCCCAGGCATTAGATATCAGCGCTGAAGTCGCCGTTTACGCCAAGCTACCGCGCGGCTTCTTAATCCCCACGCCCGTTGGCGACTACAACCCCGACTGGGCCATTGCCTTTACCGAAGGCAGCGTAAAGCACATTTACTTTGTGGCGGAGACCAAGGGCAGCCTATCCAGCATGGATCTGCGAGCCTTAGAAAAAAGTAAAATCGAATGTGCACGTAAGTTCTTTATTGAGCTAGCAGCCAAACAGAACGACCCGACGGTTCGTTATGAAGTGGTGGATAACTACAAAAAGCTGATGGATTTGGTGGGGTAAGGATATTCGAGCCTGTTATAAATGGGGGGATTATCCTGTACGTGTGGCGGGGCATTCCTAAGTCTGGCGCATATTTCTTGGTTCGTGTTGATTGCTAATTGGATTAGCCTTGCACGCGTTTAATCACGCCCATCTGCATACCAAACAAGTGAAAAATGCTATTTAAAGTGTGTAATGTCGGATTTCCCTCGTCGTGTTCAATCTGTCGTAAAGCCCGCAAGGAAATTTTACACATGCGTGCAAACTGATCCTGACGCAACCCTGTGACCTCTTTGCGTAACCGACAAACCGCTTCGCCAATGCTGACTTTTCCCTCCGCCAGCTGTTCACGCAAATCTTGTAAATAGCGTTGACGCTCAAGAATATCCATCACAATAACTCCCAAGCAGTCAACTGTTGTCGCAAGCGGCGCAGCGGTATTCTAGGGTGTTGCCACGTTTTTTCAGGCAGCCCTAAGTCGTGCAGCAGGTCAGGTAAGGCTAACAATTGCTGCGCGGTATCGCGCAGTTGTTGATACAGCCACTCTTGCGGTAAATCAGCACACTCACTGACCAGTTGGCAGGCTGCAAGCCAATCAACCTCTCCGCCGCGCTCAACCGTCTGTGGCCATTTAGTTGTGCGAGTAATGCCTTCATCGTCCATGACCATTGGCGCTAAGTCATAAATGGGTGCCAGAGAAATAGCCCGATCATCCCGAATAATCGAAGTGTTGCGACCATGGTTATCGCTATTACCTAACACTTGGTTTAATAAATCCCTGCGTAAATAGTCCAGCACTAAATCAGCAATGCCTGCCTCTTGTTGCTCAGATCGCCAGAGATTCAATAGGCGTTTAAGCACATCCATATGTTGTAAATAACTTCCGGGCTCTGTCACTTCTAATAACGAATAAATCGACTCAACCGCGTACCTACGCACGTGCTGGTTTTCTACTTTTCGATCAAAACGTCGCATCCATAAACTGGGCTTGCTGCCTTCTTCAAGCATTAACCCGTTTTGTTCAATTGTGGAAAAACCCAGCTGGTGAATGGCGCGGTAATAACAGTATTCACTGCGCAAAATATCCTTATCAGTCGCGCCTGCCTTGTGACGTGGAAACTTGATAAACCAATGCGCTACTGCACGCGTATCTGCTAGGCTTGCATCCGGATATAGCAAACCATCCGCTGCTTGCGTCAATAATAATTTAGGGGCTTCTCCGCCTGCTCCTGTAGCGCCACCAATAGCAGCGCCTTGCTCGTAAGCATAGTCTAAAAAACGATGGTCTCTTTGCACCACGTCTGCACGGGAAAAACCCACAGAGGGCACTGAAGCGACTGACTCGAATGCTTCTTTAATACGTAAATGGCCAATCGGTGCGGGCGTACATTGCGACAGTAAAAAAACGTCCATGGCCATATCTACTGGGCGCAGTTGTCCATAGCGTTGCTCTAAAAATCGACGCGCAGCACCTGCAGGAGTCATGTCTTGTAATGCAGCCCAAACAGATGCACCTGAATACGTGTCCCAGCCGAGGGGGAGATTTGCACTCAGCGCCCAAGCTAGACAGCTTTGTTCTTTATCGAGACAATCTACTAAATAGTTAGGCGTGTAACCTAAAGTGCAGCCTGCTCGTAATCCTTGCTGTGCATTGGTAAAGCTCAGTTGCGCAGCATCGTGCCACTGATTCTCAACATAGAGTTGTACAGTTAAATGTTCCATCCGCTTACCATGAGGCAATATAGTGCCTTAAATAATAGCATGCGCAAGATAAATGGCAATATAATGCCTAAAAAATCAAGAATGCAGGGCTTAAAAGCCTTGCTTGGATAATTAGTGCTCGAGCCAGTAAGCGCAAATCGTGTTACCTCAAGTCAGCATCTAAACTTGAAAAACCTTACCCACTCGCTGCGTTTCTTCTTCATTCATCCCAGCTTGCTCGGCATAACTTGCCCACTGCTCAATCGCCTCACGCACCTGCTGTGCTGCAGCGCTTACAGCATCTTTAGGCAATCCAAATATCCTGCCGATTTTTTCTGCCTCAGAAACTGTGGGCGGGTAGGGCTGATAAGCAAAACCAGCGGCGTGGTATTCACCGGTTGCCATGCTGGGTACTAAGTCATAGGCCGGAGCCAGTTGGTAGCCTTTTGCGCTATGCATAAAGCTAAAATTGCGCTCGTGATCATCGGTATTGTTAATGGCACGGTTGAATAGCATCAGGCGCAAAAGCTGCTGTAAGTCATCTTCTATGCTGCAGGAGTAGCGTTGCAGTAGGCGATGCAAATCGTCGTAGCGAAAACTATGACCGGGATCGTGTTGAGTGCTGAGATGTTTCAGTAAACCGTTGGCCGTTATCAAGTGGCGGCGAGCGTTGCCAAGCGTATCGAAGCGCTCCAGCAGCAATACATCGCGCTGGTTGATGTCGCTGATGATTTTACCGTGACCGATATTAATACCTGCGCCTTGCGCCATTAATAAGCAAGCAAGTTCTACACGGGCGTTATTGTAGAGGTCTGTGCTGCGGTTGAACTTGGCTAGATAAGCAATACCTTGATCATGCACCAAAGCCTTTGGTCGAGCACCGCCAACGCCTGATCCTGAGTTGGCTAAATACACCAAGCTCATGACGTTGATATCTAAATTAGCAAAATCCTGCTGGTCGATATTTTGTGCGGTTTGCTCTGCGTCGTGTAATTGTTCCAGTGTGATTCCTGCTGCGTAGTGGGGTGCTTGACCTTGCTCCACAAAACACAGCGCACCAATACGACTGTGAACCTGTTGCGAAAAGCTCAACATTTCACTGATACAGTTGGTGTTAAGGCGTTGTTGGTAGCGTTGCATGGCCAGTTTAGTTAGGACTTTTCGACCCCAAGCATCGGGCAGGTAATCATCAATAAAAGCAGGTGCGGCTTGCTTGCAGGGTAGGGTGAATTCTTTGGCATTCAAGGGTAATTGCACAGGATCGATGGCAAAGGATTGTGGTTGCGCAAGGTAGTTGGCTGTATAGCGAAAACCAACGTTGCTGATCACGCCATGTTCTTCCTGTAACGCAACATCAGCAATATGCATCACGCCTAGCACGGCTGTATTGAGATATAAATCAAAGCGCTTAATCATCAAATAGGCTCACTGGCGGTTTTAATAACTGCGCAAAAGGCTGCTCCAATCCAAGTACTTGAGCGGCTTGATAATATCGGCCAATGGATACACTTAAATCACCTTTTTCCATGCGTTGTAACGTTGCGCGGCTGACACCTATGCGTAAGGCAAAGGCTTGCAAGTCATCCATGGGGAAGTATTTTTTGCGGGCAGTCCTAAGGTTGTCACCTAAGGGTTCTAATGCTTGATCGTTTATGCTCATGAAAGACTCAAATATAAGTATTTTTGGCTATAAATGCATGTGTTTACTTATATTTGAGTATTTTATGTGCTAAGTCAATGGGTTTTGATGCTGCAGCAGCATCGCTTACAGAAAAACTTAACTCAAGCTGAGCTGGCGCGGCGTGTGGGTATTTCTGTGCCGACGGTTTCTAATTTAGAAAATGGTAAAAACACATCGCTAGAAACTTTTATTGCCGTGGTTTTTGCGCTTGGTTTGCAGCAAGAATTGCAGGAGTTGTTCAGCAAGAAAACCATGACCATTGCTGAGCTCGAACAGCTTTACGCTAAACCAAAACGTCAACGGGCTAGTAACAGGGTTGCTTCTGCTAAGACAGGTTCACAAGGGGGGCAGCCTACCGCTTCTGACTCAAATCAAACTTCGAGTCAGCAGCGCGCAAAATTGTGGGACAAAAAGCTGTTTAGCTCTGCTGACACAGGTGATAAGTCATGATCCCTATAACGAAGGGCCAAAGGGTTACCATCAGATGAGTGTTATGGGAGAGGTACAGGCTGTTTCAAAGTCAGCACTTGTAGCTTTAAGTAAGGTGGCTAATATGTCAGAAGCTGAGGTTGAGCAAGTTATTGAAAGTTGCGTCACTGTGGCAAGTCAGTTTTCGGTATTGTGTACTGAGTACTTTAATGGTGTGATTCGTAGCAGCACGGTAAAACATATACAAAAAACACTTGCACGCAATATTGCAGCCATTTCAAGCTGATTTTATTTCTAGGGTTTTAAATTACTAGCCAAGCTTGATGACGGATGACACAGTTCATTGAGCCGCTTATGAGAATCAAAAAGGAGAAGCAGAAATGACCGGTACAGTAATAGCCTTTGGCGGTATTGGTGTGATGTTGGCGCTGGTTGCCATCATGTACAGTGCGCTTGTTGTCTATGCCAACACCCTCAAAGAGGATTGAATCAGGACGTTTTTTGGTTGCTTAAGCGATGCAACAAGCGCGTTGCTGGCTAGTAACCCTTAAGTGGAGCCAGAATTTCCACCTTAATAGTGTCAGCAGGCGGACAAACAGTTGGCATTGCCACACTTTGGGCAGCAGCCGTCTTTATTTTTATAGTTAATTTAAACATCGCCGCCGCATAAGCAAAGCTGAGGAACAAGCCCGGGTTGTGCCATACAGACCTTGGTTTCTTCTACTTCGACAGTGCAGAAGTTTTTAGCATGTTGTTTGGCCTCGGTTTCGGACATGCCGCCGTATTGCATGGCTATTTGACTGAGGCTATCTGTGCATTGTTTGATATATTCATTTGGATTTGATTGCATTTTCTGCCAAATTTCATGAGCATCTTCTTCACTTAGTGGGTAATCACAAGTTACTCCTTCTGCATTCGTATACGGCTGAGGTGCTGTGTTTTTGCCTGCTGCTTCATTGGCTAGGCGCATCGTGAATGGCTTGAAATCACGAACAGTTAATACATTGTTTTTCAGTAAGTCTTGGCGTTGTTCGTTGATAACAGCATTGGCTGAGGTGACAACTAAGCTAAGGCTAGCATCACAGGCTAGCTCGCTTTCCCAGAGCGCGGTAGCGTAGCGCTCCGCATTTGAGCCACCAAACTCATACACCTCCAACACAATGGTGTCGACACTGTTTCCCGCTTGGTCGATTGCAGAAATGCCTACACGTAAATTTTTTACGGTGTCACCTAGTGCGCCGTTATCAAAAGTAAATGCAGCGGAGCACATACCTTGTCCTGCCCAAGCGGTATTGGTATGGGAAAGCTCAATAGCAACTGCCTGCGCTGGCAGAGCAGCACCTACGGCTAAGCAAGCGATAGCACCAATATATTGAAGTGTATTTTTCATTGCTTCTCCATCGAGGGTGTTTGTTTGGTGATTTAAAATGCTTAGAAATTTGAAGCTATTGGCTGTAGATAATATACGAGATGCTAACCAGCTTAATTCAGCACGCTACTAAAAACTGATATATTTCTTTAATTCCGCTGGCTGTAGAATTGATAGCTTGTACTCGACTGTAAAGATTCTACGTGTGCGTTTTTCCAGCTTGGGGTTGGTGTTATTTTTTGAACAATAGTGGTTGGCTTTGGCTTTGGCATTGTGCTCTCCTAAACGCTCTGATTTATGCGTTATCTCAAAATCAGCTGGCTCATGGTTAAATATGACTTGGCGAGCCTGGCAGCATTGAACGAGCCTTAAGCCGTTTAGCTGAAAAAGGTGCTATTCGTCGCGTAATGCGCGGTCTTTACGATTGTCCCGCCTATAACAAGCTGCTTAAAAAAGAATTTAGCCCCGACACTAATTTTGGACATCGGCGTTCACCTTACCCGCTCACCCTAGCTTTAAAAGTCTTGTTTGCCATCATTTAATTGCGCCACAGAACTCGCTATAAGTAGAGCTTAATTTTTTAACTTAAGTGATTGCCATGACCCTTGATCTTAATAGCCGCTACGGCTTGAACCCTGCGCACAGTGAAGTGGTAGACGCCTGTAAACTCATTCAGCCTTGCACAGTCTTGGATATGGGCTGCTCGAATGGACGTAACGCTCTGTATTTGAGCCAGCTGGGCTTTGACGTCACGGCTGTAGATAACAATCCCAACGCCATTGATATGCTGCAGCAGATAGTCAGTCAAGAAGGGTTAACCAACCTTAAAGCGCAGGTGTATGACCTTAATACTGCCGCGCTGACAGACAATTACGGTTTTATTGCCTGCACCGTCACGCTGATGTTTCTTGACCCCGCGCGGGTTGAGGCGGTCATTGCTGATATGCAGGCGCACACATTGCCCGGCGGCTATAACCTGATTGTCTGCGCCATGAGCACTGCAGGCAGCCCTTCACCGGTGCGTTTCTCCTTCACCTTCACCGAAGGACAGCTGCGTGAGGCGTACGCCGGTTGGGAGCTGATTAAATACAATGAGGAGGCCGGTACGATGCACAGTGGTGCGCAATTACAGTTTGCGACTCTGTTGGCGCGTAAACCTGAGTAATAGTTGCGGGCTGATGACTGCAGCTTTAGCGTTTTCAGTGTTGATATCTTGAGTAGCACTCCTTAATCTGAGCAGCTTTGCGACGAGTGTTGGGTGTTTTACAGGGGGCTATTCATGACGCTAAGCAGTAAGGGGCAGCAGTGCATTGTGCTGGCATTAATTAGAACGCTGTCGCACGAGCTGCCCCGCTATGACGCGCGCTGATAACCCGCTGGTTGAGCTCTATCGCGATGACTGGTTGTTGGCGGTGCATAAACCTGCGGGCTTGTTGGTGCATCGCAGCCCCATCGACCGTCACGCCACCGAGTTTGCCTTGCAATACGCACGGCAGCTTAATGGCGGTCGCCATGTGTTTCCCTGTCATCGACTCGATCGTCCTACGTCCGGTGTGCTGTTATTTGCCCGCGATCCCGACACCGCCAGCGCAGTGGGTCAGGTCATGATGGCAGGGCAGGTGCAGCGAACCTATGTGGCACTCGTGCGAGGTTGGCCAGCGGAGCAGGGTATCATCGAGCATCCACTACGTGAGCGCGCGGTTGACCGTCGGTTCAAGGATGAAGCCTTGCCCGTGCGCGAAGCCGTGACTCATTTCAAGCGCCTGGCCTGCGTGGAAATTCCAGTGCAGGTGGAAGGCTATCCACACAGCCGTTACAGCCTGTTGGAGTTGTATCCGCAGACGGGTCGCAAGCACCAACTGCGCCGGCACATGCAGCATATTAGCCATCCGATTATTGGCGATACCAATTACGGGCGCACCAAACACAATCAATACTTTGCCCAGCGTTTTGGCTTCAGCCGCTTGATGTTAGCGGCAACCGAGCTGAGCTTAACGCATCCCGTTACAGGGCAGCAGCTGAGTATCACGTCTAAACCCGACGCAAGCTTTATGCAGGTGTTGTCGATTTTTACGCAGCAGCCAGACCAGCTAAGACTATGAGTTGTCGAAGTGGCTGAATTGCTAAGAAGCGTTTAATCGCGCATAAGATGCGCTCCCACGGGAGGGTGGCGTGGTTTCGTGGGGGCGCAACTTTTGCGCAATCATCGGTAGGAGCTGGCCATGCCTGCGACAGCGGTGGTTTTTTGCAGGTGTGGTCTGTGGTCGGATGCATGGCATCCTCCTACGCGCGATGGGGTTTTGCGGCGGTGTTTGGGTTGGTAATCCCCCCATTTGTAACAGGGTTCAAAAGTAGATGTTAGGCCACTATGGCCAACTTTTGTTTAGGGGTAATACCACCAAGCCCCATATTAGGTCGTTCATTATTGTAGTGCCAAAGCCATTGAGTAGCATAATCTTGAACAGCGGCTATGCTCTCAAATAAATGCTGAGCGAGCCAGTCATAACGAACAGTTCGATTGTAGCGTTCTATATAAGCATTCTGC
>JALOAC010000062.1 GCA_023228985.1 Thiopseudomonas sp. | reverse complement strand
TACTATGTGTAAACTGCGCTTTTTCGTACGTTTTGACTCGCTAGCGCTCGCCCTTCGGGTCAGCCTTTGGCTGTTACTCCCGTTGGTCGTTGCGCCTTGTGTTAGCGTCCTCGGTAACGTTATTCAGGGGCTCCTTAAGAAGTAAGTGGCTAGCCAAAATTAGCGCGAATGCAGTCAAGTTGATGTTAAACTAGATTTGCAAAGTAATGGCGCGCAAAGCGCCAGAGGCTTCTTAAATGTATCAGTTAATAAGGTCGTGAGAATGAACGAAGAACCCATAATCTATGACAGGTTTTCGTGTAGTAGATGTGCCGATAAAGGCAGCCTTGATTTTGATTTCACCATGGCGTTTCAACCCATTATTAACTGTAAGACAAACCAAATATTTGGCTATGAAGCTTTGGTTCGTGGCTTAAATAATGAGTCCGCTTATTCCATTATCTCTAAAGTGAACGATGATAATCGTTACTTGTTTGACCAGCTGTGCCGCGTTAAAGCAATTGCGCTGGCCGCCCAGTTAAAACTCGATTCGATGCTGAGTATTAACTTTTTACCCAATGCTATCTACAGACCTGAGCGCTGTATTCGTACCACGTTAGAAGCGGCTGAAAAATACGGTTTCTCAACCGATAAAATCATGTTTGAGTTTACCGAGGTTGAAAAAATAGAAGACAGTGATTTTGTTAAGCAAATTGTTGAATTCTATAAGCAATCCGGCTTTAAAACCGCTATTGATGACTTTGGCTCAGGCTATGCGGGCTTGGGGCTGTTGGCTGACTTCCAGACCAATATAGTCAAGTTTGATATGGAGCTGATTCGTAATATCGACCAAGACAAGTCGCGCCAATCCATCATTAAGAACTGTTTGAATATATTTAATGACCTGCAGATTACTGCCCTAGCAGAAGGTATTGAAACCGAGGGGGAGTTGCTATGGTTGCGTGAGTCCGGCATTGAATTGATGCAGGGTTATTTGTTTGCAAGGCCGGGTTTTGAGTGCTTACCGCCAGTTGATTTTAGTAATTTTAGTTAAGTTAATACTGCAGTCAGCATGCCTGCGGTATTCGTAAAATAAGGACGTACACGCCATTAATATGAAGACTCTCTTAGATAAACACACAGCTAAAACTGAGCAAGCATTCAGAGCCATCGCCCATATGCCAACCAAAAGCTTGGCTGTTTTAATGGATGAGGACTTTGCGCGCGGCTTAACGGATGAGGATTTTATGCGTATCGCTGTGTTGCTGGCGCAAAAGAGCTATGACGAGGGCGGCTGTCCCATTGGCGCGGTGATCGTGGATAATGCCACCAACCAAATCGTCGGCAAGGGACATAACAGGCTGGTGCAAGATAACCATCCCTACAGTCATGGCGAAACATCCGCTATCCAAGATGCGGGGCGAATCGATTTTAGTAACACCACGCTGTATACCAGCCTCAGCCCATGCGAAGTGTGCGCCACGCTTGTTTCCCTGAGAGGTTTTAATCGCGTGGTGGTGGGGGATATAACCAACGCATCGGGCACTGAAACCTTGTTGCAGGAGCGAGGTGTTCAGGTGGATATCCTAGAAGATCAGCAAGGCATTGCGCTATACGCGCGCTTTTGTACGGAAAAGCCCGAGCAAGAACTGGAAGATTGGCAAGGTCTAAGTGCTTGCCGCTCCATAGCCAATGCTAAGTCGTTAGCATAAATTTAGCGCGTGCTAAGCGCAGTGCCTTATTAGGTAGAGATCGGTTACCCTGTTCACATATAATTTTGCAGACTTATTTAGGAGAACTGTCATGTTGCCAGCCAATTTGCCTGTAGAGGAATTTACCACCCCAGATCCCATTACCGTTACCGAAGATATGGCCATCGATGAGCTAAACATGCTGATGAGCGAGCACGGTATTCGTCACTTACCTGTAGTGCGTGACGGTATGCCGGTAGGAGTGATTAGTGATCGTGATGTGCGCTTGTTTACCGGTTTGTCGGTGGCGGAAAAGTTTCAAGTTTGCGCGGGCGATATCATGTCACCCGAACCCTTGACGGTGAATTCCACTACACCGCTCGATGAAGTGGCGTTTCTTATGTCAGAGAATAAAGTAGGCAGTGTGATTGTTCTAGAGGATGGACAGCTTCTGGGTATTTTTACCGCCACCGATGCCTTAAACGCGTTGATTGAGGTAATTCGCAGTATGCCGCGGAGCCGTTCAGACAGCTAAATACGTCTGCAGTGCGGGCAAATCGCCCGTACTGCAGTGAATTGCTTAATGAATGATTTGATGATGGCTAACCCACAGCTATTTGATTTAAATCTACTTCTAGCACAATAAAAAAAGTAAAATAATTGGACATAGTAGACAAAACTGCACGATTGTTATTGCTTTGTCTGAATTTTTTCGAAGCTAAGCTGTGTATGCAATGGATGCGTCAGTAGATAGGCTTTTCATGCTGGGGTTTTAGCTCATTGAAAAAGATTATCCTGCAGTATCGTTACTGGCCCATTCCCATTTTGCTTTGGGCCGCTCTGGTGCTGGGTTCTTTTATGTGGAACCGCGCACAGGTGGAGCACAAGGTGTTTCATCTAGCTAATGACCGCGCCTACTTTGTGTTTAAGATGGTTGAATCCGTGCGTTTATGGAATACACAGCACGGCGGGGTCTATGCCCCTGTTGATAAAGTCACGCCACCTAATCCCTATCTAATAATACCCGAGCGCGATATCTCTACCCCTTCGGGTAAAGTGCTCACCCTGATCAACCCAGCCTACATGACACGCCAGCTTACTGGTGTGGTAGAGGCTCTGAGTGGGTTGCGTTTGAATTTAACCAGTTTGCAACCGCTTAATCCCAATAATCAACCAGATGTTTGGGAGCGCGTGCAACTGGAAAAGTTTGAGCATAAAGCGCAAGACGTAAGTGAAATTATAGGTCAAGGACGTGATGCTTCCTTTCGCTTTATCGCACCTCTGCATGTTGAAAAGCTGTGTCTAAAATGCCATGAGCATCAAGGTTATAAGCTGGGTGATATTCGTGGTGGACTGAGTGTCTCTTTTCCGATTGAGCCGTTGTTCTTGGCGGAAACGGAGCAGCTCAGAAGTATTGGTCTGACGCATATGCTTGTTTGGTTAATACTGTCCATGCTGACGTTAGTTACCCTGTCACGTTACCGTCATCAACTGCTGACGCTAGAAACGGCTAAAACACAGACCGAGAAACTGGTGGAGCAGCGTACCGCTGAGTTACGTACAGAAGTGAGTGAGCGCACGCAAGCAGAAGCTCAGTTGCGCTTGTTTATAGAGTCTACCGGTGAAGGGATTATCGGTATGAATGGGCAAGGCTTGTGCACTCTGGTTAACCCTGAAGCCATACGTTTGTTGGGTATGCACAAGGCTGAAGAATTATTGGGTAAATCAGTGCACGACGTGATTCACCACAGCATGGCGGATGGTCAAATGCACGAATTCGATGATTGTCCGCTGTATGACACGTTGCGCTCAGGGCGCATCATCCATGACGATACGGATATTTTTTGGCGTATGGACGGCATCAGCTTTCCAGTTGAATATCGCTCGCACCCATTGTTTGTCGAGGGGCGTGTACTGGGTGCGGTAGTGAGTTTTAGTGATATCACTGAGCGTAAAAAAGCCGAAGCGCAACTGCTTAAGTTGTCGAGTGCGGTGGAGCATATTCCAGCAGCGGCCATTATTACTGATATTGATGGTGCTATTGAGTATGTAAACCCAAGTTTCGAGGCTATGAGTGGTTATCAGGCCGAAGAGGTAATTGGCAAAAATCCACGTATTTGGCAGTCAGGACAAACCAAACCAGAAACTTATCAGCAAATGTGGCAAGCCCTAAAATGTGGTCATGTATGGCAGGGTGAAGTGCTTAACAAAGCTAAAAACGGTCAATTGTTCTGGGAAATGGCACGTATATCACCGATTAAAAATGAAGACGGGGTTGTTACTCATTTTGTTGCGGTAAAAGAAGACATTACTGAACGTAAATTACAAGATAAACAGATATGGCATCAGGCTCACCACGATAGCCTGACCAATTTGCCTAATCGTGAGTTGTTTATTAAAGAGTTACAAAAAGCCATTGCAACCGCAGCGCAGGAAAACACCTTGCTGGCTTTGCTTTATATCGACTTGGATGGCTTTAAGGCGGTAAATGATGAATACGGCCATGCGGCGGGTGATGAGTTATTAGTCAAGGCGGCCAATAGGTTGTTAGCCTGTGTGCGCGATACCGACTGTGTTGCGCGTCTTGGTGGGGATGAGTTTACTGTGACGCTGACGCGTATTTCAGAAAGTTCAGCAGCACAACTTGTGGCCAAGAAGATTGTTCGCTCATTGGCGCGACCCTTTCAGCTAGAGCATGTCAGCGTGAGTATCTCTGCCTCGGTTGGTGTGGCGTTATATCCAAATGATGCGCAAAGCTTGGATGAGCTTATCAGCTGTGCAGACAGTGCTATGTATCAGGCTAAGCAAGCAGGGCGCAATAATTTCTGCTGCTATAAAGCGGATTAACCAGCGAAGACACTAATCATGCGTAGGACACCGCTCTTGTTGGGGCCCAGCTTCTGGGCGATAGCGGATTAGAAACCAACTACGATGCTGCTGGGAAACCCAATCGCGCGTAGGAGGATGCCATGCATCCGACCACGGATTACACCTGCCAACACCGCGCCGCTAAATACACTGCTGTCGCAGGCATGGCCAGCTCCTACCAAACCCCGCTGCTTCTACTGGGTTTTAGATGGGCTAAAACACTCGTGCAATGACTGCAAAGAAGTGGAATGCAC
>JALOAC010000061.1 GCA_023228985.1 Thiopseudomonas sp. | reverse complement strand
TGCTTAAACGGCATTATTCTAAATTAACCACTAATGATGATTTTGGTCTGCTGCAGCTCATGGCTCAGGGGATTCGTGGCCGCATACAGTATTCAAATGCGGTCCAAGCTAAGCCATCACTAACCCTTGATGAGCTTTTGCAGCCTAAAAATGATGCGCTATTTGCAGAGTTGGTCGAGCGCTTTGCCTTGCAGTCGGCAGTTAGCGGTGTGCAGCCTAAGGTGCTTGCACAGGTCGTCAATAAAGCCACTTTGCAGCTAGAGCATTACATAGTTAAATCTTGGGGAGCTGAGTATCCGGAATTGGCTTTAAATGAATACTGGTGCATGAAAGTGTTGCAGCAAGCGGGTGTGCCAGTGCCGGAGTTTTATATTTCAGATGACGCTGCGCTTTTTGTCATGCGACGTTTTGATATTACGGCGTCTGGAGGTTATTTAGGCTTTGAGGATATAGCCGTGCTGCAGGCGCGAGGACGTGAGCAAAAGTATGAGGGCAGCTATGAGCAAATGGTTAAAACCCTGAATGTATTTGTCTCGCCACAGCATAGAACCAATGCCATGCAGCAGTTTTTTAAAATGATGGTGCTCAATCTCGCTTTGCAAAACGGGGATGCGCATTTAAAAAACTTTGGCGTGCTTTATACCGATATCGATAATATTTGGCTGGCTCCTGCTTATGATGTTATTAGCACCACAGCCTATATTCGTCATGACAGTATGGCTTTAACGCTTATGGGTAGCCGTAAATGGTGGCAGCGCAAGCATGTAATTCAGTTTGGAGTGCAGGTGTGCGGACTAAGCAGCAAGCAGGCCAATAACTTATATGATGAGTGCGAAGCAGCCAAAAAACAGGTCGCCCAAGAGCTACGTCAAGCATTAACAGGGTTGAAAAAAACTGAGCAACATGAGGTTTTGCAGCATCTATTGTCGCTTCTCGAGCGCGTCGATGGATAGGTCTTAAGGCTGCATTACTGTGGGTTGAGCGTGTTTTTCAGTACCGACAACTCAACGCCCATTTCCCGCAATACGCTACGCAAGCTGTAGATGAGCTTTTGTAGCGTGCTGCAAGGGGATTTGATGCTCAGTCGGCACGGCTTATTCGATATTCTGCACCTGCTCTCTCATCTGCTCAATTAACACCTTAATATTCACTGCAGCCTGGGTGGTGCGGGTGTCGATGGCTTTGGAGCCGAGGGTGTTGGCTTCGCGGTTGAGTTCTTGCATCAGGAAATCCAAGCGGCGACCCACTGCGCCGGTGTCTTTTAGTGCGCGGCGTACTTCTTGGATGTGGGTGTTTAAACGATCCAGCTCTTCGGTTACGTCGCTGCGTTGCGCCAGTAATACCAGTTCTTGTTCGAGGCGCTGGCTGTCAATTTCCACAGCCATTTCTTGGCAACGCGCCAGAATTTTTTGCCGCTGAGCGTCGAGCATGTCTGGCACTAGCGCGGCCAATACTTCCACTTCAACGCCTATTTGCGTCAAGCGTTCGTCAATCAAGCGCGCCAGTTCATCACCTTCGCGGGCGCGGTGCTGCTTTAGTTGGGTTAGTCCTTGCTTGAACAGTTCCATGGCTTGCTTTTGCAGGGCTTGGTTGTCTTGGTTTTGACTGGCGATGACATCCGGCCAGTGTAAAACCTCAAGCGGGCTGATGGCGGCGGGGTTGTGCATTAACTGGGCAACTTGTTCAGCCGCTTTAATGACTTGTTCAGCATAGGCTAGGTTGATATCAATGCTTTGTTGTTGCACTGATTCGGTAAATTTGAGTGTGCACTCCAATTTGCCGCGGGAAATTGTTTTGCGTAGCTGTTCGCGAACGGGGGTTTCCAGTTCCCGCAATACGTCCGGTAGGCGCAGATGGGGCTCTAAATAACGGTGATTAACTGAGCGAATTTCCCAGGTGAGGGTGCCATTGTTGTCATTGTGCTCAACGCGAGCAAAAGCCGTCATACTCTGTGCCATATAAACCTCGTTGCTGATTCGTAAATAGGCGACAGTTTAACGAGTTTTATCTGTTCATGGGTGCTGAATGAGACGTTAGCGGGCTTTCTCTTTATACTGTG
Organism: Thiopseudomonas sp.; assembly: GCA_023228985.1. Lineage (GTDB taxonomy): Bacteria > Pseudomonadota > Gammaproteobacteria > Pseudomonadales > Pseudomonadaceae > Thiopseudomonas. Next base: position 2,788 of record JALOAC010000061.1, on the reverse strand, counting down.
GTCAAAATATATCTGTAATAAGGTGGTTCAATGATTCGTCCAAGTGGTCGCAGCGCAGATCAGCTGCGTGAAGTGAAAATAACGCGTAACTATACCTGCCATGCTGAGGGTTCGGTGTTGGTGGAGTTTGGGCAGACTAAGGTGATTTGTACCGTCAGTGTGGAAGAGGGTGTGCCGCGTTTTTTACGTGGAAAAAATCAAGGCTGGTTAACCGCAGAATACGGCATGTTGCCCAGAGCAACTGGTCAGCGTACGCGCCGTGAGGCGAGCAGTGGTAAGCAGGGCGGGCGCACGTTAGAAATTCAACGCTTGATTGGCCGCTCGTTGCGCGCAGCGCTGGACTTAAGCAAGCTGGGTGATTACACCCTGACTGTCGACTGTGATGTGATTCAAGCCGATGGTGGTACACGCACTGCAGCAATCACGGGGGCGATGGTGGCTGTGGTAGACGCATTAAACCTGATGCGCGAGCGCGGCTGGTTAGATAAAAAAGCTGAGCTACCCGTACAGCAGATGATTGCTGCTGTGTCTGTGGGTGTTTATCAGGGTGAAGCTGTATTGGATTTGGACTATCCAGAAGACTCAGGCGCAGAAACGGATCTGAATGTGGTGATGACAGATGCCGGTGGTTTTATTGAGGTGCAGGGCACAGCAGAAGGCGCGCCTTTTACCAGTGAGCAGTTAACCAGCATGCTGGCTTTGGCAGAGGGTGGCTTGAAAGAGCTCTTTGCGCTTCAGCAAGCGGCTCTAAGTGCAGTAAATTAATTCATCAAGAGCGTGGGCCAAATGCCTGCGCTCTTGTTGGTAACTTACATGCTCAGCGTCCATTCGTAATCGACTTGTAATGGCGCGTGCTCAGAAAACCGCACGTTACGAAACAAGCGAGCGTTGCGTACAGTACGTTTTAAACCGGGTGTCAGCAGTTGATAGTCAAAACGCCAACCCAGATTAAGTGCTTGCGTATCATCACTGGTTGGCCACCAACTAAACTGATCGCTTTCCCTATTTACTTCGCGCAGTGCATCGACATAGCCCATACCGCGAATAACCTCATCCATCCAAGCACGCTCTTCGGGTAAAAAACCAACGTCTTGTTGCGCATCACGCCAGAACTTCACATCGATTTTCTGGTGAGCAATATAGGTTGAGCTGCTGTAGATGTAGTCGCGACGCTTGCGTCTTTGTTTATCTAGAAAAGGCATGAGTTCTTGCATGAATTTGGCCTTTTCTGCCATGGCTTCGACGTTAGGTTGGCCGCTTGGGAAAAGCAAGCTGGCAATGCTTACTTTATCAAAATCAGCTTGAATGAAGCGTCCTTGATAATCACCGTTTAAAAAGCCTAGTGAAGTGATAATGGCTTTGGGTGGAGTGCGCGTTAATATTGCGACGCCACCCTGCTCGAGCTGCTCTGCGCTATTTGCAAAGCAAAAAAAATCATCTAGTTGTAATGCGAGTTTTTCTACTTCATCATTACTGGCGCGGGTATCTTGTAGGCAAATCACGTCAGCATTTTGGTTGTCTAGCCAGTCGAACAAACCCTTTGCTGCTGCGTCATGAATCCCGTTAACATTTATACTTATAATCCGCATGGGAAACCCCTGTCAAAAACTGCGTGATATGATACCTAAGTATGAAACTATTGGCTAAGTAACCACCGAACAGTGCCAAGGCTAGCGAACTAAGTTGTTTGCCGTCAAATACTCCACACAAGCTTTTTAAAAAGGACAGATATGCAAGCCTACCAGAAAGAATTCATCCGTTTTGCCATTGAACGTGGCGTTTTACGTTTTGGCGAGTTTACCTTGAAATCGGGCCGAGTCAGTCCTTACTTTTTCAATGCGGGTTTATTTAATTCGGGCATGGCACTGTCCAAGTTAGGCCAGTTTTATGCCCAAGCTTTGCTTGAAAGCGGGGTTGAGTATGATGTGTTGTTTGGGCCGGCTTATAAAGGTATACCTTTGGCCGCAGCAACCGCGGTAGCCTTGGCTGAGCAACACCAGCAGGATATGCCATGGTGTTTTAATCGCAAGGAAGCTAAGGCGCATGGCGAGGGTGGCACTCTGGTAGGTGCGCCGCTGCAAGGTCGGGTGATGATTATTGATGATGTAATCACTGCGGGAACAGCAATACGTGAAGTAATGCACATTATTAACGAGCAAGCTGCACAGGCTGCAGGTGTATTGATAGCGTTAGACCGACAAGAGCGCGGTAAGGGTGAGCTGTCGGCGATACAGGAAGTGGAGCGTGACTTTACTATGCCGGTGATCAGTATCGTATCGCTTAAACAAGTATTAGAATATTTAGCCAAAGATACAGAACTTAATAAGTATTTACCTGCAGTTGAGCGTTATCGAGAACAGTATGGTGTTGTCTAAGCCTTGACGGCACATTTTGGCTAGGGAGTTGTTATATGGGGCTAATAAAAATTGTAGGCATTTCTTTATTAGTAATGGGAATGCCGATCTGTGCGCAGGCGGTTGAATATTACAGGTACGTAGATGAAAACGGCATCACTGTTATTAACCGTCAAGGTGTGCCGCCAAATTATATTGGTAATGGTTACGATGTTTTAAATGAGCGCGGACGGGTGATTCGCACAATCCCTCGCGCACCTACGGCGCAAGAGCGGCAGCAGATGCAAGAAGCCAAGCAGCAAGCGCAGTACGATCGTCATTTATTACGGCTATACAGCACACCGGAAGATGTCGAGCGTGCGCGTGATCGCAAGCTGGTAGAAATCGACGGATTGATTGCTTTGGTGCGTGGCAACCTACATTCAGTAACATCC
>JALOAC010000028.1 GCA_023228985.1 Thiopseudomonas sp. | reverse complement strand
CAAATAATAAGTGCAATAAGTTTAGCAGCAAAGCAAGGCCGCTGTATTGCTGAGCGTTTGCAGATAGTTTGAGCTACGAGCTTGATTTCTGACAAAATGCCCCCATATATACTCACTCTACGTTTTTTATGTACAGCTATTAAAAACGAGTCAAAACTAGTATAAATTTACCTTTTACGCATTTGTCTTACCAAACACCGATAGAAAAAACCTATCAAGGGTATTTTATCAATCAATTATACCTAACCATTATTTTTGCGTAGTATAAACAGCGTAAAGTTCTTAACCCCAATGGAGTTCATGCAATGTCCTATATCAATAGCGAAGTAAAACCTTTTAAAGCAACCGCATTCCACAACGGTGAGTTTGTTGAAGTTACCGAAGCCGACTTGAAAGGTAAGTGGTCAGTCGTTTTCTTCTACCCTGCAGACTTCACCTTTGTTTGCCCAACTGAGTTAGGCGACCTTGCAGACAACTATGCAGAGTTCCAAAAGCTCGGCGTAGAAATCTATGCAGTCTCGACTGACACACACTTCACCCACAAAGCGTGGCACGATACTTCACCAGAGATCGGCAAAATCAAATACCCAATGATTGGCGACCCAACGGGCGCTATCACTCGCAACTTTGGCGTGATGATTGAAGAAGCAGGTCTAGCTGACCGCGGTACCTTCGTTATCGATACCGAAGGCAAGATTCAAATCGTTGAAATCAACGCTGGCGGTATTGGTCGTGATGCGCAAGAGTTACTGCGCAAAGTAAAAGCGGCTCAGTACGTTGCAGCCCACCCAGGCGAAGTGTGCCCTGCGAAGTGGAAAGAAGGTGATGCAACTCTAGCTCCTTCTCTAGACCTAGTAGGTAAGATCTAAGCTGCCCGGCACTTAGCCCTTATCTATTGCTTACTCAGTTGTAAATCAACTCGGTAAGCGTCCAACGCCTGGGCGCAATCCGTCCAGGCGTTTTATTATCAAAAACATATGTTGGAGATCTGCAAATCATGTTGGACGCTAATTTAAAAACTCAGCTTCAAGCCTACCTAGAAAAGGTGACGCAGCCTTTCGAGATCGTTGCGTCCCTTGATAACAGTGCTAAATCCACCGAATTAAAAAGCTTGCTGGAAGAAATCGCCAGCTTAAGCAACAAAATCACGCTACATTTAGACGGTACCGATGCGCGCAAACCATCCTTTTCTTTAAATCGTATCGGCGCGGATATGAGCCTGCGCTTTGCCGGCATTCCGCTCGGCCATGAGTTCACCTCTTTGGTGCTGGCATTGCTGCAGGTTGGCGGCCACCCCTCTAAGCTAGCGCAAGAAATGATTGAACAAATTGCACAGTTAGAGGGCCGTTACGAGTTTGAAACCTACTTCTCCCTGTCATGCCAGAACTGTCCTGACGTGGTGCAAGCACTGAACCTAATGGCGGTGCTTAATCCGAATATCCGTCACGTGGCGATTGATGGCGCTTTATTCCAAGAAGAAGTGGAGCAGCGTCAGGTGATGTCAGTGCCGATGGTGTTTCTCAACGGCGAAATGTTTGGTCAAGGCCGCATGGGCGTTGAAGAAATCATGGCCAAGCTGGACACCGGCACGGTCGAGCGCGCTGCTGAAAAAATGAATGAGCAAGCGCCTTACGAGGTGTTGGTTGTTGGCGGTGGCCCGGCGGGTGCAGCAGCGGCGATTTATGCTGCGCGTAAAGGTATCCGTACTGGGGTGGCGGCTGAGCGCTTTGGCGGTCAGGTGATGGATACCCTGTCGATTGAGAACTTTGTTTCGGTCAAAGAAACCGAAGGCCCCAAATTAGCCCGCGCTATGGAAGAGCACGTGCGTGAGTACGGCGTGGACATTATGAATTTGCAGCGTGCCAGCCGCTTAGTGCCCGCTAGCGAAACCGGTGGTTTGCACAGCGTAGAGTTTGAGTCCGGCGCTAAGCTGTCAGCCAAAACTGTCATTCTGGCAACCGGCGCACGCTGGAGAGAGATGAATGTCCCCGGTGAGCAAGAGTACCGTACCCGCGGCGTTGCTTACTGCCCACACTGCGATGGCCCATTGTTTAAAGGCAAGCGTGTAGCGGTGATTGGCGGCGGTAACTCAGGCGTAGAAGCAGCCATTGATCTGGCGGGTATTGTTGCCAGTGTCACGCTGATTGAATTCGACACCAAGCTGCGTGCGGATGACGTACTGCAAGCCAAGCTTAATAGCCTGCCGAATGTGACAGTGATTAAAAATGCCCTGTCCACGGAAGTGAAAGGCGATGGCAGTAAGGTGACCTCATTGGTGTACCAAGACCGCGCTACAGAAGAGCTGCACGAGCTTGAGCTGGGGGGCATTTTTGTACAAATTGGCTTGCTGCCCAATAGCGAATGGCTAACAGACACAGTCGCGCTGTCAAATCGCGGCGAAATTGAAATTGATGCGCGTGGCGCTACGGATATCCCAGGCGTGTTTGCCTGTGGCGACGTAACTACTGTCCCTTACAAGCAAATTATTATTGCCATGGGGGATGGCGCCAAAGCCTCACTGAGCGCCTTTGACCATATTATTCGCACTTCATAAGCGATTGCTGCTTATCAACAAAAAGGAAGCCTGCGGGCTTCCTTTTTTATTATTTAACCGCATGCCTGTGCTGTGAAACTATCACCACACCCTTGAATCTGAAAACCTATGCCCCCACCTGTACTGGTATTGCTCAAAAATCTGGAGACACCGCTTTGACCACTATTGTATCTATCCGCCGCAACGGCAAAGTCGCTATGGGCGGCGATGGCCAAGTTTCATTAGGCAATACCGTCATGAAAAGCAACGCCAAAAAAGTACGTCGTCTGTATAAAGGCGAAGTATTGGCAGGCTTTGCTGGTGCCACGGCTGACGCTTTTACTCTTTTTGAACGCTTTGAAAGCCAACTGGAAAAACACCAAGGGCACCTGGTTCGCGCTGCCGTTGAACTGGCTAAAGATTGGCGCACCGATCGCAGCCTAAGCCGCCTTGAAGCTATGCTGGCGGTGGCTAATAAAGATGCTTCACTGATTATTACCGGTAACGGTGATGTAGTAGAGCCTGAACATGGTCTAATCGCCATGGGTTCCGGTGGTGGTTACGCACAGGCCGCCGCATTGGCTTTATTAGAAAACACCAATCTGAGCGCTTATGAGATTACGGAAAAAGCACTAAAAATAGCCGGTACTATCTGCGTCTTCACCAACCAGACCTTAACGATCGAGCAGCAAGACTGCGCACACTAAATTTTAGGCTTTGCCTCCAATAAAAACGCAAAGCTATCGGAGTTCACCATGTCCATGACCCCGCGTGAAATTGTTCACGAACTTGATCGCCATATTATTGGCCAAAACGAAGCCAAACGTGCGGTAGCCATCGCACTGCGTAACCGCTGGCGGCGTATGCAGTTGCCCGCCGAGCTCAGAGTCGAAGTGACGCCAAAAAATATTTTAATGATCGGCCCTACCGGCGTAGGTAAAACTGAAATTGCACGCCGTTTAGCCAAACTGGCCAATGCACCCTTTATTAAGGTAGAAGCCACCAAGTTCACTGAAGTGGGTTATGTCGGCCGCGATGTTGAGTCAATTATCCGCGATCTAGCTGACGCATCAGTCAAGATGCTGCGTGAGCAAGAAATACAAAAAATGCAGCACCGCGCTGAAGATGCCGCCGAAGATCGTATCCTTGATGCGTTATTACCTGCGGCGCGCGAGGGTTTTGATGAAAGCCCACAGCGCGGCGAAGACAGCGCCACTCGCCAACTGTTTCGCAAGCGCTTGCGTGAAGGTCAACTCAATGACAAAGAAATTGAAATAGAAGTTTCTGAGTTGCCGGCCAGCGTTGAGATTATGGGCCCGCCGGGCATGGAAGACATGACCAACCAGTTGCAGGGCCTGTTCTCTGGTCTGCAAAAAAACCGCAGTAAAACAAAAAAAATGCGCGTTGAAGATGCGCTCAAGCAAATTCGTGACGAAGAAGCCGCGCGCTTGGTCAACGAAGACGACCTCAAAGCCCGCGCACTGGAAGCCGTTGAGCAAAACGGCATTGTTTTTATTGATGAAATTGACAAAATTGCCAAGCGCGGTAACACCAGTGGCGCTGATGTTTCCCGCGAAGGCGTACAACGCGACTTGCTACCATTGATTGAGGGCTGCACTGTTAACACCAAACTGGGTATGGTTAAAACCGACCATATTTTGTTTGTTGCCTCAGGCGCATTCCATATGAGCAAGCCCAGCGATCTCGTGCCCGAACTCCAAGGTCGCCTGCCTATACGTGTTGAACTAAAAGCCCTCACCCCAGAGGATTTCAGCCGTATTCTAAGCGAGCCGCAAGCTTCTCTAACAGAGCAATACATTGCCCTACTGGCAACTGAGGGACTCAATATCGCCTTTACCAGCGATGGTATTGAACGCATCGCGCAGATTGCTTGGCAAGTGAATGAAAAAACTGAGAATATCGGTGCGCGACGCCTGCATACTCTACTGGAGCGCTTGCTCGAAGAAATTTCTTTTGCTGCGGGTGACCTTGCTGGACAATACGCAAACGCGCCGCTGCAAATTGATACTGCCTATGTAGATAAACATCTCGGCGAACTGGCCGAAGATGAAGATCTATCCCGCTATATTTTGTGATCAACTATGCACATACCTAAGAAAATCAAACTGGACACCGCTCAGCAGCAATTACAGCTGAGCTATGCCAGCGGCGAAACCTACCTATTGCCCGCCGAGTTTTTGCGCGTGCATTCTCCCTCAGCTGAGGTACAGGGGCACGGCCATCCGATTTTGCAGCACGGTAAAGAGTTTGTTCGCTTAACCAAAGTTGAAGCAGCCGGAAATTACGCGCTTAAGCTCACCTTTGATGATGGTCATGATAGTGGGCTCTATACCTGGACTTACCTGCATCAGCTAGGAAAAAACCAACCGCAGATGTGGGCTGATTATCTGGAGCAGCTCGCTCAAGCAGGGAAATTCCGCGACCCTAACCAATCCACCATCAAACTTATGGGGCTGTAAGCTCCTGCTGTTTAAGGCTTTGCTTGGTGTAAATATCAAAACGACTGGCTTTGCCCAGCAGTTGATAGCTGGGTGCTTGCGCAGAAACGGTCGGTGCTTTGCGCGGGCGTTTTACCACAACTCTATGGCTAGCCAATTCAAGTGCAGCCTCGAGCAAGTGCGCGGCATCCAGATCGCCACCCACCAAGGGTTTGAACAGGCGCATTTCTTTTTTCACCAAAGCGCTTTTTTCGCGCTGGGGAAACATGGGATCTAAGTAAATTACTTGCGGTGGCTCGCCTTGCCAGTGACGCATAAGCTTAATAGCGTCTCCTTCCATGAGCGGCATGCGTGCGGCAATGGTTGCCGTCTGCGCATCCTGTAACGCCCGCGCTAAACCATCACGCAACAAGAGTGCGACCAGCGGATGACGCTCAATCATCTGCACTTCGCAGCCCAAGCAGGCTAACACAAAGGCATCCCGCCCAAGGCCTGCTGTAGCATCTAAAATACGTGGACGAATAGCACCTTGAATACCCACCGCCTTAGCGATCATTTGTCCCGCACCACCACCAAACTGGCGTCGATGCGCTAAAGCACCACCCACAAAATCCACCCGCACCGGTCCAGCGGCTTGCTCGGCCAGCTCTTGCAGCTGCCAGCCCTGCTCACCTAGCTGTAGTGCAAAATCAGCCTCACCTGCGCGCGGCAGGCACAGCTGTACGGCCATGGCATCGGCTTGCGCAGCAAAGGTTTCTGTTAGTGCATCAATACGAATGGAATAGGTCGCAGACATCAGGCGTAAAGATCAAGCCCCAAGACTTGGTTCGCGTCGTTAGTATATTCAGTGCTAAAACTCGCCGTCTGATTATAACTAGCCAAGGCTTTATTAACTTGATGCGGGAGGTTTTGTTGTTGCATAGCATCGCGCTGCTGGTATTGCTGCAGCATCGATTCATTAGAGATTTGTAGCACAGCCTTATTGCTGTCCGTGCGTACACTACTGGAGATCTCTTCGGGCTGTTGTTCGCGGGCACGCGCTTCCTGCTGACGTTGGGCGAAGTCATACACTTCACTAACATCAGGCCGGGTCGTTCGATTAGGCACATAGGCCGGAGAAAAACCATCGATGCGCATGTTGCAAGCCTCAAAAAGATGTTTACACTTTAATCAGATCAGCGCGTAAGCGCAATAGCACTATGCTTTAGGAGTGGCCACTTGATCACGCAAATAAATGGGCTGCGCTTGATCCGCCGCTATTGCACGTCCGTGCTGCCAATCCGCTAACGCCAAGGCCAAAATATCTTCAGCATGGGGCAGCATATCCACGAGAGTACGCTTTACAGGCACATTTAGGCGTGCCGCGTAGGTCTGCCAGCCAGTACCCGCCCCTATCCACTCACCACTAGCCGTACGCGGTAACTGTGCCGCTTCAGGCGCGCACACCCGCTCTACGCCTTGCAGCTGCATACAATTATCCTGCAACTGATAACACCCCCAATACACTTCCTCCATGCGCGCATCTATCGCCGCAGCAACCTGCTGTACACCCTGCTCTCGCCAAGCACGCTGCGCAATAGCGGCCAGATTGGATACCGGCAACACGGGGCGCTCTAATGCAAAAGCCAAGCCCTGCACCACACCCACGGCAATACGCAAACCCGTAAATGCTCCGGGGCCACGGCCAAAAGCAATCGCATCAATATCGGTCAAGGCGACTGAGGACGCACTAAGCAGTTCATGCACCATGGGCAGCACGCGCTGGGCGTGCATACGCGGAATCACCGCATAGTCGCTAGTGATTTCGCCGTTATGCAAAAGCGCCACAGAACAGGCTTCTGTGGCGGTATCTAGGGCAAGCAAAGTCGTCATGGTGAGGTGGGTTACGCCAGCGCAGTCATGACTTTAGCGGTAATCTCATCGACCGAGCCAACACCAGCAATGGCACTGTACTTAGGCGTACCCTTGTTAGCTGCTGACATCTGCTGATAAAAGTCTATCAAAGGCTTGGTTTGTGAGTGATATACCTCTAGACGATGGCGTACGGTTTCTTCTTTATCGTCATCACGCTGAACCAAGTCTTCACCGGTTACATCGTCTTTATCCGCTACTTTAGGCGGGTTATAGATGACGTGATACGTACGACCTGAAGCAGCATGAGTACGGCGACCTGACATGCGCTTGATAATTTCTTCGTCATCCACTGCTATCTCAACCACATGGTCGATCTCCACACCGGCTTCACGCAAGGCTTCAGCCTGCACAATGGTGCGCGGAAAACCGTCAAACAAGAAGCCATTGGCGCAGTCTTCAGCTTGAATACGCTCTTTAATCAGGTCGATGATAATTTCATCCGACACTAAACCACCGGTCTCCATCACGTTTTTCACTTTCAGACCCAGCGGGCTACCCGCTTTAACTGCTGCACGCAGCATATCGCCGGTAGAAATTTGTGGAATACCGAACTGTTTGGTTATGAAGCCAGCCTGAGTACCTTTACCGGCCCCGGGCGCTCCCAGCAAGATCACGCGCATTGAATGTGCTCCTCTATTATGAATAGCTTTAATTGTCGTAAGTCTGTGAATAAGTCGCCATGCGAACTCGCGGAAAGCTTAAAAAATCACTGGCCTATTCAAAGCTTGCTTTAGAAACCTCTGAATAACTACCTACCTAGCTATCACTTCGTTAAAAACATACTCAAAATGCTTATTTACTCAATGTAAACTGCGCTTTTTCGTACGCTTTTGCCTTGCGCTAGCGTCCTCGGTAACGTTATTCAGCGGCTCATTTAGTAAAGTGCGGCCCTATTGTCACCGAACCTTACCTTCATGGCGGCGCTGGGCTGCCAAAAAAAGAAACCAATGTACACACTAGCCTTTAGTCGCACAAGGTTTAAATGGCTTTTTGCGTTATTTCCACAAAAAACTGATGGTCAAAAGAAAGACGCTCACCCCACTGATTACTCAGCAGGGTTAGCGCTGTTAGTTCAGCTTAGCCTGTATTACGTAAGCCAGCGGCGATACCCGCCACGGTCACCAACATGGCACGCTCAATGGCTGCACCCTGTTGATCGCCCAGTTTACGCGAGCGCTCTAGCAGTTCGACTTGTAGCAGGTGCAGGGGGTCCAGGTAGGTATCGCGCACACTGATCGAAGCACGCACTATTGGATGGCGCTCCAGCAAGTGCGCCTCACCGGTTAAGGCCAGCACATGTTCAACCGCTTGCTGCAAATGCGCGTAGAGTTTTTCACCCAGTGGCCGCAGTTTTGGCTCGACCAAGCGCTCGTCATACAAACGCGCTATACCTGAATCCGCCTTGAGCAGTACCATTTCCAGCATATCGATACGCGCACGGAAGAACGGCCACTGATCACGCATTTGGTTGAGCAGTTCTCCTTCGCCCCGTGCTTGGGCATTAGCCAGCGCAGTTTCCCAGCCTAACCAAGCGGGCAACATCAAACGGGTTTGTGTCCACGCGAAAATCCAAGGAATCGCACGTAGGCTTTCAATGCCGCCGGTGCGGCGGCGCGCTGGGCGACTGCCTAAGGGCAAACGGCCTAACTCTTGTTCAGGTGTCGCTTGGCGGAAATAATCCACAAATTGCGGCTCGTCACGTACCACTTGGCGATAGCCCTGTAATCCGTCGGCAGCCATGCGATCCATCACGGCACGCCACTCAGGTTTAGGCGCTACCGGTGGTAAGTAAGTCGCTTCCAGCACCGCTGCCAGATACAGATTAATATTTTGCGCGGCGACATCGGGCATGCCGTATTTAAAGCGGATGACCTCGCCCTGCTCGGTAGTGCGGAAACGTCCTGCGACCGAGCCCGGCGGCTGCGACAAAATCGCTTCGTGTGCTGGACCGCCACCACGCCCTACGGTGCCGCCACGGCCATGGAACAACAGCAGTTCGACGCCCTGCTCAGCACAGACTTTAACCAGCTCTTCCTGTGCGCGATATTGCGCCCAAGCCGCTGCTGTGGTGCCGGCGTCTTTAGCTGAGTCGGAGTAACCAATCATCACTTCCTGCGGCCCTACTAAGCGCTGACGGTAATCATCAAGGCTTAACAGCTGGCGAATAGCATCAGCGGCGTTATCCAAGTCATCCAGCGTTTCAAACAAAGGCGCAATACGCATGGCGCGGCGTACACCCGCTTCTTTTAATAACAGTTTGACCGCCAACACATCGGAAGGATTGGACGCCATGGAAATCACATAGGTGCCCATGGAAGCCATCGGCGCACGGGCAATCACTTTGCAGGTGTCCAGCACTTCTTGGGTGTCGGCGCTGGGCGCAAAGTCCGCGGACAACAATGGCCGTTTGTTATTCAACTCTTTGAGTAAAAACGCTTGGCGCTGTTCCTCGCTCCACTCTCCGTAAGCACCTAAACCCAGCCACTGAGTGATTTCATCCAGCGCCGAAGTATGCCGCGCAGCATCTTGACGAATATCCATGCGCACCAACGACAAGCCAAAAGTGGTTACACGACGGATGCAGTCGAGCAAATCGCCATCCGCCACATTGCCCATACCGCTGTCATGCAACGAGCGATGGCACAGCAGCAGCGGTTCTAACAGTTCGTTTTGGTCGTGAATAATGTTGGCGGGTAAAGGCAGGTTGTTGGTAATGGCGTCCAACAGCTCAGCACGAGTATTGCGCAAGCGCGCCCGCAGTCTTTTTAACACCACACGATAAGGCTCGTCACTTTCACCAGCAATCGCTAATAATTCGGCACTGGCGTTTTGCATGGACAATTCAGACGTGAGCTTGGAGATATCGCGCAAATACAAGTCAGCAGCAATCCAGCGCGCCAGTCGCAACACATGGCTGGTTACTTTAGCGGTCACATTCGGGTTGCCATCGCGGTCACCGCCCATCCACGAAGCAAAACGAATCGGGGTGGCCGTCAACGGCAGCGGACCTGCACCTGCTTCGCGCAAGGTGTTGTCGACATGACGCAACACATTGGGAATGGCGTACCAGAGTGAGCGTTCAATCACAGCAAAACCCCAGCGCGCTTCGTCCTGCGGCACCGGCTGGCTGCTGCGGATCTCGTTGGTGTACCACACCTCAGTAATCAGCGTACGCAACTTGTTGACGATGGTATCGCGTTCGGTTTGGCTTAAGTCTTGGTGATCCAGTTTGCCTAACTGCTGCGCAATGTAGTCATACTTCATAATCAGCGTGCGACGCGACACTTCGGTTGGGTGTGCGGTCAGTACCAACTCCACATCCAGCTCAGCCACTGCCTTGGCTAAGGCTTGCGGCGACTCACCCTGAGCCTTTAAACGTTCCAACACCTGCGCCAGCATTTGATTTTCAAACGCCGGTGCTTCATCGTCACGACGGCGGCGCATCAGATGATATTGATCAGCAATGTTGGCCAAGTTTAGAAACTGGCTAAACCCACGGGCAACCGGTAATAGCTCGTCTTCGGCTAGGTTTTCCAGGGTTGCTTCAAGCTGCTGCCGTCCTTCTTGCGAGCCACGTCTTGCGGCCTTGGCACCGGTGCGAATCAGCTCGATTTTCTCTAAAAATTCGTTACCGCGCTGCTCTGCCATGGTGTTACCCAGCAAAGTACCCAGCAAGTTAACATTATCCCGTAAACGCTGATCAATTCGTGTCATGACTTTTCTCCGCAGTTCATACTTTGTTTACAACTGACAGCGCACTACACGCTTTTTGTCGTCGACCAACACACCGGTTAAACCCTGCTTGTTATTGTCGAATAACACCAAGAAACCTTCGATACAGTGTGCCGTTTGCTCGGCTGGTTTTAGCGTTAAGCGATAGTCTTCACCTTCAATCGTTTTTAGCATGGTGTACTCAGCCAGCAATAAGGCGTCTTCCGGTTTGGATACATGTAAATAACCATAGTGACTGAGAGTAAAGACTGTTACTAGCAGCGTGCCTATCGCTGTAGCGATTAAATGTAGTGGGTTTACTTTTTCCATTTCAACTCCTTAAACAACAAAAAGGCGAGTCTAGCCCGCCTTTGTTTAGCTGGTAATTAATGCTCTGGGCGCATATGCGGGAACAAAATCACATCACGAATCGAAGCCGAATCCGTTAGCAACATAACTAAACGGTCGATACCAATGCCCTCGCCCGCAGTCGGCGGCATGCCGTACTCCAGCGCGCGGACAAAGTCAGCATCGTAGTGCATGGCTTCGTCATCGCCGGCTTCTTTATCCGCCATTTGCGCCAAGAAACGCTCGGCCTGATCTTCAGCGTCATTAAGTTCCGAGTACGCATTGGCAATTTCACGGCCACCAATAAACAACTCAAAACGGTCGGTGACGTTAGGATTGTCATCGTTACGACGCGCCAGCGGTGACACTTCAAAAGGGTATTGGGTGATAAAAGTCGGCTGCTCAAGCAGGTGCTCGACAGTTTCTTCAAAAATCATCGTTTGCAGCTTACCTAAGCCCTCAAAGCCCAATACCGGTGCGCCGTGCTTTTTCGCCAACGCGCGCGCCTTGTCGATATCTTGCAAATCCTCTGCGCCAATCTCTGGGTTGTACTTAAGGATCGAGTCAAACAGGCTCAAACGAATAAAGGGCTCACCAAAATGAAATACTTTGCCCTGATACGGCACATCGGTGCTGCCCAACACTGTTTGCGCTAAACCACGAAACAACTCCTCGGTGAGATCCATGTTGTCTTCATAGTCCGCATAGGTCTGGTAAAACTCGAGCATGGTAAATTCTGGGTTATGGCGCGTCGAAACCCCCTCGTTACGGAAGTTACGGTTAATCTCAAACACTTTTTCAAAGCCACCAACCACCAAACGCTTCAAGTACAGCTCAGGCGCGATACGCAAATACATGGGTAAATCCAAGGCATTGTGGTGCGTTTCAAACGGCTTGGCTGCCGCGCCGCCGGGAATGGTTTGCAGCATGGGTGTTTCGACTTCCAAAAACCCACGCTCGGTTAGAAAGTTACGAATATAGCTAATCACTTGCGAGCGCACGCGGAAGGTATTGCGTACCTCATCGTTCACAATCAGGTCCACATAACGCTGGCGATAACGTTGCTCAGTGTCGGTCAGGCCATGGTGCTTATCAGGCAGTGGACGCAAGGCTTTGGTCAGCAGCTGCACCGCGCTCATATGCACATAGAGATCGCCTTTACCTGAGCGCGCCAGTGTGCCTTGCGCACCGATGATATCGCCCAAGTCCCAGGTTTTAATATCCGCAAGAACCTCTTCTGGCAAGCCTTTACGATCGACATAGACCTGTAAACGACCACTGCTGTCCTGCAGCACCATAAAGGGGCCACGGTTGAGCATAATGCGCCCCGCAATTTTGACCGGGATTTGCTTTTCTTCCAGCTCATCTTTACTCGCATCGGCATAGTCACGCTGGATATCAGCGCAGGCGTGTGCTGGACGAAAATCATTAGGGAAAGCATTGCCTTTGGCGCGTTGCGCCGCGAGTTTTTCTTTGCGCAGGGCAATCAGGCGGTTTTCTTCTTCGTGGAGTTCTTCTTGGGTTTGCGGTTGTTCGCTCATAATTTTTCCAGTTTCATTTGTTTGGTGTGGCAAGCTTGGGTGCAATTTTGCTCTGTGTAGCGGCTAATCCAGATATTCGCGGCAGCCGTTACAGACGGTGTTCTTTTAAAGCCCCTGTTTTAAGCTCGCCTCTAAAAATTCATTGATATCGCCATCCAGAACGGCATCGCAGTTACTGTTTTCCACATTGGTACGCAAATCTTTAATGCGCGACTGATCCAGCACGTAAGAACGAATCTGATGCCCCCAGCCTATATCCGACTTGCTGTCTTCTAAGGCCTGAGAAGCCGCATTACGCTTTTGCAATTCCAACTCATACAGCTTGGCGCGCAGCATTTTCATCGCTTGGTCACGGTTGGCATGCTGTGAACGCTCGTTCTGGCAGGACACCACGGTATTGGTTGGTACGTGAGTAATACGCACAGCAGAATCCGTGGTGTTAACGTGCTGCCCACCCGCACCTGATGAGCGATACGTATCGGTACGCAAATCAGCGGGATTGATATCAATCTCAATGTTGTCATCAATTTCTGGGGAGACAAATACCGCGGTAAATGAGGTGTGGCGGCGGTTACCTGAGTCAAACGGGCTTTTACGTACCAATCGATGCACGCCAGTTTCGGTACGCAACCAACCAAAGGCGTAATCACCCTTGATATGCAGGGTCGCACCTTTAATGCCAGCCACTTCACCGGCTGACAGCTCCATAATGGTGGCCTCAAAACCGTTGTGATCCGCCCAGCGCAAATACATACGCAGCAAAATATTGGCCCAGTCTTGCGCTTCTGTACCACCCGATCCGGCTTGGATATCCAGATAGGCACTGTTGGCATCCATTTCTCCGCTAAACATACGGCGAAACTCAAGTTTGCTCAGAATATCTTCCAGGCGCGCCACTTCTAGGCGCACATCTTCTACGGCTGCTTCATCGTTCTCTTCAACGGCCATTTCAAGCAGCTCAGGAGCATCAGTTAAACCGCTAGAAAGTTCATCTAGGGTTTCAACAATTTGCGCCAGCTGCGATCGCTCACGACCTAAGTTTTGCGCATAGTCTGGATTACTCCAGATATCGGGATCTTCTAGCTCACGCTCGACTTCGACTAATCGTTCACGCTTGTTATCGTAGTCAAAGATACCCCCGAATAGTCTGGGTACGCTCGCTTAAGTCAGCGATGTTTTGATAAATAGGGTTAACTTCCATTGATATTGCTCATGTACATCAAAAAATTAAAGGCAAAATTATACGTGAACTTATGCAACACTGCAGAAATTCTTAAAACACGATGCTGCATTTTTTGCCGTGCTGTTTACAGCCCGCACTCGCCACACCTAGGGAGGTACTGAAATCATGTTGCCTAGCCCTGACAACGCAGGTAATTACTCAGGCCTCCCTAACCCACAGCAATAAGATGCTCCACCAACAACTGCAGACTTTGTTTACCGCGAAACTCGTTCACATCTAACCGATACGCCAGATCCGCGTATTGAATATTAGGATTAGGCCACTGCTCCAGATCCACATTAAACGCGATCGCATCGACGTCGATGCGGGTCGTTTCATTGTGCAGAACCATTTTCAAATGCCGCTCACCAACCAGACGCTGCTGCATTAATTTAAACCGCCCATGAAAACTAGGCTCCGGAAATTGCTGACCCCAAGGCCCCGCCAACCTAAGCTGCAGGGCTAAATCTAAAGCAAACTCGCCAGCAACCAACTCACCATCCGTCACGCAAATACCGGCCAATTCATCCTCGGTCAAGCAGGTGCGTACCTGCGCATCAAACGCTTGCACAAACTCTGCATAATCTGCCTGTGCAATGGTCAATCCAGCCGCCATCGCATGGCCACCAAACTTACGAATTAGCTGCGGATTTTGCGCATCAATCGCGGCTAGCGCATCACGAACATGCAGACCTGCTACAGAGCGCGCTGAACCTTTAAGGCTGCCATCACCAGCATCGGCAAAGGCAATCACCGGCCGGTGGTAACGCTCCTTAAGGCGCGAAGCCAATATCCCGGTTACGCCCTGATGCCAGTCCTGCTCATACACACAGATACCAAAGGGTAGATTATCCTCAGGCAAGTCTTGCAGTTGCACTAGCGCCTCACGCTGCATGTTTTGCTCGGTACGTTTACGCTCAGCATTTAAACTTTCCAGCTGTTGCGCCAACAGCAACGCCTGACTTTCATCCTCGGCCAACAGACATTCAATACCTATACTCATATCGTCCATGCGTCCAGCGGCATTTAAGCGCGGACCCACGATAAAACCCAAATCCATCGCCACCATATTAGCTAGCTGTCGCCGCCCTACCTCAGCAATGGCTTTAATGCCGGGGCGTGCATGACCCGCACGAATTCTTGCCAAGCCCTGTTGTACCAGTCGGCGATTATTAGCATCCAACGGCACCACATCCGCTACCGTGCCTAGCGCTACTAAGTCGAGCAACTGCGCCAAATTAGGCTCCGCGCCAGCAAAGCTATTTAACTCACGCATACGCGCACGCAGAGCGAGCAGCACATAAAAAATTACGCCGACTCCCGCCAAAGCTTTACTGGGAAAACTGCAGCCGGGCTGATTGGGATTGACGATGGCATCGGCAACAGGCAACACCTCGCCCGGCAGGTGATGATCAGTAATGAGCACGCGCATACCCAAGCTTTTCGCAAGCTGCACGCCATCGATACTGGAGATGCCATTATCCACGGTAATAATAAGATCCGGCGCCAACTGGTGCGCTTGCTCGACTATGCCCACGGTTAAGCCATAACCATAATCAAAACGGTTGGGCACCAAATAATCAACCTGCGTCGCGCCCAGCATACGCAAACCCAGCACACCTACCGCCGTAGCCGTTGCCCCATCGGCATCAAAGTCGCCAATGATTAAAATCCGCTGCTGCTGAGCAATGGCTCGCACCAGCAAAGCCACGGCATCGGACATGCCTTTTAGTTGCTCATAAGAGAGTAAATACTTAAGGCTGTTATCAAGTTCCTGCACGCAGCTCACGCCACGAGCGGCATAGATGCGTTGCAACAAGGGGGGGATGGAACCTAGTCGGGGTAATTTTTCAGGGACAAATCTTTGTTTTATAAGCATATTAACTTCAATTAAATCTCGAAAACTCGAACACTGCTCGTAACAGCATGCATTACGCACAAAAAAACCAGTCAAACCAGCCTAGCAGACGCCTAGCCGCTTTGCAGATGCCACACACGATCATGCTATAAATCCATGGCAATACTGAGGTATGCTAGCGCAATTGAGTGATTGAGTTCTCTTTTTAACCAGCACCACCTGACTCCGTTACCCATACAGCTGCTTTTAACAGTAGATTACAGATAGCATAAAGCCTCTAAAACTTTTGCCTCAGCCTTGAATCCATAATGATTTTTTTTAAACGTACTTTTTTAAGCATAGCACTTGCCCTGTTTAGTTTATCCGCGCAAGCCGAAAACGACGATAGCCCTATGCTGATTGATACCCCTGCACGTATATGCACGCTCAGCCAAGACAGCTCAAACCTTGCCAGCGATTTCAACTATTGCATTCAGCTTGCCGAGCTAGGCTACGATTATGCGCAATATGAGCTGGGAAATTACTGGTATGACGGTGTACTGACCGAGCAAAACTACAGCGAAGCCATTCGCTGGTATAGCCAGGCCTCAATGCAAGGCCACCCAGAGGCTCAGCTTCGTCTCGGCCTGATGTACGCCAAAGGCCAAGGCGCGGCAGTCAATAAAGCCCAAGCGTTTATTATTTTAAAAATGGCAGCCATTAACGGCTCCGATGAAGCCTACAATGAAGCCGACCGCTTAATTTTGGATATGGAAACTCAAGAGTTAGAGCTTGCCAATCAAGTGCTATCACAGATTTTCCGTAAGTATTTACAACACATCCAAGACCACAACCTTGAGCAACTTCTTACTCCCTAAAGGCATAAGACTAATCATGCGCTATTGGTTTTCTATTCTGCTGCTATCTTTGTCCTTCTGCTTAAGCAATGCGCAGGCTGAAGAGAGCACGCCGGAGAACGAACCACTGGCTGCCGATGAAGTAGAAACGATTGAGTTTGAGCGACCCGCCATTCACAGCCGCAGTCAAATTGCCGCGAACGAATTTCGCACCACTTTTCCCGAGCAATTCATTGAAATTCCCGGCACAGCCAATCACTATCCAGCCCTTTACCTACCCGCCAACGCCAAAACAGCTAAAGGCCTGATTGTGTTTGTGCCAGGATTACTGGAAACGGCAGACTCAGTGACCAATATCGCTCAACTGCGCCGCGCTGTGACCGACAAAGGTTGGAACAGTTTAAGCTTAAATCTGCCTGACCCAGAACCTGAACTACTGCGCATTGAAAGCACTCCAATTACCCTGTCTGATACTGACACTGCGAACACTAAAGAGTCTGAACAATCAGAAGAGCCCACAACGGAAACAGTCAGCGAGCCATTCTTAGGCGACGACAACGCCATCATCAGCACAGATGAAGTTACGACCGACGTAGCTGCTGAGTCCGCAGCAGCAGACTATGCCGCAACTATAGAGCCGCTGTTAAATGCAACTCTGGAATACATTGCCACCCAGCAAGCCAAAAAAATTATATTTATCGCTCAGCACGAAGGAGCCTATTGGCTGTTAGATTATTTGACCACGCACAAAACCCAGTCTATTAACGCAATACTACTAATTAATCCCCGCCACCCAAGACAAGCAAAACAGAAGTTTGCCTTTTTTATTACTGAGCTGGATATAACAACGGTCGACTTTTATTCCACTAACTCACCTTCTCAAGCCAATGAAGCTAAAGAGCGTCTTAATGCCAGCAAACGCAAAGCAAAAAGCGATTTTCAGCAACTAAAAATCAACGGTCTTAGCGAAAAAACCGCACAACAACGAGCCCAAACTAAAGTGTTGGGCTGGCTGCATCGTTATCAGCCCTAAGTAAAACACAAAGCGAAATTTGCTAACTAGAGCCGTTTCTTTGTTATAGATCACTTGATTTTTTAGGCTAAATAGCTTTTTCTTAGCACCATACAAAAAACGAATCATAATTGTATACTGAACACTAAATACGGCGCTTACCCCGCACAATTACAATTCAAATTAAAATGGATATTTTTTTCTATGCGCGCACTAATTTTTATCGCCCTCTCTATTTTCGCTAGCACCAGCTACGCACAACAGCAAGAAGCTTTAAAAAAATTAAGCTCTATTATGGCCAGTCCAGAACTCACTCAAGAAGCTTATATCGCTGGTGAAGACCGTATTACACTCTGCGGATACTGTCACGGCAAGGATGGCAATAGTACGCGCTCACATATCCCAAACCTGGCTGAACAAACTCCTGTTTACCTGTTTACTGCCTTTGAAAAGTTTGCCTCGGGCGAGCGCAATGACTTCGTCATGTCCAAGGCAGCAACCATGCTCTCCCTTGATGATCGGGTAAATATTGCCCTGTTTTACGGCATGCAAAAAGTTAAGCAAAAAGAAGCAGTTGACCCATCCTTACACGATCTGGGCGAAACCAAGTTCACCCAAATCTGCTCTGCCTGTCACGGTACAAATGGTGAGGGAAATGATGATATGCCTCGCTTGGCTGGCCAACCTGCAGAATATGTACGTCAAACACTGACATTATTCCGCGCGGGCGGCGAGCATCGCCCCGGCTCACTGATGATCCCTATCGCCAAGCAATTAAGCGATGCTGATATCAACGCCCTAGCCAGCTACGTACAAGGCTTAAATCCATAGCTCGTTAGGGTCGATAGTGCTTGCGCAACACAGCATAGGCACTATGTAGCTCTTGGGTTCTATCGTTAGCCTGCTCAATTCGTGACTTGGATGCTCCAGCGCCAATCAATTTATCTGGATGATTTTCGCTTAATAAGCGCCGATAAGCGCGCTGAACTTGGGTAAAGCTATTGGTAGCCGAAGGCAGTCCTAAAACAGCCAAAGCTTGACCCAGCTCAGTCAATTTAACCGCCGGTTTATTGTTTTGAGCCGGTGACGGTTTAACTTGCAACTCAAGCTCAGCTAAGCGCGCCTGCTTTACCCCCAGCCATTTTGCACAATACTCAAGCGTCTTACGTTGCAGAGGACTTACTTTGCGCTCTGACCAAATCACCCGCCAAGCACTTAACAATAACTGCTCTGCTTTCTCACCTTTAAAACTCGCCTGCAAACCAGCGCGTAAGTCTGTTAACTGCGCGTCTTTGCCCTGCGAAAAAGCTGTTATAGCTGCTTGATATTTGTACCCTTCAAGCCCCAAGCGACGCATCTCTATGCGCACCTGCTGGATATGCGCAGGTAGCACACGTCCATTGAGCTTAGCTAGATAGCCCAGCAGCATAAATTGACTGTGCTCAGCCGAATACACCGCTGACTGACGACCCAGTCTTTGCCACAATGCTGACCAGCTAGGAATAGCTAAATAGCGATCAACTAAAGCACCCAACACCACGCCCAAAATAGCACCTGGAATACTGGCTATTAACAAGCCCAACGCTGTAGCTACTACGGTTACCGGCCAAATCATCAAGAACTCGCTAATAATTCTGCATGCTGGAGGCGCTCAGGTGTTCCCACATCAACCCAAGCTCCAGCAAAGTGCTCACCCGAAACCATGCCGTCTTGCATGGCCGCACGCAATAAGGGGGCTAATTTAAAAGCCCCCGCAACACACCCCTTAAATAATTGCGGACTTAATACAGCAATGCCGCTATAGGTTAATTTCGGCGCGCCTTCTGGCGAAAGCAGTGCATCTGTTATGGCAAAATCACCCTGCGTATGGTGCGCTGGATTATCTACCATCACTAAATGCGCCAAGCCGGTTAAGGGTTTGCGCAACCGACTAAAATCATAGTCAGTCCAAACATCGGCGTTAACGACTAGAAAAGGCTCCTCACCCAGCATGGGTAGCGCCTGAAGGATTCCTCCGCCCGTTTCTAGTGGGGTAACTTCTGGCGAATACTGAATCTTCACGCCATAGTCTTTGCCGTCCGCCAAGGCAGACTCAATTTGCTCACCCAGCCAAGCATGATTGATCACTAGCTCACGAAAACCCGCCGCTGCCAACTTAACAAGTTGGTGCTCGATTAAAGACATGCCCGCCACTTTTAGTAAGGGTTTTGGCGTATGCAGGGTGAGCGGGCGCATACGCTCACCTTTACCTGCGGCAAGAATCATCGCTTTCATTGGTCACGTCCTTGGATAGGTAAAGAGTCCAGCAAATAGCCCAGTTCAGCCAGTTCTGGATAACGTTCGATCAGGGGCTCAATATAATTAAAGAAACGCGGCACATCGGCTAAGTAACGGGGCTTGCCGTCACGATGGCAAATGCGCGCAAATATGCCTATTACTTTTAAGTGTCGCTGCAACCCCATCAAATCGCAATCTCGGCGAAACTGTTTGAAGTCCTTTGACACAGCAATACCTTGCTCTTTTGCGCTAGCCCAATACTGTTCAAGCCAACGACTTACTTTGTCTTCAGGCCAACTGATAAAAGCATCTTTAAACAGGCTGATTACGTCATAACTAATCGGCCCGATAACGGCATCCTGAAAATCGATCAATGCCGGATTAGGTTGGCTACACATCAAATTGCGTGGCATAAAATCACGGTGCACAAAAACCATTTCTTGCGCTAACGCTGACTCAATCAAACGCTCAGTCACACTGTCCCACCATTGCTGTTGCTGAGCGTTAAAGGTTAAACCTAACTCATGCGCCACATACCATTGAGGAAACAACTCCAGCTCTCGACGCAGCAAAGCTTCGTCGTAGCTAGGCAAACTCAGGGCATTGGTATCTATTTTTTGCATTTGCAACAAAGTCTGTAGCGCCTGCGTGAAGAGCGCATCAGCCTGTTCGAGATGGCTGGCATCGGCTTGCCAATATTCAAGCCAGTTTTGTGTACCCAGATCAGTGAGCACTAAAAAACCCTGTTCCAAATCGTGCGCCAATACCACCGGCGCATGCAAACCCGCACTCAACAGCAACTGCGAAATCTGCACAAAAGGCAGACTGTTTTCATGGGTTGGCGGCGCATCCATCAAAATCAAACTCTGTGCGCCCGCATGCCAACGAAAATAACGCCGAAAGCTAGCATCACTACTGGCACTGGTAAACTGACCTTGCGCTAGCTCCTCTTGATTTAGTTTGTGTGCAATTTCAGTCTTTTGCTTATCGAACCACTGCAGCAGAGCTAAAAAGCGGCTATCTTTTACTTCTGTATGCTGATCTAGCATAGTGTTTTCTCCAAAGGTGCTAGCCGTTAAGGAAGGCATGCTTTATTATCGCTTATCTTTGTTCTCGCTTCGAGAGCAATCAGGCTTTCTGTAGAATCACTCGGCAAGAATGGACATACGCATAATGGCTGCTCAGCTACCTCATCATCTTAAACCCAATGCATTAGCCCTAGGCGTTTTCTTTGCCTTATACCCATTAAGCGTGATCAGCGCACAAGCCGATAGTCAATACAGTTGCGCTGTAGGTGCTGGCGGACAATGGATCTGTACAACGCAAGAAAAGCCACGCTCGGTGCCACGACCAACACCTATTAGTGAACCGGCTACAGGCAAAACAGCTACGTCTACGAGTAAAAAAACAGCTACCGCTCCTGTTACGACCACTGCAAGAAAAGCAAAAGCCTCTACCAAACAAACTGCACAAGCAAAAGGCTATGCCCTCAATTCTCGCAGCTCAGACTATTCTCATCTTGACTGGATACCGCGTGAGAGTCTTACTGGTGAGCAGCTGGCGGAAATTTCGCCCTATTGCGGCGGCACATATATAGAGCCATTACGTTTAGGCAAAGACGACACCACCCCATTCAAGCAAGCCCCCATATATGTTAATGCGATCAATTCACGCCATGAGCAAAACACGCAATTAACCGTATTAACAGGTGACGTCATTATCCGCCAAGCCAGCCTGCAAGCAGAGGCTGAACACGGTGAGCTGGATCAGCTTAACAACCTCGGCACCTTGACCGGGCAGGTGCGCTTGCGTGACCAAGATATTTTGATAGTGGGCGACCAAGCACGAATCCAACTTGATACGGGTGAGGCGCAGATTGATAATGCCGAATACGTTGTGCATAGCAAAAGAACACGCGGCGGTGCTGAATACATTAAACGTAATGAGGACGGCGTTATCCGCTTGAAATCCGGCAGTTATACCAGCTGCGCACCCAGCAAAAACGACTGGCATCTGCAGAGCAATAATATTACTTTAAACCAAGAGTCAGGTTTTGGCACGGCAACCAATGCCACACTCAGAGTCAAAAACATACCGGTTTTGTATACACCTTATGTTCAATTCCCTATCGATGATCGACGCCTGTCAGGTTTTTTACCGCCCAGCATCAGTTATAGCCGCCGCAAGGGGGCTGATATCACCACGCCCTACTACATCAACCTTGCACCAAACTACGATGCCACCCTGTATCCCAATTACATCAGTAAACGAGGTTTGTTAACTGAGACTGAGTTCCGCTATCTCACCAAGCAAAGTGAGGGTCAGCTTGGTGCTGCATGGCTGGGCAACGACAGCGAAACAGAACGCAAGCTTCAATCTGAGTATAAAAAAGACCGCTGGATGCTTAACTGGCAACACCAGCACGGCTTTAACTCCCGCCTGCTGGCTGAAGTGGATTACACCGACATCAGTGATCCTTATTACTTCCAAGACTTGTCTTCAAACATTATCGCCTCATCAGACAGCACTGTAGATCAGCGGGCCGGACTGACATGGCGTGGCGACAACTACACTGCCAACCTAGGCCTGCATGCTTATGAGCGCGCCAATATCTCCGATATCACACCCTACGATAAGCTACCGCAGCTCACGCTTAACGGTCGTGTTCCTGGTGAGCTGGCCGGCCTTGAACTGAGCTATCAAACCGAGTGGGTGCGCTTTGAGCGCTCATTGAAAAACGGTGAGTACCGTGACCGTGATGGTAAACCTCACAACTGGCGGGACACTCGACTTAAGGGACTTAATCGCGCTGAAGGCAACCGCGCCCACATTGAGCCCGCCTTAAGCATACCCATGGGTTGGATGTGGGGCTTTATTAAGCCCAGCGTTAAGTTTGCTTACACCAAGTATGATTTAGAGCTTGATAAGACGGGCAAGCAAACGATAGGAGTAGGTCGTACATTTAAAAGCGCACCGAGTCGCAGCCTACCCATTTATAGCCTAGACAGCGGTCTTTATTTTGATCGCCCAACAGAGTTGTTTGGTAAAAACTACACGCAAACTATAGAACCGCGCCTGTTCTATCTTTATGTGCCCTACACCGACCAGATTGATCTGCCTTTATTTAATACTGGCGAAAGTTCCTTTAGCTACTCATCTTTGTTTCGCGACAATCGCTTTACCGGACGCGATCGCATCGGTGATAGCAACCAGGTTTCTTTAGGACTTACCTACCGCTGGCTAGAAGATACTGGCTTTGAGAGGCAACAAGCTTCAGTAGGACAAGCCTATTACTTTAGCGACCGCAAAGTCATGCTTAATGCTGCTAATAAAAACGACTACAAAATGCACGAGCGCAATACTAGCAAGCGCTCTCCCTATGCTGCGCAGTATATGTATCGCTTCAATCAGGACTGGAAGCTCAACGCAAACTACACTTGGAATCCTGACACCCACAGCCCACGCTCCGGCAGCATGATGTTTAACTACCAGCCTCAAAGCAACCTGAACAAAATACTAAACTTCGGTTATCGCTATACAAACGATGGCGTCTATTTTGATGAAAATCTAGGTCGTTATGTAACCGGCAGCGGCGACTACACCAACACAACTACAGGCCAAGTTTACAAAAACTTCTACAAAGTTGAACAAACCGATGCTTCGATAATGTGGCCTATCTTTACCCGCTGGAACGCCATTGCCCGCTGGCAATTTGACTACAACCGCAGCCAAACCTTAGAAGCTCTTGGCGGCTTTGAATACAATAATTGCTGTTGGAAAGTACGCCTCGTCAGCCGTTATTGGGTAGACTATGACGAGCGGACCATGTCCCCTGAAGATAACCGCCGCCCTGATCGCGGTGTATTCTTGCAAATCATCCTAAAAGGCCTGGGCGGTATCACAGGCAATAAAGTTAGCACCTTCCTTGATGAAGGCATCCCTGGTTATCAACGACGAGAAGACAATGCTTACTAAGTCACTCAAAACACTATGCCTCGGCCTGCTATGTGCCGCAGGTTTAAGCTACGCCGCAGAACAACCCCTAGACCGTATTGTCGCTATCGTAGATGACGGCATTATTATGCAAAGTCAGCTCGAAAAACGTTTGCAAGAAGTCCGTAAAAACATTAGCAACCGTAATACTGAGCTGCCGCCGGCAGACGTATTACAGCAACAGGTTTTAGACCGCATGATTTTGGACGAGCTGCAGCTACAAATTGGTGAACGTTCCGGCATTCGCATTGCAGATGATGAACTCAACGAGTCTATTGCCAGCCTCGCGCAGCGCAATCAAACCACAGTGCCTGATTTTTTAAACATGTTGCGCCAAGACGGTTTATCAGAAGCCGATGTGCGTGAGCAAATTCGCAACGAAATTATCATCAACCGTGTACGCCAGTATAGAGTCGCCGAACGAGTCCAAGTAACCGAACAGGAAGTGAGAAACTTCCTCAATTCCACCCTGGGCAAAATGCAGTTGGCTGAAGACTACCGTTTAGCCAACATTCTCATCCCTCTATCAGACAGCCCAAGCGCAGACGAAATTGCTGAGGTTGAACAAAAAGTAGAGCTCGTGCAAAAACGTTTATACGAAGGTGCGGACTTCCAGCAGCTGGCTATGAGCTACTCAGCCAGCGAAAATGCGCTTGAAGGTGGGGATATGGGCTGGCGTAAAGCAGGTCAGCTGCCGCCGCCCTTTGATACCATGGTTAGCCAAATGAGTATCGGTGACGTTACTGAACCCCTGCGTACTGCCGGCGGCATAATTATTTTAAAGCTACTCGACAAGCAAGGCACAGACAACAGCATGCGTGACGAAGTGCATGTGCGTCACATACTGCTCAAACCAAGCGAAATTCGTAGCCCAGCAGCGACACAGCAATTAGCGCAACGCCTTTACGAACGCATTAGCGGTGGTGAAGACTTTGCCCAACTGGCAAAACAGTATTCAGAAGACCCCGGCTCAGCACTGCAGGGTGGCGACCTTAATTGGACTGACCCGCAGAACTTAGTGCCCGCTTTCCGTTCAGTCATGACCAACACAACAATTGGTGAGCTGTCCAAGCCTTTTGAAAGCCAGTTCGGCTGGCATATTCTACAAGTACTGGATCGTCGTATAACCGATAGCAGTCAAGAGTTGCGTGAACAACAAGCTCTAAACCTTATTCATAACCGCAAATATGAAGAAGAGTTGCAAGTATGGCTACGTGAAATTCGTGACGAAGCCTACGTGGAGATTAAAGAATTATGACACTGCGCTTTGCATTAACCCCAGGTGAGCCAGCAGGGATTGGTCCTGACTTGTGCGTTTTCTTAGCTCAAGAGGCCCAGCCCTATCCTGTAATAGTAATCAGCGATACAGAATTACTTAAACAGCGTGCTCAGCAACTAGACCTGCCATTAAACATCATTGAAGTAAACCCAGACAACTTACCTGAGTTACCCTCCCCAGAGCAGTCACTCTATGTATGGCACACGCCATTGTATGAGCCTGCAGTTGCCGGACAGCTAAATACCGCCAACGCCCCTTATGTACTAGAAACCTTGACCCGAGCAGGACAAGGCTGCATAGATGGCTTATTTAGCGCCATGATAACTGCCCCCGCGCACAAGGGCGTCATCAACCAAGCCGGTGTGCCCTTTTCTGGGCATACTGAGTTTTTACAAGAGCTTACTCACTCACCTCAGGTGGTGATGATGCTGGCAACTCACGGGTTACGCGTAGCTCTAGTTACCACTCACCTACCGCTGCGTGAAGTTGCTGATGCCATTACTACAGAGCGCATAGAAAGTGTTACCCGTATTTTACACAGCGATCTGACCGAAAAATTCGGCATCAAGAATCCTCGCATTATTGTCTGTGGACTTAACCCGCATGCAGGTGAGGATGGTCATCTTGGCCGTGAAGAATTAGATATTATTGCGCCGACGTTGGATCGTTTACGTAAAGAGGGTATGGATTTAGTAGGCCCACTACCTGCTGATAGCGTATTTACCCCTACCAATCTAAAACAATGTGATGCTGTTTTGGCGATGTATCATGACCAAGGCCTACCCGTACTAAAACACAAAGGATTTGGCTCGGCAGTAAACGTCTCCTTGGGCATGCCTATTATCCGCACCTCTGTGGATCATGGCACAGCACTTGACTTAGCCGGAACCGGAGAGATAGATACAGGAAGCTTGCAAGTCGCTTTAGTCACCGCTTATCAAATGGCTGCAGCAAAACTCTAGCTGGCTTAGCTTGTATCGGCTAGCAGCGTGCTTTGTCAGACAGCAATAAAAAATGCAGCAGAGTACGTCAATGTATCTGCTGCATTTTTTATACGTTTTATTGATCAAAAACTAGCTAAACAATACCCTGCGCTAACATAGCATCAGCTACTTTTACAAATCCCGCCGTATTAGCACCTTTAACATAGTTAACTCTGTCGTTTTCTTTACCGTAGTTAACACAGGCCGCATGAATGCCTTGCATAATGCTATGCAACTTAGCGTCCACTTCCCCGTCCGTCCATAGCAAGCGCATAGCGTTTTGCGTCATTTCTAAACCGCTGACAGCAACCCCGCCAGCGTTAGAGGCCTTGCCAGGCGCATAAAGAATGCCTGAAGACTGAAACAAATCAATAGCTGCCAGTGTAGAAGGCATATTGGCACCCTCAGCGACACAGATACAGCCATTTTTGATCAGCACTCGTGCATCATCAACGTTCAGCTCATTTTGCGTTGCACAAGGCATGGCAATGTCACACTCAAGGCTCCAAGGACGCTGGCCAGCCAAAAACGGCGCACCAAACTCCTTCGCCATCTCTTCAATACGTCCACGACGCACGGTTTTCAAATCCATTAAATACGACCACTGCTCGCTAGTCATTCCATTAGGCATATAGATGGTACCGCCCGAGTCCGATAACGAAACCACTTTACCACCCAACTCAATAACTTTTTGCGCAGCATACTGAGCTACGTTACCTGAACCGGAAATTGCCACACGTTGACCTTCAAAGCGGCGCTTAACACTCTTAAGCATTTGCTCCGCAAAATAGACACAACCATAGCCGGTCGCTTCAGGGCGAATCAAACTACCGCCATAGGTCATGCCTTTGCCGGTAAATACTGAAGTAAACTCGTTGGCTAGACGTTTGTACTGACCAAACATATAACCCACTTCACGCGCACCCACACCAATATCCCCTGCGGGGACATCCAAGTGCTGCCCAATATGGCGATAGAGCTCATTCATAAAGGACTGACAGAAGCGCATCACTTCTTGTTCAGACTTACCCTTAGGGTCAAAGTCCGCACCACCCTTACCACCACCCATAGGTAGTGACGTCAGCGAGTTCTTAAATACCTGCTCAAAAGCCAAGAACTTAAGTACGCCAAGGTTTACCGAAGGATGAAAACGAATTCCACCCTTGTAAGGTCCTATCGCGCTGTTCATTTGTACGCGATAACCGCGATTCACATGCACCTTACCGGCATCGTCTACCCAAGGCACACGAAATAGAATCACCCTTTCCGGTTCAACCATACGTTCAATAATACCCGCCTGCATATAGCGCGGGTTTTCCTGTAAAAAAGGCCATAATGAACGCAACACTTCCTCCACCGCCTGATGGAATTCAGGCTGCTCTGGGTCGCGTTGTTTAATATGGTTAAGAAAAGTATCAAGGGAGTAAGACATAAATATTTCCTGAGCACGAAGATGCTAACTATTTGTTGTATTAGCTGCATCTGCGCAAATAATAGTTAGTCTATTGTAAATTGCTACAAGTCGACTAGCTAGTCCCGTGAAAAAAAACTATACTTTCGCACGCAGGAGAGCGGTGACATAAACGCACCCGCCGAAGGCGCAAACTCCCATAAACGCTCAGGCTCATGTACTGCACTACCATTAATACGCCAACTGGAGAGCGGTTGCTCGACAACCCACCGAAGGGGCAAGCAGCATTGCTGCATAAACTCTCAGGTAACAGGACAGAGGGAGGGGCATTACAGACTGCAGGTGCTTTCTGATGCTTTCCTATATCTTCGTTATAGCCATTACCGCTGAAGCCATGTCCGGAGCACTAGCTGCTGGGCGGCGCAATATGGACTTGTTTGGCGTAGCCTTCGTCGCCTTTCTAACAGCTCTAGGCGGTGGCACAGTGCGCGACATGCTGCTAGGCAACTACCCCGTTACCTGGACTCAACACCCACTTTACATCTACCTCACCATCGGTGCCGGCATGTTCACAGTAGTGATTGCTAAGTATATGCGCCGGTTAAACCGCCTGTTTTTACTTGTCGACTCAATGGGCTTAGTGGCTTTCACCATCATTGGCTGCAATATCGCCATAAAACTGGATTACCACCTCACCGTTGTCCTTATGGCAGGCATGACCACAGGTATTTTTGGCGGCATCTTGCGCGACATCATGTGTAACCGCACTCCACAAGTCCTTCGTCACGAGTTATACGCAAGCGTTTCGTTTATGGTCGCTATTCTATACTTGGGGCTTATTTACTTGCAGGTGAATGAAAACATCAACCTGCTCATTTCCTTTGTTTTTGGCCTCACCCTGCGTTTATCTGCCTTAAAGTGGAAGTGGTCTCTACCTGTATTCTCCTACTCTCCTGGGCGCTGGAATGATTAGTTTATAAAGACTGTTTTGAACAGCTCCGCTCCTGCTTTCTAAATAAAAAAACCGCACACCAAGAGCTTTTCACTGTCTAAGATGTACGGTTCAGCTATTTAGCTGCACAAAAGGAGCGTTAACATGCTACAAACTATTGCTATTATTTTAGTGGTGCTCTGGCTTTTGGGTATAGTCAGCTCATACACCATGGGTGGGTTCATCCATATTTTGCTCGTCATTGCAGTGGTAGTTATTATACTGCGCTTGATTCAAGGTCGTCGTCTTTAACCCGCGAAGGCTGTTTTTTCTTCAAGCAGATAAATAGCGGCACTCTGTGGGTGTGACCTAATTAAAAATGAGTCTTAGTTTTTGCAAGCATCTAAAAACCTCTGCAGTACTTATCTGTAGGGGTTTTTATTGGGTGCTCGCTTGATGGTTGGGCGCTGACCTAGTCTACTTCGCGCCTTTCTTGGTGTTCACCCTTCGACTATTAGTTACTTTCACTCACTTCAGTGTATGAACTAAACCTGCACGCATAAAAAAACCCCTGCAGAGCTAATCTGCAAGGGTTTTTTATTAGGCGCTTGACGGTGACCTACTCTCACATGGGGAGACCCCACACTACCATCGGCGATGCATCGTTTCACTACTGAGTTCGGA
>JALOAC010000060.1 GCA_023228985.1 Thiopseudomonas sp. | reverse complement strand
AAACGCAGTATGGTTCAAAAACTCTCTTCT
Organism: Thiopseudomonas sp.; assembly: GCA_023228985.1. Taxonomy (GTDB): domain Bacteria; phylum Pseudomonadota; class Gammaproteobacteria; order Pseudomonadales; family Pseudomonadaceae; genus Thiopseudomonas. Next base: position 5,112 of record JALOAC010000060.1, on the reverse strand, counting down.
TTGGCGAACCCGTCGAAGCGATTGTTCACCCCTGGAACTTAGTAAATAACCACGGCACCGGCGCGAATGAACGCAACCTGACCGCCGTAAATGCTGCCGATAATCAGTTTATTATCGAAACAGCCGCAGATTTAAGAAATCTCTCTTTAAGTGATGTTAACGTAGCCGCAGATGTAGCCAACAATCTTTCAGGTAACGCTCTGGCTGACTTGCAGACAACATATTGGACAGCAACAAATCACTTTATCCAATCTAAAGATATCGGTGCTGTAATTTTTGACAACCCGATCGGTGATACAACTGCCTTTACTGGCACTTACAACGGTCAGAATTACACCGTTTCAAGTCTTAATGTAACTGCCAACGCAAACAATACGGGTATGTTCGGGTTGTTTACAGGTGCTTTTGTTAAGAATTTGAATATTTCAGCGCTTACTTTAACAGGCGCTTCAGTTAATACAGGCGCATTAGCAGGTTCTATTAATTCAGTTGCTGCTATTGATAACATTAACCTTAATAATGTTGATGTCAGTTTAATAACCGCTGGCACAAATGTTGCCGGTTTAATCGGTGTAACCGGTGCAGGTGCTGTAACCGTTAACGATGTTACTGTGAAATTTGCATCTAATGCAGGTATTAGCGGCGTTTCAGCCGCCGGTCTAATCGGCACTGCAGGTGCAGCAACCTCTATTGCTAACGCTAACGTAACAACTCAGGGCACAGGCGCTATTACGGGCACAAAATATGCTTCGGGCTTAGTCGGTCTGTTTAACGGCACCACCATTGATAATGCTAATGTAACACTTTCAGCTGCGTTGTCTGCAACAGGAGCTGGTTCGTTCGTCGGTGGTATCGCTGCTGATGCAGCCGGTGCTAACATAACCAACAGTAGCGTAACATTTGCTGAAACCGTTTCAGCTGCATTAGCTACTTCAAAAGTTGGTGGTATTGCCGGTAACGTTTCCGGAGCATCTACTTTAAGCAGCAACAAAGTAACCGCAGCTAAACTTATTTCAGCCGCCGCAGCAACTTCTTATGCCGGTGGTATCGTAGGTTACGCCGCTGATACTACCGTTAATGTCACAAACAACAGCTTTATTTCTGCTGTTGTATCACCTGACCACGCTGTAAGCGCTTTGTCAGGCGCAGCTGCAGGCTGTGTCGCCGGTAACGAAACCGGTCACGCCGATTCGCTCTACAACAAAAACTCAATTACAAGCACAACCATAGCCGATGCTATTGCATACCCGATCACAGGTAATACTTGCAATTGCCCTCAGCACACACACCCAATTAACACTAAGTCTAACGACTTTATGGCAGGTAAGAACCATACTTTACCGAGAGTAACCGTAACAGCAATTACGCACAGCGCACATGCGGTTCCGGCACTAGCACCCGTAGCAACTTTCCCTGCAATTATTCTGCATTTCGATAAACCGATTAACACGGCAACTTTGCAAACAGCGTTCACCCTCACAGAGCATACATACGGTGTGGACGGCAACCCGACTGACACCGAATCGGCGGTTGTTATTGACGGTGATCAATTCACCTACAACTGGGAAGACGATAATCAGCGCGTTACCGTTACACCTCTGAATGCATTACGCTACAACACTCGATATACGGCTAAAATTGTTAAAGACAGCTTAAAAGATATTTTTGGCAACATTTTGCAAGCTGCAACAACCGACGTTCGTGGCTATAATGCTGCAAATTCCGGTGCAGCAAACGTAGAATGGAGCTTCACCACAATTAAGGGCAACGAACCTAAGATTAGCGATTTGATAGTTACCAGAGATCGCAGAACTGTAACGGTTAAGTTCAGCGCCACAAATTATGACGGTTCTGTTATCGACACTACAGGCGTAAAAGCCGGTGTTTATTATGTAAAACAAGCCGGCGAACCAACAAAACCTTTGACCACCGAGCTTTTGACGTTGGCAGACGGAGCAGGTCATAACAGCGTTAAGGTTGATATTGCTCAAAACGGTTTAGCTCAGGTTACTTTAACTTATGAAAATATCGTAACTCCAAATGAGCGTTATCATTTGTATGGTTTTATAACAACCGCTGATAGTAACACTTACTATAGTGCTGCTTCAGAACTTGTCGTTCACCCCTGGAACATCGAAGCCGACGACACTGTGGCTGGTATTACTCTAAACAACAATACTTTAACTTCTGAAATGCTGACTAACAGGTTCGTAATCGAAAAAGAAGACAATACAAACTTCTTTGATTTAAGTAACTTGACTCTTGCAAATTCAAGACTTACAAGAGCATCGCTGAATGGTATTCCGACTTCTGCTACAGATTTGGCCGTAAATACCGCTTATAAAAATGCATACTGGTCTTGCAATTACGTGCAGACCGCAGATATTAATTTGTTAGCTCTGGGCGATTGGTTATCACCAATCGGTCTCTCTGTTAGTAATTTTATCGGCACATATAACGGACAAAATTATAGTATAAAAAATATTTCTTTTACAACGGCAGTTACTAGCTCAACTGGCTTGTTTGGTGAAATAAGAGGCGCAAGCTTATCTAATATCGTTCTTGATACAGCAACTGTAGGCGCTGTTAATGCAGACAATGTGGGTTTGCTTGTAGGTAGAGCTTCTTCTCCAGCTGGTGAAACTACAACAATCAGCAATGTTAAAATTGCCGGAACATCATCTGTAACTGCCAAAGGCAACGTCGGTGGTATTATCGGTAGCTTAGCTAAAGGCTCAGTTACTGACTCTGAAATTCTTACAGGGCTAACTTTAACCGGCACAGCCAATTACATCGGCGGTGTTGTTGGTTACACAGCAGCCGGCACTGAAATTAAAAACAATAAATTTGGCGGCGCGTTTGCCGCAGGAGTTACTTCGTCAGACTTGATTTCAGGTTGTGTCGCCGGTAACGAAACAGCAAATCTCGCTTCAAAAGGCTCAGCTAACTTTACAACTCAAAGTGCAGTGGGTGGTAACGCTCTTGATTTCGTAATTTCAGGCAATATTTGCACCGGTGATGCTCATGGCGATCTTGGTCACCCCGTAAATGATAAGTCTAATGACTTTATGGCAGGTAAATACAATACCAAGCCGCAACTGACGACTATATCGCCGGCTCACAGAGTATCTGTAGGTTCTGCGGTTATCGGTGATATCTCTATCTACACGCCGATAGTGTTAACTTTCGATAAACCAATGGATAAAGCGGCTGTTGAGGGAGCCTTCAGCGTATACAGACACGATGATGACGGTGCTTTAACTCAAACAACTGCAAGCTTTACCGCAACAGATTTCGATTTTTCTTGGACACAAGATTCTCAAACAGTTACTGCTACTGTTAAGGCAGCAAAAGCTTCATTTGAATACAACCGTGCTTATACTGTTAAATTAGTTGTCAATGCAGGAACCTCACCTGCTTTCGATATTTATAGTAATATTGTTTCAGGTGCCAGAGGCTTTTCAGAAGGCACAACTATTGGAAAAGACGGCGCTGGCGAGAACACAATCGAGTGGAGCTTTAAAACCGGCAGGGGCGATAAACCTGAAATTAGCCCAATTACTTTCGTTAGAGATAGACGCATTGTTGAAGCTCAATTCTCAGCTAATGTAATGCTAAACGGCGTTGATATTACCGCTTCTGCTACAAAGTATGTGGGTATTTATTACAGTCTTGATGTTGCAGACGTTAATCCGAAAAATGATGCAACAGGTTTGGGCGATAAATTGCATAACCCGACAGATCTCGTTACTACTCCTGTAACGGGACACAACCATGTTATTGGTTCTGCAAACTACTCAACCGGACAAATAACTTGCACGCTTAATGAGCTTAACCTCACTGACGTAAATACCCCTTATTATCTGGTGCCTTACGTTATCACAACCGATGGTTTCATACACTTTGGCGTTCAGCATAAAGTTGTTGTTCACCCCTGGAACCTCAGAGACGCCAACAACACTGCCACCGAATTGGCAAAGGTATCTTCAGAATTAACAAGCAATGCGTTTATTATAGAAACTGCAGCTGATTTAACTAACCTGAGCCTCTCTGATATAAATGCAATAGCCCTTAAAGGCGATGGCACTTTATATTCGACATTAGCAGAACTTAAGGGCTACTATTGGACACAAGCATGTAACTTTATACAGATCGCTAATATTGCTGATCCAGTGACCTTCGTTAATCCGATTGGTGATACAACAGCCTTTACAGGCACTTACAACGGTCAGAATTATACCGTTTCAAGCCTAGCTGTAACCGGCAATGCAAATTATGCCGGTATGTTCGGGTTGTTCACAGGCGCTTCTGTTAAAAACTTGAATGTTTCTGCACTGACTTTGAATAAAGGCACTTTGACTGCAGCAGGTGTTTCAGGTGCTTTAATCGCCTCTGTCAATGCCGCTGCCACCATCGATAATATTAATCTAAACGATGTTGATGTAAGCGCCATAACCGGCGCTGCTAACTCGGCGGGTTTAATCGGTGTAACCGGTGCAGGTGCCGTAACTGTTAACAATGTTTCTGTTACTTTCAAAGCTAATGAAGGTATCAGCGGCACATCTGCCGCCGGTCTAATCGGCACTGCAGGTGCAGCAACCTCTATTGCTAATGCTAACGTAACAACCCAGGGCACAGGCGCTATTACAGGCGTAACTTACGCTTCGGGTCTTGTCGGTCTGTTTAACGGCACTGCCATAAATAATGCAAATGTAACCCTTTCAGCTGCGTTGTCTACAACGGGTGAGAATTCATTCGTCGGCGGTATCGCAGGTAATGCAATAGCCGCTAATATCACCGACAGTAACGTAACTTTCGCCGAAACTGTTTCAGTTGCTGATGCCGGCTCTAAAGTGGGCGGTATTGCGGGTAACGTTTCGGGCGCTTCTGCTTTAACAAGCAACAAAGTAACTGCTGCTAAACTTATTTCAGCCGCCGCAGCAACTTCTTATGCGGGCGGTATCGTAGGTTACGCCGCTGATACAACCGTTAATGTTTTAAACAACAGCTTCATTTCAGCCGTTGTATCACCTGACCACGCTGTAAGCGCTTTGTCAGGCGCAGCTGCAGGCTGTGTCGCCGGTAACGAAACCGGTCACGCCGATTCGCTCT
>JALOAC010000059.1 GCA_023228985.1 Thiopseudomonas sp. | reverse complement strand
TTATTTTGGCGGTGTTCCCGTTGGTTTATGGGTTGCCAAACGCGCAGCTGTTTTTTAACGTAGCCTTCTTTATTGTCTTGGTATCACTGATTGTGCAGGGTTCGACTTTGTCTTGGGCTGCACGTAAAGCCAGAGTAGAAGTACCACCTGCGCCTGCCCCCATATCCCGTGCGGGTTTAGAGATTTATCCCACCAGCCAGTGGGAGTTGTTTGTTTATAAGCTTAAGCGTGAAAAGTGGTGTATTGGCGCGCAACTGCGTGAACTAAAAATGCCTACCGGAACACGAATAGCTGCTTTATTTCGTAACAACTGCCTGTTGCACCCCACCGGTAGTACCCGCCTGGAAGTAGATGATATTTTATGCGTGATTGGTCACGACGAGGACTTGCCGGCACTGGGCCGCTTATTTAGTGAAGCGCCGGATCGAGGATTGGATAAGCGTTTCTTTGGTGACTTTGTTTTGCAAGGGCAGGCGCAACTGGGTGATGTGGCTGCTGTGTATGGGCTGGATTTGAAAGGACGCAACGCTAAAGAAAGTCTTTCTGATTTTATTAGTGAGGCCGTAGGTGGTGAGGCGGTAGTGGGTGACTACACCGACTGGCAGGGCTTAACTTGGGTCGTTGTGGAAATGGAAAATGATAAGGTCAGTAAAGTGGGTTTGCGTTTTCCTGACACCAAGGACGCTGTGATTTAGTACGCTCAATTCCTAGGCTGCTAAATAGAAACTGAGCGGTATCAACAGGAACGGATTTTCAGAGTGGGTATAAATATGCGGGTGTGGCGCAGAGTTCTTCTGGTTTTACTGCTTATATGCGGCGCAATGCAGGCAACGGCGGCGGTGCCGAGCATTGATTTTATCAAAAAAAATCTTGCTACTTTAAGCGAGCGCAAACTGCCTGAAACCGAGCAGCAATTAGCCCAGCAAACTCTAGAGCAAACTTTGGTGTGGCTTGATGCGATCGAGCGTGCGCAAAAAGCGCAGACCAGCCTAGAGCAGCAACTCAGCCAAGCACCGCAACAAATTCAGCAAAACAAGCAAGCGCTGGCGCAATTAGCACGGCAAGCGGATAAACAGGTCCCACAAAATTTAACGATTTTACAATTAGAACAGTTGGTCGCAGACCAAAACCAGCAGCTGGAGTTTTGGCAGAAAGAACTCAATGATGCCAGTGCGTTAATTATCCGTACGCAAACCCGTCCAGAGCGTGCGCAAATCGAAGTCGGTAGCAATCAAAAACGTATCCAAGAAATTAATGCGCAGATTAAGAGCGGTAAAGAGGGCGGCAAGGCTTTGTTGCTACCTGAAACCATGGATCGGCTGCAAGCTGAGCTGGGGGCGCTGCAGGAGCGTAATAAGCTCAATCAGGCGGAGCTGGCTGGTAATAGCGTGCTGCAGGATTTGGCCAGTAGTAATAGAGAGTTACTCGCTGCCAAAGTGCAGGTGCAAGAAAGCTACTTAGTTGCCTTGCAAGAAATACTTAACAATAGGCGTCAGGCAGCTTCAGAGCTGGCCGTGCAAGAACAGTCTTTGGGTGTGGAAAAAGCCGGTGAAGATGCACTGCTACTGAAAGAAAGTAGTCTTAACCTGAAACTGTCGGATTATCTGCTTACCATTACCGAGCGGCGCAATCAGCTGACCCAAAAAAGCTTACAGGTACGCCAACAGTTAGAAAACGTGCAGCAAATCGAACAGGCACTGGAAGAACAAATTAGCGTTTTACAGGGCAGTTTGCTGCTGGCGAAGATTCTGTATCAGCAAAAACAAGCCTTGCCGCAACTAAGTTTTGACCAGCGCCTTACTGAGCAAATCGCGGATACGCGGTTGTATCAGTTTGAGCTTAGACAATTACGCGAAACCGTACAACGCCCCCAAGAGTATGTCGACAGCATGCTGCGGCCGTTAGCTGAAGATAATCCGCAATTACGCACTGACTTGCTGGGTTTAGTGAACGCACGCAGTGAACTGTTACAAAGACTCAATCACGAACTGAATGCGTATTTAAGTGAAGCGATTAGAGTGCAGCTTAATCAAAAGCAGCTGCAATCGACCGCCAAAATGCTGCATATCATTTTAGATGAGCAAATGTTTTGGGTGCCAAGTAATAAGGCCGTTGATCGGGGTTGGTTTACAGGTTTGCCTGCGCAGCTCAAGCAACAGTGGCGCGCTATTGATATCGGCACTGTGTTTGCCGAGTTATGGCCAGTTTGGCGTGATAATGTTCTGAGTTTTTTCCCCGTATTGCTATTAACTCTGCTGGTATTGTGGAAGCGCACTGGCTTGCGTGTGCAGGTACAGAATACCCAAGCCAGTATTGGACATTATCTGCGCGATCGACAGTTTTATACACCGCTGGCAGTATTGGCGGTAGCAGTGGTATCGCTACCTATTGCCGCGCTGTTTGCTACAGCAGGCTGGTTGGCGCAGCTGCACACGCAATCAGTCGCCTATGAGTTTGGTACGGCTTTGCTCAATATGGCTAAGCTGGGACTGGTGTTTTCCATTGCCTACCGTTTACTGGCCAAGCAGGGCGTAGCGCAGGTGCATTTTGCTTGGCCAGCACGACAGGTGGAGTTTTTACGTAAGCGCGTGGCGTGGCTGGCGTTGGTGGTGTGGCTGTTAGCTTTAGTGGTGCCTTTGGCGCAGGCGAGCCTGTCGAATCTGAGCGAGGACGTGCTGGGTTCGGTGTTGTTGGCAGTGGGTTTACTGGCCTTAAGTTTTTTACTGGGTAGCGCTGTGTTGCACAAATATGTGGAAGAGCCTTTGCCTTGGTGGGCACGTGGCTTTGGCATGTTTTTAGCACTATTACCGCTATTGTTTGTTGGCGCTTTAGCCTCAGGTTATTACTACACCGTCTTGCAGCTAACTGAGCGTTTGCTAACCACGCTGGTATTGCTGGTGGTATGGATAATTATGCAGGCTATGCTGGAGCGCGGTTTGATTATTGCAGCGCGCCGCTTGGCTTGGCAGCGTGCTGAAAAAGCACGTAGCAATCAGCAGGAGGCAAACGAGGCTGAGCAGTCGCAGGATAGGATGGGACTAAATATAAGCGAGGTTAATCAGCAGTCCTTGCGCTTGGTCCGCCTACTCTTACTGCTCACGTTGGCGGCGGGTATCTATTGGGTTTGGGCTGATGTGATTTCGCTGTTCGCCTATTTAGATAATGTTGTTTTGTATGAGGATAGGTTCAGTAATGATTTGAGCGCCTCGCAAGCGATTCTTAGCCTGCGCGATTTGCTGAATGCAGCGGTTATTGTGGCCATGACCGCGATGCTGGCGCGCAACCTGCCGGGATTGTTGGAAGTATTGTTTTTTTCCAGATTGAATCTTGCGCAAGGCAGTGCGTATGCGGCTATTAGGCTGTTGACCTACGCAACGGTGTCGGCTGGTTTTGTCATGACCTTGGCTGTGTTGGGCGTAAGCTGGAGCAAGCTGCAATGGCTGGTAGCGGCTTTATCTGTTGGTTTGGGTTTTGGTTTGCAGGAAATATTTGCCAACTTTGTTTCGGGTTTAATCATCTTATTTGAGCGGCCGGTGCGTATTGGCGATGTGGTCACCATTGGTAATCTGTCTGGAACAGTTAACCGTATTCGTATTCGAGCCACGACCATTATTGACTTTGACCGCAAGGAAATTATTGTTCCGAACAAGGTGTTCGTAACAGAGCGACTGATCAACTGGTCGCTAACAGATACTGTGACCCGAGTGGTGGTTAATATAGGTTTAGCGTACGACACCGATCTGGATTTGGCGCGTAAGTTGATGCTGCAAACGCTGCAGGAAAATGCGCGAATTATGAACGATCCAGAGCCTGCAGTGCTGTTTTTAGGTATCAGCGAAAGTACCTTTGACCATGAGCTACGTTATCACGTGCGTGAATTGGGCGATCGTAACCCGTCCATTGATGAGGTGCTCAATCAACTTGTGGTGCGCTTTCGCGAGTATAAAATTGAGATGGCCTTTAAGCAGTTGGATGTGTTTATTAAGAACGAGCAGGGCAATCAAGCGCACTGGAGCACTGAGCAACGCACTTTAGATAAGTTGCAGTCAGAGCAAGATTGATGTCATGACGACATACAATCCGGCTCTGGGCTGCAGTGGTTTAGTCTTTACCAGGTAAAGATTTTCCAAGAAGGGATGCGTAGCTCAGGTTTGCCAGAGTGATAAAAGTTCTCGCCTTCACCCTCAGCGCGCACTAAAAAGTACGCAGGACCTACCTTAGGCGTAACTTTTACGGCATACAAAAAGCCATTGACGCGGTATTCCTCAATTTTTTGCTCACCTTGCTGGATAATGGTTACTTCGGGCTCGCCCAGAGAGTCAGTCTGTGCGCTCGCCCAGAAAGGTGCGCAAGCAAGTGCGCCTAGCAGTAAGAATTGTTGGAGATATTTGAACATGGCGATGTCCTTATTTGGGCAGCTGCAAGACAGCTAAGTCATAGATGTTGAGAATGTAATATACTGCAAAACCCTTAGAGGGTCTGCTAATTTGTCCGTGATTGTCTGTTATCACGACTAATAATAAAGGTTGTTAAATATGTCTGCGTCCCCGTTAGTGTTGGTTGATGGTTCTTCCTATTTGTACCGTGCGTACTTTGCTTTGCCGCCGTTATCAACCTCTAGCGGGCAGCCAACGGGGGCGGTTCGTGGTGTGTTAAACATGCTGCGCAGTCTGCGCAAGCAGTATCCGGACAGCGTGATTACGGTAGTGTTTGATGCCAAAGGGCCTACTTTTCGTGATGCACTGTTTGAGCAATACAAAGCCCAGCGCCCACCTATGCCCGATGATTTACGCGTGCAAATCGAGCCTTTGCATCAGTGTGTGCAGGCAGAAGGCTTTCCGTTGCTGTGTGTTGAGGGCGTGGAAGCGGATGATGTGATTGGCACTTTGGCGTTAGAGGCGTGCAGCCAAAATATGCTGGTAGTGATCTCCACCGGTGATAAAGACATGGCGCAACTGGTCACCGAGCGGGTTACCTTGGTTAACACCATGTACAACACCGCGACAGACGAAGCTGGGGTGAAAGAAAAGTACGGCATTGGCCCTGAGCTTATTATCGATTTCTTGGCATTAATGGGCGACAAGTCTGACAACATTCCCGGTGTGCCCAGCGTGGGCGAGAAAACCGCTTTGGGTTTGCTGCAAGGCTTGGGCGATATGGACTCCATCTATGCCAATCTGGATAAAGTCGCTGAGCTGCCCATTCGTGGCGCAAAAACATTGGCGGCAAAGCTGGTTGAACACAAAGACCAAGCGTATTTATCCCGTCAACTGGCAACCATTAAAACCGATGTGGAGCTGGCAGTGCAGGCGACTGAGTTACAGATGCATGAGCCCAGCTATGCCGACCTGCTGGAGCTTTA
>JALOAC010000058.1 GCA_023228985.1 Thiopseudomonas sp. | reverse complement strand
ATCTACCGCAGCAATACACTATTCTCTTTACGACACGCATCTAATATTTTCTGAATCGCCGTAATGGTATTTTTTTTCACACCTAAGCGCTTAGCAATAACAGCAAAGCCTGATAACGCTTCAACACTCTCTTGGATATGGGCTTGCGCTTGCTTCCAGTCGGCAAATCCCGCTTGTCCCGCCAACTGCTGTATGACTGCTAATGGTGGCTGCTTGCCGTAACCCATAAAAGCTGTGGTGTGCTCGTTAAATGGGTGCGGGCTAAACGTGACATCGTAGAAAGGGGCCGGCTGCCACTGGCTGTTATCATCTTGCAAAAAAGCCCAGTTCTTACTGTGATCGTCTTGGTTGCACGCAAATAAGTTAAACAAAGCACGACGGAACTGTAACTGACCGACGCTAGGTGATTTGCATAGCTGGCGACTCGCTTTAATTAAGTCAGCGTAATCTAAACTGGGTAAACGAAAGTCAGCATCTAACAAGCCGCAAGCACTGTGCAAATGCAGGCGCCCAGGCCGACCTGAGTTGATATTTTGTAGCCAATCAAAGCGCTTTACGGCTAACCAAGCTTTAGCGCCACTCTCTTCTGGCGCGGGTAACAGCTGCCACTGGGGTGGGTGCAAGTCGGCAACCTCAGCCAAATGCAAGTAAGCCGCTTCACATAAGCCCTCTTCATGACCAAGTGCTAGATTTTGCGAGGTAAATTTTACCAGCCAAGCATCATCACCACGTTTGGCTTGAGTGCAGCACTGGCTCGGTTTATCTGCCGAGAAAAACAGCTGCGCTTTAGGCCGGGCACCGCCTGAACTACCCGCCGCCACTAATGCAGCTAGCACGTGTTCTGTTTGGCCATCAAAAACGGCCTGTGCCTCTAAACCTAGCGTCGCCAGATCAGTATCGGCTTGACTGGTGATGTGCAAATCAGACTCTGGCGTAAACGCTAAGGCTCCCGTTCCTGTTGAGCCAACAAAAGCCAAACGGTCCATCGCTGTCACCTGTGCCGGCAAAATACCCTGTTGGCGAAAAACACGATCCTGTAATAGCAACCCCCAACCATCAGGTAAACTGTCTGCAAACACACCGTGCAATCCTGCATGAGGCTGCGCTGGTGCAGGCTGCAACACGGTCGAGTTATGCAGAGTAAAGGGCGAAAGGTTGCCAAATTTTTGCAAATACTGCGCCTCGTATTGAAAAAAAACACCTTGGCTATTTTGCACCAGCACCCCAACCTGCACAGAGTCACCTGTGCTTAACGTGCGCGTGACATTTAATTTTTGTACAGGTTTAAAACTCATCCGCCAACACCTCCTCAATAGAGGTCGGTAAACGAGTGCCTCGCTTGGGCGGTTGAGTCAGCGCGTATAAGCGCTGTAAATCATCCAGACTTTGCCAGAGCAGCAAAAGCTGCCGAAAAGAAATCTGTCCCGTCAGCTCAAACCTTTTAATAGTCGAAGCCGGCACAGTGCTGCGCTGCTCTAAAGCATCCCGCGACAGCTTGGCCTGTTCACGCAACTTACGTAAATGAGCCGCAAAGGCACGTTGCACATCAATATCATCTAACAGTAAAAAGCTCGCCATGATTACAAACCTTTAGACATCATACTGTCCATTATAGGCATAAAACACGAAAGCGGATCGCCGGCTGTCCATCTTAAGCTGTTTACACTTTTGCTATTTGTCTTAATTTCAAGCAATCGCTTATTATTGGTTACTATCGCCCAGCAGTTTCTATCGCTTCTAGCATGGCCAGCTTAAGAGCCTCCGAGTACTCATCCTCATAAATAACAGAGCTAATTATTTGTTGTAGCAGATGTTTATCAATCACATTATCCGCCACCCAAACAACGATATTTTCCATGCCCATTACAAAGCGTTGGACCAAATAATCAAAGCCATTGAGCTCTAGGAAGTAAGCACCCAATGCCAGTGATGAACGCTTATTACCATCGTTAAAGGCATGATTTTTGTTGATGGAAAAAACCAAATGCGTCAGCTTATCTTCAAGCTCAGGGTAATATAAATCATTTTGAATATGCTCTAGCGGGCTTTCTATCTGACCAATGTCTTTGATGCCAGCCAAGCCACCTGAATGCTTAATAATCCAGTCATGCACAGCTATTGCGTGTGCTGCATCGAAATAAAAATAGCGAGCCACTGCAGAGTCGGGCATGTCAACGATCCTTCAAGCGCTTAAATACTGCAAGCGTTTCAGGGTTGCTTAACTGCTCTTCTAACGACTTACTTTTCTCACCTAAAAACCGCTCAAAATCAGCTTCTGGTACCGACTGAATATAGGCCGCTAATTTTGTATGCAGCGCATCTCGAAAACACAAGTCACGGCTGGCCATTTTGGTACGCGCATCTAAAATAAGAGGCCTAAATAAAGGGTGTTGCTCGAAGCTAAATAACAAACTTTCAGCCTCTTTCTGAGCTAACTTACGTCCGTACTCACGACTGGCTTTTTCTAATTCGTGCGCAATACCTGCTTCAAAACTGGCGATCAAATTCAACACTTCGGAGTACATGGTTTCACGGACTTTATCGTTCTGCGCGAGTTTCAGAACCTTTTTGTATTCGGTAGCATTCTCATGAAAAATGCTTTGATAAATAAGGTTGGTAAACCGAGCATATTTCCACTGACTACCTTCAACAAACTTATCTAGCGCATCAATAAATTGCTTACGGTAATTTTCTTCTTGGAAAGCCGCTAGCAGGAAACTCTCATCACGCTGATTAATAAACTTAGTATGACCACCCGCGCGCTCCGCCATCACGTCTAGCACTATATCGAGTAGTCGAGTACGTAGTTGACGCGCTGGCTCACTCTCAGTGAGGAGCATGCCTAGGTTCAAGACCGCTCGAAAACTGAATACTCCGAGGACGCTGGTTTTGGTACCGTAATTGATTACGGTACCATCATGCAACTCCTTGAAACATTTAAGATTTCTTCCTTTTAGAACGATGTAACCATTCGCTTGCAGCTCATCGGCATGGCTCAATAAGTATTTTTCAATAGTACTTTCACTAACTTCATACAGCGCCATTAACTGCTGCTTAGTAAAGACCGTCTCGCCTTGGAAAGAAACACCTCCCAAAGCCAAATGCTGCTCGGCCTTCTGCAGGGCATAACGGTTATTGAGGATATTTTGACGATCACTGGATGATTCAGTGAGTTTTTTAGTCATTCTCAGCTCCTGTAAATCTCGTTCTACCGCAAGCTGATCAAGAATTTCTTGCTGGCGTGAGAAAAGCTTTACATCAAAGAAATAGGCAGTGGCTTCAGCGTATATAGTCAGTGTGAAAGCCAGTACTGTGAAAAAACAAATAACTCTTAGCATGCAAAATTTGCTGCATTAAATCCCCCGCTACTCCCTGCGCTTATCGACACAGCTATATTGCCGGTATTACTTAGCCTTCACCACACAGGTCTACAAAACATCACCCAAAAGGTAATAATTTGTAGACCCATTAATTGCCTGTACTTGCTGCGCTAGATGTATTCCAACACCTGTTGTATAGGTCAAACCTTAAACGTAAACGTCTGCGTTAGCAGCGGCTGGATGCTTGCCTGTCGCGGCAGCCGTGTTTCGCCCGAGTAGCGTTTGGGGTTGAGGGTAACAAAGCCCCAGTACTCTAAAAAACGTTTTATAAAGCGTGTTTCAATACGGCAGTCGAGCTGCCTGTGTGGTGTGCTGTATTCATCTTGAGGCAACTGCTGGAGTAACGGAGGAAAAGCCACATAGACCTCATCCATGAGCTGGTCAACCGAACCATGACTTTGTATGCGCCAGAGTAGGAACATCCAGAACAATCGCAGATCAATGTCGTCCTCAAACGCATCTAGGTAGCTCCAGTTGTACTTGGCCACCGCGGCTTCGAGCATGGGCAGAAAGAAGGAGCGCAGACCTTGGTTTCGGTACTGCTTTTGCGCTGTTTTTTTAACATGGTAACGGCCGCTTTTACGGTAAATAATGCCAGCCACTTCTGCCAAGATACGGGTGTAATGCAGCGCATTAAACTTATCTTCATTACTGCCCATGTACTCACTGATGCTAGGGTAAATCTGATATTCAGCTATAGCAAATTCCGGCAACAGCTCACTGGTTTGCTTGACCAGTTTGGCTGGTAAGTTGCCTTTGCTGGTTGCTTTAAATGAGCCTTCATTCGCCATGGCTTCATCTAGAATTATTTCTAGGTAGCGCATAACTGGACTGGCGGATAAATCAGCTGGTGTCGTGATTGTTACCAAATCCAACTCTGCAAAGGGTGCATACATCCAGTTAGACATCTGGCTTGATGAGAGGCCACAAAAGTCAGCGATGGGCTGATTGTTACGCTGCTGAACTCGCTGCTCAGCAATCACATTCAGGTCATCCAGGCTTAGGTCTGGATTCATGGCTATGACCTGCGCAATATCGTCAAACACGCCTTGCTGCTGATTGGTTGCGTGATCGATGCAGCAACGCTTGTATTTTTTCCCACTGCCGCAGGGGCATGGATCGTTTCGACTAGTTTTCACGACAAATCTCTTCTTATCTGTACGGATTTAATTTCATCCATCATTACGAATTAGCCGCCTAAAATCAAAGTTTTCTGCACATCATTTAAAGCGTTTAAAGCTTTGGGACGATTAACAGTCCTGACTGCTTGGCCAACTAAATCCACTCTTTATTGAAACATTTGCACCTATTCTTACCTAAGTCGTATAGGTAGCCGCCTATTGTCTGTTTACATTTAGGAGAGCAGGCAATTACTCAGCGCCTCCCTAGCCATCTAACTCTTAGGGTGAACACTATGTCAAACGAAGGTTATCACGAGCCTATCGACGAGCTCACAGACGAAACAAGAGACATGCACCGTGCCATAACGTCCTTGATGGAAGAGCTCGAAGCTGTGGATTGGTACAATCAACGGGTCGATGCCTGTAAAGACGATGAGCTACGGGCAATCTTGATACATAATCGGGATGAAGAAAAAGAGCACGCGGCGATGGTGCTTGAGTGGATTCGCAGAAGAGATCCGCAGCTCGACAAAGAATTAAAGGATTATCTATTCACTGATAAACCCATAGCACACACATAAAATACTTACCCTGTCTTTAAAGTAATTTGCTGCGCAACTCAACAGCAAATTACTTTCTCTTATCGCGCTCTATCAGTCTAGCGCAGGCTTTTCCTAGCGCGTTAATTTACGCCCTTCTTCGAGATACACAGGGCTGATCTCGCTGCGTCCGGAGACCACTTCTGAAATCGAGCGTGTGGCCATTTGGCAGTTTTTGTAAAACACCACGCCATCTGTGCTGCCAGCCAGCAAACCATCAATGGCGATAGTGACAAACTCAAACGCACGCAGGCGATCCAGCACTGTAGGACTGCCGCCGCGCTGGGTGTGCCCTAAGACTGTCAGTCGCGCCTCCATACCCACTTCTTCTTCCAGCCAGCGGGTCAGTTGCGGGGCAAAGTCCACACCTTCAGAAACAATAGCAATCATGT
>JALOAC010000057.1 GCA_023228985.1 Thiopseudomonas sp. | reverse complement strand
GCCTGAGTTCAAATTGATACAAGCGCGTATCGGCTATTTTCTCGGTTAAACGCTGGTCAAAACTTAGTTGCGGCAAGGCTTGTTTTTGCTGATACAGAATCTTCGCCAGCAACAAACTGCCCTGTAGGACACTTATTTGCTCTTCCAGTGCTTGCTCAATTTGCTGCACGTTTTCCAATTGCTGGCGTACCTGTAAACTTTTTTGGGTCAGCTGATTGCGCCGCTCGGTAACGGTGAGTAAGTAGTCAGACAACTTAAGGTTAAGGCTACTTTCCTTCAGTAATAACGCATCCTCACCGGCTTTTTCGACACCCAAGGATTGCTCTTGCACTGCCTGTTCAGAAGCGGCTTGGCGTCTTTTATTAAGCATTTCTTGTAAAGCGATTAAATAGCGCTCTTGCGTCTGCACTTTAGCCGCGAGTAACTCTCTATTACTGCTGGCCAAATCCTGTAGCACGCTATTGCCTGCCAGCTCTGCTTGATTAAGTTTATTACGCTCCTGTAACGCGCCCAGTTCGGCCTGCAGCCGATCCAATGCTTCTGGCAGCAATAAGGCTTTACCACCTTCTTTGCCACCTTTTATTTGTGCATTAATTTCTTGGATACGTTTTTGATTGTTACTGACTTCAAGCTGCGCGCGCTCTGGCCGGGTTTGCGTACGAATAATTAATGCGCTAGCATCATTTAGCTCTTTTTGCCAAAACTCCAGCTGCTGGGTTTGCTCGCCGACTAATTGTTCTAATTGCAGAATAGTTAAGTTAGGTGAAATTTGTTTGTCGGTCTGTTGAGCTAGCTGCGCGAGTGCTTGTTTGTTTTGCTGAATTTGCTGCGGTGCCTGACTGAGCTGCTGCTCTAAACTGCTTTGTGCCTTTTTCGCACGCTCGATCGCATCAAGCCACACAAGAGTTTGTTCTAGCGTTTGTTGGGCCAACTGCTGTTCGTTTTCAGGCAGTTTGCGCTCGCTCAAAGTAGCAAGATTTTTTTTGATAAAATCAATGCTCGGCACCGCCGCCGTTGCCTGCATTGCGCCGCATATAAGCAGTAAAACCAGAAGAACTCTGCGCCACACCCGCATACTTATATCCACTCTGAAAATTCGTTCCTGTTAGTACCTTCAGCTTCTACTTAGCAACCTAGGAACAGGGCGTACTAAATGGCAGCGTCTTTAGTGTCTGGAAAACGCAAACCCACTTTACTGACCTTATCATTTTCCATTTCCACAACAACCCAAGTTAAGCCCTGCCATTCGGTGTAGTCACCCACTACCGCCTCACCACCCACGGCTTCACTAATAAAGTCAGAAAGGCTTTCTTTTGCGTTGCGACCTTTCAAATCCAAGCCATACACAGCAGCCACATCACCCAGCTGCGCCTGCCCTTGTAAAACAAAATCACCAAAGAAGCGCTTATCCAACCCTTTATCCGGCGCTTCACTAAATAAACGACCCAGTGCCGGCAAGTCCTCGTCGTGACCAATCACGCATAAAATATCATCTACTTCCAGGCGGGTACTACCGGTGGGGTGCAGCAAACAGTTGTTGCGAAATAAAGCAGCGATTCGCGTTCCGGTAGGCATTTTTAGCTCACGCAACTGCGCGCCAATACACCATTTCTCACGCTTCAGCTTATAGACAAATAACTCCCACTGACTGGTGGGGTAGATCTCCAAGCCAGCACGGGAAATCGGTGCCGGTGCGGGTGGAATCTCGACCTTAGCTTTACGTGCCGCCCAAGACAAAGTCGAACCCTGCACAATCAGTGATACCAAGACAATAAAGAAGGCTACGTTAAAAAACAGCTGCGCGTTTGGCAACCCATAAACCAACGGGAACACCGCCAAAATAACCGGCACTGCACCACGCAAACCAATCCATGAAATAAACAGCCGCTCACGCAGATTAAAACCACGAAACGGCAGCAAACCAACAAACACCGAAAGCGGCCTGGCAAACAGAATCATCCACAATGACAATAACAAGGCTGGTACCGCGATAGGTAACAACTCATGCGGTGTCAGCAGTAAACCCAACACCAGGAACATGCCGATTTGGCTAAGCCACGCCAAGCCATCGAACATATGCAAAATACCGTGACGGTTACGAATGGGGCGATTACCCAGCACCATGCCGCAGATATAGACAGCCAAAATCCCACTGCCGCCCACATGGCCGGCAAAGGCATAAATCATAATACTGCCGCTCACAGCCAGCAGAGGATACAAACCATCAGCGATAGTAAGACGATTAATTATCTGCACCAACAGCCAGCCGCCACTTAAGCCCAACAACGTACCCAAGCCAAATTGCTGCACCAAGCTGGCGAGAAAATCCAACGTAAAGCTGGTTTGTCCTGCCACCAACATGCCAATCAGCGTAACCGTCAGGAACATAGCCATCGGATCATTACTACCGGACTCAATCTCAAGGGTTGAGCCGACTCGGTCATTCAGCCCTTTGCCGTTGAGTAGGTTAAACACCACCGCCGCATCCGTTGAGCCAACGATAGAGCCGATCAACAAACCTTCCAGCAGGGTTAAATTAAACAACCACGCCGCCGCCAATCCGGTTAACACCGCCGTAGCAATCACACCAAAGGTGGCCAACGATAAGGCTGGCCATAAAGCCACGCGGAAGGTCGCCACTCGCGTGCGCATACCGCCATCGAGCAAAATCACCGCCAAGGCAAGGTTGCTTACAATGTAGGTCAGGGAATAATCATTAAAAACAATGCCGCCAATACCATCGGTACCGGCCATCATGCCCACCCCCATAAAAATCACTAAAATGGGGATACCAATACGTGAGGAAACCGTGCTGACCAGAATACTGACAGCGACCAGTAACCCACCGACAAAAAACAAACTATTGGTTGCAGATAGATCCAAAAAAGCTCACCTTAAACAATTGGGTAATAAAAAAAGAATAAATAATTCTACCTTGATAGTGAAAATCTTTTTACTTTTCTTCTGCTTATTTTCTGCCAAACAGCGAATTCAGCAAAAGTGCCGATACAATCGTGTAAAATATGTTCTCTAGATTAAAGCCTCATTATTAGAGCAACGAACATGTTAGATTTTCGCCAACACCTCTGCCAAGTTTTCGCCCAAGACATTCCCCTCAGCCAGGCGATGGGTGTACAGGTGCGCAGCTGGCATGAGCAACGCTTAGAGCTAAGCTTTCCGCTCACACCCAACATCAACCACCAAGCCAGTATGTTTGGCGGCAGCATGTACTGTGCCGCAGTACTCGCCAGTTGGGGTTGGTTACATTTACGCCTGCGTAAAATAGGTATAAATACCACCCATATAGTGGTGCAGTCCGGGCAGATTGATTACCCACGCCCCATCACCCACGAGTCCATTATTGCTCTATGTGAAGCGCCAGAAGAACGCCTCTGGCAACGCTTTATCGCCACCTACAACAAGCACGGCAAAGCGCGTTTACAGCTCACCAGTCGCGTACTTACTGACACAGGCGAAGATGGCGCGGTACTTACCGCCCAATTCGTGTTACACCAATAACCGCTATGCAAACCTATGACGTAATTATTATCGGCGCGGGTGCGGCAGGGCTAATGTGCGCGCAAACCGCTGCCCAGCGCGGACGCAGAGTTTTGGTGTTGGATCACGCCAATAAAGCCGGTAAGAAAATTTTAATGTCCGGTGGCGGGCGCTGTAATTTTACTAATTTGTACTGCAGCCCTGAGGACTTTATCAGTCGCAATCCGCATTTTGTAAAATCAGCACTGGCGCGCTACACGCCTTGGCACTTTATGGAGCTGATTCATAAGCACGCGATAGCCTACGAAGAAAAACAAGCCGGACAGCTATTCTGCAGCAACAGCGCCAACGATGTGCTGACTATGCTACTCGCCGAGTGCGAACAAGCAGGCGTTACCCTTCAGCTAAAAACACGCATCGACAGCGTGCAGTATCAAGACAGCGCCGGCTTCAAGTTAAAAACAAACGCTCATACCTATCAGTGCCAGTCTTTAGTGATTGCCACAGGAGGGTTGTCGATCCCAACCATGGGTGCAACCGGTTTTGGCTATCAAGTGGCGCAGCAGTTTGGCCACAGCCTAGTGCCCACCCGTGCAGGATTGGTGCCCTTTACCATTACCAATGACACACTCAAACAACTCTGCACTACGCTAGCCGGCAGCTCGATTAACAACTGCAGACTGGCTTGTAACGGGCATGAGTTTGTGGAGGATCTGCTTTTTACCCATCGCGGCTTAAGCGGACCGGTGGTGTTACAGGCGTCCTCGTACTGGCAAACCGGCCAACCCGTTATGCTTGACCTGTTAAACTTGCCCGATGCAGCGCAGTGGCTGTTAGAACAGCAGCAACAACGCCCTAATATCGAACTTAAAACACTGCTAGGTGAGCGCTTTACCAAAAAAATTGCGCAGCTTTTGACTGAGTTTTTCAACTTCAATAATCAACCCCTAAAAAGCTATTCACTCAACCAGCTAGAACAGATTGCCAAGCAACTCAGTCATTGGTCACTGACACCGGCGGGCACTGAGGGCTACCGCACGGCAGAGGTCACACTGGGCGGAATCAATACTGATGAGGTGTCCTCCAAAACCATGGCTTCAAAATATCAAGCTGACCTGTATTTTATCGGTGAAGTACTGGACGTTACCGGGCACTTGGGTGGCTTTAATTTTCAATGGGCCTGGGCCAGCGGACATGCTGCTGGTTCTTGCGTTTGATAAAAGCACACCTACTTGAAGTGCACAGATACAATCTAACGGTTAAGTTTTGCTTAACTCTAAGGCATACTGTGCGCCATTTAAATTTCAACAACTGAGAGACTACTATGCAACGTTTTCTAACCTTAGCCTTGGCATTGTGCATCGGCTTAAGTTTTAGTTTTGATGCTGAAGCACGTCGCTTCGGTGGTGGCAAATCTTGGGGCGCACCGGCTAAACACCGCCCTGCCCAACAAAGACAGCAGCAACAACAGCAACCCAAACAGCAGCCCGGTCAAAAAGGCTCGGCAACCGCGGGTAAAACGGGGATGGTGGGAGCTTTAGCCGGTTTAGCCGCTGGCGGCTTACTGGCCTCCATGTTCTTTGGTGGTGCTTTTGACGGCTTTAAATTTTTCGATATATTGATTCTTGCCGCTATTGCGTTCTTCTTATTTAGATTTATTGCCTCCAGACGCCAGCCCAGCATGCAAACTGCTGGCGCAGGTCCGCAACCCATGCAGCGTGAAATACCCAACAATCTGTTTGGCAGCAGTAACGCCCAGCCTCAACAGCAACCCGTTATGCAAGCACCCAGCTGGTTTAATCAACAGCGTTTTGTTGAGCAAGCCCAAGAGCATTTTATGCAGCTACAGCAGCTATGGGATGCCAATGACTTTAGCCAAATCGCTGCATACCTAACCCCTGAAATGCGCACCTTCTTGGAAAAAGAGCGCGCCAGCCTCGGTGATGGCTTTCAGTCCACCTATATTGAACAACTTGAAGTTCAACTCGACGGCATTGAAGAGCTGGAAGACTATACTGTAGCCACGCTTTCCTTCACTGGTGTGGCCAAAACTTCACGCTTTGAACAGGGTGAGTCTTTCCACGAAAGCTGGCGTATGGAACGCGCGCACGGTGACAACGAATCTTGGTTGATTGCCGGCATTCAGCAAAACAATTAAGGCGCATCCACTATGGAAGAGGTACTCGAT
>JALOAC010000033.1 GCA_023228985.1 Thiopseudomonas sp. | reverse complement strand
TACCAGTATCCAGCAGGGCTTAACGGCCAGTCAGCGTCATAGCAATATGCGTAATGCATTTCGTATTGTTCAGCCTGAACAGGTTGTTGGGCGGCACATTGCTATAGTGGATGATGTGCTTACTACTGGGGCTACTTGCGCAGCTTTGACGCGCAGTTTGTTGGCGGCGGGTGCAAGTAGGGTGGATGTGTATTGTTTGGCGCGTACGGGCTTTGCTGCTGGGTAGTGTTTTTTTTGTTTGGTGTGTGGGCGTTAGCTGTGGTGTGATTTTGTGGTATTTTTTGTTTATGCTGATGTTGTGCGGTCGCGTTCGCCGGTGCACATTACGTAAAGACGCCGCGAGTACGTCCCTGTAGGCTCTCTGCCGCCATCCGTGGCGGCAGAAGCTTTACTCCATGTTCACCGGCGAACGCTGGGTTTAGCTGTGGTGTGATTTTGTGGTATTTGTTTTATTAAGGCTGGTCCAGGGTTGTTGGTTTGGGGTGATATAGCTGGTAGTTGTGCAGTAAAGCATTTGTCGCCATGGATGGCGACAATGAGCTTACAGGGATGTACTTGCAGCGTCTTTACGGAACAACTGCCAGCTATATAAAGCAGCAGCTAAGTAATGGTAAAGCAAAAAAGCAAGTGTGAACCCGTTTAATCCCAGGCAAACAGTTGTTTTGCATTGTGGGTGGTGTGTTGGGCTAATTGTGTGGCTGGAATATCGAATAACGGTGCTAATTCAGTGCAGATCGGCGGCAGGTTTGTGGGGCTGTTGCGTTGCCCAGCAGCAAAGGCGGGTGCCATGTCAGGGCTGTCGGTTTCTAACACAATACTCGCTAACGGCAGGCGCGGTAGCATTGCACGTAGTTTGCTCGCATTAGGCCAGGTGTAAGCACCACCAATGCCGAGTAGAAAGCCTAACTTGATATATTCCAATGCTTGTTCATAACTGCCGCTAAACGCATGGACGATGCCACCACGTGGTAGTGCATGTTGCTTAAGTAGTTGGATGACTTCGGCGTGGGCTTTACGAACGTGCAAAATGACTGGTAAGGCAAATTCTTTAGCCAGCTTTAATTGCTCAGTGAAATAAAATAGCTGCTGCTGGCGGTCAAGCTTAGGCAAGTAATAATCTAGACCTATCTCGCCAATCGCGCAGAGCCTTGGATGCTGTTGATGATTGCTCAGTTGTTGGCGCAGTTGTTGTAAATCATCAGGCTGGTGTTCGCTTAAAAAATAGGGGTGTAAACCAAAGCTGCCATAAAGCTGTGGTTGTTCCGTATTTTCGACTAGTTGCCATAGTCTAGCCCAGTGCTCCCGCGTCACAGCGGCTAAGACTAGCTTGGTGACGCCCAGTTGGTGACAGGCGGCGAGTACCTGAGTGCGGTCTGAGTCGAACTGGGGGAAGTCTAAGTGGCAATGACTATCAATGAGTTGCATAGAATTAACCCTGACATAGCCAGTGTAGATAGCGACCTAGTGGGCCGAGAGTGGGGTGGCGGCGGTAGTTTAGTTCGGTAGTAATGAGTTCTTCGTCGGTGATTTTTTGCCGAATTTCGGGGCGCATATAATCATGGAATACACGAATACCACTGCGCGCTTTGATGTGCCAGCCTTGGTTGTTGAGTTGCTGGGCTAACAACTGCTGGTCAATAGGCTGTTGTGGCGTTAGTCCACCTGCATCGCCGGCATACTGTTGTTTTTTTAGCTTACGCAAATTGCCTTTTACTAGATTTTGAAAAATCAGTGCATCTTTGTTGTAAAAGGCCAAAGACAACCAGCCATCTGGTTTCAGCAATGGGCGCATGGCTGCTGTTAATGCGTAGGGCTCGGCAAGCCATTCGAGTACCGCGTGACAGAGGATTAGGTCGAAGGGTTGCTGCTGTTGTTGGCAGATGTGTTGCCAGTCGGCATGGATAAATTCAGCGGTGCAGTTCGCGTTAGCAAAGTTCAGCTTAGCTTGCTCAAGCATGGCGATAGAAGGTTCGGCAAGGACGAGCTGATGGCCTTGTTGGGCTAACCAGAGGGAAATATGGCCTAGCCCTGCGCCTATGTCTAAAATCCGCAGCGGCGTGCGCTGGGGCAGCGCTTCAGTTAGGTCGGCTTGTAATACCGCTAGGCGAATAGCGCCTTTATTGCCGCCGTATATTTTTTCGGCAAAGCGTACAGCCAAGTCATCAAAATGGTGGTCATGCATAGTTTTCAACGTATTTTAAAGCCCCATGCGCCACCAAGGACGTTTGGGCGCGGGTTTGTCTTTTAATGGGCATTCGTGGCGCTTGCCGTAGTCGTCTAGCTGGCATGGGCGAATACGGCGGCGTTCGGCAAGCGTGGTTTGCCGTAGATGAATGACGATGCTGTCGGAGTGTGCGATTGAGTCGCCAGCGGCATTTAAAATATGGACTGCTAGGCTATGCGTGCCGCGGTCGATGTCTGTTGCCTGCCATGTGGTGCTTTGACTGCTGTCGCCAAACGCTGCGCCGTCTAGCCAGAGCTGGTATGTGTGTTCCGGCAAAAGTGGCGGGTTGCTAGAGACGGTGATGCTGAAGCTGCGATCATTGGCTAGAAAGGTGCTGTCATGCGTGGGACTGGTGATCTGCAATTGGCTATAAATTTGCGGGCGTTCGGTTTTTTGTTCGCTGGCCGTGTTATTGGGTTTGTTGACCGGCTTAACTGGAGTGACGGGCAGGCTGTTAATCGGCTTTAGTTTTAGCGATGTAGCAGGCTGTTGTTGTGTGGGCGGGGTGTCGGTATAGACGCGCTGTCCGTTTTCGTCGGTGTAGCTATATATGGGGCCAGCAAACACCGGCTGACCGATTAGCAGGGCAGGAAGAATACAGCTTAGTAATAACCGAACGAACACAGTTAGGGAGCCCCGCGTCGGCTAGGGGCGTTAATATGAGTGCGTTGGACGTTGATTATTTGTGCAGCAGTTTGTTGCACAATTGTATCGCCCGATAAAACCTGCACCGCAATGCTGTGCTCACCACGATCTAAATTTTGTGCCATCAGCGACAGGCTGTTGCTTGGGCTGCCATGTGCTTGCCCGTCAACGATTAACTGTAGGCGATGCTGCGCGCGCAGCTGTGGCTCAATAATCACATTGACTATAAAGCTGCCATTGTTTGCGCGAATTGCTTCGGCATTGGGTAGTAGGAGGCTAAGTTGGCGGTAGGCTTGTGCTTCAGCATCAGCGTCTGTTTCTTCAGGCGTAGGCTTTTGCGTTTTGGGTGTGCGTGTTGTGGGGGCAGGTAAGCTGTTTATTGCCGGTAACTGAACACGCTCAGCATCAATCTGCTCGGGCGGGTTGTCGGTATAAACAGTATTGCCATGAGCGTCAACGTATCGGTAAACCTGCGCCAGCGCTTGGTTAGTAATCAGGCAACAGGTGAGAGCAAGTATTGATAAACGCATCATAATCTCCTTAAAAGGGTACGCAGCAAAATCAGTTTAATGCTGTGAAAATACTAGAAACTGATTACGTACTTTGCTTTGAGCTGGCTCTGCATTTTATCCGATAGCTAGCAAAGCAATGTTAACACAGGCACGTTTAGGGTTTTATTCTTTGTGTGGCAACTGATTGACCGTAGTTGTCGCGCTGGTATGATTTATCCTTTGTGATGCTATGCCTCAAGCCTTACACTATGAGCTTTGCACGCCCCTTTTTGGAGAACCAGATGTTAAAGTCGCTCGAATTGATAGAACAGCACAAAGTGAAATGGATTGATCTGCGTTTTACCGATATCCGCGGCCAACAACACCATCTGACTATGCCAGCACGGGATGCTGACGAAGAGTTTTTCGAAGAAGGGAAAATGTTTGATGGCTCTTCAATGCCAGGTTGGAAGGGTATTGAAGCCTCGGACATGATCCTGCTGCCTGACGACAGTACCGCGGTACTGGATCCTTTCACTGAAGAAAAAACCCTGATTTTGGTTTGTGATGTCATCGAACCATCAACCATGCAAGGCTATGATCGTGATCCGCGTGCTATTGCACAGCGCGCTGAGGATTACCTTAAGTCGACAGGCATAGGCGACACGGTTTTTATTGGTCCTGAGCCGGAGTTTTTTATCTTTGATCAGGTTCAGTACAAGTCGGATATGTCCGGCGCTATGTTTAAAATTCATTCAGCCCAAGCAGCCTGGAGCAGTGATGCACAGCTTGAGCGTGGCAGCCGGGGACATCATATTGCTGTGCGTGGTGGTTATATGCCCACAGCGCCTAATGATCAAGACCATGAAATTCGCACGGCCATGTGCAATGCCTTGGAAGAAATGGGGCAGCAGGTTGAGGTGCACCACCATGAGGTGGCAACGGCTGGACAAAATGAAATCGGTGTTAAATTTAATACCCTGGTCGCCAAAGCCGATGAGGTGCAAACCTTAAAGTATGTGGTGCGTAATGTGGCGGATGCTTATGGCCGTACTGCTACATTTATGCCTAAGCCGCTGCACGGTGATAACGGCTCAGGCATGCATGTGCACATGTCTATTATCGCAGAAGGTAAAAACGTGTTTGCCGGTGAAGGCTATTCTGGGCTTTCGGATCAGGCACTGTATTTTATTGGCGGTATTATTAAACACGCCAAAGCGTTGAATGCTTTAACCAACCCATCGACCAACTCGTACAAACGCTTGGTGCCGGGTTTTGAAGCGCCTGTAATGCTGGCCTATTCAGCACGTAACCGCTCAGCGTCCATACGAATTCCCTATGTTACCAGCCCGAAAGCGCGCCGTATTGAAGCGCGTTTCCCCGATCCTTCGGCGAACCCCTATCTGGCGTTTGCCGCGCTGCTAATGGCCGGTTTGGACGGTATTCAAAACCGTATCCATCCGGGCGATGCAGCAGATAAAAATCTTTACGATCTACCCCCTGAAGAGTCCAAGCATATTCCGCAGGTGTGCGGCAGTTTAAGTGAAGCCATGGCGGCGTTGGATGACGACCGTGATTTCTTACTGCGTGGCGGAGTATTCAGCAATGACTTTATTGATGCCTACCTTGAACTTAAAGCAGCGGAAGACTTGCGCGTGCGCACCTTCGTGCATCCGCTTGAGTATGAGCTTTACTACAGCTGCTAATGTGCAGTCTACATAAAACTCAGTAGCCAGAAACAAAAAAGCCCCGATTAAGGGGCTTTTTATTACGTTGCAATATCTTGAATTTATCTGGTGGGCCTAGCTGGACTCGAACCAGCGACCAATGGATTATGAGTCCACTGCTCTAACCAACTGAGCTATAGGCCCTTTTGCAGCGCCTAATTATACCTAGCCTTGGCTATGACGCAAGATAATTCAGTGTAGGCGATGCAATGTGAGTGATACGTACTGGTGGTTTAGTGCTTTGTTCCCGAAACAAAATCATCCAGCTGCTGCTGGCGCTGGTTGAGCAGGTCTCTGGCGCGTTCGGCATCCTGCATGGTTTGTTTGGCGCGGCTAAGGTAATCAAGCGGGATTTGACTGTCGGGTTGGGGCTGTTTGTCCTCTTTGGTTTTTTGGGCAGGCGTTGCTATGCTTTGGATAATGTTAGCGTTGGGATTGGTTTTTAGACGCTGTGCGGCTACGCCTTTGGGTGCTTTATCCGCTATGTGCCAGTTGCCTTGCGCGTCTTGCCACTTGTAGTAAACGGTTTTTTGTGCCGGCATTTTTGGTAGGCTGATTTTATTGCCGGGGAAGAAGTAGACAGCGACTGCCAATACTCCAAAAAGTAAAGCCAACTGGAATTTGAATTTTGTACTCATATTCTAATCCAGTAATTTTTGCAGTTTACGTGCTGATTTTAGGCTCGCTTCTTTATACTGCTCTTCCAGGCTGACAAAGCCAGCTTCGTAAGCGCGGCGCTCGGCTTTGGGGAGATCTTTCCAAGCTTGATGAGTGGGTATGTTTTCGCAGGCCAGATAAACCAGTTGAAAAACCTGGTAGCTGTCCTGCTGGCTTAGCTCGTAATCGTAATGATCTAGCACCACTTTGATACGCAGACACAGTTCTACCCAAGGCGCTTGCTCATCGAGCAGACTACCTAATAAAATTTTAAGGTCGGCAGCTTGTTTGTCACGATTTTTTTGCTCTTGCTCAGCCTGTAGACGCTGATGATGCCATAATTTGCGCCACAGGTTTAAGGCATGCCAGCTGAGCGCCAAGCAAATGGTAGTACCTATTATTATTACTAGAATCAATTGATTGGACATTGTTGCTCCAGAAGTACTATCAGTTACGCAGAGATATTTGGGTGTGGGCAGTGCCAGCATCGATGCACAGTATATGGCCTTGGTTGCGTAACTGCGCTTAGATATTGGTTGCTGCCAGCGAGGGTTTATTGTTTAGATGGCAAGCTAACTAGGGTAACTAGGGCAGCGGCCCATTAGCAGCCGCAGCCTAGGTATTTAAGCAAGCTGTCTAAATGAGTCCAGCAGCGCAGGTACACCCGGGAACATGCCAATCAGCGCCATCACACTCACCAGTACTGCAAAAGTAATGGCGGGGATAATCCAGCGGTCGGTGCGGCTGAGTTGGCTGCAACGTTCTTTGTCGCCAATAATGCCTAAGTTGTCCAATAGCATGGTTAGCGACCAACCAAATACTGGATTTACCAACGCTGAGCTAAATACCACAATGGCGGCTGACTGTGAGGTTTTACCTTCGCGAGTCATTTGCATGCCGGCTTCAAGCAAAGGCAAATACACACCCACAATTAAAGCAATGCTCAATACAGGTGGCCAGATCGCTATGTCAATTGGGTAGCCGATTACTGCAACAGCGACACAAAGAATACCTGTTAGCACGGCGCCGCCGACAATGGGCCGCTTAGCGATGGCTGCGGGTACTAGGTACGTACCCCAAGACGATGCGATATTGCCGCCACCAAGCAGTGTGCCTACCACTTGCCGTGCAGAAGCTACGCCCATGGTGTCATCAATATCCATAATGACCTTGCGCGCGCTTTGTGGGTAGTTAATTTGCTGGAAAATACGATGCCCTAAGAAATCTGGCGACCACATAGCTACTGCCAGTACAGCGAAGGGTGCTACAGCAATAAACTGCTCAATGCTTGGCAGGCCCAGCTGCCAGCCGGTAGTTTCACCCCACCAATAAGCTGGGTTCATATTGGGTAGGCTTGGTTCAGTAGTAAACTCGAAAGGCGCGCCTAAGACAAATGCGATAATGGCGGCACACGCAGAGCCGATTGGAATAGACAGCCAGCGCTTACCAATATGCTCAAGGTAGGCGTACATGATCACCGCAAACAGAACCACAATAAATGCAATGTAGCCTTTGTCAAAGCCGTCAGCCCAGCTAAATAGCTTACCGATTTGCGTAGTGACACCGACAAAGCCCAGATACAACAGTAGACCGCCGGCTACACCATCTCCGGTCAGGCGTGCAAGCAGACTGCCGCCTTTAAATAGCGTCAAGGCAAAGCCGAATACACCAATCAAAATGCCCAAGGCCATGGGATGACCACCCGAGGCAACAATCAAAGGAATAAGCGGAATAAGAGGACCATGCGTTCCGGCAAGGTTGGCGCTGGGCAGTAAAAAGCCAGAAAAAAGGATAACGAATAGTACTGCGGCAATAATCATTTCAAAGCGAACGTTTTCAATGACAAAGGCGTTAGATAAGCCCAGTGGTGCGGCAAAGGTTGAGACCACTGCCGCTACCATAACAATCTTACCTATGGTTGCAGCAACCGCAGGCACCCAGTCTTCGTACTCAAAGCGATAGTCATGCCCTGGTAGGTTAGGTCGCCAGCGACGCGGGCTCATAATGCTAAGTTCGTGTTCTAAATAATCCGCGCGGTTAACAAACTCAGAGCTGGGTTTATGTAGCTCTTTATAGTTGTAAGTTTCGTCTTCTTTCATTTTGTAAAATTCTTAACTGAGTTGGACAGGCACAAAAAAAGCGCATCCTAGTCTTTGATGACGAGAATGGCCGGTTAGGTTTGTTGTGGATTATTGTTTTTGTTATGGATACGCTGAGCGTAACGAGAAGTGCGTAATTTGAAGTACGCAGAAAAAGCGTGGCAATACTCTATTTGTATGCTTAGCAAGTCAATAATTAGCAGGGTTACTTTAGTCGTAGTCGGGAGTGTTTGGCAGGCAAAAAAATACCCCGCCTAGGCGGGGTATTGGGAGTTACTCATCCAAGAAGGAGCGCAAATGCTCGCTGCGTGATGGATGTCGAAGCTTGCGCAGTGCTTTGGCTTCGATTTGACGAATACGTTCACGGGTAACGTCGAATTGGCGACCGACCTCTTCCAAGGTATGGTCGGTATTCATGTCAATACCAAAGCGCATGCGTAGCACCTTGGCCTCGCGCTCGGTTAAGCCGGATAACACATCTTGCGTGGCTTCTTTGAGGTTTGAGGTTGTTGCGATGTCCACCGGAGACTGCATGGTGACGTCTTCGATAAAGTCGCCCAAGTGTGAGTCTTCATCATCACCAATGGGGGTTTCCATCGAAATGGGCTCTTTAGCAATTTTAAGTACTTTACGGATACGGTCTTCAGGAAGCTCCATACGTATGCCTAATTCTTCAGGAGTAGGCTCACGACCCATTTCCTGCAGCATTTGGCGGGAGATACGATTGAGTTTGTTGATGGTTTCAATCATATGCACCGGAATACGGATGGTGCGTGCTTGGTCAGCAATGGAGCGGGTAATGGCTTGACGGATCCACCAGGTTGCATAAGTGGAAAATTTGTAGCCGCGACGGTATTCAAACTTGTCGACCGCTTTCATCAGACCGATATTACCCTCTTGAATTAGATCGAGGAACTGCAAGCCGCGGTTGGTGTATTTCTTAGCGATAGAAATTACCAAACGTAGGTTCGCCTCGACCATGTCTTTTTTCGCGCGACGTGCCTTTGCTTCGCCAATGGACATGCGGCGGTTAATGTCTTTAATTTCCGCTACCGTCAACTGGCTGCTGGCTTCCAGTTCCGTCAATATATTTTGATGGCGCTGAATGTCAGCAACGAAGTTGGCTAGGTTTTCTGCGTAACGTGACTTTCCTTGGCTGAGTTTGTTAGCCCACTCAAGATTGGTTTCATTACCTGGGAAGTGCTTGAGGAAGTCAGTGCGTGGCATTTTTGCGTCACGCACACAAAGTTGCATGATTGCTCGTTCATGATGGCGAATCTGCTGCAGTGTTTGGCGGATTTGCTCAATCAGTGCGTCATATACCTTTGGCGTAAACTTAAACGGCATGAATAACTCGCCGAGTTCGCTTAGTGCGGTTACAGCGGCTTTACTGCTACGTTTGTTTTTGCTTAGGGTTTTATTAACTACGGCAAGCTGAGCTTCCAAGGCAGCAATACGCTGTTTGGCTTCTTCCGGGTCCGGACCGTTTTCAGTGGTCTCTTCTTCCTCGGCAGAGTCATCCTCTTCTTCTTCATCCTCTTCATCTTTACTGGAGGAGTCTTTCTTGCTGACAGCGGGCTGAGCAACAACCGGAGTTGCAGGCTCGGGAATGCTGTCGTCGGGATCTATGTAACCAGTAAAAATATCGCTGATGCGACCGCTTTCTTCGATAATACGATTGAAGTCGGCCGCTATTGAGGCCACTGAACCGGGGTAGTGAGCAACAGCATGTACGACTTCACGAATGCCTTCTTCGATACGCTTGGCGATTTCAATTTCGCCTTCGCGCGTCAGTAGCTCAACTGTTCCCATTTCGCGCATGTACATGCGCACAGGGTCAGTGGTGCGGCCAATATCAGTTTCTACAGCAGCGAGTGCAGCCGCAGCTTCTTCGGCGGCGGCTTCGTCAGTGTCATCAGATTCGGCCATTAACAGGGCGTCGGCGTCGGGCGCAACTTCAAAAACGTTGATACCAACATCGTTGATCATGCTGATAATATCTTCGACCTGTTCAGGGTCGGAGATATCTTCTGGAAGATGATCATTCACCTCTGCGTAGGTGAGATAACCCTGCTCACGACCGCGGGCGATCAATTCTTTTAAACGGGATTGCTTTTGTGCTTGTGCGGACATATTACCTATCCATACTAGAGCTGGGCGGAGGAAAATTAAGTCGAGCATTATAGACGATGCAAGAGCCTAATTGCCAATTACCAGCAGATTACTGTTTCTTTTGCGCAAGTAGATCTCGTAAAAGCTGTTTTTCTTCGTCGCTTAGCTCTTGGGTGCGGGATCTGGCTATCAATTGTTGGATAGTGCGATCCCTTTGACGTTGAGATAAACGATCTATGGTGTCGAAAAACTGCTGTTCAAGGTTATCGGCACTAATTAACCATTCTTTTTCGGCTAAAGAGCGTAATAGACGCCCTTGTTCTGTACCGTGCCAGCGTGCAATAAGTTGGGGGTAGCCGATTTCTGGTGCTTTTTGTAGTGCCTCGAGTATTGAGACGAGCAATTGTGCATAAAGGTCATCTTCCGCAGCAAAATCCTTGCTGCGAGTTACTTTTTGGGCAAGCTGGGGGTGATGCAAAAGAGTGCGTAAGGCTGTCAGATTTGGGCTCTCTACGCTTTTCTGTGCATCACGGGATGGCTGCCGCTTGGGTTGTTGTCTAACAGGTGGTTGATAACTGCTGTGGCGGTTATCAGGGAACCTATCGCTAGGTTGTGCAGCATAGGCCTCCAACGGAGGGTAGTCTGGCGCTTGTTTAACGGTTGATTGGCTCTGACTATGCAAATGCTGTGTTGATATTTCGGTCAACTGACTCAGTTTCTGCTGCATCAGTTGGCGCAAGTGGGTGCTGGGGATTCGCTCTATGAGCGGTATGGCTGTGCTGGCTAAATGCGCCTTGCCTTCTAAGCTTTGTAGGTTGATTTCCTCACTCAGTTGGTTGAAAAAATAATCTGAGAGCGAGTAGGCCTGTCGGCTTAGTCTTGCTTGAAAGGCATCCACGCCTTCTTGGCGGATTAGGTCATCAGGATCGCAGCCTTCAGGTAAAAACATAAACTGCGCTTGTAAACCATCTTTCATATGCTCAAGCGCTGACTCCAGCGCGCGCCAGGCGGCTTTACGTCCAGCGTTATCGCCATCAAAACAAAAAATAATACGCGGCACGACGCGAAATAAACGCTTGATGTGCTCACCACTTGTGGATGTGCCGAGTGTGGCTACGGCATTGCGTAAGCCTTGTTGCGCCAGAGCGATCACATCCATGTAACCTTCGACAACAATGATTTCTGTGAGTTGGCGATTGAAACTACGAGCCTCGAATAGTCCGTATAACTCTTGGCTTTTGTGGAAGACGGGCGTTTCGGGCGAGTTTAAATATTTGGGTTTATCGTCACCCAATACGCGACCGCCAAAGCCCACTACCCGCCCGCGCGAGTCACGAATAGGGAAGATGATGCGGTCACGAAATCTATCATAGCGTCTTTTGCTTTCTTCGTTTTCGGCCAGTAGGCCAGCTTCAAGCAAGTGTTTTTCAAGGAGTTCGTCGGCACTAAAGTGTTTGCGCAGATTGTCCCAACCGGGTGGGGCAAAGCCTAGTTGAAAGTCTCTGGCGATAGCGCCGCTCAGACCGCGATTTTTTAAGTAATCGACGGCTGTTTGTCTGGTTGGGTGGCTTTTAAGTGCTTGTTGATAGTACTGGCTGGCTTCCTGCAAAATAGCGTAAAGAGGCGATTGTGCAGGTTGGCGTGGTCTGTTATCTCTGCTGTTCTGTTCGCGTGGTACGTCAACACCAATACGGCCGGCTAGAGTTTCAATTGCTTGCGGAAAATCCAGGTGGTCGTGATCCATCACAAAGCCCAGCGCATTGCCTCCAGCGCCGCAACCAAAGCAATAGTAAAACTGCTTGTCTGGGCTAACACTAAAGGACGGTGTTTTTTCTTGGTGAAAAGGGCAGCAAGCCATGTAATTGCGCCCGGACTTTTTTAATTGCACACGCTCGCTTACCACATCGATAATATCAGTGCGGTGTAGCAAATCGTCAATAAAGTCTTGTGGTATTAAACCGGCCATAGGCTACTTTTTTGTGTGCTTCTTTGGGTTTGTTGAGGCTTGCGAAGGATTTGGACACTCTGAAAGTGCTTAGCGAGGCGTTAGTCGGAACGCGAAGGCTTGGCAGAACAAGAGAGCCAGTTGGGCAGTGGTTAATATAGGTTGTTTGGCGCTAGAGCGCAAAAACCCGGACAAGTCCGGGTTTTTTGGCTGCGAATATCTATAACTCAGTATAGACGCTCGCGGCGACGTTGTTCGCGTTGTACTTTTTTGGCATGACGCTTTACGGCAGCTGCCGCTTTGCGTTTACGCTCTGCAGTTGGCTTTTCATAAAATTCGCGACTGCGCACTTCAGCAAGTACACCGGCTTTTTCGCAGGCGCGTTTGAAGCGACGCAGGGCAACGTCAAATGGTTCGTTGTCTTTTAGTTTGACAGCTGGCATTCAATTCGTACCTTCATCTGTGTCCGGTGGTTGATGTGCTTGCTCCGCAATTAACTGGAGTTAACGCACACCGCGTTTTAAGGGTTGCAGATAGTACCTAGTTTCTTTACAAAAAGCAAAGGAACGCTTTAAATAATTGGCTAGACATGGGGGTTTTTAAGAGCTGACAAAGAAACGTTGGCAGCTAAAAGCGACATTCTATTGCCGTTCGCCCCTTAAAGCCAATACTTTCGTGTGCAGCGTTGCGGGTGTGGCATTTACCGCTGCAATAGCTGGGCCGATATGCAGGTCGATACGCGAGAAAGCGCCTCGGCGAAATGGGCTTTTCATTGCTGAGCCGTCAATACGTGAAAAAAAGCTACCCCATAGCCCTGACAGAGCCATGGGGACTACGGGTACAGGGTTGGCTTGCAGGATGCGGCTAATACCAGGTCTAAAGGGCTGCATCTCACCATCGCGGGTGATGGCGCCTTCGGGGAAAATACCTACCAACTCACCGTTATCCAATGCTGCGCTGGCGTGTTGGAAGGCTTGTTCCATGAGCTGCGCGTTTTCTTTGGCAGGGGCAATTGGAATAGCGCCGCTATGGCGGAAAATAAAACCCAGTATCGGCGTCTTAAATATACGGTAATCCATGATAAAGCGTATCGGGCGTGGCGATGAACCCATCAGAATAACCGCATCGGCAAAGCTGACATGATTGGCGACTAAGATGGCTGGGCCTGACTCGGGAATGTGCTGCTTGCCGCTGATGCGTAGGCGGTAGATGGTTTTAATAAGCAGCCAAGCGATAAAGCGAATAAAAAACTCAGGCACTAAGCTGTAAATGTAGATGGCTACCGCGGCATTGATGAGCGCGGCTATCGCAAAAAGAGTGGGGATAGAGACGCCAGCCGTTAGCAAGATAACCGCGGCGATGGCGCCTAGCACCATAAATAGGGCGTTAAGGATGTTATTGGCCGCAATAATGCGCGCACGACTCTGTTCTGCGCTGCGCATTTGCACGAGCGCATACAATGGCACGATAAAAAAACCACCAAACAAGCCCAGCATAAAAAGGTCAAAGAAAACCCGCCACACGGCCCCATGGCCGAGTAAAAAACCAAGGCTGTGAACGGTCTCACCGACAAAGCCTACAGGCGCGGCAAAAAATAAATCCAAACCAAATAGGGTTAGGCCGATGGAGCCAAAGGGTACTAAGCCAATCTCCACTTGGTTGCCAGACAGGCGCTCGCACAGCAGTGAACCTAAACCAATGCCTAGAGTGAAAATGGCCAGCAGCGTAGTGACCAAAATCTCGTCACCACCCAAGACGTTTTTAGTTAAGCCCGGCAACTGCGTCAGAAACAGTGCACCGTACAGCCAGAACCAAGAAATGCCGAGAATAGATAAAAATACAGTGCGGTTTTGTCGCGCAAAACCAATATTGCGTAGCGTTTCAGTAATGGGATTGAGGCTGATGCGTAATTCAGGGGCGGGCGCTGGTGCCGGTGGGATTTTGCGGCTGCTCAAATAGCCAGCAATAGCTACTAGCAGCCCGCCAGCGACAATCCAGATTGGAGCATTGCCTGTGCTTGCCAGCAATCCACCGGTGAGAGTACCGATTAAGATGGCCACAAAGGTGCCAGCCTCGACCAGTGCATTGCCACCGAGCAGCTCGTTACGCTTGAGATGTTGCGGCAAAATGGAGTATTTAACCGGACCAAACAGGGTGGACTGCAAGCCCAGTAAAAATAATGCGCTCATTAAAGTCGACAGGCTGGAAAACCAGAAGCCTGCCGCAGCAACCAGCATGATCAAGATTTCCAGCAGTTTGGTCAGGCGTGCTAATGCGGCTTTATCATACTTGTCTGCCAGTTGCCCCGCCGTCGCTGAGAAGAGAAAGAACGGCAGAATAAAAATTCCTGCGGCAATGTTGACCATGATTTCCGGCGCTAAAGAAGTCCACTGTGCCGACTGGAAAGTAAGTAAAACAACGAGCGCATTTTTATACAGGTTGTCATTAAACGCGCCCAAAAACTGGGTGATAAACAATGGCGCAAAGCGTTTTTGCTTTAGCAGTTTAAATTGTCCGCTCATCAGGATTCCTATAAGACGCTGAAGCGTTGCCCTTCTCAGTACCAGTCTTGATGGGTCATCCGTCTTTATTCTGGTTGAAAACGTGGCTGTAACAGAAATATGGGTTTATTATGCCCCTTTTGATTGATGTGGGTTGTGAAGATGTTGGTGTTAGGGCTGGAAACATCCTGTGATGAGACGGGCGTGGCGCTGTACGACAGTGAGCGCGGTTTGTTGGCGGATGCTTTATTTAGCCAAATTGATTTGCACCGCGTATTTGGCGGTGTCGTGCCGGAATTAGCTTCACGTGATCATGTTAAACGCATGTTGCCGCTGATAAAACAGGTGCTGGCGGATGCAGGCCGTGAGGCAAAAGACATAGGTGGAATTGCGTATACGGCGGGACCGGGTTTGGTCGGTGCTTTGTTGGTGGGCGCATCCTGCGCGCAGGCGTTGGCTTTTGCTTGGGATGTGCCGTCCATTGGTGTGCACCATATGGAAGGACATTTACTCGCGCCGATGCTGGAAGAACAGCCGCCTAAGTTTCCTTTTGTCGCGTTGTTGGTTTCTGGTGGCCACACCCAACTGGTGCGGGTGGATGGCATTGGACGTTATCAGTTACTTGGCGAATCCATTGATGATGCTGCCGGTGAAGCCTTTGATAAAACCGCCAAGATGCTCGGTTTAAACTATCCAGGTGGACCGGAAATTGCGCGCTTGGCTGAGCAGGGCGTGGCTAAGCGATTTAAGCTACCTCGACCGATGACCGACCGTCCCGGTTTAGATTTTAGCTTTAGTGGATTAAAAACCTCAACGCTGAATGCGTGGCAAAAAGCTGTGGCACAAGGCGATGATAGCGAGCAAACCAAGGCTGATCTGGCTCATGCGTTCCAAGCAGCGGTAGTGGATACACTCACCATAAAGTGCCGCCGGGCGCTGGAACAAACAGGGTTAAACACCTTGGTGATTGCCGGTGGAGTCAGTGCCAATCAGGCGTTGCGCAAGTCTTTAGAATGCATGCTCAAACAGTTAGGCGGTAATGTTTTTTATGCCCGGCCACGTTTTTGTACCGATAACGGCGCCATGATTGCTTATGCCGGCTGCCAGCGTTTGCTTGCCGGTCAGCGTGAAGGATTAGAGATTAATGTGCGTGCTCGTTGGCCGATGACTGAGCTGGCACCGCTTTAAAAGCGCCGCTCGGTTCCGGCCAGTAAGTTTTTTAAGTTAGAGCGGTGTCGCCAGACCAATAATAGCGTTAAGAGGCTGGCGGGCAGCAAGGCCTGTGGTTGCTGCCATGCTAGCAGCGGCAAGGTTAGAGGTAAGGCGCTTAATGCCGCGAGTGAGCTGGTGCGGGTCAGGTAAAACGTAAGCAGCCACACCGACAAAGCCAGCAACGCTGCCGGCGGATATAAACCCAGCAGCATGCCAGCGGTAGTAGATACGCCTTTGCCGCCTTTAAGCTTATAAAATACAGGGTACTGATGGCCAACCACAGCAGCCAAGCCAATCCAAGCCTGCTCGTGCTGGGTTAAACCCAGCCAGCGCGCCAGTAAAATAGGCAGCAAGCCTTTGCTTAAATCACCGATAAAAGTCAGAATCGCCAAGCGTTTGCCAGCGACACGAAACATATTACTGGCACCGGGATTGCCCGAGCCCAGTTGGCGCGGGTCAGCCGTGCCGTAATGCCGGCTAAGCAAAACAGCGAAAGAAACGGAGCCTAACAGGTAGGCGCAAAGGAAAAGGGCAATGAACATTAACCAGAATCCAAGCGATGATTGTTTGATTCTAGCGGGGTAACAGCACAGTGGATAGAGTTTTTATTGAGCAGCTGCAGGTGGATACCGTCATCGGCGTTTATGACTGGGAGCGCACCAGCACACAAAAACTGCTTATAGATTTAACCATGGCTTGGGATAACCGACCTGCTGCTGTAGAGGATCGGCTCAATTTAGCGTTGGATTATTCTGCTGTCTGTCAGCGGGTTGAGCAATTTGCTGCACAGCATGCTTTTGAGTTGGTGGAAACCTTTGCTGAACGCTTGGCTGAACTGCTGCTCAAAGAGTTCGCCATGCCTTGGTTAAGGTTGAAAATAACCAAGCCAGCGGCGATACCTCAGGCTGCAGGTGTAGGCGTGGAGATTGAGCGCGGATGTCGCTAATCCAAGTTTATTTAGGGCTAGGCAGTAATATTGAGCGCGAAGCTCATTTGCGCGCAGCACTGGATAGCCTGAAGCAAGTGTTTGGTGAGCTAAGCTGCTCGCCGGTTTTTGAAAGCGAAGCGGTGGGTATCTGCAGCGATTGTTTTTTGAATATGGTGGTGGGTTTAAAGACGAGCATGTCAGTGACAGAGTTAGTTGGTTGTCTTAAACAAATTGAACTCTGCCATGGTCGTGATACAGCTAATCGAATCAGTTTGCCGCTAGATATCGACTTGTTGCTCTATGGGCAGCAAGTGGGCTGCTGTGCTGGTGTGAGCTTGCCGCGCGGGGAAATACTGCACAATGCGTTTGTTTTATGGCCGTTAGCATTGCTTGCACCAAGTGAAATACACCCAGAACGTCAGCAGTGTTTTGCCCAGTTGTGGCAGCAAACAGCGAGCAAGCAAAAGCTTTGGCCCTATGCGATGAGTTGGCGCGAGCAGGTATTGACGCCGCCGGAGTTGCTGGTAAAGTCCGGCAAAGCTTAATCAGTGGCTCGTGAGTAGCCTGATTGAGCTAAAAGAGCTGATGTTTTTATAGTATTTAAATGTGTGATATATACAGGTGGAAGGGTGTTCAATGTTATTACGTGGATTAACTATTTTAGTGCTATTTCAATTGTTGGGTAGCGCTTTGAATGTCTTACTTATGCCGGTTTTGCCGGGGCCGATTATCGGTCTGGTATTACTGTTTATTTACTTGTTAATCGTAGGCAAGGTTAATGAGCCAATTAATGAGGCTGCATCAGGTTTACTGCGCTATTTGCCGGTGTTGTTATTGCCGCCGGCTGTTGGTGTGATTGTGCATTTTTCCGATATTGCTGCCGATTTTTGGGCCATAGCTACGGCATTAGTTGTGTCTGTAGCTGTGTCTATTGTCTTTGCTGGATGGTTGATGCAAAAGCTTATCGAGCGCCAACTTAAGCGTAAGGAGCAGGCATGACACTGGATTGGCATGGCGCACTGACAGCAGTTATTGAACACCCCTTGTTTTCAGTGGGCATTACCTTAGGTGCATACCAGTTGGCGCAAGCTCTTTATGCAAAAACCAAGCTGATGATTTTTCAGCCCCTGCTGGTTGCGGTGATGATGATCGTGGCGATTTTGCTGCTACTGGGTATGGATTATCAGCTCTATAGAGCCAATACTCAGTTGTTAATTTTGCTCTTAGGGCCAGCTACTGTGGCTTTGGCTGTGCCGCTGTATCAAAACATTAAACGCGTTAGGGAAGTATTGTTTCCAACCCTGATCACGCTGGTGGTGGCCGGTACTTTTGCCACTGTGCTTGGAGTGGGTATCGCCTGGCTACTCGGTGCTGAGCATCTGGTGGTAATGGCGTTAGCGCCTAAATCAGTGACTACGCCGATTGCGATGCTGGTGGCGGATGAGATTGGCGGCTCGGCGTCGTTGGCAGCGGTGTTTGTGATGATTACCGGCATGCTAGGCGCTATGTTTGGTGTGGAGTTGTTGCGCCTGTTTCGTGTGGTGCATCCAGCAGCAGTGGGTATGGCGCTGGGTATGGTGGCGCATGCCATAGGTACCGCGCGCGCCTTGCAAGAAGGTGATGAGGTGGGTGCGTTCTCTGCGTTAGCCATGAGCATGATGGGGGTGATGACGGCTGTGGCCTTGCCGCTGGTAGTGGCGATGCTGAGCTAGCTGTTCGTTTCCGTACTGCTTGGCTCAGAGGCTTCTCAGGTCATGAGCGCCGCGCCCAGTTTTGTGTTTCTATTTTATTGTCCCGTTGTCCGGAGTTGTTATGCAATCCTTTCCACCCTTTGATCAAGCCCCTGTGTTAGTGGTGGGGGATGTCATGTTAGACCGTTATTGGTACGGCAGCACTTCGCGTATTTCGCCTGAAGCGCCTGTACCTATTATCAAAGTGACGCGCACGGAAGACCGTCCTGGTGGTGCGGCCAACGTAGCGTTGAACATCGCCGCTTTGGGCGCGCCGGCGTATTTAGTCGGTGTCACCGGAGCGGATGAGGCTGCTGCTGCACTGGCTGAGCAGCTGCATTCGGTTGGCGTCTATACGGAGTTTCAGCAGGTCGCTGAACAGCCGACCATTGTTAAATTGCGTGCGATGAGCCGCCAGCAGCAGTTGTTGCGGATGGATTTTGAAGAGTGCTTTAACACGGATACTGCCGCCTTGTTGGCCACCGTTGAAGGATTATTAGATAAAGTCAAAGTGCTGGTGTTGTCAGATTACGGCAAAGGCAGTTTGCAAAATCATCAGCAGTTGATCCAAGCGGCTAAAGCCAAGGGTGTCGCGGTGTTGGCTGATCCTAAAGGGCAGGATTTTTCTATCTACCGTGGCGCAACGTTACTGACGCCTAATTTGGCTGAGTTTGAAACCGTGGCGGGTGAGTGTGCTGATGAGCAGGCGCTTATCGAGCGTGGCGTGCAGATGCTGAAAGATTTACAGCTTGAAGCCTTGCTGATTACCCGGGGTGAGCAGGGCATGACGTTGATTCGTGCTGAGCAGCCGGTTATCCACTTACCTGCCCAAGCCCGTGAAGTGTTTGATGTAACAGGTGCAGGCGATACGGTGATTTCCACATTAGCTACGGCGCTGGCGGCTGGCGAAGGCATGCCAGAAGCTATGCACTTGGCTAACTTGGCGGCTGGGGTCGTGGTCGGCAAGCTAGGTACGGCGGCGATTAGTGCGCCAGAGCTGAGACGCGTGTTGCAGGGTGAACTGGCGTCGGGGCGTGGCGTGCTGGGCTTACAACAACTGCAGGCTGCAGTCGCCGAAGCTAAAGCTCAAGGTGAACGAGTGGTCTTTACTAACGGTTGCTTTGATATTTTGCACGCCGGACACGTGAGTTACTTGGAGCAAGCCCGTGAGCAAGGCGATCGTCTGATTGTTGCCGTCAATGGCGATGCCTCGGTAACGCGCTTAAAAGGTCCGGGTCGGCCGATTAATACAGTCGAGCGCCGTATGGCGGTACTGGCCGGTTTGGGCGCAGTGGACTGGGTGGTGAGTTTTGCGGAGGATACGCCGGAAGACTTGCTGCGCGTGCTGCAGCCTGATGTGCTGGTCAAGGGCGGTGATTATGGGGTTGAGCAGGTCGTAGGCGCGGATATCGTATATGGCTACGGTGGCGAAGTGCGCGTACTGGGCTTGGTCGAGAACAGCTCCACCACCGCCATTGTCGAAAAAATCCAACAAACAAGTAAGTCTTAAAAACAGTCGAGCTTGGCTTAGACTAGCTTAGCACCTGCGAGCTCGGCTTTTGTGGGACCCGACTTGTCGGGGAACGGGGAATGCACCCAAGCCAGAACTGAGCAAGAGGCTCTAATTCCGTGCCATGGCTTAAACTCCGGTTCCCTGACAAGTCAGGTCCCACATTTGACTGTGCCTTGGTTGAGGTTTTGCGCTAGTTAAGCCAAATCCAAAATTTCAGGATTAAGCCTATCCGCTGCTGGTCAGCCCGATTCGCGTAAAGTTGCGCTCCAACAAGTCGGATAGCTCGCATTGTGTCTTTTGGTTATCGATTGGCTGCGGTTAGAGCCGCTATCGCCTGTGTCACGTTTTCGTGTAGGTGTTTCGGGGTGATGGTGCCGACGACGGCGCTGGTGGTGCCGGGGTGACCGAGTACCAAGTCAAAGCTGGCGCGGATGGGGTTGATGCTGGGGTCTAGGCAGATATGTCCACTGGCGAGGGCTTTTTTAATCAAAATGGCTTTGCCGTGCTCAGCAGCGTAATCCAAGACTGGCTTTTCATCCTGCTCGTTCAGGTTGAAAGTCACCATGGCGCAGTCGCCTTGCTCTAAAGCAAGCAAGCCACCGGCAACGGTTTTACCAGAAAAACCAAACTGACCGATTTTTCCTTCTTGCTTGAGTTGCGCGAGGGTGCTGTACACATCGGTTTGTTCCAGCACCTGCAAATCATTGCCGTCAGAGTGCACCAAGACCATATCTAAGTAATTGGTATTCAGGCGTTTAAGGCTGCGCTCAACCGAAAAGCGGGTGTGCGTGGCGCTAAAATCAAACCAGGAGCGTCCCTCTTCAAATTCCTCGCCTACTTTGCTGGCAATCACCCAATCTTGACGCTGCCCCTGCAGCAGAGTGCCTAAGCGTTCTTCGCTAATGCCATAGGCTGGCGCGGTATCGAGCAGGTTAATGCCGAGGTCTTTGGCTTGTGCGAGTAAATTCAAAGCGCTGGCATCGTCGGGCAAATTAAACCCCGTGGGGTATTTAACCCCTTGATTACGGCCCAGCTTGACCGTGCCTAACCCTAGGGGTGAAACCAAAGGGCCGGACTGTCCAAGTGGGCGATAAAAGTCGTGCAAACTACTCATTAAAAAGATGCTCCCAAGGGGCGAGGGCTATAGGTGGCTGAGGTAATGCGGGTAATGCAAGGTGCGCTGTGGGCTTGATACCCTGCTGGGCGAGGCTGCTAATGACTTTATCCGCCAAGTCAGGCGCTAAAGCCAGTTTAGTCGGCCAAGTCACCAGCACCTGGCCGCGTTCCGCTAAGAAAGCGGTGTCAGGCCGTACCAGATTGTTTTGCGCGGGTTCGGCGCGGTTAATTCTAACGCAGCGCCACTTAAGGCCTGTTTGCTCCAACCAAGGCATGAGTTCGCGCAACTCGCGCTGGGCGGCGTTGATTTGTGCCGCTTCATCACGGGCGACGCCATCGGCTTCGGCCAAATTACCGCCTAGATACCAAACCCAGTCACCATCGGGCGCGGGGTGGGTGGTAATGGTAATGCGCGGTTTGCTGCCCGCACCTAAGCAGTGGGCATAAATCGGTTTTAGCGCGGTGCCTTTGACGAGCACCATGTGCAAAGGGCGCACTTGCTGTTGCGGTTTGTCGATATGCAACTGGTTGAGCACGTCTTGAGTGCCTTCGCCGGCACAAAGAATATAGCGCTGTGCTTGAATGCGCACCCCACCGGCCTGTAAACCGATGAGTTGCTGCTGGGCATCCAACAGCGGCGTCAGCTCGGGGCTGTGTAATAAAGAATCACCGGCCAGCTCAGTTAAACGCTTGACCAAGCTGGGCACATCAAACACCAGTTCGGCTAAGCGGTAGACGCGGCCTTTGAAGCCTTTGTCTTGCAGCGCGGGTGGCAGTTGTTCGCCTTTGACCGCATCGACGCGGCCGCGCATGGCTTTACTGGCCAAAAAGCTGGTCATATTACTGGCAATAGAGCCGGGCGACCACAGGTAATGTGCATTGGATAATAGGCGCACGCCGCGCAAATCCAGTTCGCCTTCGCCGCTTAATGCCTTGCGCCAACGCTCAGGCATATCGGCAATGGCTTCAGATGAGCCAGTTAGTGCGCCGTGTAACGCATACTTAGTGCCGCCGTGGATAATGCCTTGTGAGCAGACCGATTGCCCACCGCCAAGCTGGTGTTGTTCCACGAGCAGGGTGCTAAAACCCTGTTGGCGCAAACGGGCATTGAGCCACAAGCCGGCGATACCGCCGCCAATAATGGCAATGTCTGTGGTGAGGGTGCTGGACATGCTGCTTCCTGTTACGGGTTTGGATGCCCTAGTATAGCGAAAAACCCTGCGTGTGCATTTAGGCGCCAAACAGCTTGTTGTCCTCTTTAGCTGCTTTTTGGTTGTTTTGCAGCTCTTGCTCTTCGCGGATTTTTTGCGCAATCAGCGCTTCCACTTGGGTTCGTTGCTCTGGGTCCATCGCCTCTAAGTCTGCTTCAGTGAGGCCTAGTTCCTTCAGAATTCGATCGCGTAGCTTTTCAGCAGGCGTCATTTGCATCCACGCCATAAATTCA
Source organism: Thiopseudomonas sp. (assembly GCA_023228985.1). Classification (GTDB taxonomy): domain Bacteria; phylum Pseudomonadota; class Gammaproteobacteria; order Pseudomonadales; family Pseudomonadaceae; genus Thiopseudomonas. The sequence goes on along the minus strand of JALOAC010000033.1, from coordinate 380 downwards.
TCCACGACGTTGCGTTCAGCTTTTTCTGTGGCTTGGGGATCTTCTTCTACGGGGGCAGCTGCGGCTGATTGGGCTGCGGACTGCTGGGTTTGCTGCAACACCGCGGCAAAGCTGTCCGTGACTGGTTGGGGTTCTGCGGTAGCCTCGCGCTTATGGAGACTGTCTGGGTTAATCGTGCTTGGTAGCATGCCGTCTAGCGTATTCATGCATGGCTCCTTCTGTGGCTGTGATAATTATGATGCTGAGTCAGAGCAGCAATAAGCGTGCCGGTTAATCTGAAGTCAGTACTGGTTGCTGGAAAAACGGAGTGATGGTCGGGCGTGGTTGTTGTTCTGCTTGCCATAGGTCGTGCTTCGATTGCATATCGAGCCACATCTGTG
>JALOAC010000041.1 GCA_023228985.1 Thiopseudomonas sp. | reverse complement strand
AGCAATAAGCGTGCCGGTTAATCTGAAGTCAGTACTGGTTGCTGGAAAAACGGAGTGATGGTCGGGCGTGGTTGTTGTTCTGCTTGCCATAGGTCGTGCTTCGATTGCATATCGAGCCACATCTGTGCCCGTGTTCCTAGTGCTTGCTGCAGACGCAGCGCCATGTCTGCGCTGATACCCGCCCTGCCGTTAAGAATGCGCGACAGCGTGGCGCGGGTCACGCCAAGTCGTTGCGCGGCCTCGGTCACACTGTATTCGCCTAGATACTCCCGTAATACGTCACCGGGGTGGGCGGGATTGTGCATAGTGTTCATGTCTTCTCCTAGTTAGCGCCGTATAGCTTGACTATACGGCCTGCGTCTGCGCTGAGTCAATCGCCTGAGCGCATAGACAACCCCCAGCGACTTACCTAAAATTGCGCCATGAATAGAACCCTGTATAGCCTGTTGTTTTACTTGGCGTTGCCGTTGGTGGCGTTGCGTTTATTGATGCGTGGGCGCAAAGCACCGGCGTATCGTCGGCGTATCGGTGAGCGTTTTGCATTGGGTCTGCCGGCGTTTAAGCAGGGCGGTATTTGGCTGCATACGGTTTCGGTCGGCGAAAGCATTGCTGCTGCGCCTTTGGTACGGGCGTTACAAGAGCGTTATCCAGACCTGCCGATTACCATAACCTGCATGACGCCCACCGGTTCCGAGCGCATTCGCGCGTTGTTTGGCGACAGTGTACAGCACTGCTATATGCCCTACGATGTGCCGTGCCGTGCGCGTAAGTTTTTGCGCCTGCTCAAGCCGCGCCTAGCGGTGGTGATGGAAACCGAGCTGTGGCCTAACCATATTCACCAGTGTGCTGTTATGAGTATTCCGGTGGTGTTGGCGAACGGGCGTTTATCCGAGCGCTCAGCGCGGGGTTACGGGCGATTTCCAAGATTGATTGCGCCCATGTTGCAGGAGATGAGTGCGCTGGCGGTGCAGACGCAGGCAGAGGCCGAACGTTTTATAGCGTTGGGCGCACCGGCAGACAGGGTGCAGGTGACGGGTTCGATTAAGTTTGATTTGCAGGTGGATCAGCAACTGCTTGAACAGGCGGCGACTATCAAGGCGAGCTGGGAAACTGCTCAGCGACCTATTTGGATTGCGGCCAGTACCCACGAAGGCGAGGATGTGCCGATTTTACAGGCGCACCGGCAACTGTTAGCCGACTTTCCTGATGCTTTGCTGATTTTAGTGCCGCGCCATCCAGAGCGTTTTGAGGCGGTGCATCAGTTATGTATCGCGCAGGGCATGCACACGCAGCGCCGTTCGGGGCAAGAGCCGGTGCAAGCAGCGCATCAGGTATTGCTGGGCGATACCATGGGCGAGTTGTTATTGCTCTATGCGCTGGCGGATGTGGCCTTTGTCGGTGGCAGCTTGGTGGCGCATGGCGGGCATAATGTGCTGGAGCCGGCAGCGTTAGGCAAGCCGGTGATTTCTGGGCCGCATTATTTTAATTTTTTAGATATTGTCGGACAAATGCAGCACGCGGGGGCGTTATGCGAAGTGAGCGATGCCGGCGAGTTAGCCACGGCGGTGCAGCAGCTTTGGCACAATCAAGAGTTATGTCAAAGCATGCGGCAGGCGGGTTATCAGGTGCTACAAAATAATCAGGGTGCGTTGGATAGACTGCTGAACGTGATACAGGCTCAGCTGGGAATAGTGCCAGAGATTAACCAGCAGCATGCGGCAAATGTTGGCGCTGCTAGCGATAATTAGACAACAAATTTTTTTGGATAGGGTTATATTTAACCCATAACGATACTATTTTTAGCTTTGGGAGCATGCCATGTCGAGTAACGAGCGCGTCATAATTTTTGATACTACCTTGCGTGATGGGGAGCAAAGCCCGGGCGCGTCCATGACCAGAGATGAAAAGCTGCGTATCGCCAAGGCGCTTGAGCGCATGCGCGTGGATGTGATTGAAGCGGGTTTTGCCATTGCCAGTCCGGGTGACTTTGAGTCGGTCAAGGCCGTTGCTGATGCGGTAAAAGACAGTACCGTATGTAGTTTAGCGCGCGCATTAGATGCCGATATCGAACGTGCTGCCGAAGCTTTAGCAGGTGCTAACTCAGGTCGTATTCACACTTTTATTGCGACCAGCCCTATTCATATGGAATACAAGCTGCGTATGCAGCCGGATCAGGTGGTTGAGCAAGCGGTGCGAGCGGTTAAAAAGGCGCGCAACCTCTGTGCCGATGTGGAGTTTTCCTGTGAAGACGCTGGCCGCTCTGAAATCGATTTTCTTTGCCGCATTGTTGAAGCCGCTATTGATGCCGGTGCGCGCACCATTAATATTCCCGATACGGTCGGTTACGCGATTCCTCACGAGTACGCCGAGCTCATTCGTCAGTTGATTGAGCGTGTGCCTAACTCAGATAAAGCGGTTTTTTCTGTGCATTGCCATAATGACCTAGGTTTGGCGGTCGCCAACTCATTGGCCGCAGTAGTGGCGGGTGCGCGGCAAGTGGAGTGTACGATTAACGGCTTGGGTGAGCGTGCAGGTAACGCCGCACTGGAAGAGATCGTCATGGCGATTAAAACCCGTGAAGACTTGCTCAATGTGCACACCAATGTAGACAGCACGCAAATTCTGAGCACTTCACGCATGGTCTCTGGTATTACCGGTTTCCCTGTGCAGCCAAATAAAGCAATTGTCGGTGCCAACGCTTTTGCCCATGAGTCCGGTATTCACCAAGATGGCGTACTTAAGCATCGCGAAACCTACGAAATCATGTCGGCTGAGTCTGTGGGTTGGAATGCCAATCGCATGGTGCTGGGTAAGCACTCGGGACGTAATGCGTTTCGCAGTCGTTTGCTCGAATTAGGTATCGAATTTGCCACTGAAACGGAGCTTAATGCGGTATTTGCGCGCTTTAAAGAATTGGCGGATAAAAAACACGAGATCTTCGATGAGGACTTGCAATCCTTGGTCAGCGATACCTTCAATCAAGATGTGCCCGAATTCTATAAGCTAGTCAGTTTGGAAGTTTCAAGCAAGACCGGCGAGATTCCATCCGCTGAAGTAGTGTTACTGGTTGATGGTGAAGAAATACGCTCACAAGAGCAGGGGTCTGGACCTGTTGATGCTGCGTTTAAAGCGGTAGAAAAGGTGGCGCAGTCTGGTACGACATTGCAGCTGTATTCAGTTAATGCGATTACCGAAGGTACCGATTCGCAAGGTGAAGTCACTGTGCGTCTAGAGCGTGCAAGTCGCATTGTTAACGGTAACGGCGCGGATACGGATATTGTTGTAGCGTCGGTAAAAGCCTATTTAAATGCCCTAAACCTCATGCATGTTGGTGCGGCTAAAGCACATCCGCAAGTGGACGGTATCTAAGCAGTGAGTGTCGATATGCGCGCGCAGGAAGAGCGGCGTCAAGCCATGCTGCAGGTGATGCAGCTTGATGTTTGGCTGCCGCGGCAAAACTTGCCGTTTGCGGCTGTCTCGCGTGACTACCTGCTGGACTGGGCATGTGAACCTGCTCAACGAGAGCCCGTGGAGCAGGAACAAATTTCACGCCAAAACGATGCTGAGGTAGGTGTTGCTCATGGGCAGCAAGCGCAAAATCAATTGCAGCAAATTCGTCAGTCACTGTCTGCTGGGCAAGCAGCTACTGCGCCTGTGGCTGCAGAAGCGCCGCCACCCGCAGAGGCAGTTACACCCGAAGCGCCGACTCCCGCTCAAGAAATCCCTCGTTTTGCTTTGCAAATAATGCGTAGTGCAAGCTGTTTACTCTTGTTGGATTTGCCTGTGGCTGAGCCATTGCAAAGCCGAGATCCAGAGTATCTGCTGCTGAAAGATATTTTACGTGCTGCAAGGCTGCCACATGAACCTAGCCTGTTGCGTAATGTCGAGCCCATCCGCTGGCCAGTGTTAAGCGCAGGTAATCTGGCACACCGTCAAGACAGTCAAGCCGCCCGCGCCTACGTGCGTGAGTTATTGAGCATGGAGTGCGCGCAACAACCTACGAGTATGATTTGGTTGCTGGGGGAAAATGCAGTGCGTTTTTCGAATGTATCGGATGAGTTCGCCGATGATTTTGGCATTACTGCGTTTGAGCATGAGTGGCAGCTGTGGAGTCTTCCTAGTCTTGAGCAGCTGCTGCAAAATCCCACCCTAAAACGCCAGCTCTGGCAGAGCATGCAGCTGCGTATGCCGCGTTGGCTAAATAATGACTGAGATTCGCTTTCGCCCAATGCAGGCTGAAGACTTGGACGCTGTGTTAGCCATAGAGCAGCGTGCTTTTTCTCATCCGTGGAGTCTCAACTTGTATCAGGATGCATTAAGGCGTTATCAGTGCTGGATAATGGAGTGTGGCGCGCAACATATCGGTCATGCCGTGATGCAGTACATTGTTGATGAGGCGCATTTGCTTAATATAGTGATTGGCGTTGAGCAGCAGGGTCAGGGCTATGGTCGTCAGTTATTAGAATTTGTATTAGAGCAAGCTGAACAACAAGGCAGCAAAGAATGTTATTTGGAATTGCGCCAATCCAATCATGCGGCGTATGCCTTGTATGAGCAGTTGGGGTTTAATGAAATTGGGCGGCGCAATAACTACTATCCCGCGGGGCAAGGGCAAGAGGATGCCATTGTAATGGCCTGTACCCTAGGGGTGTAAAAGTGACTTTAATTAAAATATCACAGTCATATCTGCGCTTTTATTTTTAATGATCAGAGAATCCTATGCCTGAATTACATCAACTTTTTGAAAATAATGTCCGCTGGGCAGAATCCATAAAAGAAGAAGATCCGCAGTTTTTTGAAAAACTGGCCAAACAGCAAGAACCTGAATATCTATGGATAGGTTGTTCAGACGCACGCGTACCAGCCAATGAAATTGTGGGTATGTTACCCGGTGATCTGTTTGTGCACCGTAATGTGGGCAATGTGGTGCTGCATACAGACTTAAACTGCTTATCTGTAATTCAGTATGCAGTGGATGTGCTCAAGGTTAAGAATATCTTGGTGACGGGCCATTACGGTTGTGGTGGAGTTAAAGCGGCCATGAGCGACAAGCAAATCGGAATTACCGATGCTTGGATTCGCACCATTCGTGATCTTTACTTTGATAGCTATGATGAGCTGGCTGAGCTACCAACCCAGGAAGAGCGTGTTGACCGACTGTGCGAGCTTAATGTGATTAAGCAAGTGGCTCATGTCAGTCATACTGCCATCGTGCAAAATGCATGGCGACGCGGGCAAAAACTATCCATTTATGGCTGTATTTACGGCATTAAAGATGGTTTATGGAAAAACCTGAATGTAACCATTAAAAATATTGAACAGGTTCCCCCGCAGTATCGTTTACAGCCTTTAGGTTAGATGGCACTTGCTTCTATGCTTGGTGGGCTTCAGAATAGCCGGTTCATTTTTTCGAGGCATTTAAGGAACTCTTGAAGCTACGTCTGCACCTACGGTTGCTTTTTATGGTGCGCTAACAACAGACTAGCCTAGCTAAAAATAGGTCTTGTTTTGTATGTTTTCGCCCATTATTTAAGTGTGCAAGAGCGTTTTAGAGAGTTCTAGCGAGTGCCTTAAAAATAGCAAGGAAAATTCATGTCCAACCCCGCACACCAGCAATGGTCGTTACCCGCGTCCGCCCTTAGTCATCAAGTTGATAGTAAGCTGTTTCCTTTTCAAACGACCGATGAGCTGGAGCACTTTGAATCTGTTCTAGGGCAGGTGCGCGCTGTGGAAGCCCTCGAGTTTGGGGTAGCCATGCCACGCTCTGGTTACAACGCTTTTGTGATGGGCGAGTCCGGCACAGGAAGGTTCTCTTATGTGCGTCGTTACTTATCTCAGGTAGCTAAAGAAAAACCAACGCCTTCAGACTGGCTGTATGTTAATAACTTTGAGGAATCACGTGAGCCGCACGCGATAGAGCTCCCTGCTGGCAAGGGCGGTGAGTTTTGTCGTGATATTTCCAGTCTGATTGACAGTATTTTAGCGGCCTTTCCTACAGTCTTTGAAACCCCTAGCTGGCAGCAAAAGAAAAACCAAATCGATCGCGTATTTACCAAGCGCTACGACAAGGTGTTAGACAAAATTGAAAAGCTGGCGCTAGAAAAAGGCATTGCACTGTACCGTGATAGCAGTAATATCGCCTTTACCCCGATGTTTGAAGGCAAAGCGCTGGACGAAGCCGAGTTTGCCCAGCGTCCCGAAGCTGAGCGTGAACAGTTTCATGCCGATGTTGCAGTGCTGGAAGAGATTTTAAACACCGAGCTCTCTAGCCTGCCCTTATGGAAGCGCGAGTCCAGCAACGAACTGCGTAAGTTAAACGAAGAAACCATCTCCCTTGCTTTAGAGCCTAATTTGACACCTTTAGCTGCCAAGTATGCTGAGTTTCCGAGCGTGCTGGCCTACTTGCAGGCCATGCAGGCTAACCTGTTAAAAACCGTTGTTGAGCAGCTGGTTGACGAAGATTTAAGTGATAGCCTCAGACGCAAGCTGATGGAAGAGCAGTACAGCCCGAATGTGTTAGTGGGGCATGCTAAGAATGGTGGCGCGCCAGTGGTTTTTGAGTCGCATCCAACCTATGAAAATATGTTTGGGCGCATCGAATATGCGTCCGATCAAGGCACGCTCTATACCAGTTACCGCCAAATACGCTCAGGCGCGTTACACACAGCCAATGGCGGTTATTTAATCCTAGAAGCAGAAAAGCTACTCTCAGAGCCCTTTGTCTGGGAAGCGCTGAAACGCGCGCTGCATTCTAGACAGCTGAAGATGGAATCACCGCTGATTGAGCTGACTCGCGTGGCTACAGTCACGTTAACACCGCAGGACATACCGCTGCAAGTTAAGGTAATAGTGATTGGCTCACGCGAACTCTATTATGCCTTGCAAGAGCTGGACCCGGATTTTCAGGATATGTTTCGGGTGTTGGTTGATTTTGAGGAAGATGTGGCGTTCTCAGCGCAAACGGTGATGGATTTTGCGCAGCTGATTCATACGCGTACCAGCGAGGAAGGCATGGCGCCTTTAACAGCGGCTGCAGTTAAACGTTTAACTGAGCACAGCATGCGCTTGGCAGAGCACCAGCATCGATTGTCGGCTAACTTGTCCGAGTTGTTTCAAGTGGTGAGTGAAGCTGATTTTATTCGCCATAAAGAACAGGCTGAAATCACTCAGGTAGAACACGTAGAGCAAGCGATTAAGGCCAAGCAAGCACGCACCGGTAGAGTGTCCCAGCAGATTATGGAAGACATACTGGCGGGTATTATCCTGATTGATACAGAGGGTGCAGCCGTAGGTAAGTGCAATGGTCTCACTGTACTGCAGGCGGGCGACTCTTCGTTTGGTATGCCGGCACGCATATCAGCGAGTGTTTACCCGGGCGCTAATGGCATTGTAGATATTGAGCGCGAAGTAACCCTAGGGCAGCCGATTCACTCAAAAGGGGTGATGATTCTAACCGGTTATTTAGGCAGCAAGTATGCGCAGCAGTATCCGCTGGCTATCTCTGCCAGCATTGCCCTAGAACAGTCCTATGGTTATGTCGATGGTGACAGCGCCTCACTGGGTGAGGTGTGTGCATTGATTTCTGCCTTGGCGAATGCGCCGTTACAGCAATGTTTTGCAGTTACGGGCTCTATCAACCAGTTTGGTGAGGTGCAGGCGGTGGGAGGAGTCAATGAAAAAATTGAGGGCTTCTTTAAACTGTGCCAAAAGCGTGGCTTGACGGGCGAGCAAGCCGTGATTATACCCAAGGCGAATGTTAACAATCTGGTGCTTTCTGCAGAAGTGGTGAGCGCTGTGGTGCAGGGTACATTTTCTATTTACGTGGTGGAAACTGTTGCTCAAGCGCTGGCGTTATTAAGTGGTGAAGAAGTGGGTAAGCTAAATGCGGAAGGCAATTATGCGCCCGATACTGTTAATGGTCGTGTTGTGGCAAGACTGAAGGCTATCGCAGAGTTGACCGCTGAAAAAGAAGATGAAAAAGATACCGATGTAGAGGTTGCTGATTAAAAAGCCGCTAATTGTATAGCAGGGTTAAAATCAGTTTTGTCGACAGAAGCATAAAAAAAGTAAAATAAAGTTTGAATATTGAATTGCCTTGGTCTTAAAATTTTACAGCAGCGCGTGTTGACAGAGTGTGTTGCTGAACCCCGAAATAAACTTTCACAAAGTGAGGACTGTACTTAAATGACAACCACTTCATTCCGCTCTGAGCACGACTTGCTAGGCAGCCTGCCTGTGCCAAAGGATGCCTACTATGGCATTCAGACATTGCGTGCCCTAGAGAACTTCCAGTTGTCAGGGATTCCTCTATCAGCGTATCCGAACTTTGTGACTGCTCTAGCGATGGTTAAGTTGGCTTCTGCTGATGCGAATCATGAATTAGGCTGTCTGCCGTCTGAGCGACATACAGCTATCAGCAAGGCTTGCCGGCAGATTATTCAAGGCCAGCATCATGATCAGTTTGTCGTTGATATGATTCAAGGTGGTGCTGGTACCTCAACCAATATGAATGCGAACGAGGTGATTGCTAACCTCGGCCTAGAAAGCATGGGTAAAGAAAAAGGTGACTACCAGTTTTTACATCCCAATAACGATGTGAACATGGCGCAGTCCACCAATGATGCTTATCCAACGGCGATTCGAGTGGGAATGTTATTGGGGCAGAATGATCTGCTCATTAGCTTGGAGCGTCTGATTCAGGCGTTTGCCGATAAAGGTGATGAGTTTTCGACAGTGCTGAAAATGGGGCGCACCCAGTTGCAGGATGCTGTACCTATGACCTTGGGGCAGGAATTCCATGCCTTTGCTAACAATTTACGCGAAGATTTATCTTTATTTCAGAAGTTGGGCAGCGATTTGTTTACGCCGGTAAACCTTGGCGGTACTGCTATTGGTACGGGTATCAATGCGGATCCACGTTATCAAGGCATTGCTGTTGAACGTTTGGCAGCTATTAGCGGCCATCCTATTCAGGCAGCAGCGGATTTGGTTGAAGCCACCTACGATATGGGCTCCTTTGTGTTGTTTTCAGGGTTGCTTAAGCGCTTGATGACCAAACTATCTAAGACGTGTAATGATCTGCGTTTGCTCTCCAGTGGTCCGCGTACCGGTATCAATGAAATTAACCTGCCGCCGCGGCAGCCGGGCAGCTCCATTATGCCGGGTAAAGTGAATCCTGTTATTCCAGAGGCGGTCAACCAGATTGCTTTTGAAATTATCGGTAATGATCTGGCGGTGACCATGGCTGCTGAAGCAGGGCAATTGCAGTTAAACGTAATGGAGCCGCTGATTGCATGGAAGATGTTTGATTCCGTACGCCTAGTTTGCCGCGGCATGGATATGCTGCGTGAGTTCTGCGTGGTGGGGATTACCGCCAATGAGGCGCATTGCCGAGAGCTGATGGAACACTCTATCGGTTTGGTTACGGCTTTGAATCCTTACATTGGTTACGACAACTCCAGCCGTATTGCTAAGCAAGCATTGCATGCGGGTTGTGGAGTGCTGGAATTGATTAGGGCGGAGAACTTACTGGATGAAGAAATGCTGGCTGATATTTTAATGCCAGAGCATATGATTGCGCCAAGGATGGTAGCGAAAAAAGTTTAATTGTCTCTTTGGGAGCGCGGATTCTCTGCGCTCCCAAGTCTTTGAAAAACCAACTGCTTTTGTCAGATATAGGCCGCACAATTTTACAGGTTTAGCTTTAGTTTTCTACTATTAATGCTATGCTTAACTGTATCTGGAGGTCTTTATGTTAATACTGGCTGGCGATATTGGTGGAACAAAATCTTGGTTAGCTGCTTTTGATACGCAGCAGTCAAATTCTATCGTTGCAGAGAAAATTTATTCCAGTCAGCAGTTCGATTCTTTGTCTGCGGTGGTACAAGAATTTTGTCGCGACTTTCAGCTTAATTCCTTTCGTAGTGCTTGTTTTGGTTTGCCGGGACCGGTGACTGGTGAGCAGGCGCAACTGACAAATTTACCTTGGTTGGTTACCAGCCAAGGCATCATCCAGCAATGCGATATTGCTAAAGTAAAACTGATTAACGATTTTCAAGCAGCTGCTCTGGGTATTGATGCTATCAGCAGCGATCAGCTCGTTTGCTTGCAAGAAGGGAAGTTTAATCCGCAAGGCAACCGGTTGGTCGTGGGCGCAGGTACAGGTTTGGGAGTGGCTCCGGTAGTCAACACGCCGCAAGGTTTTATGCCGCAACCCTGTGAGGGCGGGCATATGGATTTTGCCCCGGTCAACGAGCTACAACAAAGATTACAAAAGTGGCTTTGGCAAAACTGGCGTCATCTGTCCTATGAGCGTTTGCTATCTGGTGCTGGATTACAGGCTTTGTATGCCTTTTTCAGCAAACTGTCGCTCAAGGAGCAAGAGTCTTGGCCAGCACCAGAGTTGGTGCAGCAGTGGGCGCAAGAAGGGCAGGCAGAGGCGATAAAATCTATCAATGCTTTTGTACAAATTTATGCGGCTTATATCGGCAATATTGCTCTGCTGTGGCCGGCTTATGCGGGTATATATATAGCTGGTGGTATTGCCGCGAAGATTGAGCCGTGGATGCGCAAAGATGGATTTTTAATCAAGTTGCAAGATAAAGGACGCATGAGTGATTTGGTTGCGAGCATGCCGGTGTACTTGGTTAAAGACCCAGCATTAGGGTTGAAAGGCGCAAAGGTGTGCGCAGCAACTTTGTAATTTAGCAAACGCGGGTGGATGCTCATTCCACAGTGTTTTATGGGTACGTAAGCGAGGTATATATGGATAACTCAGCAAAAAATAAAACGACGGCTGAAATTTTGCGCAAAACGTTGGCGCTGGTATTGGCCGGTGGTGAGGGCAGCAGACTAAAGGATTTAACCCAGTGGCGCGCTAAGCCAGCCGTGCCCTTTGGTGGCAAGTACCGCATTATCGATTTTGTGCTATCCAACTGCGTGAACTCAGGAATACGCAAAATTGGTGTGCTGACGCAATATAAGTCCAACTCGTTAATCCGTCACGTA
>JALOAC010000027.1 GCA_023228985.1 Thiopseudomonas sp. | reverse complement strand
TGGATTTAGGCTGTTTTTTCATGCCGAAATTATAGCAAAACCCGCCACCAAAAGCACCCTTAAAAGCAGCTAAAACCCAGTAAAATCAAGCTATCCAAGGCTATCGTATTGTAGTTTTTTATGACCTGTAAACAGGCTGATATCGTAGCCATCCAACAGCCAATTTATTTGCTCACCCGTTAGAGCTAACAGCTCATCAGCTGGCTTAGGCCAGTTAAACTTTTCTTCTGCCAGTGCCTTGTAATACATGACAAAACCATTGTCTTCCCACATCACACATTTGATTTTATTGCGCTGGCGATTGGTAAAGGCGTACAGCGCACCGCTGAACGGATTGTGGCCAAGCTCTTGTTCAACCAGCAAAGCCAAGCCATTGGCTTGCTTCCTAAAACCCACCGGCGCAGACCCGATGGAACGTTTGCTGCTAAGACCGTCTTTTGAAGGCGCTGTAGAGCGCGGTAGAAACTATGTACTGGTTGATGACGTGACCAGCATGGGAGGGACGCTAGCTGAGTTAGCCAACTATATACGCCTAAACAATGGTAACGTATTAGGCAGTATTGTGTTGGTAAATGCTGGCCGCGACAAAAAATTCAAGCCAGTAAAAAAGCACATAAAATTATTAGAGGAGCGTTTCCATGAGCAGATCGAACAACAATTCGGTATTAAAACCTCAGCCCTCACAGTCAACGAAGCCAACTACCTTGTCGGCTTTAGAACCTTTGACGAGATTAGAAATCGATGCCTTAAGGCAGAAAAAGAAATCCATCTCCGATTACTATCAAAAGGTATTGGCTAGCAAAGCCTAAGCAGGCAGTTAGTGATAATGGGTTACGCTTGCGGTTTGTAGGCATTAAAGCAAAAAAATATTACTAAGGCTTATAGTCAAGCAATTTACGCTACTTGGCTTGTTCTATGTGGTTATGTACGACTAGCCAGAAACAACAAAGCCCCGCAATGCGGGGCTTTGTGAGACTTCCATGGATGGCTGTGGAAGTATGTATGGTGGCTACACCGGGACTTGAACCTGGGACATCAGCATTATGAATGCTGCGCTCTGACCAACTGAGCTATGTAGCCAATGGGTGCGCATTATTCTTATCTTGCGCATACTTGTCAAGTGTTGCAGAGAAAAACATTGGCTAATCGCGCGCGATTATGTCCGCTGCATGCAACCCGCATTCCTTTTGTTCAGCTTGCTCCCACCACCAACGGCCTTCGCGTTCGTGCTGATTAGGCAGGATAGGGCGGGTGCAGGGTTCGCAGCCAATACTGCTGTATCCTTTGCTGTGTAATGGGTTGTAGGGCAGCTCTAGCGCACGAATATAATTCCATACGTCTTCGCTGGTCATATTGGCCAAGGGATTAAACTTATACAGTGTTTTTTCTTGGGAAGAAAAGCTGTTGTCTACTTCCACCTCGGGCAAAAAATTTCTCGTGCTAGGGCTTTGGTCTTTACGCTGGCCTGTTATCCAAGCGTCGGCCTGAGCTAACTTCTTGCGCAAAGGGGCTATTTTACGAATTGAACAACATTCTGAATGGCCGTCTTGGTAGAAGCTAAACAAGCCTTTTTGGCTGGTGAACTGCTTGAGTTCTTCGCCGTCCGGGCACAGGATCTCCAACTGCAGTGAGTAGTGGTTACGAACCTGCTCAAGAAACTGGTAAGTTTGCGAATGTAAGCGGCCGGTATCGATAGTAAACACCTTAACCTGTGGGTTAATCTTCCAGGCCATGTCGACTAAGACAATGTCATCTGCACCACTAAAAGAGAGCCATAGCTCGTTGGGAAATTGCTCAAAAGCGGTTTTTAAAATGTGCTGTGGACTTCGTTGTTCACAGGCTTCGACTAATGAAACTAGGCGACTATTGGCTTGCATATCAATATACTGTCCAAATAAGGTAAGATAGCATCTTAGCAAAAGGCTTATAGCCTTTGAACCTATTTAGTCCCGTATTGCTAGATGTTTTAGTTATATGAATAGATAATTGCTACCGGTGGAAAAGTCGCCGGCAAACTGTATACAGCTAATTTTTGAGGATTTATTTGTGGAAATCGCTTGCTTAGATCTTGAGGGTGTTTTAGTTCCGGAAATTTGGATTGCGTTTGCTGAAAAAACCGGTATTGAAGCGCTTAAAGCTACTACCCGAGATATACCTGATTATGATGTGCTGATGAAGCAGCGTTTACGCATTCTGGATGAGCATGGTTTAAAACTAGGCGATATACAGGAAGTGATTTCCACGCTAAAACCCCTAGATGGTGCAGTTGAGTTTATTGACTGGCTGCGCGAGCGTTTCCAAGTAGTTATTTTATCGGATACTTTTTACGAGTTTTCGCAGCCTTTAATGCGTCAGTTGGGTTTTCCTGCATTGCTGTGTCACAAGCTTGTGGTTGATGAGACCGATCGTGTGGTGGACTACCAGTTACGTCAAAAAGATCCTAAGCGCCAATCAGTTTTAGCCTTCAAAAGTCTGTACTACCGTATTATTGCCGCTGGTGATTCTTATAACGACACTACTATGCTGTCTGAAGCGCACGCAGGCATTTTGTTCCATGCCCCGGATAACGTAATCCAAGATTTCCCGCAGTTTCCGGCAGTGCATACCTTTGCCGACCTGAAGCAAGAGTTTATTAAAGCCTCCAACCGTAAGCTGAGCTTATAAGTTAACGCTTTAGGTTCCTTAAGGTTTTTCTCTGCTGGTCGATATACAAATCATAGCTTTTTAATGGCAGGTGGGTGTAATGAATAAACCAATGGCAAGCGTTCTTGATACAGTTAATCAGCGTACTCAGCTTGTAGGGGAAAACCGCTTAGAAATACTAATGTTTCGACTAAGCGGGCGACAGCTCTTTGCGATTAACGTTTTTAAAGTACAAGAAGTTGTACGTTTACCAACGCTCAGAGCGATTCCGCAGCGCCACCCTCATGTGAAGGGTGTCGTCAGTTTGCGCGGTCAAACTATTCCGGTGATTGATTTGGCACAGGCCATTGGCATGCGCCCAAGCGTGATTGACGAAAACAGCACTATTATCGTGACCGAATACAATCTCTCAGTACAGGCGTTTTTGGTTAGCAGCGTTGAGCGCATTATCAACCTCAACTGGGAAGATATTCAGCCACCCCCCAGTAGCGCAGGGCGTTCGCACTACCTAACCGCGATCACTAAAGTAGAAGACAATATTGTCGAAGTGATCGATGTGGAAAAGGTGTTGTCTGAAATTGTACCCATGAATACATCGATCCCAGAAGAGCATCTTACCGATCCTTTGTTGGCCAAAACTCAGGGACGTGAAGTGCTGATTATTGATGACTCAATGGTAGCTCTGCGCCAATTATCAGAGGCGCTAACCCAGCTTGGTCTGGTCGTGCACAAAGAAACGGATGGTTTAAAAGGTATCAATCGTTTAAAAGCATGGGCCGATGAAGGGCATGTGTTAACGGATAAACTGCTTATGGTGTTTACCGATGCAGAAATGCCGGAAATGGATGGTTATCGTTTAACCACGGAGATACGCAGCGATCCACGCCTAAAGGATTTATATGTGGTTATGCATACGTCTTTGTCGGGCAGTTTCAATAATGCCATGGTGCAAAAAGTGGGTTGTGATAATTTCCTGTCAAAATTCCAGCCTGACAAGTTAGTCGGAGTGATTCTTGATAGATTGAGCAGAGACCCCGACTAAGACAGCCGGTTACTCTTCAAATAGCTGCTCGTGCCACTCCACTAGTGGAGTTGGCGCTTGCAGCTTTTCTCCGTAAATCACCGAGTAGGTTAAAACGTTCTGCACGTATTGGCGCGTTTCATCGAAAGGAATGGTTTCAATCCAAACATCATAAGGCAGATATTCTGCGTTTTTCAGCCACTGCCTTACTCGACCCGGGCCGGCGTTATAGGCTGCGGTCGCTAAAATACGGTTGCCGTTAAATTGCTTCATCATTTGATTCAGATAGGCCGTGCCTAGCTGAATGTTGGTATCTGGATTAAGCGCCTGCTGTGGCGAACTCAGCGGGATGTTATAGCGCTTAGCTGTTTCTTTAGCTGTTCCCGGCATCAACTGCATTAGGCCCATGGCGCCTGCATGTGAGCGTACCGTAGGCATAAAAGCACTTTCTTGGCGAGTAATTGCATAAGCCCAGCTTGGATGAATACCTTGCTGCTGTGCCGCTGAGACTAAGTTGGCTTGGTAGGCTAGCGGAAAACGGATATCTAGGTCATCCCAGTATTGTGCTTGCGCTAGGGTACGAATAGCTGGATTAAACCAATCTAACTCAATTGCTAGCTTGGCTTGAGCTTGCAGTTCTTCTTGGCTAAACAATCTGCTTGCGTGCTGCCATTCGCGCTGTGATGCCGTAAAATCACCCAGCGCATGAAACTCGTAAGCGCGCTGAATAGCATTGCTATTGCGGACCTTGCTTAGTGTTTGCGGTGTCACATTAACCGGCACATTATTAAGCGAGTAGCTTAATTTGCTTCGGTCAGCAGCCATAAAGCCATAAAAATCACGCTCTTTTGCAAGCGATTGAAATTCGCTTACTGGTGCAGGCTCAAGCGGGCGGGTAATCTGCTTGCTGCGAATTTGCCAATAACGCCAGCGGTTGGTATCGGCCAGCTCCGTAGATAACGCGCTAATAGATTGCTCGGCCTCAGACCACTGCCCCATGCGCAGTAGCAAGCGCGCATTCCATTGTGCGACCAGCTCATCAGTGTGCTGCGGATCCCAGTTGCGGATAACCTCAAGCGCACGCGGATCAAAGCGTTTAGCTAAAATAACACCTATATCTCGTGCGACCTTGGCTTTTTCCTCATTTGAAAAATTAAGCTGTTTGCCATAGTGTGTCAGTAGTTCGAGCGTGTTATCAGCTTCTTCACGAAACAAGCGTCTTAAGCCAATTGAAACAATGGCATTATTTTCCTTGCTACGTTCAGCGAATTTTTGCTTATCTTTGATAAGGCTTGGTTTTTGCGCAACATCAACAAACAGTTGTGCCATTGTTGAGTTCGGGTGCTCCTTGCTCAAAAATTTAGCCAAACCATAGTTGCGTGCTTCAACGGCTAAGGCGAGTCGTGCCCAAACCTTATCAGCTGTGCGCAAGCCTGCTTTATTCCATGCATCAAAAACAGGATCACAAGCATTGGGGCGCGACTCACTGCTGAGCCATAGTTTTTCCGCTATTTGGAAAGCCGCCTGCTGTTGACCTTGCTGCAGCTGAGCCTGAGCAAACCAGCAATCAAGTTCAACCAAATTCAGCTCTGGACTGTAGTGCTTAACAAACACCGTCCAGTTGTCTTGTTTGGCCAGCATGCGCAGCCATTCAAGTTTGAACATGCGAATTTGAGGCAGATCGCCATGCTCCAGCAAAAACTTTTCAACTTCGTCGGTACGGCTTTTCACCAGACGCAGTTTAAGTTCTGCTAGCGTTAAATAGGGGGTTAAAGGATAGCTTTGTAGCTTTTTCTGGTTGCTTAGGTAAATCGAAGGATTACCAGCATCCATGGCTTTTTTTGCTTGTGAATAGAGTAAGCGTTGTTGTTCCAAACCTGTGTTTGCTTGGCTAAAGGGAACATAGGCAAACACAGAGACTAATAAAAACGAACGAATGATGTTTCGCATAATATCCCTGGGCAAAATACACGCTAAAGACAGAATCAATACCCACATACTTGGGCGCGATACTATAGCACACTGTACAATGCGCGCTCTGAAATTGGAGGCTAGCTCAATGACGTTGTTAAAAATGAACCAGGTATCTCTTGCGTACGGTGTAACGCCTTTGTTGGAGAAGGTTTCATGGCAAATTACGCGAGGTGAACGCGTATGTATTATTGGGCGCAACGGTACTGGAAAATCTACTTTATTGCGGGTTGTTAAAGGTGAACAACAGCAAGATGAGGGTGAGGTTTGGCGCGCACCCGGCTTAAAGATAGGCGAATTGCCGCAAGAACTACCAGCAGCAGATGAGCGCACGGTTTTTGATGTGGTTGCCAGTGGGCTGCATGGAGTGGGCGAGCTTTTGGCCCGTTATCAGCACCTCACCCAAAACGTTACCACTGACGCTGACCTGCAGGCCTTAATGGATGTGCAGCAGAAGCTTGAGGCTTTAGATGGCTGGCGTTTACAGCAGCTGGTAGACAGCACCATCAGCCGTTTGAAACTGCCTGCGCAAGCTAAGTTAAGTGAGCTCTCAGGTGGTTGGCGTCGGCGCGTACTTTTGGCGCAAGCCCTGGTTGCCGAGCCTGACGTGTTGTTGCTGGATGAGCCCACCAACCACTTGGATATAGGTGCTATCGCTTGGTTGGAAGAGGTGTTGTTGTCGTTTAATGGTGCGGTTGTATTTATCACCCACGATCGTACATTTTTACAGCACATTGCCACACGAATTTTAGAGTTAGACCGCGGAACCCTGTTGGACTGGGATGGCGATTACGCCAGCTTCCTAGTGCATAAAGAACAATTACTGGCTGCCGAAGAAACAGCCAATGCGCTGTTTGATAAAAAACTGGCGCAAGAAGAGGTTTGGATTCGCCAAGGCATTAAAGCGCGGCGTACCCGTAACGAAGGCCGAGTGAGAGCTTTAAAATCTTTACGTCAAGAACGCAGCCAAAGACGCGACCGCCAAGGCGTGGTCAACTTGCAAATTGGCGAAGGCAGTCGGTCAGGCAAACAGGTTGTTGTGGCTAAAGGCGTCAGCTTCTCTTATCCCGCTGGACCCACACTGATTGAAAACTTCTCTATGGTGCTGCAACGCGGCGACCGCATTGGTCTTCTCGGTGCTAACGGTAGCGGTAAAACAACCCTGTTAAAGCTTCTGCTGGGCAAGTTAAAACCGACCAAAGGCAGTGTAGAGGAGGGTACTAAACTGCAGGTGGCCTATTTTGACCAAATGCGCCATCAGTTAGATTTGGAAAAAACGGTAGCCGATAACGTTGCTGAAGGCAGTGACACCGTCATTATTAACGACAAACCTAAGCATATTTTAAGTTACTTAAACGATTTCTTGTTTACCCCACAGCGTGCCCGAACACCGGTTAAAGCGTTATCCGGCGGCGAAAGAGCACGTTTGTTGTTAGCTAAATTATTTACCCAGCCAGCAAACCTGTTGGTGCTCGATGAGCCAACCAATGACTTGGACATGGAGACGCTGGAGTTGCTGGAAGAAGTATTGTTGGATTTTGAAGGTACGGTACTTATCGTTAGCCACGACCGAGCTTTTTTAGACAACGTGGTTACCAGCACGCTGGTTTTTGATGGCACAGCTAAAGTACACGAGTTTGTTGGTGGTTTTGATGACTGGCTGCGTCAGGGCGGCAATCTGAAACTCCTCGGTATGACAGAGTCCGTAGCTACAGGAAGCAAGGGCGATGATAAAACTGATCCAACGCAAGCAACAGATAAAAGTGTCGCGACAAAGCTGCAGCAGGGGCAAAATGATGGCATAGTTTCCGCCAAGAAAAAACTTAGCTACAAACTGCAACGAGAGTTGGACACCATTCCGGCAAAGCTCGAGGCGTTAGAGCTAGAGTTAACCCAGCTACAACAACAAACATCAGACCCCGAATTCTATTTGCAGCCGGCAGAGCAAACAGAGTTGGCATTACAGCGAATGCTTGATGTTGAGCGGCTCTTGGAAGAGTTACTTGAACGCTGGGCGGAACTGGAAGATGAATAGAGGAGCTTACATGGCCGTTGAATACCGCATCACCTTTGATGATGAGCATGCTTTTAGTTATAAAATTGAGCTTGACCGCGAACCATTATCAACCTCTGAGCTTATCCCGCTTAGTGACTGGACCGATCTCAATCACCAGCGCTGCACAAACTGTCCACTGGATTCGTCCAAGCATAAAACCTGCCCAGCCGCTGCGGATTTACAAACGGTGGTTGAGGACTTTAAAGGTTTGCCAGCGTTTAAAAAGGCTTGGGTTAATGTGCGCACCAAAGAGCGTGAGTACAGCAAGCTAGCCAACTTGGAAGAAGCAATTCGCTCATTGCTGGGCGTAATTATGGCAACCTCAGCGTGCCCGATCCTTGGCCGCTTAAAGCCTATGGCGCACAGCCATTTGCCCTTTGCAAGCAATAATGAGTTTACTCTGCGTACTATCTCCATGTATGTCATGCGCGAGTTTTTCCGTATGCATGAAGGGCAGAGTCCAGACTGGGAGTTGAAAGAATTAACTAATGATTTCAAAGACTTACAGTTGGTTAATCAAGCACTTTGGCACCGTATTAATGATGTGTGTGCAGGGGATACCAATCTAAAAGCGTTGCTAAGCTTCTTCTCTATGGCTTCTAGCATGACATATTCACTTGATACACAGCTGCAAAAAATACGCCCATTAGTGATGGCCGATGAGAATTTTGTAGCGCTTTAACAACCTGCTACTAAATCATTGAGCCATAAAGAACCCTTGCTGATGCAGGGGTTTTTTATTTGAGTTTTTACAGCGCACCGCGAACTATTACCACGGGCAAACCCAAGCTGATAAAACCAGAGTGACAGAGTGACGCATCCTTACTTTTTTATGGCAAGAAGGAGTAAAGTTTCAGGCGCATAAAAAATGTTTATTCGCATGCTGTGAACTCTGAGGCTAGACGGTCTAGGGCATGCTTAAAAGGCACTTTACTTTAAACCCGTTGAAAATCATTAATGCAAAAATAGGTGAAATCTATGAAAAGCAAGCTGTTGATATGTGCCATTGGCTTAACCTTTAGTGGCTTGGCCGGAGCCGCCACCCCCGTCAAACCAACTCTATCTGCAACCTACCAAGCAAGTTTTCAAGGCGCATGGAATAAAACAGCGGCGGGAGAGCTGCCTGTTTATGAGTGCACTCAGATTGCTGGTGCGGCAACAAAAATGTTATCTGAAAAATCTACAGCGGTTGAAGCAAAACAAGCATACAAGGCGTGCTACGTTGATGCGATACTGAATTACTCTGAAGCGTTTTTTAAATTAAACAATCATGCAACAATAGAAAAAGACGGCAAGCCTTACGGCTGTACACTCTACTCACGCTATTTAAAAGGCCATGTTGTTTCTTTAGAAACCTATGCTGAGCGGTTCGGCTTTAGCACCACTGAACTAAACAACGAAATAAACACAAGACTGCAAGAACCCGCTTCTTTGTGCCAGGTCGCCTTAAATTAAACACCAAGGTTCCTTGTGAAAGACTGTGCAGTCAGTGCTCTGGTTTAGAAACTAATAGCGTGCGCGCCTTTAGTTTCTAAACATTGGGCCGAAACAGTCGTAGATAACAGTCCCTTTGCAATAAAGGGGCAGGCCAACTAAAGGAGCCACACCATGGTATCACCAATCTCAAATACCCCTCTGTCCGATACCGGTAGCGCAGCATCAAAAGCTAACCCTAAAACTGCACCTCAGGGTGCATCCCTTGAAGAGGCGCAAAAAACCGCTGCTGCTAGCCCGCAAGGCCAGCGTGCGCAATTGGGTGCGCAAATTTTACAAGCCTCACTGGACGTTTCTATCAGCGCCGGCAACGATGGTATGGCGTTGTTATACCGTACCGCCATCGAGCATATTAATGAGCAACTGGCGCCCGAGCTTGGCCCTAATGCATTGCAGGGAGCGATGCAGCAAGACAATAGCGCAGAAGCTACGGCTGGACGAATTTTGTCACAATCCACCGCATTTTTTGATGCCTATGCACGCCAACATCCCAATGAAGAGCCGGAAGAGGTGGTACGCAACTTTGTAAACTTAATCCGTGGCGGCTTTGAGCAAGGTTACAACGAAGCGTCCAGCATCCTCAGCGGTTTAGGTGTGATGGGCGAAGGTTCCAGTATCGCCGCCGAAATCGGTAAAACGTTCGAGTTAGTGCAAAAAGGCTACGACGAATTCCTACAGACCAAGCTGCAGGCGTTGCAAGAAGAAAAGGTGGATGAAAAAGGAGCGGACTAACTGACGACAGTTTAGCCTGCACCTATTAGCCAGAGTTGAACGGACAGGTATTGTATTCGCAGTACCTGTCCGATTTGTTTGGGTCTATTTAAAATGGCGTTCAGCAGCTATCAGTCCGAGCTCTGGGAAGCTATGAAAAATGCTTCAAAGGCGGCTGCTGGCAGTGGGCGGGAAAACAGGTATCCTTGACCGTAATCGCAACCGATGTCCAGTAATAGCTGACGTTGCGCTTCTGTTTCGACTCCCTCGGCAGTGACTTTTAGACCAAGCTTTTGCGCCATAATGACAATGGCTTCGGTCAGCACTAAATCGCTCTCTTCAGTATCGAGGTTTTGGATAAAAGACTGATCAATCTTAAGCTGATCGATGTCTAGCCGTCTGAGATAAGACAGCGCTGAGTAGCCGACGCCAAAATCGTCAATGGCAACCTCAATCCCAGCATCACGGAACTGTAGAAGTTTGCTTTTAACATCATCGTTGGCGTTAAGCAGCAGGCCTTCGGTGATTTCAATACTTAGAAGCTTTGCTGCTAAGCCAATCGTTTGTAAATAAACCAACCAGTCTGCAATGTTTAAGCTGTCACTTTGAAACTGCAGCGGTGACATATTTAACGAAATTTGTAATTCGCTATTAAACAGTTCGCACCAGCGTTTTGCTGTGGCGGCTGCTTCTCGAAATACCCAGTCGCCAATACTGACGATTAAGCCAGACTCTTCAGCCAAAGGAATAAACTCAGCAGGGCTGATCATGCCGCGCTCAGGGTGGTGCCAGCGTATTAGCGCCTCTGCTTTGCAGATGCGTCCACGAGTGAGATCTATAATTGGCTGGAAATGCAATTCGAATTGCTGGTTCTCAACGGCAAAGCGCATATCATTTATTAACTGTAAACGATTACGGGCTTCATCATGCAGAGACTGAGTAAAATAACTAAGTCGATTCCGACCTAACGCTTTAGATGCATACATGGCTTGGTCGGCGCTGCTGACTAACAGGTCAAGATCTGCTGTATCGTTTGGACAGAAAGCAATACCAATACTGGCACCGACGTAGATAGTTTCGTTATCAATCGAATAGGGCTCTGCCAGCGCGCTGATAATTTGCTCGGCTACTTGCTCACCATCGTTGGTGTTTTTTAAGTTTGGTAAGATGACAGTGAATTCGTCACCGCCCATACGTGCAACGGTATCGGTTTCTCGCACACAGCTTTTGATTCGCCTTGCAGCCTTGATCAGCAGTTTGTCACCCATAGGATGCCCGAGGGTGTCGTTAACATCTTTAAAGTGGTCAAGGTCAATAAAGAGCAGTGCTAGCAGCGATTCCTCGTGTACAGATTTGCGGATTTCTTGCTTCAGACGATCTTGGAACATATGTCGATTGGGTAAGTCGGTCAAAAAATCATAGTTGGCTTGACGCCAAATTAGCTCGTCTGAACGCGCTTTATTAGTGATATCCGAGCCAACGGAAATATAACGCTGAATATCGCCTTTATCGTTACGAATGGCGTTGATAGTTAGCCAGACAAGATATGCTTCACCATTTTTACGGCGATTCCAGACTTCCCCCTGCCAATAATCATGTTGCGCAACACTTGCCATCATGGCGGCAAAAAAAGCAGCATCGTGACGTTCTGAATGAAGAAGGTGAGGGCCTTTACCGCGGATATCTTCAATATTATAGCCAGTTAGCCTATTAAATGCAGGGTTGCACGCTACGATTTTTTGCTCAGCATCCGTTACCAATACGGCCTCTGAAATATTAGTATAAATGGATGATGCTAGGTGAAGCTCCTCTTCTGCTCGAACTCTATCTAAAGCAATACCTAGCAGATTGGCGGCGCTTTCTATTAAAGCGATTTCTTGCTCGTCAGGAGTGCTGGGGTCTTTGCGGTAAATAGCGAATGTGCCTAATACACTGCCAGATATGGATAGGATGGGCTGCGACCAGCAGGAGCCAAGACCTGCTTTGGCAGCAAAGTGTTTACTGATTTCCCAATAAGGGTGAGCTGAGATGTCTTCGACAATAACACGTTGCCCGGTATAGGCAGCAGCTCCGCAAGAGCCGATATCTATGCCAATACTAAAGCCATCAATACCTTTGCTGAAAAAAGCAGGCAAGCTGGGTGCTGCACCCGTAAACAGGTGTTTCCCTTCCTTATCTAGCAATAAGATCGAGCACATAGACTCAGGATAAATGGATTCGCTGGACTCGATAACATAGTGCATGATCTCATCAAAAGAGCAGCCCCTAGCGACTTTCTCCAAGGTGTGTTGGCGCATTTTTTCACGCCGTTCAGCCATTTTACGCTGAGAAATATCTTCAATGACGGATACCGCGTAGGCAAAACTGTCGTCACTATTTCGAATAGCGCGAACACTTAAATGGGTATCAATGACTTTACCGGATTTTTTTATAAGGCGTTTTTCAAGTGTGAAATCATCAATTGCGCCGTCAATTAATTGCTGGAAAAGACTGTTGTTGGGCTC
This sequence comes from Thiopseudomonas sp., assembly GCA_023228985.1. Classification (GTDB taxonomy): domain Bacteria; phylum Pseudomonadota; class Gammaproteobacteria; order Pseudomonadales; family Pseudomonadaceae; genus Thiopseudomonas. The sequence continues at coordinate 23,645 of JALOAC010000027.1, read as the reverse complement.
TAAATCATCTGGGTGGGTTTGAGCCACCCAAGAGCTACTCTCAAGTTCTTCGGCGGTGTAACCAAGTATATCGCACAGCGCCTGATTGACCTCTAGCAAACTTCTATCAGGAGCGCTTGCGGCCATACCCAGCATGGAACGCTCGAAATAGGCGCGGAAATGCTGTTCATTAGCGCGTAACGCTTCCAGGGTAGTGCGTCGTTCTTGTTCGCGCTCGAAATTGTCGAGGGCGGAGCTGATATCGTGCGATATTTCATGGAAAAGTCTGCTCGTTTCAGTATCGAAAAAACCTTTCTGCTCGTGATATACCGACAGCACGCCGATGGGTTGTCCATTACGCTGGATGGGAAAGCAGCCGCCACTACCCCAGTTAAAATTGCTAGCTTGTTTGTGCCAAGGTGCTGTTATTGGATCGTTTGCCCAGTCATTGCTGATTACGGCTTGATTATTACGGTAAGTGGTTGCCGATGGTCCGCGACCCTCTGGCTTATCGGCGCGAGTCGAAATATGAATATTCTTCAGGTAATCCTTGCCTGCCCCAGCACTAGCCGCTGGTTTTATTTGCTCAGACTGTGGATCAGCTACGCCCACCCAAGCCATACTGACACCACCGAAATCTATGGCGATTTGACAAGTAAGAGGAAACAACTCTTCCTCGCAGCTCATACGAGTAATGGTTTGGTAAATTTGAGTTTGTCGGTGAATACGCAGGTTCGAGGAAGCAAACGAATTCGCTGCTGACTCTGTAAGGTGTTTTTTCTCTTCGATTGCACGGTCAGTTGCTTTAAACAATATTTTGCTCACTCTTATTATAAATTCTACAGCCAAAGCGCCTTATTTTTACTGATTAAGTGCGTATCTGTAAATGCTAACCATCGGTTATGAATTGGACACTCTGCGCTTGCTTAGGAGTGTAAGAGGATTTATAACTCTAGGCGCTTCTACCTAAGCACTACAATGCTTGCCTAGTCGTGTTAACTATTTGCTTTTCCTACTGTTGTGCAGTATATTGCGCGCCTGTTGAGCAACGCTCAATCTTTGCGGTGAAGTGTCCGAGTGGCTGAAGGAGCTCGCCTGGAAAGCGTGTATACGGGTAACCGTATCGAGAGTTCGAATCTCTCCTTCACCGCCATATTTTAAGCTAAGCCCCTGATTTATCAGGGGTTTTTTTTCGCCTAGCGTTTATGTGCCGTTAAAGCACGGTACTAACACAGGGGTTAAGACGTAAAGCATCGCTTATGCAATAGCTTTAACCATGAGATCAGAGCTGTGTAGTCAGAGACACCTTGCGTTTTGTTTAGTTAATCGACATATTCAAAGACTTATTAGGTATGGTTTGAGTATGAATTTGAAATTTTTGGGGCGCAGAAAGGTTTTAATTGATCAGTGCGAGGACAGTTACGGTCGCATTGCAGTGGATGCTATTGGTGGTTATAGATTTTTAGTCTTTGGTGAGAATGTAGAGCAAAGCTGTGTCAAAGTAGACAATCCTGCTTGGTTGGAATACCAGTATACGCGGGCGATGTTGCTGGGTGGGCTTTGTCATCCCTCGCCAGAAAGCGCTTTATTTTTAGGTTTGGGCTCAGGCGTTTTAACCCAAGCCTGTATGCTAGCTTTGCCGAGCCTGTATGACATCGAGGTAATTGAGCTACGTCCTGACGTGGTACGAATGGCTTCACAGCACCTTGGCTTTAATGCAGAGGATGAGCGTTTAACCTTGCGTTATGGTGATGCAATGGAGCTATTACAAACAGCAGAGCAGGCCGATTTGATTTTTATGGACCTCTATGATGAGAATGGTCCGGCGCGCGGTCATTTAGCATGGAAGTTTTTACAAGACTGCCGCGACAAGTTAAACGAAAACGGTTGGTTGATTATTAATCAGTGGGCAACTGCAGATTACCAGCCTCTGGCAGCCGCATTACTACGCGGGGTGTTTGAGCATCATTACTGGGAAATTCCTGTCAAAGAAGGCAATGTTATTTTGCTAGTGCCTGCCAGTTACGAACAGACCCTGCCTTTAGCTGAGCTTAGACAGCGAGCAAAACAGCTGACTAAAATTTTAGGTTATAGGCTGACAAATGTAGTTGAGCGCATTCGGGTGCCTGTTTTGTAGTTGTTTAAGCGCAAGGACAGGAGCGATTCCTCAAAATATACTCATGTTATTTAGTTGTAATAGTAGGTAAAAAATAATGTCATCTAAAATGCGAGCACAAGAACGCCATAAAGCCATGCGCCGTACCAGTCTTGTGGGTGCGGTCGTCAATCTAGCTTTAACCATTGGCAAAGTATTTTTCGGTATTGTTGGCCAGTCTCACGCGTTGATAGCTGATGGTGTGCATTCTTTGGCTGATCTGAGCACTGATTTGATGGTGTGGTTTGCCGCCAAGTACAGCAATCAGCCCGCTGATGAAGATCACCCTTATGGTCATGCGCGCATTGAAACCATGTTCACTGTGGCTTTAGGTGTCGTACTTATTGCAACCTCTGTGGGGATTGCTTGGGATTCTGCAGAGCGCTTGTTGAATCCGGGCTTGTTATTACAACCTACACCTATTGTTTTATTAATTGCCTTTATTTCTATTGTGGCCAACGAAGGGCTGTATCAGTACACCATGATCGCCGCGCGCAAGCACCGCTCATCACTGCTGAAAGCCAACGCATGGCACCACCGCTCAGATGCGATTTCATCCGTTGTTGTGCTGTTGGGTGTGGCTGGTAGCTTGTTGGGCTTAACCTACCTTGATGCGTTTGCTGCAGCAGTAGTAGCCTTTATGATTGCTAAGATCGGCTGGGAACAGGCTTGGAACTCAATCCGTGAGCTGATTGATACAGGCCTTGACGCTAAACAGGTGAGCGCCATTAAAAAGCTGATTAAAAATATTGATGGTGTGCATGGCGTACACATGCTACGTACGCGGCGCATGGCGGGTAATTCCATTGTTGATGTACATATTCAAGTGGATGATTTTTTAAGCGTTTCTGAGGGACATCGTATTTCTGAGCATGTACGGCATATGTTGTTAGAGTCTAATAAAGATATTGTCGACGTGGCGATTCATATTGACCCTGAAGATGATGAGATTGCTGATCCTAGTAGCAAGCTTCCTTTGCGCCGCGAAGTATTGCAGGATTTACGCGAGGTGTGGCGCGAGGATCTGAAAAATGTGGATATGGATAAAGTCGTGCTGCATTACTTAAACGGTCAAATTCATATCGAAGCGTTTTGTCATGTTGAACCGGAGCTGGAAGTGGGTGAGCGCTTGATTGAGCAGGCCCAACAACTTTCCTATGTGGGGCGGGTTAGTTGGTACAGTCCGCTAGGTGCAAAACAAAAAACAACCCCCTAAGCTTGTAAGTTTTAGTTAACTGAGTACAATACTCAGCGCGCCCTACTTGGGCGATCTTTGATGGTGACTCTGTCGGTCCCTTCGCAACGATTATCCGTGAACCCGGTCAGGCCTGGAAGGGAGCAGCCGTAGCGGAGACATTGTGTGCCGAGGTGTGGCTGGCGGGGTCACCTCCAATCTTGCATTTATTGCGCATCTCATTATTTTTAATCTTAAAACCCATCTCTAAGCATGCATTTTTTCGTCTGCTCCGTTAGCATGTACGCTCGAAAAAATCTTAACATGGGGCGTTCATGAGTTATCAGGTGTTGGCACGCAAATGGCGGCCGCGTTCTTTCCGTGAAATGGTTGGTCAAGGGCATGTGTTAAAAGCATTGATTAATGCTCTAGACAGCCAGCGGCTGCACCATGCTTATCTGTTTACGGGTACGCGCGGCGTAGGAAAAACCACTATTGCGCGGATTATGGCTAAGTGCCTGAACTGTGAGCAAGGGGTTAGCTCTACTCCCTGTGGTGTGTGTTCCATTTGTCGTGAAATTGACGAAGGGCGCTTTGTCGATTTAATCGAAGTGGATGCAGCCAGCAAAACCAAGGTCGAAGATACCCGCGAACTGCTTGATAACGTGCAGTATATGCCCAGCCGTGGCCGTTATAAGGTGTACCTGATTGACGAGGTACACATGCTCTCTACCAGCTCGTTTAACGCCTTGTTAAAAACTCTGGAAGAACCACCGCCGCACGTTAAATTCTTACTGGCTACCACCGATCCGCAAAAATTACCGCCTACGGTGTTGTCGCGTTGCTTACAGTTTTCCTTAAAAAACATGCCCCCCGAATCTATCGTCGGGCATTTAAGCCATGTACTGGCTAGCGAAAATATTCCTTTTGAAGAACAAGCGCTATGGCTGCTAGGTCGAGCTGCTGATGGCTCTATGCGCGATGCCATGAGCTTGACAGATCAAGCCGTGTCTTTTGGTGAAGGTAAAGTGCTGGCGGAAGATGTACGCGCCATGCTGGGTACTCTAGACCAAGGACAGGTATTCAGCATTGCGAGCGCTTTATTAGCTGGCGATGCTCAGGCAATGCTCCAAGCCATTGCTGAGCTGGCAGAGCAGGGACCAGATTGGCAGGGTGTGCTAGCGGAACTGTTAGGCGTGCTGCATCGCGTGGCGATTGCGCAGGTGATGCCCAACGCCATAGACAATGGTCAGGGCGATAAAGAGCAGATATTACAGCTTGCCCAAGCCATGCCCGCAGAAGACACTCAGTTTTATTATCAGGTGGCATTGATGGGGCGGCGTGACTTGCCATTATCCCCTGATCCGCGTGATGGTTTTGAAATGGTCATGTTGCGCATGCTAGCGTTCCGGCCCGCGAGTTTACCGGGTGCGCCGAGCACCCCACTGGTTTTTAACCAGCCGAAGTCATCAGAACCTGTGATGGCTTCGGCGCCGCCGCCAGCACCCGCGCAGACTGAGCCAGCAGCGCCACTTGCACCTGAGCCTGTTGTAACGGCAGAACAGCCAGCATCACCAGAGCAGCCTGAAGAGCACGCAGAGCCTGCTATAGAGCTCGATGTGCCCCCGGTAGAAACGACGGTAGTAGAAAACCCGTCCGAAACATTTGCGCAAACGCCTCATGAGACCCTTAATTATGCTGAAGAAGAAAGGGAGCTTGATGATGAGCAAGACATACCCGACTACAGTTATCTAGATTACGTAGAGTCGCAGTCAGCTACTGATTCAATTCCAGAGGGTGATTTAAAACCGCATATCCCACCGGCCACCGGTTTGGCGGCTCGCTGGATTAATCTGTGTCAGCAACTGGACATCTCCGGTATGACGGCCAATATTGCTAGAAATTGCGCGTTGATAAAAGAAGAGGGCAATACCTGGTTGCTGCATCTTGATAGTGAACAGAGTGCACTTTTTAATGAAACACAGCAAAAGCGTATCAATGAGGCAGTCAACACTCAGCTAGGTCAAGAAATTCAATTGCAAGTTGAAATAGCGCCACTGACGGTAGAAACACCAGCTTTGGATTTAGCACGTAAACGAGCACAGCAACAACTTGATGCTGTGGCCTCATTAGAGCAAGATCCACTTATCCAAGCATTCAAGCAAGAATTAGGCGCTGTTTTTTGCGCTGAAAGTATAAAACCCATTAACCCAATTTAATTTGAGGATTTTATTATGAAAGGCGGTATGGCAGGCCTGATGAAACAGGCACAAATGATGCAGGACAAGATGCAAAAAATGCAGGCAGAACTTGCCAATGCAGAAGTGACAGGCGAGTCTGGTGCAGGCATGGTTTCTGTGGTTATGACGGGGCGTCATGATGTGCGCAGAGTCAGTATTGATGACAGTTTGCTGGAAGAAGATAAAGAGATTTTAGAAGACCTTATTGCGGCAGCAGTAAATGATGCGGTGCGCAAAATCGAACAACGCAACGAGCAAGCTATGTCGGGTATGACGGCTGGAATGCAGTTACCACCCGGCTTTAAGATGCCGTTTTAGTTGAGTTTTTTCTATGTCCTTTAGTCCCGCTATTCGTGAGCTTGTAGAAGCGTTTCGTACCCTGCCAGGTGTTGGGCAAAAAACTGCCCAGCGCATGGCGCTGTATATTTTAGAGCGCAACCGTGCTGGCGGTGAACGCTTATCCCAAGCTTTGCAAACGGCTGTAGAACAGGTTGGACATTGCAAGGAGTGTCGTACCTTAAGTGAGACAGATTTATGTCCAATCTGCGCGGATGAGCGACGAGACACAGGTTTGCTGTGCATTGTACAAGGACCGCTGGATGTGTTTGCTTTAGAGCAGACGGGCTACAAAGGGCGCTATTTTGTGCTGAAAGGTCATCTGTCTCCCTTAGATGGCCTTGGCCCAGAGGCCATCGGCATCTCTGAATTATTAAGGCATATTGATACGCATCAGTACACCGAGGTTATCTTGGCTAATAACCCAACGGTGGAAGGCGAGGCAACAGCGCATTACATCGCACAATTGCTACAAGATAAGCCACTGAGTCTGACACGTTTAGCTCAGGGTATGCCGATGGGTGGCGAGCTGGAAATGGTCGATGGTGGCACATTGATTCAAGCGTTTGCTGGGCGCAAGCCGGTGCAGTTTTAAGTTAGGTCTGCTCGATGTGTTCAGAGTTTTGGGCTTTAGCAAGTGCGCACAATGAGGCGACACAGCAGCTAAGTATGCCGCAGTGCTAACAAAACCCCAGACTTGTTTGCAGTGCCGCCAAACCCATCTTTGACCAGCCCCACCAACTAAGCGCTAGCAGGGCAGTCATCAGCAAGATAACTAAGGCCCAATACAGCTGTTTTTTACGCATGACTTTCCTCCACAGGCAGCTCGCGGATAGACCAGTTTAAGGCTGCAGCGATAAGGCTTAGCGCAATAGACACGTACCAAACCATGTCATAACTGCCACTCACATCATAACCCCAGCCGCCGAGCCAGCCGCCCACAAAAGAACCTAACTGGTGAAACAAAAAAGCTATGCCGGTGAGCATCGACAAGTGGCGCACGCCGAACAGGGTCGCAATAGTACCGTTGGTTAAAGGCACTGTAGACAACCATAACAGCCCCATGGCAATGCCGAACAAGTAGGCAGACAGCGCACTTACTGGCAAAAACACAAACAAGCTAATTACTACAGTGCGCAGCAAATAAATCCACACCAGCAGTCTAGGTTTAGAATAGCGACCACCCAGCCAGCCGGCAGTCCAGGTGCCTGCAATGTTAAACAACCCTACTAAAGCCAGTACCGCTGTGCCTACCTGTGCAGACAGTTGCTGATCCAATAGATAAGAGGGCAGGTGCACGCCAATAAAAACCACCTGAAAACCACACACTAAATACCCCATGCACAGCAGCCAAAAAGGCGTGTGACGAGCAGCTTGTTTGAATGCTGCTGCCACTGATGTTTTTGCCGTAGCAACACCGCTGGGTACGCTTTCTCGCAGCATCCAGCTTACCGGCAGCAATAAAGCCACTAATACCGCACACACCAGTAAGGCAGCCGACCAGCCCAGCCACTCAATTAAACCTAAAGTGCCTGGTAGCATGGCAAACTGACCAAATGAGCCGGCAGCGCTAGCGATGCCCATTGCCATGCTACGTTTCTCTGGCGCAACACTACGGCCAACGGCTGAAAGCAGGATAGGGAATGATGTACCTGATAAACCAAACCCTATTAATAAGCCGCTGCTGATAATCAGGCTGGTTGAATCCGTTGCGTGGGCCATCATAAATAATCCCAGTGCGTAGATGCTGGCGGTAATGATGACGGTGATGCGCGTACCGTAGCGATCAGCAAACATACCCACAAAAGGTTGCGCTACGCCCCAAACTAAGTTTTGCATGGCAATAGCAAAAGCAAAAATCTCGCGCCCCCAGCCGAACTCTAGGCTCATGGGGTTTAGAAACAAACCAAACGCATGACGCACGCCAAGTGACACAGCTAAAATTACTGCGCTGCCGATTAATAACAAGAAAATGTTGTGTTTAGTATTATTTGGGGTTGGCATAAAAACTCGTTTAATAGGTTAGAAAAGCACTAGTAGGTATATTTCAACAGAAAACTGCAGACGCTGCACTGCTTATTGCCAGCCATTTTTTCGTTGGAGTCCAGCTTCTGGGCGATGCGTTCTATAGAGCAGCGCCGCATCGCTTTTGTGGGACCCGACTTGTCGGGGAAGCTGCTGTTGAGTCTAGGTAAGGTGTTTGGCTTGGTGGCTACGGGCAGATACTGGTTCCCTGACAAGTCAGGTCCCACACGGCGCTGTGCTTCTTTGCAGCCATTGCGCGGGTGGTTCTAGCTTGCTCAACACCGACCCCGCAGAATTAGCAGTTTTGGGTAGGAGCAGGCCATGCCTGCGAGCGGTGTGTCAGGCAATACTGTGTTTGCAGGTGTAATCTGCGGTCGGACGCATGGCATCCTCCTACGCGCGTACCGGACTTTCGTAGAGCGCAACTCTTGAGCTCCAACAGGTTCGATAAATGCTAGACTAGCGCACAAATTTTTTCGGGTTTTAATGTGCAACACGCAGACTTTAAACAGCTTTCACAGCAAATAAATCAAACGCTTTGCAAGGAACAGTACGCTTTACAGCGTCAGTTACGCCAACTCCAGCGCCGGCCCAACGAGCAAGCGTTCAATCAATGGCAACAACGCCTCGAACGCTCACTGGCCACCGTACAAACGCGCCAAGCCAGCGTCCCAGCCATCAGCTATGACGAGCAGCTGCCGATTGCCGAGCACCGCGAAGCCATTAAAGAAGCGTTAAGCAAGCATCAGGTGTTGGTGATTGCCGGTGAAACCGGTTCAGGTAAGACCACGCAGCTGCCCAAGCTCTGCTTAGAGTTAGGCCGCGGGGTGCAAGGCCTGATTGGCCACACCCAGCCCAGACGCCTAGCAGCACGCAGCGTAGCAAGCCGTATTGCGGAAGAACTCAATACACCGCTCGGTGGCGTGGTAGGTTATCAGGTGCGTTATGAGGACCACAGTGATGACAACACCCTAATCAAACTGATGACGGACGGCATCTTACTGGCCGAAACCGCCCGCGATCGTTTTTTGCAACGCTACGACACGCTAATTATCGACGAAGCCCACGAACGCAGTCTGAATATCGACTTTCTGCTCGGTTATATCAAAAATATTCTGCCCAAACGCCCCGACTTAAAAGTCATTATCACCTCGGCCACCATTGATTTGCAGCGCTTTTCCGAGCATTTCGATAATGCGCCTATCATTGAAGTGTCAGGCCGCACCTATCCGGTCGAAACCTGGTACCGCCCGCTGTTGGCCGAACGCGATGAGGACGGGCAAACACAAGAAGAAGACCTGAGCGTTGAACAAGGCATTGTGCGCGCGCTGGCTGAGATAGCAGATTACGAGCGCAGCCAAAAACGCCTGCCCGGTGATGTACTGGTGTTTTTGCCCGGTGAGCGAGAAATCCGCGAGTGCGCTGAGGTGTTGCGCAAAGCTGAGTTAAAACACACGCTTATTTTGCCGCTGTATGCGCGGCTCTCGCCCAGTGAGCAACAAAAAATCTTTCAGCCACAAACAGGGCGCAAAGTGGTGCTCGCTACCAACGTGGCCGAAACCTCGCTGACTGTGCCCGGCATTCGTTATGTCATCGACAGCGGCACCGCCCGCATCAGCCGCTACAGCTACCGCGCTAAAATTCAGCGTTTACCCATCGAAGCCATTTCCCAAGCCAGCGCCAATCAGCGGCAAGGCCGTTGTGGTCGGGTTGAGGCGGGTATTTGCATACGTTTATACAGTGAAGAAGATTTTCTTAATCGCCCAGAGTTTACCGATCCGGAAATCCTGCGTACCAACCTTGCGGCTGTTATTTTACAAATGCTGCATTTGCGTTTGGGCGCGATTGAAGACTTCCCATTTCTTGAGCCGCCAGAAGGTCGTGCCATCAGCGATGGCTTTACCATCTTGCAAGAGCTGCAAGCTGTTAGCCTGCAAGGTGAGCTCACGGCGCTGGGTCGACAGTTAGCGCGCCTGCCTATAGATCCAAGGGTAGGGCGCATGCTGCTAGCTGGTGCCGAACACGGCAGTTTACGTGAGGTGCTTATCGTGGCCAGCTCACTGTCTGCACAGGACGTGCGTGAGCGTCCAGCGGATAAACAGCAGGCCGCCGACCAAGCCCATGCGCAGTGGAAAGACCCTGATTCTGATTTTGCCGCTATTATTAATCTGTGGCGTGACTTTGAAGAACAACGACTGGCTTTAGGGGCTTCGGCCTTGCGCCGTTGGTGTCGCAGCCAGTTTGTTAACTACCTGCGTTTGCGCGAATGGCGCGATGCTCATCGACAGCTGACCTTGATTTGTCGCGAATTGAAACTGCCCTTTAATGAGCAAGCTGCTGACTATGATGCGCTGCATAAAGCGCTGTTGCCCGGTTTGCTCAGCCATATCGGGCAGAAAACCGAAGACAACGATTATCTCGGCGCGCGTCAACGTCGCTTTCTGATTCATCCTTCCAGTGGTTTGGGGCGCAAACGCCCACAGTGGCTCATGACGGCTGAACTGGTCGAAACCACAAGGCTCTACGCGCGCATGGTGGCACGAATTGATCCAGTGTGGGCGGAGCAGGCTGGCGAGCACCTGATTAAACGTACTTATCTGGAGCCACACTGGGAAAAGCGCCGCGGTCAGGTGGTGGCTTATGAGCAAATCACGCTCTACGGCCTGATTCTAGTTGGACGCCGCGCTGTGCATTATGGACCGCTGGACCCCGTATTAAGTCGCGAGCTGTTTATCCGTGAAGGCTTAGTCGGTGGCGACATTATCAGCCGTGCGCGCTGTTTGCGTGCAAACCGTGAACTGCTGGCCACGCTCGACAAGCTCGAAGCCAAGGCACGCCGGCGTGATATTTTGGCCGACGATGAAACCCTGTTTGCGTTTTATGATCGCCATGTGCCAGCGGATATTTACCAAACCGCCAGTTTTGAGCGCTGGTATAAACGTGGCAGCGCTAAACAAGCAGACTTGCTGATCATGACCGAGGCGGATGCCTTGCAGCGTGAGGCCAGCGAAGTCACGGGAGGAAAATACCCTGACCACTTAGAATGGAATGGTTTGCAGTTGCCGCTAAGCTACGAGTTTGATCCCAGTCATCCGCGCGATGGCGTCACGCTCAGTGTACCTGTGCCCGTTTTACTGCAAATTCCACAAAGTCGTTTGCACTGGCTAGTGCCGGGATTGCTGGAAGAATTATGCATTGCCTTGGTGCGACAACTGCCTAAAGCCATCCGCAAAAACTTTGTTCCCGTACCGGACTTTGTCCGTGCGGCACTCGACAACATGCCCTTTGCTGAGGGCGAATTGACTGAGGTGTTAGCGCACCAATTATTGCGGATGACCGGCGCAAAAATTCCAGAGGATGCGTGGAAAAACGCTTTTAACAACCTCGACAATCACTTGAGAATGAACGTTGAAGTTCTTGATGCAAAAGGAAAACGCTTAGGCGAGAGCCGTGACTTTTCTGCTTTGACCAGCCAATTTGGCGAGGCCAGTCAGACCGCGCTAGCTGAGTTGAAAAGTCAACAAAAGGACAACGCACCCGCCGAATTGGATGTGGCTGATTTCAAGCTTGAAGACTACCAGCAACAACAAATTGCCGGCCTGAGCATGACCGTCTATCCCGCCTTGGTGGAGCAAGAAGGGGTGGTGCAGCAAAGCCAGTTTGCCAGCCAAGTCCAAGCCGATTATGAACACCGCCGTGCTGTACAGCGTTTACTGGTGCAGCAGTGGGCCGAGCCGGGCAAATACATTCGTGAACAGCTTGGCAAGGACAATCAGCTAGCATTGCTCTATCGGGAGTTAGGACGCATTGAAGCGCTGAGCGAGGATGTGCTGCTGGCTTGTGCTGAAGCACTGGTTTTGTCTGGATTAGATAAGCTGCCGCGTGATTCAACCCAGATTATGCAGCTGGCTGAACAACATCGCGGTGCGGTAGTAGAGCAGGGCGAACAGCTAGTTAAGCGCCTGAAAGATATTTTGCAGCGTTGGCATGAGCTGAAAAAACGCCTGAAAGGCCGCATAGACCTGAGCATGGCCGTGGCGCTAAATGACATCAAAAGCCAGCTTAGTGGTTTGATCTACCCCGGCTTTGTTCGTGATACGCCTAGCCAGTGGCTGCAAGAGTACCCACGTTACTTAAAAGCCATCGCCCAGCGGCTCGATAAACTGGGCGCGCAGTTGCAAAAAGACCGTGTCTGGACGCTGGAGCTCAGCGGCTACCTAGAAAAACTACAGCAAAAGCAAAACAAGCATCAAAAAGAAGGCAAGCATGACCCTGAACTGCTGCTGTATCGCTGGATGCTGGAAGAGTACCGCGTTTCACTGTTTGCCCAGCAGCTCGGCACCAAAATACCGGTGTCCGATAAGCGCATGGCCAAACAGTGGGCGCAGACGCTCGACTAGAGGTTGCGTGATACAAGTGAGTATGAATAAATAGAGCCATGAATAGACGCCAACTATTACAGCTTCTAGCCTTAAGCCCGCTAGTCACCTTAGTCGCATGTAAGCCTCAGCAGGTTCGCCGCTCAGTTGATGTGGGTCGACGAGTGGCACAAGGTGAACTCAAAGGCGCCATCGGCAGCCAGATTCCCTCCACAGGCATTCCGGAAGTCGACAGATTAGTCCGTGGGCAGCTTGAGCAATTGGCCAATAAGCTGGCTAAAAAGTGGGGCGACAAGCGGGTTGCCAGCAAAACCGAATACGTAAAATACAGCGATAAATACCAAACCCGTGCGGTGGTTAACTTTGATACGGGCGTGATTCGTGTGGAAACCATTGAAAAGAAAGACGCTAAAGCCAAGCTTGAGCAAGCCATCATTAGCACCTTATTAGCGCCTAGCGACCCATCTGGAGTGGACTTACTCAGCGACAAAGCGGTCAACATAGGCGCAGAACCCTTCTTGCATGGTTTGGTCGTTGACCATCAAGGTCAAGCCATACGTTATGAGTGGCGAGCAGGGCAGTACGCCAAGCATCTTCTGGCTAATGCCTATCAGCAGGATAAGTACAAAGGCAAAACCCGCTACTTCGTCAGCTTTGCCATGGTGCAAAACCATCAGGCTAACTCACAGCACAAGTACGCCAGTTATGTGGCGCAGAATAGCCGCCGCTTTAAGGTTAAAAGCTCACTGATTTACGCGATTATGGAAGCTGAGAGTAGCTTCAATCCCTATGCCATCAGCCATGTGCCGGCCTATGGTTTGATGCAAATCGTGCCCACCACGGCGGGGCGTGATGCGCACCAGCTGATTTATAACAGGCCCGGAACACCCAGCAAAGACTATCTATTTATGCCGCAAAACAATATTCAGATGGGCGCTGCTTACCTGTCGATTTTAAATGATCGTTATTTAGCGCGCGTGACTCATCCATTATCACGTGAATACTGTGTGATTGCCGGTTACAACACCGGTAGCGGTAATGTACTGAAAGCCTTCCACAGCAACCGCGATCAGGCCTTTGCCCAGATTAACCGCCTAAGCCCGGCGCAGGTTTATAACCAGCTAGTTGCCAAGCTGCCTTACGCCGAAACACGCCGTTACCTTCCCAAGGTTACCCAGTACCAACGTAAATACAGCTAACAACTCCTGTTGGAGCGCAGCTTCTGCGCGATGCGCGTTGTAAGGCTTATGCGAGGGTTGAGTTAGGCACAAACCAATGTGGGACCTGACTTGTCAGGGAACCAAAAGCCAAGCCATGGCACAGATTTGAGGTTGTAGGTTTAACTCTGACTTCTGTGCATTTCCTTTCCCCGACAAGTCGGGTCCCACAAAAGCATTCCCCTGCAAAATCCGAGACGACTTACTAGGCTACACGAGCTGGTTTTCTAGTCCGCCTCGCCTAGGAGGTTGGCCTTCCAAAACAGTAGTGAATCCAAAGATAGCGGCTTGCTTTTGCTATTGCATTATGGTTGCAAAAAATAACTATGCACAGCTAAAAGTTAGCTAGCAAATGGCCATTAATAAAATATAAAATTACAACTGATTTTATTCTTGACTTTGCTAAGTGCTTGAAATAAATGGATTTAATTTTAATGCGCGTTTTTTAAGCACCCAGCTGCAGAGCTATAAACAATCAACCTTAGCGCCATCTGTTAGCAAGATACTCACAGAGTTATCCACAGGAATTGTGGATAAAGAAAGATGTTGAGCTGGGCGCCTTACTCCCAGCTCGATACAGTGTTGCTTACTGATTCGGCAACACACCATCAGCTCTAAACATGGCACGAATACCACGCAAAGCTTGGCGGGAGCGGTCAAGGTTTTCAATCAGGGCAAAGCGCACATGGTCGTCGCCATAATCACCAAAACCAATCCCTGGCGAGACACTGATTTTGGCATCAGCTAACAGTTTTTTAGAAAACTCCAGTGAGCCCATGTGTGCATAAGCCTCAGGTATTTTGGCCCAGATATACATGGAGGCTTTTGGCTTTTCTACCATCCAGCCTATTTCATGCAGGCCTTTGACCATCAAATTGCGGCGCTGACGGTACTGTTCGGCAATATCAAGCACACACTGTTGGTCGCCTTCAAGCGCGGCGATGGCGGCTACCTGTACCGGCGTAAAGCTTCCGTAATCGTGGTAGCTTTTGATCCGTGCTAACGCGGCAACCAACTCTTCATTGCCGACCATAAAACCAATGCGCCAGCCAGCCATGTTGTAGCTTTTCGACATAGTGAAAAACTCTACGGCCACATCACGCGCGCCTGGCACTTGCAGTATAGAAGGTGGTTTCCAACCATCGTAAGCAATATCAGCATAGGCTAAATCATGCACCACGATAATATCGTGTTCGATAGCAAGCGCGACCACACGCTCAAAGAAATCCAACTCAACACATTGCGCGGTTGGGTTTGAAGGAAAGCCCAAAATAATCATCTTAGGTTTGGGGATAGAGTCGCGAATCGCGCGCTCTAATTCAGCAAAAAAATCCACACCCGGAATAAGGGGTACCGAGCGCACCTGCGCACCAGCAATCACTGCACCGTAAATATGGATCGGATAACTGGGGTTAGGCACCAGTACTGTATCACCCTGATCCAAAGTACCCAACATCAGGTGCGCCAGACCTTCTTTAGAGCCGATAGTAACAATTGCCTCAGTTTCCGGATCCAAATCCACGTCATAGCGCTCTTTGTACCAATGACAAATAGCACGACGCAGGCGGGGAATGCCGCGCGAGGTGGAATAACCGTGCGTATCCTGCCGTGCTACCGTTTCTACCAGTTTATCAACGATATGCTGAGGTGTAGCGCCATCCGGGTTGCCCATGCTGAAATCAATAATGTCCTCGCCACGACGACGGGCGGCCATTTTCAATTCAGCAGTAATATTAAACACATAAGGGGGTAAACGATCGATACGCGCAAAGCGCCGAGAGCGACGAGTGTCGGACATGATAAATACCTTAAACGTAAGCGCCCAGAACCGTCTGAGCGACGTCGGCTCACTGCGAGCCAAGAAAAAGCAGGTTACGCCTGCACTTTGTGTTTTGCAAGAATCCCTGCTGATGGTAAAACCGCGATCGCGCATAAGATGCGCTCCCACATGGGCTTCAAGCATAAACCTTGGTGGAACCTAACTTCTGAGCAAAACAGGTTATAAAGCTAACTTAGATGCTGCCTGAAAATCACGAGCGCGCAAAAGTTGTGCTCCATAGATAGTTTACAGCCCTCATTGCTAATTGGCTTGATTCAACTGATAGCCAATATCTATCGTGGCAGTAACTTTACATAACTAGATATATAAAATATAAATAGATAAAGTGAACACAGCTTAAACAAACCCAAGAGGTAACAGAGATGGAAAACCAAGCTCCTGTAGCATCTTTCCCACGCTTGAACGAAGCTGCTCCAGCATTTAAAGCAAACACCACACATGGTGTTAAATCACTTGAAGACTACCGAGGTAAGTGGTTGATTTTATTCTCTCACCCTGCGGACTTCACCCCAGTTTGTACCACTGAATTTATTGCTTTTGCCAAAGCGGCGCCTAAGTTTGCGCAGATGAACTGCGACTTGCTGGGCTTGTCTATCGACAGCTTGTTCTCGCACTTAGCTTGGACGTTAAACATCAAAGAAAAATTCGGCGTGGAGATTCCATTCCCAATTATTGATGACATCAAAATGGAAGTAGCCAGTGCTTACGGCATGGTGCACCCAGGTGCGGCAGATACTCAAGCGGTACGTGCTACCTTTATCATTGACCCCGAAGGCATCTTACGTGCGATGGTTTACTACCCAATGAGCAACGGTCGTAGCATTGATGAGTTCGTGCGCTTATTGACCGCACTTCAGACCTCTGACAAGCATGGCGTAGCGACACCAGAAGCTTGGGTGCCAGGCCAGGATGTGATTGTTCCTCCGCCAAAGACCAGCGAAGCAGCCGACAACCGACCTAACGAAGGTTACAACACGGTTGACTGGTACTACTCAACCAAGTCACTCTAAGGTTGGAGCACAAGTGGGGTGCTGAATAACGCATCCAACATTAGCTAAAAACTGCGGTCCTTGTGGCCGCAGTTTGCTTTCTGCATTAATTCACCGCATGGAGGCCTCTATGTCCAGTTCATACTTACAGGTTGAAGGCTTTTTTGATCCCGAGACTTGGACGCTCAGTTACTTGGTGCTCGATAGCCAAACCAATGCCTGCGCCATTATCGACAGCGTCTTGGATTACGACCCCAAATCCGGGCGTACCGCTACGGCGTCTGCCGATAAATTGGTTGCTCGTGTTCAGGCACTAGGCGCACAGGTACAGTGGATTTTAGAAACCCATGTGCATGCCGATCATCTCTCTGCCGCGCCTTATTTACAGCAGGTGCTAGGCGGTAAGCTGGCTATTGGTTCGCGGATCACTCAGGTGCAAGACACCTTTGGCAAGCTCTTTAATCTGGATAGCGAATTCGCCCGAGATGGTAGCCAGTTTGATCGTTTACTAGTCGATGGTGATGTGCTCATGATTGGCGGTTTAAAGCTGACTGCTATGCATACACCCGGACACACGCCTGCCTGTATGACTTACGTAATTAGCGGCGCCAGCCAACAGGTTGCCTTTGTTGGCGACACTTTATTTATGCCAGATTACGGCACGGCTCGCTGTGATTTCCCCGGCGGCGATGCGCGCACTCTGTATCAATCCATTAACAAAATTTTCAGTCTGCCAGATGATACTGTGCTGTATATGTGTCACGACTACCAACCCGATGGCCGTGAGCTGCGCTATATCAGCTCCGTGGCTGAGCAGCGCGCCAACAACATCCATGTGCATCAAGGCGTGACAGAAAATGAATTTGTACAGCTGCGTGAAACGCGCGATGCGACCCTCGATATGCCCGTACTTATTTTGCCTTCAGTACAAATCAATATGCGCGCAGGGCATTTCCCACCGCCAGAAGACAATGGCATTGCTTACCTAAAAATACCGCTTAATTCATTGTAATAAAGCAGGTTTAACTGGCGAAGCCTGCATAAGTCGCTCGATTTCAACCCCTAATACATAAGTTAAATTCTCTCTGAATTTACCGATAAACAGGCGTAGACTAACGACAAATTTAGCTTAGCGAATGGTCCAATGCCTCAAACAATACGCCTTACCCAATACAGCCATGGCGCTGGTTGCGGTTGTAAAATTTCTCCCGATGTTCTCTCCGTTATCTTAGCCGGCAGCGGCGCACAAAATTTAGACCCACGTCTGTGGGTGGGCAACAGCTCGCGTGATGATGCGGCAGTTTACGCGCTGGATGACGAGCGTGGCGTGGTTTCGACCACGGATTTTTTCATGCCCATTGTCGATGACCCCTATGATTTTGGGCGCATCGCAGCCACCAATGCCATCAGCGATGTCTACGCCATGGGCGGACGTCCGTTGTTGGCGATTGCTATTCTAGGCTGGCCGGTCAATGTTTTAGCACCCGAAATTGCTGCTGAAGTCATTCGCGGCGGTCGTGCAGTCTGTGATGCGGCAGGTATCGCCCTAGCTGGCGGACACTCCATTGACGCACCAGAGCCTATCTTTGGCTTGGCGGTCACCGGCGAAGTCTACAAAACACAGCTCAAGCGCAACGACACCGCTGAATTAGGCTGCCAGTTATATCTGACCAAACCCTTAGGGATTGGCATTTACACCACCGCCGAGAAAAAAGGCGTGCTGGATGTGCAAGACCAAGGGGTGGCGCGCGACTTGATGTGCCAGCTCAACAGTATTGGTGCAGAGTTCGCCAAGCTTAACCAGGTTAAAGCCATGACCGATGTGACCGGTTTCGGCTTGCTTGGACATCTGGTAGAAATGGCTGACGGTTCAGGTTTAACTGCACGCTTAGAGATACAAAGCGTGCCGCGTTTACCCCGCGTTAATCATTACTTGCAGTTAGGTTGCGTACCCGGTGGCACCTTGCGTAACTACGCCAGTTACGGCGAACGTATCGCGCCGATTACTGAAACCGACCAACACTGGCTGTGCGATCCACAAACCAGCGGCGGACTGTTGGTAGCGGTTGAACCGACAGGAGAGGCCGAGTTCTTAGCCATCGCACGCGCACAGGGCTTACAACTGACGCGTATCGGCGACTTTATCGCGCAGGGACCTTATGCGGTTGAAATACTCTGATGAACGACAGCGACAATTACCTTAGTGTTTTTCTTAATGACCGCCCACTGATTGATACCCGTGCGCCCATTGAGTTTGCCAAAGGTTCTTTTCCAACCGCGGTTAGCTTGCCCTTGATGACCGACAGTGAACGGCAGAAAGTCGGCACCTGTTACAAACAGCAGGGACAACAAGCGGCAATCGAGCTCGGTCATCAACTGGTTAAAGGCGCCACCAAAGCGCAGCGGGTAGAGGCTTGGGCTGAGTTTGCACGCGCCAATCCTGAAGGCTATCTGTTTTGCTTTCGCGGTGGATTACGCTCGCAGATTAGTCAACAGTGGCTACAAGAAGCTGGCGTGAACTATCCGCGCATAACCGGCGGCTATAAAGCCATGCGCACCTTCTTAATCGACATACTGCAACAGGCGGTGGATGAGTGCCAATTCACTGTGCTGGATGGGTTAACGGGTACGGGAAAAACCGATGTGCTGCTGCAGCTTAGCAATGCCTTAGACCTAGAAGGGCATGCCAACCACCGCGGCTCAAGTTTTGGCAAGCATGCTACGGGTCAACCCAGCCAAATTGATTTTGAAAACAGCCTAGCCATTGATGTGCTTAAACAACGGGCGCTGGGTGTTGAGCACTTTGTCATTGAAAACGAGGCCAGAAACGTGGGCTCCTGCTCGCTACCGCATGAGCTATACAGCCGTATGCAAGCGGCACCGGTTGTGGTGCTGACTGAAGACAAAGAAACACGCATTGAGCGCATTCTGCGTGATTATGTGATCCGTCTGCATGAGGAATTTGCTCAACTCTATGGGCAAGAGCAGGGCGATCAGCTCTATATCGAGCGCATGCAGCACAGCCTGCTTAAGATCCAAAGACGCCTAGGCCCTGAACGTTATCAAGAAGTTCTGCAGCTGCTGAACCAGGGTTTACAGCAGCAAATGCAAGGTGGACAGTTGGATGCACATCGCGCATGGATTGATATCTTGCTGAGCCAGTATTACGACCCTATGTATCACTACCAGCAAAGCAAAATTAAAGACCGCGTGGTTTTTACGGGCAATCAAGCAGAGCTTTTGGCCTACTTGAGCAGCAGTTTTCAAGCGAATTCTTAACCTAAAACAAGCGTTATACTTTATGCTGACAGTAGAAAAAAGCCAAGGTGCGTATAAATAAAGCTAAGAATTTACGGGAGGATACTTATGAGCAGCTTGGCTGAATGGATTATCGAACAAACCTCGGATGCACTCATCTATGCCGACACTCAAGGCGTTATTCAGCGCTGGAATCATGCGGCTGAAAAACTGCTTGGCTTTAGCGCAGAGGATGCCTTAGGCCAGAGTCTAGATATTATTATTCCTAAGCATTTACGCGAGGCGCACTGGCGCGGCTTTAATGCGGCGATTGCCAGCGGCAAGCTCAAACTTGCGGGCACACCGACCTTAACCCGCGCAGTGCATAAAGAAGGGCATAAACTCTATGTTGAAATGACCTTTGCGCTCGTGGTCAACGACACAGGTGAAGTACTCGGCAGCGTATCCATGGCACGGGATGTTACGGAACGCGTCGAAAGAGAACGTGCAGCACGGAAATAGAAGATTTATACGTTGCACTAGGAAAAACAAAAAAGCCCCAATTAAGGGGCTTTAATCATATTTATTGGTATGCTTGCGAACTGCGAGAGTTCTCTGTTAAAACCCTTTCTTGCCGGCGGCATGCGCCAGCTAGTACTTTTTCAAATACTTTTTTACGCTCAGCTGATTTGGCGTTATTAAAAAAGTTAGAGAAATCAGTATCGACTGTTTTTGCATCTCTATTAAGCAGACGGTTCATCATTTCGATATTCCTTGGTTATTAGCTCTTTGAGCTGATCGCAAGTGTACTGCTCTGGGATGTGTGAATCAATAGACGTTGCGCCATTAATGTAACTGTACATAGGTTTTTTACTCGCGCCCGAAGCAACGTTTTTTATTAAAATCTCGAGCTGAATCTGACTTTTAAACTCTGCTTTCAGTTGATTAACCACGTTACGCGCTTCAAAATATTGCTTTACAAAGGTCTCTAAATGTATGCGGCGACCTTCGATTTTTTCACGAGCTTTTACAAAGTCCCACGCAACAACAGGATCCTGGTAGACATACAAAATTATTACTTTGCGTTCCTTTCCAAGAGCTCTCAAAATATTTTGCCTAGCTATCTCGTACTTGGTTAATGTGCCATCAAGTATGAAGCTTTGCCTGTTTTTTAGAGCATAATCTACGACTTTTTCGACCAGTATTGAGGTGGCGCCTTGAAAAAGGTAAGCATTTCTCCCGGTATAGTCTTCGAAGTGTTCTCGGTAACGATCGGGGTCTATGTGAATTGCTTTGCCGATTAAGCATAATATTTCTTGGGCTGTTTCTGTTTTTCCTGCCCCAGGAGAACCTGCCATTAATATCGTGATAGGGTCTTTTTCACTAGCAAAATTCTCTTTGCTAGTTTCCAACTTGGCGAACGATTTTTTCGTTTTCCTAGCATAAGCTATGGCGTTGTTGATTATTAGTTGTTCGGCTTTTGTGTGCATTGCATCACTCATCAGCAGGTGTAGATAAAGGGCAGGTTCTAGAACTGAGTGCAACACAGCTAATGAATTGATGCTAGGCCATTATCACTCAATTTCACCGGGTAGCTTAGGCCAACAGCCTACAGCCACCCATCATTTAAGCGCTTTGGTGTGGTTAGGCTGCCTAGTAAAATCCGCATCGAGCGGGCGCATTACAAGGTATTTACTGCCAAACCAAGCTACAGGAATTAATGAATATTACATTAAGCCTGTCTAACCCACTAAGTTTAGCCGATAAAAAAGCCCCAATTAAGGGGCTTTAACGTTTCTGGTTACTGCGACTAATCGTCGTTGGCTACACCCAGAATGTGTAACAAGCTGAGAAACAGGTTGTAGATGGAAACGTATAGGTTGATGGTTGCCATGATGTAGTTGGTTTCACCGCCATTAATGATTTCACTGGTCTGGTAAAGAATTACCGCAGAGGAGAACAGGACAAAACCTGCACTAATCATCAACTGAATGTTGGAGATTTCAAAAATCCAGCTCGCGATGATTGCACCAAGCAAGACAAAGAAGCCGACCATAATAAAGGTGCGTAGAAAGCTCATGTCTTTGCGGGTAATCAGCACAAAAGCTGACAAACCACCAAACACCACAGCGGTCATGGTAAAGGCAGAACTAATGACGCTTGCGCCGTTATTCATACCTAAATAGAGATTCAAGATCGGCCCTAAGGTGTAACCCATAAATCCGGTTAGCGCAAAGGTGGTCAGCAAGCCCCAGCCAGAATTACGCAATCTCATGGTGGCGAAAAATAAACCGTAAAATCCAACCAAGGTCACTATTAGACCCGGGTGGGGCAGTTGCATTTGCTGTGAAATGTAAGCAACCAAGCCGCTGAAAGCCAGAGTCATAGCCAACAAGCCATAGGTGTTACGCAGGACTGAGTTACCTGCGCGCTCAACGGCTACATCATGTGTGCTGTATCGCTGCATTAGTGTGTTACTCCTTAGTTGAGAATTATTGCTGACACTAAGCATAACAAATTTATTCAACAGATATGCAAAAATAAATTTGACAGAGTATTACAATCATGTAAAATCAGCGCCGCAAAGACGGAGGAGTGGCCGAGTGGCTGAAGGCAGCGGTCTTGAAAACCGCCGATGGGCAACTATCCGTGAGTTCGAATCTCACCTCCTCCGCCATCTTTACTAAAAACGCCAGTTTAATGGCGTTTTTTTTCGCCTATAGAAAAGTGCCCTGCATACAGCAAGACCTTTGCTGGTGAGCGTTTGCGAGCGCACGGGGATGAGAGGCTTTATTTATGAATTTCCAGAAAATTGAAGACGAGGCACTCCGCCTTACCAAGAGGGACGGGCCCAATTGGTTCAGCGACTGGTACGGAACATAGCCAGCCATCGGCTTATCTTGTTGATGTGCAGGATTACGAGTTCATGCAGCGTCGACTTAAGCTGCTTGAAGAACTCTCACGAGGAGCGCGCGCTGTACTTGAGGGAAGAACGTACAGCCAAAGTGAGGCCTGGGAGAAAATGAGCAAATGGCTGAAGTGATAGACTGAGCCGGCACTGAAAGAGTTAAACGCAATCGCAGAGTATATTGCTCTGGACAATCCTGCCGCTGCAAGCCGCTTGATAGAAGAGGTATTCAATAAAGTCGAGCGTTTGGAAAATTTCCCCAAATCCGGATGGATACTCCCAGAGCTTCCTAATTCGGTATACAGGGAAGTAGTGGTTCCGCCGTGTCGCATTTTTTATCGTGAAGATGAAAAGCGGGTGTATGTCATGCGAGATGAGCAGCAGCTTCGTGCGTACATGCTTGAGAACAGCTAACCAAGCGCGTCCTGCTTAGCTACGTCAAAGTAACCGGCACGCTCAGCGTTAGAAAGGACCAAAAGGGTACTTAAGGACGGTTAGTCGCAAGTAACTTGGCAGCAGCAGAGCGTGTAATGCGACATTTTGCGTATTTTTGGCTCGTGTTTATGGCTATAAGCCTGTCATACGTCCTGCGGATGACGCCTCTTTTAAAACAAAATAAAGTGCTTAATCCAGTGCAGATAGGTTTTTCAGTCTTGAGCGTCTAATTCTACTGCTGCATCTTCATGTGCAATGGCGTTTAAAATGGACTTTTAGCGCACAATGCACTCCCTGCCATGGTCTGACTTTCATACAGCCTATTTAGCCCAGCTTCCGAAAGTTGCGCGCTTTAACACTAAGCCGTGCTTGTTTTTAAGCTATGAGTAATTATAAAGCCATGTAAATCATATAGTTATATCTCAAACCTACAAGATAGCACGCATGCCGCTAGCTAGATAGGAGGCGTGCTCGAATAGATACCAAGGGATGTCTTGTTTTTCTGGGTAAAGGCATTATTATTCAGAGACATATACTAATTTAAGGTGCGCTGGCTCCAGTGACAAAGTGAGCATGCATGCTAATAAGCTGTTAGCAGTTGCACTACAACGCCTACATCTTGCGAGTTGAGTAAAAAAGGGATAGTTTATACTCATGAGTGAGTTTGAGTTCGACGAAGTCAAAAGCCAAGCCAATCTGGACAAGCACGGTATGGATTTCATAGCCGCTCA
>JALOAC010000056.1 GCA_023228985.1 Thiopseudomonas sp. | reverse complement strand
GTACTGCCTGTTGCAATAGCTTCACCGCCCACCTCGGCCACGCTTAGCGCGTCTATTTCGCCTTCTACTATGTATATAGGCTGTTCACCTTCCAGCGCCTTCAAATTGAACGGATGCGTTTCGCCAGACTTCATGAACCTGTATTTACTATCAGTTTCTGGGTCTGTTGCCCTAGCGTTATAACTGCCGTTTGCAGTCGGTATTATCAGGCGCGCGCTTGCTTTCATTTTTGGTCTTTTCGGATGCCGCCAGCTTTCGCAGTAACCTATATCATACTTAGCTGCCGTTTTATCTGATATGCCGCGCCCCCTTAGATAGTCGCAGTTAGATAAGTTCGCAGCTGAACGCGCGATAAATTCATTGGCTGCCTGCTGTTCTGCAGTTAATTTTTTATCCTTTGTCATGCTATTATTATTCTTAGATAAGCTGTTAGTGTTCTGCTTGTCTTGCGGGCGGTCTTTCTTGCCGGATAGGCCGCTTGCTTTATGTTCTGGGTACGGTATGCCGTATAGTCTGCATCCTATTTTCAACTGTTCTGCAAAGTCATCTGTGCCATGGTCTAGCCCTATAAGGTCAAAGATGTCATAGCTTTTATTGCAGCCGAAGCAGTGAACGCGTTCAGTGTCTGGGTAGTAATGCATACTAGGGTCACTGTCAGCATGTTGCGGGTTCAGGCAATTAAAGTTCTTTGTAGTACTGATATTGATGCCTTTAGTTTCTAGGTAGTCTTCCATACGCCGCCTGATATTATCTTTGGTTTTTTCGTATTCGTGGTTCATAAATTCACCTCATTTATCTGCCTGCCGGTCTCTATTTTCATTTATAGGCACTGCCCCGCCTGTGTCAACTAAGGCGGGCTGTGCATTACAAGTACTTACAAAGTACTTACCGGTTTTTGACTGAACGGCTGTAATGCAGCCAGGGCAACGGTTATAGGCGTTATTTTCGTCATTCTATGTATACAAATATTCCACCCTATGTATACAAATGTTCCACCCTATGTATACAAATGTTCCACCCCCTGCCGCTAGAATTTAATTTCCACGCCCATAATTTTCCTGCCGTCTTTGTATTGCTTCCAGCTTTTGAATAGCCCTTTGGCCTGCCAGTAGTCTAGGCACTGAAAGCAATAGTCACGATAACGCTTAACTGTTGAACGGTTATTTATATCTATTCCTGCTTCTTTGAAAAGGTTATCAAAGTTAATTTTGCGCTGTTTAAGCTGTCTGAAAGTCGCCAGTGTCTTTTCTTCTTTATCTTTTGCCGGTCTACTAAGATAAGTATTGTATTTTATCCTTGCAACGTCTTCATCTCTTTCCATAGGCAGGATGCGTTCTAACAGTCTGCCTTTTATAGCCATCCGTTCCGGTGTATCTTGGATGCTGGCGGCCGTTAATTTGCCGCTGTTATCCAATTCTTTAACGTCAAGCAATTCTGCCGGTATGGATGCTATTTTGTAATTAGATAGCTTTGCATAGCTGTACAGTATTGGTTCATCTAATAGCATGTAGGCATCTACTTTATGCCCGCCTGCTTCAACAGTTATGCCTTTAGCAGATAGCAGGTTATTTTTTAAGACTGCTTTGTCGCATTTATAGCCAAACATTTTAACTTCTTGGCTGGCATCTATATGTACGTCTATCATCCTTTGCTTGTCTATGCTTTCAGTAATTCGTTCTATTTGCGACTTGCGGCCGCGTTTGCCACCGGTCATAGCGCTATATATATTTGCAGCTGTAAATGTGGTATTTCCTGCACCGCAAAGCGTAACAACGGCATTATGAACTTGCTTATCATACGGCGTTAATTTTCCCTGCAGTTCGATATTATCTTTGTCGGCTATGCTTGCTACGTCTACTTTTACATAAGGGCGCGCCTTATCTTTGCCAACGGCAACAGTTTTCTTTCCTGCATCTAACAGTTCAATATCAGGGGCATATATGCTACTGGTTACCTTGTCTATCAGCATCATGAACTTGTCGGGCTGCTTGGTTGCTAGTCTTTCCAGTTCATCTGTTGCCGCAAGTTCATACAGTAATGCCATTAAATTATTTGCAGCATCTGCTATCTTTGTCAGGGATGCAGGCACGGCACGGCTTTCAGATAATGCTATAAGTTTCTGCAAGCGTTCTTCATCTGATAGGCTGGCGCTTTCCTGCAAATAAGCATCAATGTCTATCTTTATTGGCGGCTGCGGCGTATCATTTTCATCCATTAATTCCTGCATACGCGCAAGCAATTCATCCGATATATCAGCTAGCGGGTTTTTAATTTCTTCGGCCATATCAGATGCCCTCTTTTAGAATTTTGTCTATTTCTTCACGTGGTACGCGCAAGGCCGTACCCAGCTTGATAGTCTTCAACTTTCCGCCATAATGCCAGCTGTATACAGTTCTAACTGCTACGCCCATTATTTCGGCAACTTCTTTGATAGTGTACAAGCGCTTTAGGTCTGTTTCATTCTGCTTAGTCATAGGCTATGCCCCTTTCATTTATTCGCTTACATTATATAACGGTGTATAACTGCAGTCAAATATATGTAATACCATGCACACACGCCATAATAACGCTGTGATGCTGTTACTGCAGCGGTTGCGGCCGTTATTTTGTCATTCTATGTATACAAATACTGCAGTCAACGTATACAAATATTCCACCCCTGTTAATTCTCCGTTTCGGAGGATATCTGCTTATAATTCTCCGTTTCGGAGGATATCTGCTTATAATTCTCCGTTTCGGAGGATATCTGCAAAGAAAAGGGCGCTGCTTTCACAACGCCCTCTGTAAAGTTAAATGACTTGTTTCTGTTTTCTTTGCCGCAATAATTACTCGTCTGCGAAAATATCGTGATGAATTTCCCCATTCATTATCAGCGCAAAGGTATTTTCGGGGTTCCACGGGTTTGCTATTGATATTATCAGGTCATCTATGTAGTCTTGCGATAATATAGACATGTCTATAAAGCCATCCAATATGGCTTCCCAGACTATCATAGGCGCCATATCTCCTAAGTAAAGCTGTGCAAGTGCATCTAACGTTGCTGGGTCTGTAAAAATAACACTAATAAATTCAGGGTCTTCTGAAAAACTAACCTCAGCCATCTCAGAGTAACCTACTTCAATAGCACTAATAACTATATCAATAGCAAACCGACGGTCTATTGTTGTTGCTACCGTAGTTGTTTCTGTTGTAGTTGTTTCTGTTGTAGTCGTTTCTGTTGTAGTTGTTTCTGTCTTTGTTGTCGCTACTGTGGTTGTTTCTACCTCTGTTGTTACTGCTTCGGCCGTTTCGTTTTCATGTGTACCATTGCTGCTGCAGCCTGCTACTATCATTATTGTCGCCATTGCTATTGCTAGAATTTTGTGCTTTTTAGTCATGTCTTCACCCCTTAAGTCTTCTTACATGCTGTTTCTGGCTCTCATATCATAATAGCGAAAATGCGCGCAATAAATTTAGTCCATGGTCGCGCGGGCTTCATCTATAGATAGCGCAACATAAATTCTGGTAGTTTCTAGGCTTTCATGCCCTAGGATGTTGGCCAGCTGTATAGCAGCATTATTGCCGTTTCTAGCTAGGTAGTTACGCGCGAACAGATGCCGTATGCTGTGCGGGTACGCCTTGGCCAATTTAATGCGCGCTTGGCCTGCTAGGTACTTTATGCGCTTATAGATGTAATTGCGGCTTAAAGGCTGCCCCTGCGCGTTCAGGATGATAGCGCCGCTGGTAATGCCTTCATCCTTGATATACGCCTTGGCCTGCTTTTCCAAATTCTTACTGATAGCTACCTTGCGTATCTTGCCCTTGCTATCAATGGTCATGTAACCCGCCTGCAGCGCTTCTACGGTGAAGCATTGCAGTTCAGATACCCTCACCCCTGTTCGCAGCAGGGCTTCCAGCATTAGCACGTCACGCGGTGTACCCTTGCTGTTGGCCTGCCTTAGCATACGGTCATAGTCATTCTGGCTTAGCACGTTTTCGCTTAGCCCCTGCTGCTGCACCCTGATATTTTTAACGGCTGCGCTGTCTTCGCCCATGAAGGCCAGGTATTTATTCAGGCTAATTATCTTGCTATGTAATGTTGCGGGCTTGAAGGCCTGCCCTTGGATGTGCGCCTTGTATTCCATGGTCAGCCCCTTGGATATGTCGCGCCTGTCACGCCATGTATCAAATTGGCGGGCGTCTAACATATATTTGCGGATGCTGGCTGCAGCTAATTCCTCATGTTCTAGGTAGTTTTTATATTCCTGTAATGTTGTTTCCATAATTAGCCCCCAATTTCATCAATAGTATTTATCTGCAGTAATGCGCTGTTGATGTAGTGATACCAGTATATCACGGTCATATTAGCATAGTCAACATAATTCTTAGTTATGAATACTAATATCAGCATACTATTATAACGATAAATTGCTATAGCCCCTGATATCACTATATTACGCGGCTTTTGTCGTTTTCTGCATTTCCTGCAAATACTTAGATATCACGGCTTTTCATGAAAAGTATTTTTTCTAAGATGAATGTACTAATTTCAGGCATCACGGCTGTTATCTATCAACATAACTATGACTTGCCGGATATGTGTATTGCTGCAGCCAGGGCGGGTATTTCAGTTTCTGGCCATGGTATTACATAGGCATAGATAAATGAAGCCCGCCTGCGGCATCCTGTGAGGTCGTTATTCGTTTTCTTTTTCGGGATGGTCGTATAGGTCTACTATTTCCCGCATACGTTCATCTACCCTGCCGGCAACTGCTTTAAGAATTTCCAGCCTGTTGTTATGGTGAAAGTCACGTATTGAAGATGATGCGCGGTTTCTGAACCGGTCAGCCCTGCTTAGTCTGCTAGGCGGGTCAAGTACAGTAACATTATTTTCCTTGCCAATAGCTTTAATTCTCATCAAGGCCAGCGGGCTATTCTTGTACTTGCCCTGATATTCCTGCAGCAGTTCGGTTGTAACCGGCACTTGCCCCAGCAGGGTCAATTCTGCCAGCGTTTCCATGGTAATAGGGTCATCTGTTATCTTATCCTGCAAGCCGCTGTATAGGCTGGTCAGTTCATCCTGCAAGCGAAGCCCCTCACTTTGCTTATAGTCTTTTGCCTTTTTCTCAGCATCTGTGTATTTTTCGCGGGCGGTTTCATGCCCTATGCGCCCAGCTGCTAATTGCTGGTTCATTTCAGCCTGCAAGTCTTCAAGCGCCTGCGCGTCTGCGTATACTTTTTTGCCGTATGTAGCAATTTTGTTAGTCAGGTTTCTCATATTCTTCTCCCATATTTATTTAGTCTTTCATCTTTTGCTTGCTGTCTTAACTGCTTTAACAGTTCGCCATGTTCCGCTTCATCATCCTTTGTAGGTAGTTCAACTATTACAAGGTTTTCAGCATACGGCGCTGTCATTGCTGCCCTGTCTTCATCTGTCATGAAGTGATATTCGCGCCATGGTACAAAGTGTATTTTCATACTGTTAAAATAAGGCAGCTTCTTTAGCGTTCTATCAATGTTTTGCAGCCTGTGTTTAATGCTCAAGGTCATCACCTTCTGTCACGTCTTCAATGATAATTAGCGGCGTATGCCATAATGCAGCCCGCGTTTCTTCATCCATGGTTTCCCAGTCTTTTTTATCAAGTATTAGCACCCTTTGCCCCTTGTACTTGGCTAGCCCTGCCGTTAATTCTTCTAGGCTGTTAGGTTCTACGACTATTCTTTTGCTCATATAGCACCTCATCTAGTTTTGCTTCTAATTCCTTAACTTGCTTTTCTAGTTCGCCGTCACGCATGGAGGTCAGCGATACTGTTGCCAGATAAGCTATAGCCCTTGCCCGCTGTATAGGGTCAAGTTCATCATCCTGCCGCAGCAGGTTTATCTGTTCCGTCATCAGCTGCTGTATATGCTGCGGCCTGCTTATCCTGCGCGTTTTAACTTTCATACGTTAATGCACCCCCTTACCCTGAAAGATAGATATACCAACGGTTTTAGCGTTTTTAACATCACGTTATGTGCATATTAGCGTTACAAGGTTATAACTTCGGTTAATAATGAATGTCATTACAACTGCATTAATTCCTTGTAATGCCTGATATATCTATTTTACCATGTATTTTGTATGATGTATACATAATGATATGTTATGAATATCTTGCAATTTTAACGCTTTAACGCCCGCTTTAACTTGTTAGCGTTAATACGGTTTACGCGTTAATTAATACGTTAATTTTCTTTAGTGAAAGTATTGCGTATACGCTGCCAGATACTAGGCTTAACGTCTTTAACGTCTGTACTGTATAAATTATCAGCGTTAGTACGCGCGTTAAATTCCTGCCGTCTGGTTTCAGCTTCCAGCAGGCGGGTCTGCTTTTCCATTTCCAGCTGTCGCGTGATGCTTTCAAGCTGCTGGGTCAGCGTTTCTATATGCGCCTGCTGCGCGCGTATAAGCTCATCTGTTGCAGGGTCGCGTTCCTTTAGGGCAGATGCCGGCGGCGGCGTCTGTGGCGCTTGTGCGCGTTCCTGTTGCGATATAAGCGCTATGCCTTCGGCTGTTATCTGGGTCACGCCGTCAAGTTTGAAGGTATATTCGCCCAGCTGGTTAATTTTCTTCAAGCGCCGGTAAATTGTCTGAACAGTTACATCCAA
>JALOAC010000026.1 GCA_023228985.1 Thiopseudomonas sp. | reverse complement strand
AGATCACCACCGATTCACCGAGGCTGACTAGACGAGCCAGATAGCCTTCGGCGGCATGAAAGGGGATGCCAGCCATGGGGATAGCGCTGCCCGCCGACTGTCCGCGCGACGTGAGGGTGATATCCAGTAATTGCGACGCTTTTTTTGCATCGTCATAGAACAACTCATAAAAGTCACCCATGCGATAAAACATAATCTGATTAGGGTGCTGGTTTTTTAACCGCCAATACTGCTGCATCATCGGCGTATGGGATAAAGTCTTTGTCATTCAATGCCTTAGCGTTGGCTGTCTATTTGAAAATACTAGATTGTCTAATACTATTTATTAAAATCAGACATCGATGGTGGCTGTGCGATGTCGATTTCACGCGCCCTGATGTATCGCGCCGTCATTCTTGCGTCAGTGTGGCCGCTTAGTTTTTGAGCATCTAGCCCTTGTCGTTTTGCGTCAGTTAAAGACTTGGCGCGGATGTCGTGTATCGTAACATCTTCAACACCTGCCAGCTTGCGAGCCGTGGCAAAGGCTTCTTTTACTGTTGTGTAGGCAATTGGCCTGCCCGCTCTTGTTGATGCAAAAAGGCGATCGTATTCTGATTTAGGCCTGCTATCCATGATGCTCTGGACCAGCTGCAGCACGTCATCAGTTGGCGCGACAATTAGCCGTGCACCTGTTTTTTCCTGTGTGAAAAATATACCTTTGTCGGTTACATCCGACAGATTGATTGCAAGCACGTCACCAATACGCTGGCCAGTCAGGTATGACATTAAGAATATGTTGCGCGTGTGCGGCTTGCATTGCGAAAGTATTGCGCTGAACTCATCGTCAGTTATGTACCTTTCGCGCGCATGCTCAGTATATCTGCGTATACCCTGGCACGGGTTGGCGTCTACCAGCTGCCACTCAAGAGCGTATCTAAACACCTCGCGCAAAAATGAGATAATCCGATTAGCCATGCTGGGCGTTTTCGACATTGACACTTTGTACGCAGCGATGTGTTTTGGCATTACCTGGCTTGGCTCAAACTCTGCAAACACTTCTTTGCAGCGCTGGGCGGCTTGCGCATACTGTTCCAGCGTGTTCTTTTTTAGCGTCTTGCGCATTTCTACCATCACTCGATCAATTAGATCTGGCATTCCGCTGTCTGTGCCGCCTATTGTTATTTTTGCGTAAGCAAGCAGGGCTGTTTGAAAGTCTGGGTCGAGCCTGCGCCATTTGTTCGCTTTAACGTAGTAATAGCATCCGTGCTTTAAGTACATGCAAGCAGGCAAGTGCCTGTTTTTCTTTCTGGGTCGCATGTTAAACCTCCTTAGATCACGCCAGCCTTAATGCCGGCTCGCCTCTTTTCCTTGAGTGCTCACCTCCTAGCCTGCCAACAACCACGGCGCGCAGCACTTTAGGCGCACCACTCGACGATACAACAAAACCAAATCGCTCTGCTGTTAACCAGCGTATCTGAGCGTTGTGCTTTGTGTAGCCTGTCATGTCCGCAACTTCGTCCGCAGTTAAAAACATTGGTAACCTCTTTATGTTCACGCAATCGACACGACCGCTTAATGTGTCGATTTATTGCTGTTTTATCGACATTGCTTAATCAGTTTGTTTATCGCTGAGCGGATCGCTGGCCATTCTTCTGGGTTGATGCTGATTATGTGGTCACCGTGGCGCTCATCTGTGCTTTGCGTTATCGTCACAAACTCACCTGCAGCTTCATCACGAATATGGATGTGTGTTGCGCCCAGCTCGAATAGCGAGCAGTTGTTTGGTGTTACGCTTAGCTTTGTTGTGCGCGCTTTCATTCGTTTGTGCTCGCAAGCTCATCGAGGTGGCTCTGCAGTCGCTCTGCTCTTGCAATCTCATTGCAGTGCGACATAGCCACAATCTTTGCACCGATGCGAGGCGTTTCTTCAGCCATATCGCAAGCCATAGTTTTTATTTTGTGTCTAAATTCATCGTAATCAGTGATTTCATAAACCACTGTAAAAAACCTATTCATTACTTTCACCGCTTACCTCCTAGGGTATTGGCGCCATACCACTGCGCTATGATCTCGTTTGCTTTTTCTAGTAGGTCGTCACGCACAAACTCGATGTGTATGTTTCCGTTTTTAAAGCCGCGCGCTTTGTATAGCTCGCATTCGTGCAAGTTATTGTTGTCATGCCATGACGTGCCAAGCGCGTTGATGAGGTCGTGTGGTTTGAATTTATCGCCAGCTAGGGTTTTAAAGATTCGATCGATGTCGTCTAGACGGCTGTATGCGTTGTGATTGACTACCAGTCTTCCGCCAGCCCAGTGGGCGGTGGCGTACTCAACGATGATCTTTTTAGGTACGCGGAAAACCGTATCTTTGTGCCGTCGGTACTTTTTATCAAAAGCTCTGAATACGTTAACCAGTCCGCGTGCGAACATGGTTTCTGATTCCTGCATTTGCTGTAGCAGGGTCCCGCGAATGTTCTCTTCCGTGAATGCTGGCGCTTTGCTGTGCAGCTCCTTTTCAAATGCTTCGAGCGCCTGGGTGTCCATGATCTGCTTGAGCCCAGTCATGTCCATTAGTTTGATCCATGCGTCACGCCTCATGCGCTCAATTGCGGCTTCTGGATGGAAGTGCTGGCGGTTGTGGACGTTGGCCTTTACGTTGATCTTGTGCGTATTTGCGATCTGTTCGGCGCTGTCTAGAAGTCTGTATGCCTCGTTAACCATAAGCTCTACGCGCTCAAAGTCGTTTATGACGTCTTGAATTGAGCGCTGGACGGCGACTTGCTGGAAATAATGGGTGCTCATTCATCACCTGGCGGCAGTGAATTGTAGTGCGTTATGTCGAATTGGAATTTGCCACCTTCTCGCCAAACCCAATTCCAGTCTTCAGCCGGCCTAGGGCTGTTAATTGTTCCGCTGCGCAGTTTAACTGCCACTATTGATTTTGGGTTTGTTGGGCAGCCGGTACCGTCATACTCTATCCACGACTGATCTTCATCGTAATGAGCCCCATCATTTCCATTTTGAAATATAGGTACCATGCGATCATCTGCAGAGGCTGGCCAGTTCTCTGCTACTTGCTTTGGCGGGTCAAGTTTGCGCAGGTGCAGCTCAAGCACCGCAAGCGCGTTCCAAGCCTCATGCGCCAAGTGCGTTGCGCCAAGCAGTAGATGCCGGCCCTTTGCATCACGATAGCGCTTCAGGGCATCGTCAACTATCAGCCAATTGTCGTCATCGTATTTTTCGGCTCCCATGGCTGCAACTTTTGAAACCTCAAGCAGTGCACGGGCCATAGCGATAAATATAAGATCTGGCCGAGGTTTACCGTGATCGTGTTTAATGCCTTTTGTTTGCATATTTTGACCTTGAATATTTGAACGTGACGCGAGCGCGTGACGCTTGATTAGTTTTTTCTGGCTATTTTTCTGCACTCATAAATAAGCCAAAACATTAACAGCAAAGTAAAAATTGCTTGTATTGGCTTGGCTTGCGCGATGTGAACGAAAAACATCGCGCAAAACATCCCGGCCATAAACATGGTTGGTTTTTCTGTTCCAAGCCACACCCAAAACCTCTTTAATTTATTCATTCGGTTCTCACCGCGTAGTGTCGACTAAGAAAAGATTGCTTGTTTCTGCTCTTCACTCAAGAACTTTGCGCCATGAATTAGCCGCGTTATCAGGTCCTGAGGCTCATCGATGCCGGTCTCAATCAAGAGTCGATCAAGAGTTTCGCTGGTGCTGTGGAATAGCTGCAGCTTAATGGTCTTGGCAAGCAAGGCATCAAGCCGCTTTTCCTCATCCAGTTTTTTACGCTGGCGGTATTCTCGCGCACGCTCTGCGCCTGTTTTGGCGTGGCTAGTCATATTCTTAAAATCCTCATAACCTCATCATCCGTAAAGTCACGCTCAAACGGCGTAGCAATCCAGCCAGCCTGCTTTTCGTGCTTTGGATTGATCGTGGCTAAAAGCCTTTCATGCTCCTGGTTGAAATATTCAACAGTCGCAGTATGAAAGCGCGGCTCAGTTAGAGCATGAATCTCTTGCTTAACGTATTTACTACCGCTTGGCTCGACTCCGACGGCAACTAAAAGCATGTTCCAGCGATGTTGCATTTTATCGATGGCGTGAAAGTGAAAGTCATTCGCCTGCACGCCTATCAATTTAACCGTGTCAAATAAATGCACAGCACCTACTTCACTCGACCAGACTAGACCAGTTGTGCGCATGGCTGCTAGAGCCACGCGGTTAGTTCGCTTGATCATTTTGGCGCGCCCCAGAAAAAGTCGTTTCCGATGCGGTGGATCTGTTTGGTGTAACGATTATTCGTGCGCGTAACTTCGTCTTTGAGGTATGTGCAGCCACCCCACCCGTAATGCGTCCTTGCATTAACTGTCCAGTTTTTTGAATTATGCACATCAACGCCAGCAGCTATAAACGCCAGCGCGCACTCGCGGCTGATATCAGCACACCACCACCCGCCAGCTTTCAGCTCGTCAGCCGTCAGCGCTGCTTTAGTCTCTTCGCGAGGTTCAGGCTTGATCGCGGCGTCGATCTTTAGCGAGCAGTGATCTATTTCGTGAGTCTCAAGCTTAACAAATGGATTGTGCCAGTCTGTATTTAAAATCTCATTGCCGGCAGGGTCTGTTAGCCATATACGATCAACTTTAAAAATGGTCTTTTCAGTCGCTTGCAGACCGCGATCAGCAAGCAGATCAACAATCTTTTGATTGTCTTCTGTAAGGGTGTTCATCGTTGCGTTGTTTTCGCCTAGCCGCTTGCGCAGCTCGTCACTGTTAAGGTTTTGCACTGGTAACCACCTTAGCTTTGCTGCTCTTTGCTGCGATCCGGTTTATGGTTTTTTCTATGGCGTCAGCATCTTTATTAATTTCTGCAAGACGCTGACGGTAGTAGCGGATTGAGCGCTCAGGAATGTTTAGCTTTTTCGCGATATCTTTAACTAGCTCCCCGGTACCAAGCAGCTTGCCAACTTCCTGCATGCGTTCGTTTGCTCGAGTAACATTTGGGTGGCTGATGGTTTCCCTCTTGGCTTTTTCGATGTTTCCGGCAGCAGCTGTGGCAGGCTGACTCTCGTCAGGTGGTTTTCTAGCTCCGGATTTTTCCCAGTAATCTGCTGAAAGTTCCTTTCTGACAGTATCAGTCGTTTTAATTCGACCGTTTTGCTGCTCCCACTCCATTGTTCTTTGCTCGATCAACGCTCGCAGTGAGTCGCGCTCACTATCTGTGCTGGTAGCTGTTTGCGGCGGCATTATTGATGACTCCAAACTTAATGCGCTGTATTTCAATGTCTATATGAACGCGCTATTTAACTAGGCTGATGCCGATTCCTTTAGCGATACGCTGGACTGACTGCGCGCGCATCTTATATCCGCGTGTGCGCATGATTTTAGCCACCTCGTATGCGGATCTAATAAGCGTTACGCCATCAATCTCAATAAACGAAAGCTCTTTTATTGTGCTTTCGAGGCGCTCCTTTTCTGCTGCAACGTGTGCGCGCTTGTTCGGCACTACGGCAATTATTGAATTAAATGTCAGTGCCTTTTCAGATATTCCAGTTGTTCTGGTGCTGAGTACAGTGATGCTGTTTCTTTCCAGAAACTCACTGACTTTGCGCGCTATATCGTTGCGAAATGGTTCGCGCATTAATATTTCAGATGAGTTTATTGATGTGCTGCCTGCCTGCATGTCTATCCCTCTCTACCTATGCCGCGCGCTCGCTACTGCGCTTTGATTTGTATGCGTTAACCCATACGCCTTTTTGCATTGCGCTCCTGTGTGGCCACTCATGGCCAAGGCGCGCAGCCAGCGCTAGGACTTCCCGCAGACTTTTGCCCGCGATTTCTTCAATTCCGTTTTTTGCTGTGATAGTTGTGAAGGTCATATAAGTTCCTTTTGTTTGAAATTTAGGCAGCTGCACACGCCGATGCTGCGGGATCGGTTGAATGGGGCATTACGTTAGAATGCTGCAGGTGTGCTCTGCGGTATTAGCCAGGGTGGCTAATATGGCGCGTCAAGCAGGATTTGAACCTGCGGCCTCACCCTTAGGAGGGGCGCGCTCTATCCGTCTGAGCTATTGGCGCTGAATAAATACCCGCGCGCTCGTAACGTGAGCGGGCGAATGCATATGAACGTAGGTCTCGACCAATACCTCACTGCATTAATAATGGCCCTCAGCCTAGACTTTAGAGCCCAATCCAACACCCTAAGCAAAGGCCATTATTAATGGATAGCTGCTTACGCCAGCTAGTCGTTCACTCTGTCGCCGAGCGCGTGACTACGCTACTGTGATGTGTCATGCGGCTTGATGCTTATTGTTCTTAGTGTGCGCTGCCTGCTAATAGCACAAGCTGGGCTAGGATAACCCGCTGACACACTGAGCTGACTCCTTCAGGCGAACATCTGCGCCGCTCCATTACTTGCCTTCTTTGATGCTCTTTTCTTGCTGGATTCGCTGGTAAATTTCTTGGCGGTGGACGCCTATCTCCTTTGGAGCGCAGATACCTAGCTTTACATGGCCGCCAGCAACACTTAAAACGGTTACTGTGATGTTATCGCCTATGCAGATTGTCTCTTCGATACGTCTTGTCAGTATTAGCATTGGTTGGCCTCCAGCCAGTTGTGTGTAACTTCAATGTAGAACGTTATTTTCAGTTGTCTTTTTTAATGACGTATCAAGCGCTCTACCAATACTTGCCAATGCTTTCTCGTAGCTATCAAACACTTCACTGTCAGGCAGTATGTATTTGTCGAGTGTGATGTAGTCGAGTATCCCGATCATCACACCTACATGCGTTTCGAATACCTTGAGCTTTTCTATTGGACTGTGGCCTTTGGACGACCATAGCGACCATGCCGCTGCAAATTGTTCTGAACTGCTTGTCATGACTGGCTCCTATTTATCTGTGCGTTAGGACAGCTTATCGATAATGCTTTTAAGTGTTTTTTTGCCGCCAATCGCCGTAGCTATCCGCTTAACTTCTTTATTTTGCCTTCCTGCTTGCTCTATCGAGCAAGATATTGATTTGATTATGCTAGAGCTGCTCTCTGTCAGCATTACTTCTGCTGCCTCTTCCATTGCTGAGTTTACGTATGACTCTTTTATGCGCTCTATAATGTCCAGGCACCTAGCTATCTCTGACTTGTCTCTGGCGAAGTCCTGCGCTCCTTGAAGGGTTTCAGTTTCGCTTGGCAAGGTTGCGCATATAGCAAGCTCGCTTACCGTGCTAGTTAGAATCATGAGCTTTTTTTGTAGCGCTGCAATAGCTCTACTCTGCTTTATAAGTGGCTGCGCGCGCTTAATAGATTCTTGATGAAGATCTTCAAATACTCTCTCAGTCAGCATTACTCGAGCAGTCAGTAAGAATGGGTTGAGCGTAACCTTGCTGCTTCTTTCGGCTTTTCTGAGAGCATTAACATAAGAAAGCTGCTGGTTTATCTTGATTTTATTCGCTATCAGGCTATCTCTCGATCCTTGTCCAGCTTTTAGTGCTTTCTCGATTTTACTTTCTGAATCTATAAGTGTTTTTCTTATGTCATCAATCGACAAGCAGGGGATCTCAAAGTTTTTAGCTGATTTAGGCATAACGTCAACGCGACCATTACCAAAAGGAAATGTTGAGAAGCTTCCTGTTCTTGATAGAAAGTGCTCTCCATTTATATGTGCTTTAGAGAAAGACATATCACTCACCTGTTTGATTTGTTTGTTTTCAAAAGCGCACTACTGTGTAAGCTAATGCGCTTTAAAAAATCTTCCCAATCTAAACCGCTGGGTGACGGGGCGCTAAGCGTTTCGGGTCATTCGCCAGTTAAGTCAACACATCGTCAGCCGTTACGGTTATCCGTTACGTTGGTAGCCGCATGGCTATCTGATCGCTGGTCACCAAAAGAGGCTTAGCGGTCTATTTCTCGGTTTACTGACCTCCCACCGAGCAAGCGGGGAGTGACCTAGGCCATTAACTGGTAATGGGTTAGTCGTTCATCGCGCAGCTTGTTAAAGAGCGTGTTGCTTGGCATTAAATATAGGCATTCCTTTATAGGCTGTCAACAGGCATTCCTTTTATTTTATTAAATAATCAGTAAGTGCATAAGCACCGCTTGCGATAAAGTAAAATAATATATGTGTTTGGCGGTGTATTTAGCGGAAAGAAACCAGTTGCACCGTATTTCATGCCTAGACTGAATTACAGGCACAAAAAAACCGCCAAAAGGCGGCTTAATATCGTATCTAGTTAGCTTGTAGGCTAATCCATGTTCCCACCGCGCCACCGTACGCGCCCTAAAAATGGTAACTCATGAATAGATTCAGCGCTTATGCGCTCGTCCTCATAGTCAGGATTATCGCTCTTGACGATCCAGTCTCCATTTAGCTGCTGTACTAGCCGCTTGATACTCAGACTGCAATCAGGCCGGCGTATGACGTATACCTGCCGGTGTTTTGGATCAATATCGGACATATCGAACAGAACAGAGTCGCCATCGAATATGTAGGGCTCCATGCTATCGCCAACGGCGAGCAAGATGGCGGCATTCTCAGGCTTTATTCCACGCTTTGCGAGTCCTGCTAGGTTGAATGCCTGGCTGCCATTTATCTCTACGTGATCATTGATATAGCCATTTCCACAGCCGCCGATAGCTGAGTATATAGGGATCATGGCGTAGTCGGATTCTGCTGGAGCGCTGATGGCAGCGTATTTTGGCTTGATCATTTCGCCAGATCCGGTCTCAAGCCAAACGGGCTCTATACCGCAGGCTTCCGCGATACTGGCGCTGAAAGAGCTTGATTGAGACTTGCCAGTCTCAAGATCAGAAATTGACGCCTGCTTAACGCCGACAAACTTAGCTAGTTGGCCTTGAGTCAGCTTTGCATGCTTTCTTGCTCTCTTTATTCGGTCTTTGTAATCCATGTCTACTTTATAAAGGATAACCTTTACAGTTGCAAACAGGTATTCCTATGTTATATTTACAGGTATTCCTATAACGGTTTAAGAAATGAATATTTATAAACAGCTTGTTGCTCACCTAGGTGGGCAGGTATCGACCGCCGAGAAGCTAAACGTAAAACAAGGGACAGTTTCGGGTTGGTGCAGGGAGCTTCACGGTATGGGCCCAGAGGCCGCAATCATTGCTGAGATTAAAACTGGCGGGAAGTTTAAAGCCTCTGATCTGTGCAAATCGCTATCAGGATTATCTAGCGTAACGACTATACGTAACGGCAACAAGGCAGCAAGCAATAACGCCTAATTTTAGGCATAAAAAAGCCCCGACAGACGCGAATCAGTACGGGGCTATACACATGTAACCAAGGTGGTAATTATGCGTACAAATGAATTATTAAGCAAGACTGCGAATAATGCAACTATGAGCAGCCAGCAGATAGCTGAGCTTGTAGGGTCCCGACACGATAGCGTAAAGCGCGCCATTGAGCGACTTGGCACGCAGAGAAAATTAAAACAGCCGCCTGTAATTCAACTACCACCATTGGTGGAAGTTAAAAACCACCTAGGCCAGACGGTACTTGAGTATATTTTTTCAGGTCAGCAAGGGGAGCGTGACAGTTATGTTGTTGTTGCTCAGTTATCGCCAGAGTTTACGGCAAAGCTGGTTGATGAATGGAAGCGTCTTAAAAATGGTAACTCGATCCCGCAGACCTACGCAACGGCACTGCTTGAAGCTGGCCGTCTTGCGCAGCTAGCAGAGCAGCAAGCGGCGCAATTAGCTTTGGCAGCACCAAAGGTTGAGTTCGTTGATAAGTATGTTGCAGCAGACTCAGGCAGTAAAGGGTTTCGCCAAGTAGCAAAACTGCTAAAAGCAAGCGAGCGCGATTTTAGAGAGTTCTTAAACACCAAGAAAGTCATGTACAAGCTCGGCGGTGAATGGATGCCATACCAGCACCACACCGAAGCAGGCCGCTTTGAGGTCAAGGCCGGAGTGGCTGGTGAGCATGCTTTCAATCAGGCCATGTTCACAGCCAAGGGTGTCAGCTGGATTGCAGGCCTGTGGGCGCAGCACCAGCTGGAGGTTGCGGCATGAGCAATACAATAACGATGGAAGGCGGCAACTTTTCAACCATACCGAACGAGCTGCTGAACAACGCCAATATAAGCCTTTCAGCTAAAGGGATGTATGTATTCATGCGCGGCAAACCAGCAGCGTGGAACTTCACTATCCGCTCTATGGCCAAGCAGCTCAAGGAAGGCGAAACAGCTATCAGCAACGCCCTGAACGAGCTTAAAAAATGCGGTTGGGTTTCCTACACAAAGCTCAGTAATGGCAAAGGCGTATACCATTTATTTTGGACTGCAAACACTGAAACACAAGAAGACCCTAATCAGGGAAACCATGATAAGGCTGATCCTAAACCTGAAAAGCCTAATCAGGGTTATCCCATGAAGGGGAAACCCCAACGTATTAGTAAGAAAGAACCAATAGTAAAACAGATTGATAAAGAGCCTTTGTCGAGCAAGCACGACATTGCAGCAAAAGTGATTCAGCACCTGAACGACAAAACAGGCAGAAGCTTCAAAGTCGCAACAACGAACACAAGACTGATCAACGCTCGATTGAAAGAAGGCGCAACGCCGATGGAGCTTATCGGTGTGATCAACCGTAAGTGTGATGAGTGGCTAAACGATCCAGCAATGGCGCAGTACCTACGCCCAGCAACGCTATTCAACGCTGAGAAGTTCAATGGCTACGTCGGTCAGTTGGGCTCTCCTATGCCAGCAAAGCGCTCAACACAGGCAAACGGTAGCGATATTGATTTTGACTCAACGGGGTGGATGCGATGAAACACGTCAGCACGCTTGATATGCACAATATCGACTTTACAAAGGCTTTCGCGCCGCAAGTGTTTACTGCTGAGTTCAAAACTCAAACCGAGCCGCTAATCAACAAGCTGTTTGCTGAGTTACGCTCAATCTGCTCAGCATGGCGTGCCGCTTGGCCAGACCAAAAAACCTATGACCTAGCAAAAGACAATTGGATCAAAGCGTTTGTGGATGCTGGCATCACGTCATGGGATCGAGTTGAGTACGGGCTGAGAAAGCAGCGCCAGGTAGGCAAGCCGTTCATTCCAGCGGTGGGCGAGTTTATCAATCTGTGTACGCCCGATCCTGAAGAAATAGGACTGCCAGGCATTGAGCGCGCCTTTGCGATGGCTGCTGTGATTGCGCACCCAGCAGCAGACCGCTCTAAGTGTCTGCAAGTGGTCTATCACGCTGCATGCGAAACGGGTTTTCACGTAATCAGCTCTGAGGCAGCGGAAAAGACCTACCGTCTATTTAAAAAACATTACCTGAGCGCTGTAGAGATTATGGCGTCCGGCGGCAAGCTGCGTGATATGCCAGCGCCACCTGAGCGCATGATTGCTGCAATACCAACTGAGCAAGCAAAAAACAAAGGGCGCGCTGCTCTTGAAGCGCTAAAAAGTATCAACAAGGGCACAGCATGACGATTACACAACAGATTTTTTTGTTTGCACTGGTTTTTGTTGCGGTGGTTATTTTTGAAATGGCCATTGAGCGAAACAAAAAAACTAGACGAGATGGCAAATGAAAATGGCCGTCAGGTGGTTAAAAAAAGCAGGCTTCGTGGTGACCGGTACAACAGCGGATGTGCCCGCACTGCGATATATGGCAATCAGAGCGTGGCTGGTATGTGCCTCGCGCTCAATGCCCACCGCTGAGAAACCCAACAGAACCTCCGGAGAATGATTGATGAGAAAGTGCGAGAAGTGCGGAAAGACTGATTTTGATGATGCTGATGGGTGTCTAGATGCTGGCACCTATAGCGCTGCAGTGGGTGATTGGACGTGCGTAGCCGGAAGCAAGAGCGTACCAATTAAGCTTGCTTGGCAATCGCCCGAAACAGCGCCCCGTGATAAGCCGTTTATTGCGTATTTTGATGGGTACCCGTGGGCGCTGGTTGCCGTATACAGCCCAGCGATGGAGCAGTTCGTTATTGCTGACCTTGAAGCATCGATGTACCAGGGTAAAGATGACCTTTATTTTACGACTGAGTGGTTCGGTACAGGTGAGCTGCTGGGCTGGATGGATATGCCGGAGTTGCCGGAGGTGTGTAAATCATGAGCGGCACTATTACCGTGACGGCATTGAGTGACGCTGAGATTAAACGCAACGCAGGAGAGGGCGGCCCGTATCGTATTCGGTGCGCTCGTAATAATGATCTGCGCTTCCAGTACGCAACCAGCGACCGCAGTCGTGGCAGTTGGTATCTACGCCACCAGTCCAAATGGCAGAAGTTTGCAGAGTGGCCGCAAATACCGTCACGGGTAGCGCTGCAATTACTACAAGAGGCGCGTGAGCGCTTGGCTGGCGGCAGTTCTGTTGCTGTTGATAGGTTTGTGACGGTGGGTGATCTGTTGCGCTGGTACGGTGATCGAGTGGCAAAGGATCGTAGCTTGACGGCTAAGCGTAAAAACGGCGTGCGCTCAATGATCGATGTGCAGCTGATGCCGCGCATTGCAGGTATGCGCGTGAGGGATGTCAGTCGAAATTCAATTGATGAGCAGCTTATGTGGCCGCTGCAGACTGGGCTTTCGGTGAGCTATGTTCATTCATGTATGCGCGTTCTGAAAATGGCAT
This sequence comes from Thiopseudomonas sp., assembly GCA_023228985.1. GTDB lineage: Bacteria > Pseudomonadota > Gammaproteobacteria > Pseudomonadales > Pseudomonadaceae > Thiopseudomonas. The sequence goes on along the minus strand of JALOAC010000026.1, from coordinate 26,235 downwards.
TCACTCAGGCAGCCAAGCTTGATCTTATGGATGAAAGCCCGATGGCTAACATGAAGTTTACAGACTTCGTGAAAACAAAGATCAAGCCTAAGGCGGCCAGTTTAAACATGCTTGATCTGCCCGGCTTGCTGGAAAAGTTAACACAGACATTTCACCAGAATAAAACAATCAACATGATCGCGCTAATGATGCTGGCCCACGGTACTCGTATCGGTGAAACACGGCAGGCGCAGTGGCGGCATGTATGCCTACAGCAAAAGGTTTGGGTTATACCTGCTGCAAATACTAAGACTCGCACTGAGCACGTGCTGCCACTGACTGATCGTGCGTGCGAGTTGCTGACTATCTACCGTGATGCACTAGGCAGCAGGTACAGCAAGAGCGGACCTATGTTTCTGCAGGGGTATACAGACAAGGCCATTACAGAGCATTCCGCATTTGCAGGGTTTCGTAGCCTTTCTGGCGGAGCCTGGAGTAGTCATGATCTTCGTAAGTTGGCGCGCACAGGCTGGGTTGAGCTTGGTGTCGACTACCTGATTGGCGAGATGTTGCTTAATCACGGCATGAATCTAATGGCAGAAACCTACATTAATACCAGCGCTGACGAGCTCAAGCTTGACGCGCTAACTCGATGGCATGAAAGACTGGATGGTTTCGGTATGGCCGCGTTAGGGAGCAATACAGGTGCGTAAAGATGAAGCCATACACATTCCAGTAATCACCAGTAATTGCGCGGACTGTAGCGCTTTTAACTATTCGTATAGATGGAGGCTTTAAAACAATGAAACTACCAGAAATGAAGAGCTTGAGGTTGTGCGACAGATGCCACGGGAGCGGTGAAGTCATGGGTGTGAGCATGCGTATCTTTTGCCCTAGCTGCTCTGGCCACCGGTACGTTTCTACTGTGCCGCGCCAACTGGTCAGTATGCGCGATCTATGCGAAGAGCTTTATCAGGCACGAAAGCAGCTTGCGGCTGCGCTTGAAGTTATTGAGCGGGCACCACTATCAACTGGCCCTAGCAGTGCTTACTACGGCAACAATGGCCGCGGCGCTGGCGGATCAAATTTCACTGGCGATTAATTAAGGGGTCGGCATGACTGGGTTGAAGTGGAAGCCGCAGGTTAATCGTGATGGCGACAAGGTGGCCAACTGCTGGCTGACTGAGTGTAGGTACAAGGTCGCTCGATGTTTTATTGGTAGCGCTGAGCGATACATGGTCACCGCACCAGGTGCGCGCGCAGCGTTTGCTTATGTTGGTAGTCGTGAAGAAGTTGTCGCTGTAATAAAAATTGATAAGGAGCTGCACATTGATCGTAGTTAATTTGCCATGGCCACCATCCCAGCTCAACCCTAACAAGCGATTGCATTGGTCGCGAAAGAGCCGCGCCGCCCGACTGTATCGCAATATGTGTTTTGTTCTGGCTAAGAGCGCTATCGAGTCGAGCGATTACCATTATGCCGGCGTCGGTAAAATGGTCCTATCTATTGAGTTCTGTCCGCCTGATAAGCGCCGTCGTGATGACGACAACATGCTGGCATCGTTTAAGTCTGGCCGCGACGGCGTGGCTGATGCGCTCGGCGTTGATGATAATAAGTTCGTGACCAGCTTCGAGGTGTGCAGTCCGGTGCCGGATGGCGCGGTTATAGTTACAATTCAGGAGCGCGCCGAATGATCTATCGTAATGTCTTGAGCGCCGTCGTGTCGGTACTGGCTGCTGAGTGTATTGATAATACGAGTAAGCAGGCATGGCAGCGGTTAGTCGGTGATGATGCGCGACCAGCTGGTGGTGGTATGAGCGCGGATGATAGGGCGTTGCTTGATTGTTGGGCGCATGCCCGACTGCATGCTCAGCTATCGCCCAGGCATTGGAATGTTTTAGTTGCTAAGTATTCGACGCACAAAGGCCGCAAGGTGCAGGCCGCGGGTAAACTGACTGCGATGGTGGTCACGCCAGCACCTAAGCTGTTCTTGTCGTATGCGGTTTATGCGTGGGCAATACCAAAGCTTAAAGGTGTTGAAGGTAAGCGTGATGATTCAGTGCTGGTGTTGCCTGATCGCTGCTATGACATGAATGCTTGGGATACAGAGGCAAGGCCGGAGCGTACGCGCAGGCGGTGGCGCGGCGATATCTTCAGAGCGCTAAGCGATATCGAGAATGAAGCGCTTGCCTGCGCTGAAGACATCCTCGGCAGCGAAGGGCTCTTACCGCTAACTCATGGCTATATGTATAGCAAAGCGGTAAGTGGTTGACATGAGTGGCCGCATGGCCGAATATATATCCATCATGCGATTTTTACGTGTGCATGAGACATACAGCAACCCCAGCCAAGCAATTGGTCTGGGGTTTTTTATTGCCTACTATTTGACCCGTGGGGTTGAGAGATGCGAACCATGCCTGATAAAGATCTGAGTTTCTGGGCTGGCATCGTCGCGACCCTGCGTGAACATGGGTTAATCATGATGATGACTTTTATTCTTTATTACATGCGTATCCAGTTGTACGGCAATGGCCGCACATGGAAGGCTGAGCTACTAGAAGCCACTATTGGCACCGTGCTTATCATGATGACAGCCAAGGGATTGCAGGCTATGGATATCAACGAGGGCTGGACGTGGGGCGCATCTATCTTCATTGGCCTTATTGGTATTGATAAGGCTCGAGAGTTTATTGAGCGCTGGGCTACGCGAAGGTTTAGCTAATGGCTCCCAGACCTAAAAAGCCATGCATTGCACTGGGCTGTAACGTCCTTACTCGTAACCCGCGCTATTGCGACAAGCATGCGCATGTTGCTGAGACTGCGGCCAAGGCTGTGGCTAGGCGTCACGACAGTCGGCGCGGTAGCAGTACACAAAGAGGCTACGGTTACGCATGGCAAAAGGCGCGCGCTGGTTATTTGCGCAGCCATCCGCTGTGTGTTCAATGCGAATCAAGCGGCATGACCACTGCCGCGACCAACGTCGATCACCGAGTGCCACATAAAGGTTGTCAAGAATTGTTCTGGGATAAGACGAACTGGCAGGCGCTGTGCGCGTCGTGTCACTCATCCAAGACCGCTAGTGAGGATGGTGGGTTCGGAAACTCGCCACGACGATCCTGACGCCGCTCTCGCTTGAAAAACAAGGGAGGGGGGAGTCAAAAAGTTTCAAGACACGCGCCTTACTAGACCGCGCCCTAACTATTTTTTCACAGCCGCGAATTTAAAAAATCGACTTCGCGTTTTTGGGGGTCAGAAATTGAGTGTAATTATTGCATCTGGCCGAGGCCGAAAACCTAAACCGACAGCCCAGAAAAAGCTGGCCGGCAATCCGGGAAAGCGCGCGCTGAATGCCGCTGAGCCCAAGTTTAGCGATGTTGTAAATATTGATGCACCGGGTTGGTTCGGCGCGCGCGCTAAGACGATGTGGGAAACGCTGGTCCCGGAACTGCTGCGCGAAAAGGTTCTGTGTATTACTGACATGCATAACGTCGAGGCATTTTGCGTTGCTTATGACAAGTGGCGGCTCGCCGAAGAAAGCGTCCGGGCTCTCGGCATTATTGTTGAGAGCGCTCAAGGTGGCCCGATGAAGAATCCAGCGCTCACAGCGGCTAATGAGGCAATGCGCCAGATGACTACATTCGGCAGCCTGCTTGGCCTAGATCCATCCTCACGAAGCCGTATTGTTGGAGGTGGCAAGGGTCAGGCGGACAACCCTTTCGCATCATTATTATCAGGTTAAAATATGACCCAAGCCCACGCAAGCGTCAGCATGGCGATGAAGTGGGCAAGGGACGTTTTAAAAGAAAAGCACCCCGCCTGCCTGTTCATTAAGCAGGCTATCGAGCGCCACTTTGATGATGTAAAGAAAAGCCGCAAGAAAGATTATCCGTTCAAGTTTTGCGCAAAAACCGCAGAGAAAAAACTAAGACTTATCCAGCTGCTGCCGCACACAAAAGGCGAGTGGGCATTTAAGCGCCTGCCGATCACGCTTGAGCCTTGGCAGCTGTTTGGTCTGGCCTGCACATATGGCTGGCTAAAAAAAGCAGACGGGTACAGGCGGTTCAGAGAGGGATATTGGGAGGTACCGCGCAAAAACGGCAAATCAGTTATTGCTGCAGGTGTCGGCATCGCCATGTTTGTTGCTGATAACGAATTTGGCGCAGAAGTTTACTCGGGTGCAACCACAGAAAAGCAGGCGTGGGAAGTTTTCAGGCCTGCGCGCCTGATGGTTAAGCGCAGCCCGGGGCTGATAAATGCGTGCGGCATCGAGGTTAACGCCTCGAATATGAACATTCCTGCGGATGCCAGCCGATTTGAGCCGATGATTGGCAACCCTGGCGATGGATCATCGCCCAGCTGCGCGATAGTTGACGAGTATCACGAACACCAAAGCGCATCGATGTACGAGACGATGCTGACTGGTATGGGTGCGCGGCGTCAGCCGTTGATGTTTATCATCACTACCGCAGGATCGAACATCGAGGGCCCTTGCTACGACAAGCGCCGCCAGTGTGTTGAAATGCTGAATGGCACAGTTCCGGACGATGAGTTGTTTGCATGGATCTGGACGATTGATGAAGGTGACGACTGGACTGACCCGCTGGTCCTGCAAAAAGCCAACCCAAACTACAATATCTCTGTCTATAAAGAGTACCTGATCAGTCAGCAGCAGCGCGCGATACGCTCCGCCCGCTTCGCTAACACATTCAAAACAAAGCATTTAAACGTCTGGACCTCTGCCAAGACTGGGTTTTTCAACCTGCAGTCATGGCAGGCGTGCGCAGACCCAAGCTTAACGCTAGAAAGTTTTGCAAACGAGAGTTGCATTCTCGCGTTCGACCTTGCCCGCAAGCTCGATATGAACTCAATGCCACGCCTCTTCACCCGTGAAATAGACGGCAGGAGACATTACTACAGTGTTTCGCCACGGTTTTACGTCCCTGAAAATGCAGTTTGGCACAATGATAATCAGCGTCTTGCTGAGCGATATCAGGCGTGGGTTAGTCAGGGCTTACTGGTTGAGACCGACGGCGCAGAGGTGGACTACCGCGAGATTCTTGCAGAGGCAGTTGAGGTTAACGAGCTCAACCCTGTCTTGTATTGCGCTATTGACCCACATGGTGCAACAGGCCTATCGCACCAGCTGGACGACGAGGGCATGACTCCGGTCATCATCACTCAGAACTACACAAACATGAGCACGCCTATGAAGGAGCTTGAGGCCGCGATTGAAAGCGGGCGATTCCATCATGACGGCAATCCGATCATGACGTGGTGTATCGGAAACGTTATCGGCAAATTTTTACCGGGTAACGATGACGTGGTACGACCAATTAAGCAGGGTGAGGACAATAAAATTGATGGGGCCGTCGCTCTAATAATGGCTGTAGGTATGGCATTGAGCCAGCTTGAGCCAGCTAAAGACGACCTATCCAAACACTTGGAACAGCACGGCATACGGACACTTTAATGATAAAACTACTTAAAAATATGTTCGGCTCGAAAAGTGGCGGGACTCCTGCTAGCTCAGGATCAAGCACCGGGGTCACCGTCCTTGAGCTTGCCGAGCTGATGAAAAGCAGATCTGACCCGATGCAGCTGACCGCTGTATTTAACTGCGTAAGGGTTTTATCTGAATCAGTCGGCATGCTGCCCTGTAATCTTTACAAGAAAACTGGCAACAAGCGCGTCGTTGCGGACGGCCACGGGCTGCAGCGCCTGCTAAGCATTGCGCCAAACAGCTACATGACAGCCCAAGAGTTTTGGGAGCTACTTGTTGCCTGTCTTTGCCTGCGCGGTAATTTTTACGCATACAAAGTTAAGACGCTGGGCAACGTAAACGAGCTGCTGCCAATTAGCCCGGACCTAGTAAAGCCAAAGCTAAAGGACGACTGGACTGTTGAGTATGAAGTTGCGTTTAAGTCCGGTACCAAGACGCTCACTCAGGATGAGATATGGCACGTCAGGCTTTTTACCCTAGACGGATTGAACGGCCTGAACCCTGTCGCATACGCTCGCCAAGCGCTGAACCTTGGGCAGACCATGGAGCAGCACGCCAGCAAGCTGTTTGAGAACGGGGCCGTTACAAGCGGTGTTCTAAAGACCAGCGAGCAGCTTACCGATGATGCCTTTAAGCGACTAAAAACACAGTTCCAAGATGAGCACATGGGCGCGGCCAACGCGCACAAACCGATGATTTTAGAGATGGGTCTCGACTGGAAGCCGATCAGTTTAAACGCGCAGGACACCCAGTTCATTGAATCGCGAAAAATGACAGAGGCGCAGATTTGCGGACTGTTCCGCGTGCCTCCGCACCTAGTCGCGAACATGGAAAAGATGACGCTAAACAATATTGAACACATGGGTATGAGCTTTGTTAACTACTCGCTAGTGCCGTACCTGACCCGCATCGAGCACCGAGTGCAAGTCGGGCTGCTCAGAGAAGGCGAACAGCTTTCTCACTATGCAAAATTCAATGCCGGCGCGCTTATGCGCGGCGACCTAAAAGGCCGATACGACTCCTACGCTAAAGGCATCAACTGGGGAATATTGAGCCCCAATGATTGCCGCGCGCTTGAGGATATGAATCCGCGCGACGGTGGCGATGCGTATCTAACGCCTTTAAATATGACCAGCAAACCAGAGGGCAGCGACGATGACGCTAATGACTAAACAACGGCTTGATCTAGCCCTGACAATCAAATCTGTTTCGGATTCTGGTGAGTTTGAGGGTTATGGATCGGTATTCGGAACGATCGACAGCTATAGCGATATGGTTGTTAAAGGTGCGTTCGAGAAGTCGCTTGCAAAGTGGGCAGAGAAAGGCAGGCTGCCGGCGATGTTGTGGCAGCACGACACGAGAGAGCCTATAGGTATTTACACAGAGATGCGTGAAGACGATGTGGGCCTCTACGTTAAAGGCCGCCTGCTCATTGAGGATGACCCGCTCGCTAAGCGCGCGCACGGACATATGAAGCTTGGAAGCCTGTCTGGTATGTCGATTGGCTACATGGAGATTGACAGCGACTACAACAGCAACCGAGGCATATGGGAAGTAAAAGAGATTGATCTGTGGGAGGTGTCATTGGTTACATTTCCTGCGAATGATGAAGCGCGAATTTCAGCAGTAAAAAATGCGCTTGGTCGCGGAGAAACGCCACGGCCCAGCGATGTTGAGAAAGCCCTGCGCGATGTAGGATTTTCACACACTCAGTCCAAGGCTTTTATGGCTAAGGGCTATAGCGCGATTGCGCCGCGAGATGCGGAAGTAGTAGACGCTTTTGACTCACTTAAAAACTTACTTAAGCAAATTGGGGTATAAATCATGGCTGTAGAAGCTAAAGACGTAAAACAGGTAGCAGACGAACTCGGCGCTCGATTCACTGAGTTCACCGAAAAGAACGACAAACGCATTGACGCCATCGAATCAGAAAAAGCGAAGCTGTCTGGCACGGTTGATACGTTAAACGAAAAGCTCGGTGAGCTCGATATGCTGAAGAGCGATCTTGAAAAAGAGCTGCTTGCAATCAAGCGTCCAGGTGGTGCCGGCGGATCGAAAGATATCGATCAGCACAAACAGGCGTTTATGAGCTTTGTGCGCAAAGGCAAGGACGATGGTTTAGCCGAGTTGCAAGCTAAAGCCTTGCAGACAACCGTTGATTCAGACGGCGGATTTGCAGTACCAGAAGAGCTTGATCGGAGCATTTTAGAGCTGTTGCGCAATGAGTCGCCAATGCGCAGCGTTTGTAATCAAATCACCATTGGTACGGCGGACTACAAGCGCTTAGTTAACCTCGGCGGTGCTGCAAGCGGCTGGGTTGGTGAGACGGATGCGCGCCCTGCAACCGGTACGCCTACGCTTGCACAGCTGACTGCGTTCATGGGTGAGATTTACGCAAACCCGCAGGCCACGCAGACCAGCCTGGACGATATTTTCTTTGACGCCGAGGCATGGTTGTCTGGGGAAGTCGCTCGTGAGTTTGCAGAAAAAGAAGGCAATGCATTTTTATTGGGTAATGGTGTTAGCAAGCCCAAAGGCCTACTGGCTTACGCCATGGCTTTAACTGCTGACGGAACCCGCGCGTTCGGTACGCTACAAAACCTTAAGTCTGGTACCTCTGCTGATTTCACGGCTGATAAGCTGACCGAGCTTATCTATGCCTTGAAGAAAGGCTACCGATCAAACGCCAGCTTCATGATTAATACGGACACATTGTTCAAGGTTCGCACCATGAAGAACATTGACGGCGATTACCTGTGGCGTCCAGGCCTAGAGATGGGCCAGCCTTCCAGTTTGCTGGGCTACGGGATCACCGAAAACGAAGACATGCCAAGCGTTGCAGCAGACGCGAACGCTGTGCTGTTCGGCGACTTCAAGCGTGCTTACACCGTGGTTGACCGCATCGGCACTCGCGTCTTGCGCGACCCGTACACCAACAAGCCAAACGTAGGCTTTTACACCACCAAGCGCGTTGGCGGCATGCTGACTGACTCGCAAGCGGTCAAAGTGCTGACCTTGTCAGCCTAATTTACTAACTAAAAGCTCAACCCTGCGGGATGCAGGGTTTAGCGAATTGTGAGGTTTAACATGCCGATTATTATTGTTGATGAGTCGTTTAAATTCGCAATAGGTGGAAATGAGGTTGTTGAGTACTGCCCAGGTGCGCACGAGGTAAGTGATCGATGCGCTCATGTTGCGGTCAATGACCTAAAAGTTGCGGCGTACGCTGATGATAATGATGATGTCAGTTTGGACGCCTACGAGCCAGATACAGAGCTAGAGCCTGAGCCGGAAAGAAAAGCACCACAAAAACGCAAAACAGCAAATAGAGAATAACCATGATCGAGCTCCCGTTAGTTAAACAGCATTTACGTATTGATCACGACTACGATGATTTATTGCTGGGCAGCTACATCGGCGCAGCTGTATCAGCATTTGAAACATTCACCAATCGAACCCTGATCGCGCCTGACGAGCCAACACCGACCCCATCGGTCCGCGATATACATTTCAGCAAATCAATCCAGCAAGGCGCTCTTTTACTGATCGGTCACTGGTACTCAAATCGAGAGTCGGTGGTTATCGGAGCTACCGCAAACAGCGTGCCCATGGCTACAACTGCGCTCTGGATGCCGCATCGGTGGGCCTGCATATGAGAGCCGGAGCATTAAGGCACAGAGCCATGCTGCAAGAAGAGCGACGTATTAACGACGGCCTCGGCGGGCACGTCACTAGATGGGTTGATATTCGGCCCCTATGGGCTGAGATCACGCTGCCAACTGGCAGGATATCAAACGTTGCTGAGCAGCTAACAGCTGCTGTCACTGCAGAGATCCGAGTCAGGCCATCGAGTGATTTTTTAGCCGGACGGCGCATAGTCAGCGCGGGAACTGCTTATTTAATCGAAGCGGCGCTGCCAAATAATAACGGCAGCATGACGCGATTGCTCTGCTCTAGTGTTGTCAGTCCGTAGGAGATACCCATGATAATCAAAGTTAACGCAAACTTAAGCGGCGCTGTAACGGCAAAAAAGAATCAAGAAGTCACAGTGTCGCGACAGCAGGGGATGGCCCTTATTGATCGAGGTTTAGCCGTCGAAGTCAAGGCCGCTCGAGCCAATAAGTCAGAGCAGTCTGATGAGAAGGAGCCTCAGGATGGCGACGCGCAGGCGTAGTTCGATAAAAGGCGACTTCAAGTTGCGCGGTGTACTGCGTCGCATCGGTAATCAGATGGATTCTGATGTGCGCCCAGCGATGCAAAAAGCGGCTGATCTGGTTCTACAAACTCAGAAATCACTAATACCGGTTGATACTGGCGCCGGACGTGACGCGTTAACTGCGTTTGTCTCAAAAGCCGGACTCGATGCGCAGATTGGCATGCGCGGCAAGAAGAACAATAAAAAGTTTTTCTACCTCAGGTTTATTGAGTACGGCACAAAAGGCTCAAAAGACAGCGCGCGCGGACCGGTTAAAAACAAATCTGACGGACAAGACTTCTTTGGCTATTCGCCAGACGTTCCGGCTCGGCCGGCACATCCATTTATCCGGCCGTCTTACGATACAAACAAGGACGCAATCCGCGAGCTCATAAAAGAGGCCATTGATTCCACACTGGCTAAGGCCGCTGGCAGCGCTAGCGATAGCACGAGCTAAAGATTGCTTAGAGGTGCCTATGATTTACACAGTAGAGAACACGGTTTTAGCGGGAAAAACGGCGCGCGTATTCGTAAATGGCAACGAAGTGTTTTTCGTGATTAGAGCTGATACAGCGAAAGGCGTCGTGATATATATGCCGCAACCTGCTCGAGTAAAGAAAAACAGCGACTATATCTACACTCGCAAGCTGCGCGGGCTGGTGACGGTTGAATTATCTAGCGCTGCTAAAATTCAGGATAATAGATACCCTGAAAGGCTGGAAAAATGAGCGACCCGTCAATTGCGCTGCAAGCCGCGCTCTATGATCGACTCAGTTCTGAGCTGAGCGTGCCAGTATATGATTCGGTGCCTATGGGCACCGGTTATCCTTACGTGACGATTGATAGCGAGCAGATCAAAAATATCAGCCCAATATCGGGCAGGAAGCGCGCAAAACGATACATCTATCTGTCAGTCTGGTCGGACTACAAAGGCCGCGCAGAGGTCAGGCGCATTAGCTCTGAAATCGAAGCCGCTCTTGATGAAAGGCCATTAGATTTAACATCCCATATTCAGCTGCTTGTTGAACCCGGCGAAGTGCCATTTGTCACTGCAGACGGAATGGAAATGAGCATGTCTATTCTGCCGGCAGGACAAACAGTCGGCCGCGCTGTATCTGTTCGAGTTGAGAGCATGTCCAGCCGCCGCGACGCTGACGGCGTGACATATCAAGGCAGCGTAACGCTCAGAGTTATAACCCAGCAATAACCTGTAAAACTTGCCGCCCTGCGGCTTTACCTAATGTCCCAGGAGGACTAACTATGCCTGTAAATACCGCAGCCGGCTCAAAATTGAGCATCGGCACAAAAGCAGTCGCCACCGACGCTACATCATACGCAGCAGATACTTATGCTGAAATCGGTGAGATTGAAAACATCGGCGAGTTTGGCGACGAAGTCTCTAGCGCATCATTTGTCGCGCTCGCTGATCGTCGCGCCCGAAAATTCAAAGGCACGTACGATGCCGGTGAGTTGCAGATCACCGTGGGATTTGATTCTGGCGACTCTGGCCAGACAGCACTCAATGCAGCGCTGAAGGATGAAGGCAGCGCCGACTATAACTTTAAGGTCGAGTTTGAGGATGGCGACATTTTCTATTTCTCGGGGAAAGTCATGAGTCGCCGTATCTCGGTCGGTGCCGCTGACGACGTCGTAAAGGCAAATATTAATATCGCGATCAGCACTGCGGTACTGGAAGTCCCAGCGGCCTAACTCGCACCCGTGCGCGGCCATAGCGGCCGCGTATCGCACTAATTTGGAGTCACTATGACAAGCAAAACCCTTTACGGAAAAACCACAGTAATCGTTGGCGAGTTTGAGTTTGAGCTGGAGCCAACGCTGGATGCTGTGCGCAAGATTGAGCAGCGATTCGGCGGCCTGCGCCCCGCGCTCGACGCCTTAAGCGCTCTGAGTATTGAGGCGGCCAGCCACGCGATTATTGCGGGCGCTAATCTAACGCCAAAAGAAGCAAAAGAAGTCCCAGAAGCGGTTTTCGCTGCTGGCATCGCCGATGTTACATCACAGGTCGTGCCGTATATTGCAGCACTTTTAAATCCAGCTGATGCAAAAGTGCAGGACGAGTCGGGAAACGTAAAAAAGACCCGAGCAAAGCCAGCGCAGTAAAAGACGGCAGCTACGTTGACCACCTTTACAGCCTCGCCACGGGATGGCTGGGCTGGTCACCAGCAGTAGCATGGTCTACGCCGATCCCTGAGATCCTGTTGGCGTATGAAGCTAAGATTGATTTTTTACAGGTTACTAACCCGTTCGGCGGCGGGAATAAAGACAGCAAGAAACAAGGCGCGAGCAAGCCGGAGCAAATGAAAGCGATGCTTCGAGGCGCTGGAAAATAACGCCTCCTGTGGTAGATTTAAATATCATCATGAGGGGGTTGTTACATGTCAAAAGAAAAGAGAAAGACAGGGTGGTTCACTTGGCTGCTAACAATTGCGTTTATTATTTTTGCAATTGCTTTTTGCGCGGCAGACAAAACGGGGGTAGGGCTAGTAACTGATCATAAAGCTAAGACCCCTGAAGAAAAAAATATTGAAAAAGCAGAAGCCATGTGCTCAGACCGTGGCTACGCATGGATAATGGCTGGTAATTTTGTAAAAAGAAAATTGCTGTCGCCGTCTTCTGCTAAGTTTCCTAGCAGTCCTGATTCTTACGGCTACCTTGGTGACTGCCGGCACTCAGTCGCTGGTACTGTCACAGCACAAAACGCATTAGGCGTCATGATTCGCAATAATTTCACTGTCACAATGATTTATCTAAAAACCGAGGGAAAGTGGCGCGCTGAGGATCTCAATATTTACTGATATTAAAAAATAACAAGCCCGCTTTTGCGGGTTTTTTTATGCCTGGAGAAAAGTATGAGTCAAGAAGTCGCAGGTATGCTCGTGCGTATTGAGGCCACCACAGCGCAGTTGCGAAGAGAGCTGGACAATGGAGAAAAGTCTGTTGGCATGTTTTCCCGCAAAGCAGATACCCATTTAAAAAACGTTGACTCTGCGTTTGATCGTGCGGGCAGCAGCGCTCGATCCGCTATGGGTATCATGCAAAAAGCTATAGCAATAGCAGCTGGAGCCGGCGCCCTAGGGTCGATCATTAAGCAGGCTGACGCTTATGGTGAAATGGCGAGCCGAATCAAGATGGTAACGGCCGACACTGATGAGTATTACGCCGTCCAGCGCCGACTAATGGAGATCAGCGATAGGACGTATAAGCCTTTAAAGGAACAACAAGAGCTCCTTGTTCGCTCGGCCAGCTCAATGAAGGAGCTTGGGTACTCGCTATCTGACACAATCGACTTTATTGACAGTACGTCCAGCTCGTTAACGATTAACGCGGCAAGCGCCCAGTCGGGAGAGCGCGCAATTGCAGCGCTTTCAAAGTCAATGGTTACAGGAACGCTGCGCGGGCAAGAGTGGAACGCTATTCTTGAGGTGACGCCAACAGCGGTATCTGACATCGCGAAGCATCTTGGTCAAACTGAGACTGCGGTAAAGCAGATGGCGCTGGCCGGAAAGCTTTCAATGAGCACTTTCGTAGATGCAACCATTGCCGCGAAAGACGCGAATGCTCTTCTCGCAGAAAACATGCCTACAACTGTTGGTGATGCCTTAGTTAGGCTGGGCAATCATTTTTCAACAGTCGTCGGTGAGATTAATGAGGCGCAGGGAGCCACGTCAGCACTAGCTGGTTTGATTGACAGCTTTAGCGACAAGATATCTGATGGCGAGTTTGTTGCGGGAGCTATTGAAGGCTTTGCAAACTGGACCACATCCATAAGTTACATCAGCAAAGAGATTTCATCTTTGGCTGACCAGGTTAATATATTTACTAGCGATGTTACGGGGCACTCGTTTTCACTGGGCGCCGCATTCGCTGAAATGCCAGTTAACCTGCGCGCATCAATCCAGATCGCGGTGGTTGAAATTGCAAACTTTATTGATGGCGTTATTAACAAGGCCGAGGCGGCGGCTGCATACTTAAGAGCGCTGCCGAGTGGTCTGGCTGCTGCATCAAACGCCTATGACTCAGTACGCGCAAGCATGGCATCAAATGACGCTGCGCGCGCCGACAGCATTGATTTTATTTTAGCTGAGCGTGATGCGATTCTTGAGACTGGTCGCGCCGCCGGCGATGCGTATCGCACCCAGCATAACGCCAACACAAAGATTAGCACTGAGCGCTCAGAGGCAGTCAAGCAGCTTACAAAAGAACAGGAGCAAGCAGCTAAAGCAGCCGCGGCGGCGTCAAAAAAGATAATAGATGCCCAGCTCAAGGCGCTGGACGATCTGATTGCAAAATACAATCCCGCTCAGAAAGCACAGGCCGATTACGAAAAAGCCATCAAGATGGCTGATGCGGCACTTCTTAAAAACAAATTAACCACAGAGCAGTATCAAAATATCGTTCAGGGGCTTTTTAAAGACCTGAACAAGCCGATGTGGGACAAGCACAATAAGGCGGCAAAAGAGGCAGCTGAAGCGGTCAAAAAGATTGACGATCAGCTCAATGCTGTGCGCGATCGCTTTGATCCGCTGCGCGCAGCAACTCGCCAGCTGACGGAAGAAAAAAAGCTTTTCAAGGACGCTCTTGATGATAACAATATATCGCTTGAAGAATACCAGCTTCGACTCGCTCAGCTTGATCACGAGTACGCTCAAAACGCACGCGCTACATCAGACTGGGCGAAATGGACCGACTCAGCGCTTGAGCGTGTGGATGGCGCATTTGCTGATGCGTGGCGCAACATTGGCGAAGGGTTTAGCGGGTTTCGCAGCGGCTTAACAAATGCATTTAAGCAGATGTTAGCTGAGCTGGCGCACATGGCTATCACTCGGCCAATCATCATGCAGATCGGCGCTGCAATAGGTATTGGTGGTGGCGCTGGACAGGTCGCCGCATCTTTGGGTGGTGGTGGCGGGATTGGCGGCATCGCGAATATGGCCAGCTCTGCGTACAGCGCTCTAACGGGCTGGGGCAAGGCGGCTTATACCGGGTACCAAGGCGGCGGCTTTTCAGGTGCGCTTAATGGTATTGGTAGCTATTACGGCGGCATGTTTTCTGGTGGATTAGGAGGATTTCAGGCTGGCGTACAGGGCGCTTATCTTGCGCCTGGCTTAGCTGGCCCGACCACGGCCGGCGCAGGCGGATTGATGGGCGCCGGCTCAATGGTCGGAACAGTCGCGGCTTACGCGCCATGGCTTAGCGGGCTTGGCGGTGCGTTCATGGGTTATCAAAACTCTGGGCTTAAGGGTGCAGCGGCAGGTGGTCTAGGTGGATTCGCTGGCGCTAAAGCTGGCGCGGCACTTGGTTCTTTCTTGCCTGGTGCTGGTACAGCTATCGGCGCAATCATTGGCGGTGCGCTCGGCGCCCTCGGCGGCTCCAAGCTGTTTGGAGGCAAATGGCAAACAAAAGACGGCGGCTACGCCCTAGGTGTTAGCGATGGCGACTTCTCTGGCCAGCAATACGAGTACCAAAAAAAGAAGGGTGGGCTGTTCCGCTCAAACAAAAAAAGGACGCTTTACAGCGATCTAGATCCAGAATTAGAGGCATCTCTGCGCAATGCGTACGAGATGACAGAGAGCGGCGTAACATCACTGTTCGAATCGCTAGGGTTTGGCGTAGAAGAAGGCGCGCTGGCTGGCCTGCAGCTGGCCAAGCATCAAATCAGCACCCAAGGTAAAACAGCGGAAGAAATTAGCGCCGCATTTGGCGAGTGGTTCGGCACAGTCGCTGACGCAATGAGTAGCGAGCTGAATACGTTGCTGGGCACGGGGCTTGATTATAACTTCGAGGAGCTTGAGGCATTTGTCAGCAACCTGCTCGGCGTCAACGAAGTGCTGCGCTATCTGAATGTTGATATTTACGATGCGAGCGTTGCAGGTGGGCGGCTTGCTGAAAGCTTAACCGCTGCAGCAGGCGGATTTGATGTGCTGGCTGCAAATACAGCCACGTACTACGACCAGTTTTTCACTGAGACTGAAAAAGCCGAAGACGTTATTGATGCTGTCACTCGCGCCTTTGCTGACGCTGGAGTCGAGCTGACCAGTAGCAGAGAGAGTTACCGCGCGATGGTCGAGGATATCGATCTGACAACGGAAGCTGGGCAGAAAATGTTTGCGACGATGATGTCGCTCGCGGGAGCAGCGTCGCAGTATTTCTCAATCGTTGAACAGCAGGCAGCGCAGGCAATCGCGGCCGCGAATCAGCAAGCAGCACAAGCGACATCCACGGCGATGACGGCGGCGGGCGCAGCGTACAACACGTTGCAGCGTTCAGTGCAGGCCGAGCGCAACAGACTAACCCAAGAGTTTCAGAAAAGCGCGCAGCAGGAGCAGGCTCGCGCCAGTCAAATTGCCAGTCAGCAATCGGCAAGCGCGGCGGCTTATGCGAGTCAACTGCAAAGTCTGGCGGGCGCATCGCAGGCGCTGGTCACTGCGCTTGCAGGAATAAACAATGCAATGTCGTCAGCGCTCGACCGGCTGCGCGATACATCGAGCAATGTTGTTGCGTTCAGGCGTGATCAGTCTGTCGATCTGCTGCGCTCGGCGCTTGTTCAGGCTCAGGCTGGAGCGTCACTCAGCACGATTGATGGAATAGAAGCGGCACTCGATACGGCGTCAATGCTCGATAGCGACACATACAGATCGATGGAGGATTTCAAGCGCGAGCAGGGACGTACATCAAACCTGATTTCTGAGCTGCAAACCCTGAACGGCAAGCAACTTACGATTGAAGAGCAGCTACTGGAGCAGCTAAAGCTGCGCGCAGAATCTGCAAAATCATCCGCATCACAAATATCCGCTGGCGTCAGCGGCGTGAGCTATCAGCTGCAGGCGAAATACGACGCAGACATGGCCGCGCTTGACGAGGAGCTGGCAGCAGCAGCGCTGCAAATGGATGCGATGAACGGAATCGACAACACGATCCTAACTGTCGGCATGGCTATTGATCAGATGAGCGCCGCTGTCGTCGCTGCAATCAACGCACAGCAGCGTGAAATATCAATCGTAACCGGTTCCCCTCAGCCTGCTCCTGAGGCGAGCAGCCCGGCGGCGACGATCGACAGGCTATACAAATCAATTGTTGGCTACGGGGCTGATGCGCAAGGCATTAAGTTTTGGTCTGAGCAGTTAGCGTCGGGTGGCACTTACGCTGACCTCATCAGCGCACTCGGGAGCGCCGCAAAGGGCGCGGCAGTGCCGGCGTTCGCTGCCGGAGGCTCGCACTCTGGAGGATTAAGACTTGTCGGTGAGAATGGCCCAGAGCTGGAAGTGACTGGTCCGTCTCGCATACATAGCGCAAGCCAAACAGCCGCGCTACTCGGCGGCGGTGGCGATACAGCTGCAGCGGTTCACGAGCTGCGCCAGTCGGTTGAATCACAAGCGGATGCGCTGCGCTCGATAGCCAAGCACACACAACAAACCGCCAAGCGCGTCGAGTTTATCGAGCGATGGGATTACGACGGCATGCCCAAAGAGAGGTCTGCAACATGAAAATAATCGAGCCCGTAAGCGTTGTGCCGGGCAGCATCCTATATGCGGATTTTTTATTGCAGCCTGACTCACAGCAGCTGCTCGTAGAAGAGGCAAAGCGCTTTCAGGTCAGCTTGGTAGCTACCAACGTGGACGAGGATGACTATCCAGAATGGAGCGCTGCCGAGGCATACGAAATCGGCGACAGGGTCGTACGGGCCTCGCATTGCTGGGAATGTCTGGCTGATCACTCAGGATCAGATCCAGCGGCAGTGCATGCAGAGCCGCCAAAGTGGCTCGATCTAGGACTGACAAATAGGTGGCGCGCATTTGATGAAAAGGTGGGCACGTTCACGGCGAACGCTGAATTTATTAGCATGAGTCTCGCGCTCAGTACCGGTATCGACTCGATAGGGTTTTTCGGTGTTGATGCTGCGTCGGTCAGCGTGCGCGTAGTCGATCCGTTCCGCGGCGTTGTTTTCGAGCAAACAGAGGTTCCGGTAAAAACTGATGGGATCAGCAACTGGTACGAGTATTTTTTCAACGAGGTTGAATCGCGCGAGGATTTCGTAATGCTCGACATCCCTCGTAGCCCCTCAGGAGCGCTCGAGATAACGCTACGCAAGCCAGCAGGTATCGCAAAAATCGGATCGTTGATTGTCGGTCGCGTAGCGGATCTAGGCACCGCTGTTTACGGTACCAAAATCGGCATTGTCGATTTCTCTAGAAAAGACCGCGACATGTTCGGCAACACAATTATCGTTCAGCGCGATTTCAGTAAACGTGCCGAATTTGATATTCGCATAAATACCAGCCGCGTCGGATTCGTGCAGCGCGCTTTAGCGAAATGGCGCGCGCGACCTGTGGTCTGGATTGGAGAGCAGAGCATCGAATCAACAATTATTCTCGGCTATTACCGAGATTTCGATATATCAATTTCTGGACCGTCAATATCAGACGGAACCATCACAGTAGAGGGCGTTAACTGATGACAGCACCCAGAATACCAGTACTCCCAACGCCGCCCAGCCTAACCACGGCGGCGGGTGAGTTCGCGGAGCGCGCAGACGGGTTTCTTGCGGCGCTTCCCGAGTTCGGATCAAAAATGAACGATCTTGGTATTTATACCGAGCAGCGAGCGAGCGAGGTTGATACTGCAAAGACAGCGGCTGAGACGGCACGAACGCAGGCATCAAGCAGCGCATCAGCGTCTGCATCAGCGGCCTCTGCTGCGTCTCAACAACGACAGCAAGCCGAGATTGCTGCGTCTGCTGCTCGATCGTCGGCAGGGCTGCCAGCAATTGCTGGAAATGCGCGCAAGCGCCTATCAGTCAACGCAGCAGGAAATGGGGTTGAGTGGATCTCTGCCAGCGCAATGGCTGATGTGTTTGACGTGAGCGGAACATTTACAAAAAGCCCTGACGATCAGATGTATCACGTAGAGCTGTGGGGCGGCGGCGGTGGCGGCGCTTCAGCGCGCTCGAATAGCGCGGGCGGCGGCAGTGGTGGTGAGTATTTATCGCTATGGATTAGAGCGGAAGACGTTCCCGCTAGTGTGGCGGTGACCGTTGGCGCGGGCGGGGCAGGCCGCGCGGAAGCGTCTGATGGTGGCGGGTATGCGGGCGGATCGACATCATTCGGAGATATTTTGGTTGCGCTAGGAGGTAATGCCGGTGCGTACGGCGGGTATTTTTCAACACCACCACGATCGGCGACTGCTACCGCACCAGCAAGCACCCCGATGATGTATTTCTCCGCATCATCGGGGTACGGCAGCTACGGCTCAGTGCCAGGCGGGAACGCAAAAGACGGCGGCGCGGGCGGTGGCGGTGCATACGTAAATAGTCAAGAGCATGCTGGCGGAACGTCGGCACGAGCAGGGAATGGTGGTCGCGGCAGCAGGGCGTTTCGTGTTGCTGCGGCCGACGGCGGCGTCCCTGCCGGTGGCGGCGGTGGCGGCGGATATTACGGCGCTGGCGGAGCGGGCGGGCACGGCCGCGCAATCATCACGCGATTAAAATTCTAAGAGGTGGCTCATGTCATATCAATCATCGCACTCGGGTGTAGCAATCGACTCAGCTGTTGAGCAGCTCAGTCAAATCACTGTTATTCGACAAGAGGTCCAGACCTCGTTAACCGAGGTCAGAGATAAGACTTTGCAGGCGGATAACAGCGCGTCATCAGCAGCTGCAAGCGCGGGCACTGCAAGCAATGATGCGCTTGTTGCTGTAGATCAGGCTAATCGCGCAGCGCTCAGCGCAGAGGCCGCGGAGACGGCAGAACAGGGTGCTGCTCAGGCTGCAAACACTGCCAGCATTAAAGCTGACGAGATAGTTCAAGCCGCAGCAGCTTCGACCGCTGCCGCAGCTGCAGCAGCAGGCTCCGAGCTTGCAGCCGCAGATTCAGAGGCGCTCGCAACAGTCGCAGCGGAAATGGCTGTCAGTAGCGCGGGCGATATATCCGTATCAGTAACAGCCGCCGCTGCTAGCGCAGCAACTGCAGCGCTCGAGCGCAGTAACACCAGTACCGCTGCTGCGGCCGCGGCGGCTAGTCGATCGGCGGCAGCATCGAGCGCTCAGGCAGCAAATACAGCGCTGCTCGCTCTCGCGAACGCCCTTGCAAACGGGGTCGGGGCAATGCAGGTCGATGAAAACGGCGATCTTATTGTTAGCTACAACAGCCCCACTGTTTCAAATATGACCATAAATGCTGGCGGCGACCTCGTCGTAACTTATTAAGGAATACTTATGACAACTGTAAATCTCGGGCGTGTAAAACCAATTCATCGCGGCGAATACAGCGCGGCTTATCAATATCAGGCGTTGGATTTTGTTCAGTACGGCGCTGCGACGTATGTCTGCACCGCTCCAAGCAAGGGCAACGTACCGACAAACACCGCATTCTTTCAGCCCATCGCGGCAACCGGTCAGGTTGATCCATCACCTAATGCAATTCCGCGCGCGAACGAGCAGGGCGTTGTTAATCTGAATTGGCTAGGCGCAGATATCGCAGCGCGAATCATGATGGCCGCACCACAGGTCAATAATATCGGTGTGCCTGGCACGTTTGGTTTTGGCGTGGGTATCTGCCCGCTTGACTATCCTGGCATGCAACCACTTGCAGGAACATTCACAAAAGGCGACGAGTACGGCAACTATCAGTACACGGACGGCTCTGTCATGGCGTGGGTGCCAGCGTACTTCTATCGTTACGCCCATCCAGATAACCCGACATATGCAGCCTACGGCGTGAACTCTATTCACGTATTGCCTCGCAGCGCATACCCAACAGTGCTAGCTGCAGCGGTAGCAGGTTATGCATTCCATCGCGCATTCTATGATGACGGAGTAGAGCAACCAGGTTTTTTCCACGACAAATACCTTTGCTCAAACAACGGTGGTATTGCATCGTCACTCAAAAACGGCAAGGCACTTACATCGTCTTCAGCACACTATCCGTTCAGCGGCCTAACAGGATCGCCGTCAAATACTTTCGCGGGCGTAATTTCTGCAGCAAAAACACGTGGCGCTGATTACTTCCCGAGCGCTTCGTTTATTTTCGACGCACTAGCAAAGCTATCACTCGCACACGCACAGGCAGCAACGAGCTCAGCAGCATGCGCATGGTATAACTCGACGGGAGTCAGCAACTTCCCCAAAGGGTGCAACAACAACGCGCTGGGCGATACAAACGATTCGACTGTTGTGTATGAGTCAACCGGTCACCCGACCTACGACAAGACAGGGCTAACAGGATCTGCGCAGCCATTTAACAAAACTACGCACAACGGTCAAGCGTGCGGTATCGCTGACTTGAACGGTCTTCTGTGGGAGATCTTAGTAGGCGTCACTATTCTTGACGGCAGTTATTACATACTCAAAAAAGAAGCGCGCATGGCAGATCTGACTGCGGGCGTGACTTTAGATACAGACGCATGGGGCGCTGTCGGTCTAGCTAAAAACTACACTGAGCTCGGGCCAACTTTTGGAGCGCTTGGCACAAAATCTGACCGCGCAATCGGCTCAGCAAGCCAAGTATTTTCAAGCGAAACTGAAGGCTTAGAGTGGGAAGCTGCTTGCTCAGGTATTCCGCTTGCTGACGGCATGGGCGGCACTAATCTTTTCGGTAATGACCGGCTTTATGACACCAACATGCCCGAACACCTGTGCTTTGCCGCCGGCGGGGACTGGAACTACTCTGTGGGCGCCGGTGTTTGGGCTCGTTACTGCTACCATTCGCGGGCGTACTCGAGCTACTACTACGGCTTTCGGTCGGCCTTGTACCTTGTAAGAAGGAGCGATAGCGAGTGAGCTCTTGCTCTGCAAATAAATCAAGAACCATTATGGCGCGCAAATATCTAAGCTTGATACAGCTTCTAAATAAGCGGCTCAATCATTTTCCTGCGCATGAGCAAAAGGGACTTGCTCTTGTGATTAGGCAGAAAGCTTACTCGCTTTGCGATTTTATGATTGAAACGCAGAAGCGCCACCACAAGATGACGCCGATCAATAACCTTGATATTGCCCATGAGCAGCTGCGTATGCATTTGTTTATGGCGCGTCAGCAATGCTACTTCGGTCACCCAATATCAAAGGATGGCAGCAAATCAAAAGAAGAATTAAACAAAGACCGCTATGACTCACTAACAATTCTCGTTGACGAGTTTGGAAAAATGATCGGCGGCTGGAAGGAGAAGATAATCGAAGAAGAAAAATCTAGAAAAAAATAATCAAAATTAACCAGAGAGCAACAAAGGGATTCGTCTTGACATGTGCATTGCCGCCGGCGGGAACTGGAACAACTCTGTGAACGCCGGTGTTTGGGCTCGTAACTGCAACAATTCGCGGGCGAACTCGAACAACAACTACGGCTTTCGGTCGGACTCGGCACCCATCAGAAACGATCTATGTGCAAACTCACATAACGATACTGGTGCCAAGGGAGGCGCTTTCCTGCTTTAAGCGAAATCGGAATACTGCTGTCTTTCTAGTAGCGCAAGCGACCGCCAGGCAGCAGGCTCTAAGGAGTCACCATAAAAAGAAAAGGCAATTTATACGGCCTGGTCATCACAAAAGAAGCGCTGAGAAAAGGTTTCTACGATGCAAGAAGAAGCAAATTAGAAAACTATGCGTGTCTCGAGTTTGAGCTCAGTATAGGCACAGAAATAGACGCTTTACATAAGGAGCTTTCAACCGGCGCATATAAGCCTCGGCCTTACATAAAATTCAAAGTGAGCGAGCCGAAAGAAAGGATTATCTATGCACCAGCATTCCGCGACTGCGTCGTGCAACACGCCGTTTACACTGTTATCCAGCCCATATTTGAGCGCACGTTTATTGATGCGTCGTTTGCATGCAGGATAGGTAAGGGCACGCACAAAGCGGCTGATTATGCGCAGCAGGCACTGATAAGGTCGCCCGATGACAGTTACATACTGCAGCTCGATATACAGAAGTTTTTCTACAGTATTCACAGAGATATTCTCTGCGAGCTTTTCAAGCTAAAAATTAAAGACCCGCAGATGATTGAGCTGATGATGCTCTTCACTGTGTATGAAAACCCACTCGGAATCCCGATCGGAAATCTACTATCACAGATATACGCGCTGATTTACATGAATCAGGTCGATCATTTTGTCGTAAGACAGTTAAAGCCTCGGTCTGGATATGTGCGGTACGTTGACGATTTTATTTTGTTCGGGTTAACACGTGATGAGGCGCTGGAATACCGATCAATTATAGAGATGTATCTGCACGAAAAACTGCGGCTCAGGCTTTCAAGGTCAACGATTGCGCATACGAGGCGCGGCACAAACTTTGTAGGCTACAGGACGTGGCGCAGTAAAAGATTTATTCGCAAGCACAGCATGTACAAGGCTAAAAAATCGGTGCGAGAGAATCGACTTGATTCTTTTATTTCGCACCTGGCTCACGCCAGCAAAACCCACTCAATGCAACACCTACTTAACTATGCTCAGGAGCATAACCATGACCTATATTCTCAGCTACCGGAAAAGTATCACGCGGGACACTACAAAAATGCTCAATGCGCCTGATGGATCTACAGAGCTGTGCACTATCGACGGCGTGACATACGTATGCATTCCAGATGGCGCAGCTATTGACGAGGGCCAGCACGAAGAGGTCGTCGGCACGATGAGCGTTGTCGATCCTGATTTAGAGCTGCGCGAGCAGATTAAGGCCGCGTCACCGCACGTAGCGCTGATCCAGAAGCGCGTCCGCGAGAAAATATCAGAGCTGTACTCTGTTTACGATGAGATCAAATTGCTGCGCACTGCACCAAGCGCTGAGTTTGATGCGTACAACGAGCATACAGAGCTATGCCGGCAGTGGGGCCGCGACAGAAAAGCAGAGCTTGGCCTATGAAAATCTTTATTGTGATTGCGTTGATGATGCTCACTCTGGCGGGGTGCGATAATAAGCACCCCCTTGAGGGTCCAGCGCTATATAACGACGTAAACATACATCTAATGCTTGTTGATGAGCTGCCTGACCAGCCGCCGAATGCTGTAGGAGTTACAAACTGCTACCTATCATCATGCACGATCCGAATATTAAAATCCCACTACGCAGAGTGCGGCATGCATGAGCTTGGGCATACAACGCACAGAGATTGGCATCCGGACCGACCTGAGCACTGCAGGTTCGGAAGCAAGATTCTTTAGAGGTGCAGCAGCCCGCAGTTAGCGGGTTTTTTATTGCTTTAAAATAGGTGGCGTATGCCAGAGAAGCTAAATGACGTAGTTGAAAAAGCAATCAAGCCTGCGCTGGCTATGCTGCCTGCACGTATGCGTAGTCGCGAGTCTGTGGTGATGCTGCTTGCGATTGGTCTACAGGAGTCGCTGTTTATGTATCGGCGACAGATGGGCAATGGACCTGCACGTGGATGGTGGCAGTTTGAGAAAATGGGCGGCGTAGCGGGCGTAATGCAGCATCGATCAAGCCGCGACCTCGCTCAGGATATTTGTGTTGCGCGCGGTGTTGCAAGATTGCGATCCGAGGTTTTTATTAATACCGTCTATCAGAAGCTTGAATCTGATGATGTATTGGCTGCTGCTTTTGCGCGCCTGTTGCTATGGACTGATCCAAAGCCTCTGCCGGCACTGAATGATATTGACAACGCTTGGCAGCTGTATCTGCGCACATGGAGACCGGGAGCATATACGCGCGGGGCAGGCGAGCAAAAAGCAGAGCTGCGCAAGAAGTGGGGGCAGAGCTATGCGCAGGCAATGCAGGAGATCAGCAAATGCAGCGCTTAACTGTATACCTCGCCACGGCGCTTGCTGCTGCTGCGCTCACATGGTGGCTGGTGGCGCTGCCGCGCATTGAGCTTGCCAAGTTAAACCACGCCGCAGCGGCTGAAAAAGTTGCAGAGCTGCAGCGGCTCGACATTGAACGCGTTGAGCTTATCCAGTATCAGCAGCTACAGATCCTCGATATCACAGAAAAAGAACGCCGCAACCGCGAACTGCTGCAAACAATCGCGGGGCAGGGCAGAGCGCAATCACGCGCACTTGAGGAGCTAAAACGAAATGATGAAACTATTGCTGAGTATTTGCGCGCTCCTGTGCCTGTCGAGCTTGGCCGCTTGTACCAGCGTACCGCCACCGCCGACCCCAGTGCATATCGACAGCCGCCCGAGGTGCTCGCTGATCCCGTGCCATCTACCGGTAAGGCCAGCGCTGGTAAATAACGATGATTGGCGCAGGGCAGTGGATCAGCTAGAAGATGATCTGCTGATTTGCGCGGTGCAAGTGCAGGACTGCATTGAATTGCAGAAACAAAAAAGCCCCTGAGCAATCCCGCTTCAGGGGCTTTTGTTTATTCTGTAATGTTAAAAATATCAGCAAAAACCTGTCTAATACTCTGCTTGTCTTCCGCATGTTTCGCGGCCTTGCTGGCGCTTATCCGGCGCTAGAGTATTAGACAATTTATTTTTATGTGATTGAAAGTAAAAGGATTTTCAGTGTTTCAAACAATACTGCTGCATCATCGGCGTGTGTTTACTTAGATCTTTAGCACTCATAGTGAACTGACTCAATAGCGTTGCAAAAGCGCTAGTCTAGCGGATTGAGCAAAAAAATTATGCAGTACCGCGTTGAGTCGTAACAAAAGTCTTGGTTAGGCATGCTAAGTTAGTGCTGAGTAAGGTTCGCAGACGTATTGTGCTGTTAAGCAGAGGTATTTAAAATGAGTGATAAGGTTGAGCATTGTCAGATTGATGAATTCACCGATGACAGTCTTGCCTATGACAAAGCGCAAGCGGGTGTGCAGACTGATGATCCGCTGGCCGCGATTAAAAATATGCGCCTAGAGCAGCTGGCTGTGTGCCGACTGAAGACTGAAGAGGAAATGCAGGCCATGCGCGATGCGTCAGTGCGCAGTGCAGGCCAAGCTACGGATCAATAGCTGGCACGTTTCGTGTGAGTTTTCTGTCGTGTCTAAAGATGCTGGCTGTGCCAGTCAGTCGATCATGCTTACCAGCAATTGCAGCAGTGACAATAGTTTGAAGCCTTTAAGCGGCAAGGCGGGTTTAAGCAGCTTGTTGCGTAGTGCTTAAAGTTGAGCTGTTTGAGTTGATCCGCCCTGCAGTTAATGCTGTCTTGATTTAGGCCAGCAGCTGTGCAATCTCTTCCGGCTTAGCAACCTTGCCTTCAATAACGATTTCATCATCAATCGCCAGTGCTGGCGTGCGCATAATGCCCGCATCAATGATGGCATTGGCGTCGGTGATTTTCTCTATTTCATATTCAAGCCCTTTGGCCTTGGCCGCCTCTTCCGCGTTAGCTGTGAGTTGCGTGCACTTTGCGCAGCCGCTGCCATAAATAGTAAATTTCATTGTCTATCCTCTTTTTGTTACAGATTTAACTGATGTTATGACCACCAGTTACCATAAATAAATCCAGTGACAGTCGACATCAGCACCACTAATGAGCAATACACCAGCGTTTTTTGCGTGCCCAGTATGGTGCGAATCACTAGCATATTGGGTAAAGACAGTGCTGGGCCTGCTAAGAGCAAGGCCAATGCGGGTCCTTTACCCATGCCTGCACCCA
>JALOAC010000025.1 GCA_023228985.1 Thiopseudomonas sp. | reverse complement strand
ATTTCAGGGATACGCCAATACATAGAGCAGCAAACCCGACCCCATTAAGGAAGGCTACAGCCTTCCAGCGCTATCCTTCCCCGCACTAAAAGTACGGGGCTTGTCGCGCATTTTGGTCATTCAAAGAGCTGATAAATTTTTGCGTTTTTTTTTGATTGCTGTATTCCTACGAGCTCATCAGCTATGCGCTTTTGTTCAGTTTGGCATGTAGAAACCAAGTCGCGATATAACTCCAGTAATTCCTGCATTTTCTCGCGCAGCTCTTCTGCTGGGCTATGTGGGTCTGATAGCGCATCATCGACTGCTTGTCGACACTGCAAGTCTAAAGCCCCGATGGCTTCCCAGTCTTTGTTCATTAACGCTTCACGTAGCGCTGTACCCGACTGTTGCAACTGCAATACTACTGCACTCATGTGTAGACCCTCTTCGGGATTATCAGGCCGCAATTGCGTCCCAACCCTCTTTAACTTCACGCAGCAAACCGGAAACTTCCTCTAAAATAGCGGAGTCGTTTTTCAAGTTAGCTTCCATTAAGCGCCTAGCCATATAGTCATACAGGCTATCCAAATTAACGGCAATTTCACCGCCCTGCTCTATATCTAAACTTTGACGTAAGCCATTAACTATACCAATGGCCTTACTAATTAATTCGCCCTTCTCGGCAGTCTGTTGACGCTCCATTGCACCACGTGCTTGAGCCAGTCGTGTTAAGCCACCTTCCATCAACATTTGAATTAAACGGTGCGGATCAGCACCTGCTGCCTGGGCTTGTGTATTAACAGTTTGATATTGCTGTAAAGCCGTCATCGCGTTCATTTGTTCGTGCCCTCATGTGTTGCGGATTACTCTATTTATCGACAACAGCACCAATTTCTTTAAAAAATAACTCAAACAACTGAAAAACAAACACTAAAACTTACTGAAACTATTTTTCTGATAAAAATAAAGCCACTACACGTATTTCGGCCTAAGTCTAAATGCGTAGTGGCTTATTTATGTAGCCTGTTTAAGGTTTCTTTACAGCTGCGTTGGTTCTTTTGCAGGGTCAATTTCTGCCCATGCATCGCGAATCTTAACCACTAACTCCTGCACTTCTTCCAAGGTCTTAGGGGTTTTATCTACTGCCACATGGGCTAAGCGACGAGTCATATAGTCATACAAAGCATCAAGGTTTTCAGCCAGCTCACCGCCCTGTTCTTTATCTAGACTGTCTTGCAACAGGCCGATAATCGTCAGAGTTGTGTCCACAGCCTCACCACGTTCAGCGTGGTTATTGGATTGTTGCGCAGAAATAGCTGCAGAAATACGGTCTAATGCGCCATCGAGCAAAACCTGCACTGCTTGATAGGGTGTTAAATCTTGTTCTTGACCTACGTTGCTATATGTATCTGTTGGGTTAGTCATGCTTTATTAGTCCTTTCGTGACATGCCAGGCAAGCTAGCTAGAGATTGCATTAGACTACTGCTGGTTGAGTTTAGTTGACCTACCAGCGCGTCCATTGCGTTAAACTGTTTGAGCAATCGAGCTTCAATTTGTAATGAGCGCGCATTTAAGCGTTCTGTTTGTTTCTTAATATCTGTACGCGTTGACTCAAGGCTCTTTTGTCTCTCACCAATAATACCGCTTTTGCCCGTGTAAGCATCTATTTTGCTATCTAAGCGAGACATCAAGCCGTTATCACCAGCAATAAACTGCCCTACTTTATCAAAATTTTGCGCGAGTGAAGCATCTAATTTTTTATCATCGATTTTTAATTTGCCATCTTGCTGGGTAGTGATACCTAAATCCGCCAATACCCGCATGCCTTCTGCACCTGGCATTGCATTACCTAGCTCTGCACGCACGCCATTTAACAGGCTACGCACTGTAGAGTCACCCACCAAGCCGCCGACCACCGGTGGTTTATCATCACCGACTTTGGTTACAGCAGTTAACTCTTTGGCTACGCTCATAAATTCGTTATAGGAATCAACAAATTTCTTTAACTGATCTTTAACGCCTGAGCGGTCTTCACCAACGGTAACTGTCAGGGGTTTGCCTTCTTCAGTTTTACCTTTAAGAGTGAATTCAACATCAGGGATAACGTTTGCAACTGTGTTGGTTGCGCTCTCAAGCGTCAAACCATCAACACTAAATTTAGCATTTGCGGCTTGCTGTAAGTATCCAGCACCGCCGCCCGCCTCGGCTTTTTTTGTGCCGTCGACATTAAAGTCTGCTACTACGCCATTTACACCTTCCAGCGTTCCGGTCATCACAATATCTTTGTCTGCACCCGTTTCTTTCGAGCTAAGCACAATCTGCGATTCACCGCTGGCTGGGTTATTAACAATATTAGCTGTAATGCCCTTGTCTTTAAGCTGCTCATTGAGCGCATCACGTACATCCGTCAAACTTGAGCCATCAGCAATGTTGACGGTAGTTACCTCACCATCGGAGCCCAGCTTAACGTCTAAAAAACCAGCCCCAGAGGCTTTAAAATCTGTTGCAACCGCTTGTGTCGCTACTTTACTGCTGGTCGCCAAGCTCGTCACTTCTACACTATAAGTACCAGCCGCTGCAGTTTTGCTAGCAGTCGCGCTGAGTGCCGAACCATTAGACGAACTCGCCTTCATGTTATCGAATAGCGACAGCTTATTGAGATCTTTCATTGAGCTTTGGAAATTACTGAGTGCGCTCTGTAACTTACCTAACGCAGAAAACTTGGCTTCAGTGGTCTTCTCCTGGCGTTGAAGCTGGGCAGCTTTGGGTGCTGTTTCTGCCTGCACCATTGAATTAACCAAGCCTTTAATATCTAAGCCAGAGCCTATTCCTGTAATACCTGCCATGTTATCCACCTTCGTCATTCTGACGTTTGTTGCGTGTTGGAGAGCTGAGCGTTAGCTAACTGAGCAGCTAAACACTGCACACTTCTCACTGAATACTTTACTGATTTTGTATCTTGCTGTCATTAAGCTTTAGGCGCGTGCCTCAAACAGCAAACTGCGCATCTCATCCAGTCTTTCGGCCAAAACGAGCGCATCTTCAGTCGGCATCTGACGAATAACCTCGCCCGAGCCCGCATCCATAACTTTTACTATTGTCGTGCCTGTTGTGTCATGAATGGAAAAATTCAAATTCCGCTGCATCACTTTGACTGTTTCTTGCATTTTTTCGACGATTTGTTCGAACTCTTCTTTACTGCGTTCAGCTTTGGTTGCTTGTGTTTCCTGCGCCTGTTCCGATTGAGCTACAGAGCCATCTTTGTGCTCTGAACGCCCTAGCGCCTGTGCTTCAGTCACGGGGGACTGTCGTTCTTGCACTGTTCTAGGCAGCACGCTGAAGTTGGTATTAATTTCCATAACTCACCTCCGAGTTCATAATTTAGGCGGGGTGGCGTGCGATAACCACGCTCCCCCGTCAGACTATGCAACTCTCAGATGCTCGTTACTGCAGCAAACTAAGTACCGACTGTGGCAGCTGGTTAGCTTGTGCCAAGATAGCTGTTCCAGCCTGTTGCATAATTTGGTTTTTACTCAATGCTGCTGTTTCGGCCGCAAAATCAGTATCTTTAATTCTTCCTCGTGCGGCAGAGACGTTTTCTGCAATATTCTGCAAGTTTGCGATGGTGTTCTCAAATCTATTTTGCACCGCACCCAAATCAGCACGTTGCGCATCAATTTTCTGGATGGCTTGGTCAATGATTATCACCGCAGTTTGTGCACCAAGTACAGAGTTAATATCTATATCTGATACTTTGTTATCTGTGGTTGGTGCAGTTAGAGCAACATCTGTTGCTGCAGTTGCAGCTGTTTGTGCACCCGCCAAATTTTGACCGGCACCAAACTTAAGCGATGAAATTTGACCTGCACCGGTACCCGAGGCTAGGGACGTTACCAAATCAAATGCACCAGTCTCATTAGCAAATGCACCTATGCCGATATTAGCATCGTTAATCACTGTAGCCAGCGCCTGCACCTGCTCGGCTTGAGTCGCATCTGCTTCAAAGTTCGCTGAAAAAGTCTTAACTTCACCACCTGCCATTTGCACCTGAACCGCGA
The DNA here is from genome assembly GCA_023228985.1 of Thiopseudomonas sp. GTDB lineage: Bacteria > Pseudomonadota > Gammaproteobacteria > Pseudomonadales > Pseudomonadaceae > Thiopseudomonas. The sequence continues at coordinate 34,948 of JALOAC010000025.1, read as the reverse complement.
TTACACCTGATGCTGATCCTGCAGCACCTAGAGCGTTAGCTGGAATAGTTCCGGTACTGAATTTAGCCTCTAACGCTTTACTGCTCATTTCATCCAGCTTAACAGTAATGGTTTCGTTCGCCGCTGCACCCACCTGGAAGGTGGTGGCTTGGAAGCTGCCGTCCAGCAGTTTTTTACCACCAAAACTAGTGGTGTTAGCAATACGGTCAAGCTCTTTTTTCAACTCAACCACTTCTGAGTTAAGCGCTTTACGCTCCTCAGCGCTGTTTGAGCCGTTGGCTGACTGCAGTGATAAATCACGCATGCGCTGTAGAATAGTGGTGGATTGCTCCAATGCGCCCTCTGCCGTTTGCGCCATGGAGATGCCGTCGTTGGAGTTTTTCACTGCCACACCCATACCATTAATCTGGCTGGTCAAACGGTTAGCAATCTGCAAGCCAGCGGCGTCGTCTTTCGCGCTATTAATACGCGAACCTGTAGACAAACGCTGCAACGAAGTGGCGAGCGCATTAGTAGAGGTATTTAAATTACGTTGGGTATTCAGTGACGCAACGTTAGTATTTACTGAAAGTGCCATAGTCTTAGCCTCCAGGGCTGATGTTTAAGTAATCAGACGTGCTGCTTGGGTATGCCAATTGCATGTCCCGAATACTTAGCTATCGTCTTCATTTTTCATCTTTAGTTATCGTTAGCGTCAAAAATAACTCTCAAACTGGAAACTCTTGTTTTCGCCAAAGCTTTGACAGTCATTGGTGACGCACTTAATACGAAGCAGAAAGCGTGCCAACTTTTAATTTAACGTTTAAGACAAAACAATTCCTTTAACATCAATGACTTGAAAACAAGCACTGGTAACAAAATTTAATCCTAACCTGCGTCAGCATTCTTTTTTTCTGGAAATTCTTTGCCGCTTACCCTGCTGCAAACCTGCTTTTTTGCTATCGCAAACTACAGAATCAACGCAAGTGCCGCCAAGTAATCACAATCGAGAAAAGTTACGCTCTAACTCTAACAAAGCCTGCACTGCCCCATATTTTTTGGCGCAGGCAAACGCATCTCTTGAATTTTGTCTGACGGATACCTATATAATCAGCAACTAATAACTTTGGAGCACTAAGCATCATGATGCGCATTGCACTTTTTCTGGCAACTAACCTTGCCGTTTTGATTATCGCCAGCATTACCTTAAAGCTGCTTGGCGTTGACAGGCTCACCGACACCGACCTCACAACACTATTAATTTTCTGTGCTGTCATTGGTTTTTCCGGTTCGTTTATTTCTTTATTTCTATCCAAATGGATGGCGAAAAAGAGCACCGGCACACAAGTTATTGATCAGCCGCGCACTCACCACGAACAATGGTTGGTTGCCACTGTGCAACGTTTGGCGCGAGATGCGGGGATCGGCATGCCTGAAGTAGGTATCTTCCCAGCGTATGAGTCCAACGCTTTTGCTACTGGCTGGAACCGTAACAATTCTTTAGTCGCGGTAAGTCAAGGCTTGCTTGAGCGTTTTTCTCGCGAAGAAGTCGAAGCCGTTTTAGCCCATGAAATTGGTCACGTAGCCAATGGCGACATGGTGACCATGACTTTAATACAGGGCGTGGTAAATACTTTTGTCATGTTCTTTGCACGGATTTTTGGCAGTTTTGTTGATAAGGCTATTTTCAAAAACGAAGACGGTCCCGGCATCGGTTACTTTGTCGCCACTATCTTTGCCGAACTGGTATTGGGCATCTTGGCCAGCATTATTGTTATGTGGTTCTCACGTAAGCGAGAATACCGCGCAGACGAGGCTGGCGCACGCTTAGCAGGTAAAAACGCTATGATTAATGCATTGCGCCGCCTACAGATGGAGTCAGGACGCGAGTCCGAAATGCCTGCTTCAATGAGCGCCTTTGCAATCAGTGGCGGCTTAAAGCATGGCCTAGCAGGCCTGTTTATGAGTCACCCGCCGCTCGAAGAACGCATCGCTGCTTTACAGAGTCGCTAATCTTTACTGTATGCGCGCAATTTGGGTATTGCGTGCATACAGGTTGACTAAAGCTAGCATCTAAGAAAAAACCTAACGTAGCTTATTAGGTTTTTCACTTCCGCGATTCACATACCGCAAAACTCAATAATACAGACATCAACCACCTGTCATATGTCTGTATTCTCGCCGTAATTAGCGCCAGCAGTAGTCCTTATCACCTGTACTAACTGAGCGCACTCCTTTAGCATTTAGCACTAAATTACCGCATCTTGTCTCTGTAAAACTGGGGGTTGCAGTCAGCGTATAGCCGCCATCATTTGCCACACCGGAAAGTGACACTGTATACCGTTGATTAGCCGACTGATTACTCGTTAAACCAAGCTTAGAACGATCAGTGTCAGCCGTTACATAGGCGTTATTCTGAGAGAAGTAACGTTCTTGCCGAGCAGCTATATCACTTAAAAATGCCTGCCCTTCCGCACGATTACTCCGATTAACATATTCCTGATAACTCGGATAGGCAATGCTGGCAAGAATGCCAACAATCACAACCACAATCATTACTTCTATAAGGGTGAAGCCGCGCATTCTATTATTCATTTTTTCCACCTACTTTTAATGCTCGCAGAGGCCGGCAAATAGCCGGCCTTGTTCCTAGAGTTATGGTCAAGCATCATCAATCATGCGCCATGACTGCCTGCCCATCGAAGACGAATCTGGAGCAATTGGCTCCTGATCACCTGGAGCGTTGGCCTTGAAGCCCGCTTCATCCTGACCGATGGAAATCCCTCCTTCAGAACCAAACTTAATTCCAGACATAATTACATTATTCGCACCGCGTGTATCAAACGCGTGATGTAATGTTTTTCCACCTGTAGCAGGATTTATTGCATATAACCAGTTATCCGCACCATTGCCACAAGGGTCTGCATTAGGCACTAGAGTCTGAATAAACAAGGTGTTACCAAGCACACGCATCTCCTCGATCATCATCTCACCCTCACGCTTGCTACCTACCTGCAAGTCCAGTCGCCAACCACGCTTTTCATTCCACTTAACGGGATTTTCGCTGATTACTCTAGTTGTACGGCTAACTCCAGTCGTTTTCCCAGTGCCCGTAGTCTGCTGAGCAATACTCTGACTTGCTAAACCACTTGCAGAAATAGTATCCGAAGAGGTTGTTTCAGCTTTAGTTTTTGCATCCCAGATACCATACAAGCTTTGTGCATGCGAGGTTTCACCTGCTTTATCACCCTGATACAAGTAACGACCTGTGCCAAAAACAACCAGATAGCCAGTACGGGTCGGGTGACGCACAATACTAGGAGCAGACGTTATAGGCTGGCGCACATTAGAGCCATTAACAGTATTTGCAGTCTTGGCAATAAACATAGGCTTACCACCATAAGAGACCTTAAAACCAGATGTGCCGCCTGTTTTATCACCATAGATTGGCCCATCGGTACGCTCAGGATTAGCTCCTGCACCCAGCAAATCAAAACGCCACAAATTGCCGTGCAAGTCCCCCGCATAGGCATAATCGGCCACACCATCGCTATCAAAGTCAACCAACCGTGGAGTAGATAGACCATTAGAGCCAATGGCCTCACTTTGCACTGTCAGCTCTTCAATCATCTCACCACTAAAGGCATCAATGATGTAAAGCGAAGCTGCTCCGTTGTTACTGCCATCACCTTCATAGCCGTTACCGGTGACTACCGCCCATTTGCCATTGTGCAGGCGAGCAACGGTAGGTTTGGAGAAGCTATAACCCGGTTTGACGTCCAAATCTTCTGCCTCGTTGGAGTTCTCATGCAGCTCCCACAATAAACTGATATTAGCGGGATCTGTGATATCCAATGCAAACAACCCTTTGCCACCAGCGCGTAGGGTTCCTACCAAAATCGTGCGCCAGTTAGTGCCATCAAAGGCATCCGCAATGACTGGTGTGCCATCTACGTAATACTCATGACTGTAGTTGTGTCCGGTCAGTTTGTTCAGCTTGGAGAAAACAGCCGTAGGCACAAAAGCAAATTTCTCTACACCTGTTGCCGCATCAAAGGCATGTAACATACCCGCATTACCACCCACATAAAGCATGGGGCTACGATTGGCAATGCTAGTCATAAAGGTGGTATAGGCTGTATTGCCTTCCAGTCGATTGGAGAAGCCTGCCAGATAACGCGCACCGGATACCACCACCGGCTGTGAAGAGAGAAAGTCACCTAACAAAGAAGCACGCCGGCGCATCTTCCCTTCCTCTACTCCTTCATGCTCCCTACTGCCCCTGATGTAGTTAAGACGATCCTCCCACGTATACGCTCCTGACTGTTTTCCGGGGTCTGGATTAAATGACAGTGCATGTTTCAGAGCCTGGCCGGCCTCGTCCGTGGTGAAGCTCACCAATGCATTGCCTACTTCATTCGCCATTTTGATCTTACGCTCATGCTGATTGGACAGCTTTTCGCTGGCTTTCCATTCTGCTTCCACTACAGTCTCAAACTGCCGCGTAGCGTCATTCCATTGACGGTAGGATTTCGTTTTCTGTATTTCACCAGTCCAGCCATCAGCGCTGTCAAAGCTCGTTTGATAATAATAGGTTGCCAATCGATCCGCCGCATCCTCTCCAGCGCCATCACTTTCCAAGGAGACACTTAACCCCGGCATGGCTGCAGATGCCTTGCGGTCAGCGATGCGCGTTAAAATATCGTTAAACGCCTGCACCATGGCTTCTGGTGAGTCGACACTATAGAACTCGCCACGGGAGTTGATGGCGGCGTGCCAGAGGTCGTAAACGTTGTTGGCACTACCACTGCTTGCTTTGGGCCAACTGGTGCCTTGCAGCAGCTCGGCATAGCCTTCACCGCCATGGGTACTGCCTGCCCAGGGCAGATTTGAGTTGCTGCCCGTGCCAAGCGAAGTGGTCAGGCCCAGCGCCATGATGAAGTTGGACATGGACTGCCATTCAGCAGGGTTGTTGCGCGGGTCCCAATACTCCTTATCGCTGTCGTCATTTTTGTAGGGAATATAGGGGCGGATCTTGTTGTCTAGGCTGGTATTTAAGTCAGTGGCCCAATAATGCATGGCCAAGTCAGCTAGGGTTGAGTTGCCGGCATTGTCATAGAACGGCTTGTTTTGGTCGTAGTCCTTAACGCCGTATTTCTCCCCACTGGGAGTGGTGAAAGTGGTGTGGTCGCTACGGAAGCTGCTTGGGTTGGTAGTCGTTGCGTTCCACATGCCATCGGTCATCATCACATGATAGCTAGGACGGCAAGCATAGGTATTGGCATCGTCATTGCCCGTGTTTGCATAAGGCGTTTTTTGCCAAGGGGCGGCTGTTTTAAGAAAATCACCCGCACGTTTCATGGCTGCTGGCAGTGGAGTACCTTTATTAAAGTAACGTTTACGCAGCCAGGTATAGAACTCGCCGCGGTGCTTAACGCTATACGGCTTGAGCTTGTTATTGCCGCAGGTATTGCCACTGTCAGATTCAAAGGTTTTACAGGTATCTAGATCCTGCCAAGTAAAGCGCACATCCGGTGACAGATTGTAAAAGGCAATTTTGGCGGCAGACAATGTGGCTAATGCACGGCTGCGGTAGAAGGAATACCAGATGGCAAAGTTTTGCTTGCCATCGACCAGCTGGCCATTGGGGTGTTTGAGGCGATTGCCTTTTTCGTCATAGGCACTGGTTTCATCCACCCAGACAAGGCGATAGCAACGCTCGTCTTGGGAAAAAGCATCTTTGCCGGTGCCTGAATCATCCTCAAATGTGCCGCAGCTGCCTACTGCACCATTGGCTGTGCGTTTGTAGCTGGGTTCAAATTCGTAGTAGTAGGCGGGAACGCCTTTATTAATTAGGCCAGCGTATGTTTTATTGTTTTTGTTATAAGTATCATAAACTGTGGCTGTACTGCCATTAAGAGAGCACAATACAGATTGTGCACCTGCACCAAACATCAGCTCTGCTGTGCATTTACTTGAGCTGGTACGAGTGACTTTGACCTGTACAGCATAGTCTTCATCGGGACCAAAGGTATAGGTTGTATTTTGACCAATTCCTGTGATCTCTTTGTAATTAAAATCGTCTGGATGCGGTGCCCAATTTAGCGAGCCGCCATTTGTAGCGTCAGGCGCACCTTGGCGATGCTCACGAGCAAGCCTGTAATTATTGCTCAAATCTCGAAGAATATTCCCCTTTGTATTGCTCCAGTCAGCTGACAACCAAAATCCATTCAACGGTGCGTTGGTAAAACTGGTTGTCAGTTCGATCTCCGATCCATCTTGAGCAAAGGTGGGTGGAATGTCGTAAATCACATGCGGGTTATAGGCCATGGGGTTAGTGTTTGCGGCGCGCATACGACGGGTGTTGTAGCCACCGATTTTATTGGAATACACGGAAGTTGTCGTACTCGAAGCATCTGGCACAAAGCTCCACGACATACTCCCCGACTCATCCAGAGTCAAAATCATATTCGGCGGCACACCTTCCGACAAACTCAGCGGCACCTGCGCTATCTGCTGATTAGCCTGTGCATTCATTGCTGCCAGCAGAACACCAGAGCACAGCAGGCCCGAGGTTGTCGCTTTCCCTAGGCGCATCATCATATTTAATCTATTCATCCGACTATCCCTCAGTTCAGTCCAAGATAAACTACAGACACCGTTGATTGCACGGCAATCTCATCATTGGCTTGTGCGGTAATTAAAAAGAAGTACGTACCCTTACCTTCCAGCGCTGCACCATACTCTGGGTTGAGCGTTTCGTTTTCTTCCGAACCAGACATAACCCTATAGGCATTCCAGTAAGATTTTTCACGGTCGGCGGTAAAATAGTTGGCCGGTGTGGGGTCCAGCCCGCGGAAAGGCATCCAGGCCAGTACATCTTGCTCACCTGCACCGTCCGTACCCTCATCACTACCGACTCCGTTGGTTTTGTCATAACTGTTTGTGTAGCTGTTACTGGCCTTGAAAAAGCTAATCGGGGCAGAGAAAAAGTCCTCCAACAAATCTGTAGTCATTTCGTTCAACAAACAAGGTTTATTGTTACCATAACGATTGAGTTTATTGTCTATTTTGCAATTGTCGGTGACATTTGGCTCCAACTTATCGCGCAAATGTGCCGGCCCATAAAAGCGGAATTCACCTTCGCGAGTAGCGGCATCAGCTAGATTTTGTAAGCGCTCGCTTTCCATGCGGTTCGCAGTAATACGCGACTCAAGCACCACTCCACGCATATTAGTAACAGTCAGAACTGTCAGCACCAGCAGCATAACTAGAGCAATCAATAGCACTGCGCCTTGCTGCTTTCTTTTTGAGTACATCATCTTCATGGCATCATATTCCTTATTGCCTGTGCACCTACAGCTGCTTGGTAAATTTGCCGGTTATCCTGAGCATTCAACCTTTCAGCACTGTCCGTTGCACTATTACCCAGCCAGTGAGTAAGAACGAGTGAATCAAAATCCCGCTGCCCTGCCGCACTAGCACTGAGTACTGAGTAGCGTACAGCGCGAACAATACCGTCTGAATCACTCCATGCAGCTGCTTTTTTGTATGGACTGGATGATTTAAGGCGCTTCTCGTCAGCCAAGCCCGAACCGAACTCAACTTGCATATCAGCTATGCCACTAAGCAGTTCAACCGCAGCAGTACCCTTATCACTGACGCAACTGATAACCCCTTTATTTAAATCACTAGCATGTGAAACAAACTTGATTGCAACATGAATATTTTCACTCTGTGCGGGATAGCGGAAAGGAGTTTCCGAAGCCAAAGTTGTAGTAGAGCCATCACAAATCATTTCACCAGCCATAGCTGGTTGGTAACGCATGCAAAATCCTACTTCAGCAGTACTTTTCAGCTTAGTTATAGCCGCTTCCGCCGGAAAAGCTGCACAGTGATTACTAAGGGCTGTTGATGCTGGAAAAGCATCAGACATATCCTGATCTGGGACTCGGCGATAGCCCGCCTTACTGAGCAACTCATCCAGTAATAAGCTAACAAAGCGGCTATTAGATAGGTTTCCTGCTTGGCTTTGCTGGAAAATGTAATTTCTTTTATTGTCGATATAAACTTGAGTGATTCCAAGAATCAGAAAGCTACTAATAGCCAACGCAACCATTAGCTCAACAATGGATAGCCCTCTCTGGCGATAAAAAGCTTGGTTATTCATAGCTCCACCCGCGTAACAAAGGTACATATATCAGAAGTTTGATTAGGCCCACAAACAGCCTCACGGCTACGCCAAGCCACCTGAATAGCAAGAGATGAGCCTTGATAGGCATTACCCGCACACTCAGGAGCACCGTTTCCACCTAGCTTAAAAGAAGGACAGACCTTGAATTGCGCACGCACGTCTGCATCCGTAGTGCCCGGTAGAACACTTTCAACTTTTCTCATCCAACAATTAGCTTGCTCTTGTAGCGTCTGCGGTAGGCTTGACGGACAATTAGCCTGATTAAGCTGCAAAGCTCCACTAGCGTTATACACAACACTGGTCGGCTTGAGTTCGGTATAGGAGTATTCTAGCGGTGGGGTTTTGCTGTAGAGGTCATCTCGGTAAGAGCGCATAATCTCTATCAGTTCATTGCTTAAGCTAACAGCAGAGTCACGATGCACAGCCTCAGTGGTATAGTTAATCGCTCGTCCCTGCAGTGCGACCATGCCCAAAATGCCGACACTGGTCAGTAACAGGGTAACTAAGACTTCTATCAGGCTGAATCCTTTAGTTGTTTTCATGCTTCACCTCAAAAACTTGTGCAGCTAGACATTTTATTACTGTCATCTTTATAGCCTCGCGAATAGCGCTTAACCATACCGCTAGCACTTATATCAATCAGGTAGCCAGTATCCTTATCACCAGCACGACATACAGAGATCTTAGCCGCGGGATTAGCCATTCCATGCCCTGTAAACGAAACAACCTTTCCCGCGCCTAAATTATGATTGGTTGACGCCTGCCCAGTATTGAATTCTACCTTACGCTCATAGCTAGAATCACCGGCAGCCTTAACCTCCCAACGCTCAAGATCTAGCTCATATGTTTTACGGGCTGCAACCGCTTGCGAGCGCGCATACTGAACAAGCGCGGTCAATTCATCCGCTTTGGCCTGCACCTGATTATTACGAATAAACTGGGTAAAATTAGGCACTGCAATAGTGGCCACTATCGCCAGCAGCGCCACGATTATCATTAATTCTACGAGGGTAAACCCGCGTTCATTTAATGTATTTGGCATGATTAACTCCCTATAGATCTATGAGCATGAGCATGGCAAAACCCAGCACCTTTGTCGTGTAGCTTATGACAGCAGGTATAGTTTTATGGATAAGTGGCAGGCAGGCGTCAAGTTGTGTGATTAACAACACAGATAGGCACCCTAGGTGTTCTGCTGGAGCACAGCTTCTGGGTGATAGCGATTATAACTTCAGCTCAGATAGTGCCGGAAAATCACCATCGCGCAAAAATTGCGCTCCAACAGTTGATAGGGCGGGAAGATGTATTTTTATGCGTTTTTAAGTAATGCCGATAATTCTAACTGGCCCTCTTTAACCGGCGGACACCAGTAATAGCCACCAGTCACCGGGCGGCTAAAACGATACAGACCGTCGGTAATACCGTCATCCATGCCAATCATGCGTTTTAGCTGCATTTCAAAGGCATCTAATGAGTGGCCAAAAGCCAAAAAGACCAAACCCGCCACATCGCCGTCTATATAAGGCATAGAGCGGCGTACAACAAAGGCTTCTGGTTCAAAGTCTTCCATAGCAGTACGTTTAACATGAGCAGACTCTGGCGCGTCTTCAATTTCTTCGTTATCGCTGAGACGACGACCAATAATATGGTCCTGCTCGTTCTGCGGCAGGGATTTAAAGAAGTCTAAATTATGCTCCCAGTGCTGAACCGCTGCATAGCTGCCGTAAGGTGCTTGCACATCAGATACGGCCTCTACCGCCGCTGCATCGACGGGGTTTTCGGTGCCGTCCTCATAGCCGCTCAGATCGTGACCTGATAAATAACGAAACGCATCTGTGACCTGCACTATATGCAGTGCAGGCGCCAAGGCTTTTTCAATAGCGCGGGTACGATAAAGCAACTCGCCACGATCATCGCCACGCAGCCAACACCACAGCGCGTGTTGGGTGGACGGAACATCAATCCCCTGATTACTTAAAGCTGGGAACACACGTAGCTTATCCAGCGGCATATCAACGGCCTGTAATAAAGATACCCCAAAACCTACCAGCGTGGCCTCACCATCGACCAGCTGCGCTAGGCGCGTTAGTGCAGCACCTAGCTGCTTTGGCTCATTCAAAGCAAAAAACACATGGCGCGCCAAAGGTGGCACTGGCTCGACAAGGATAGCTTTTTGGCATTTCATATTGATAACTCTCTCGTTAAAATTCGTTTAGACGGCAAAACTTTACAACAATGTAAGACAAACTGCACGCGCAAGCATTCCTTACTGCAACCCTGCATTACTGACACTCACTCAGCATATTATATGGCGCGTTTAGCAAAGCCTCTTTCCGTAATTTGTCTAACTGTTTAATGCAGTACTCGCGCTTTAATGCGCTGGATTTATCATCACACAGCTCAACATACACTAAAGCCTGCGCGGGACTGCTTTGAAAAAACCGCGCACCCTTACCGTTTAGATGTTGCTGAAAACGCCGCTGCGGATCCGTGGTAATCCCACAATACAGCGCTGTATTAGCAGCCCGAACCAAGTACACATACCAATTGGACTGGCTAGGCTTTTGTGCTTGCTTCGCGCTAGACTGAACCCCGTTTTGTTTGGACAAGGCGTTTCCTTATGTCTATAAAAATCATTACTACCGGTGGTACCTTCGATAAAGTGTACTCCGATGCGCTCTCTGAATTCAGCATTGGCGAACCCATGGTTGAGCCCTTACTGCAGGAAGCGGGCGTGCACTGCGCATACCGCATCGACAGTCTACTGAAAAAAGACAGCTTAGACTTTACCGATGCCGACCGCCAACTGCTTGCAACCGCTATAACACAATGCCCTGAACAGAAAATTCTGGTGATCCACGGCACTGATACCATGACGCTCAGCGCACAGCAGCTCGGAAACCCGGGCGATAAAACTGTGGTATTCACTGGTGCGATGCAACCTGCACGGATGCGCAATACAGATGCACCCTTTAATCTTGGCTTTGCCTTAGGAGTGCTACAATGCCTGCCTGCTGGGGTTTATATTGCCATGCATGGGCAGGTTTTTACTGCTGAGCACGTACAAAAAAACCGTCAACAGGGTCGATTTGAACCTATTTAACTGGCCGCTTTTATACGCTTTATAGGATTTAAGAATGTTAGAAACCGCATTAATTGTTGAAGCACTTAAACCCGCCGATGCCTGTGTGATTTGGCTACACGGCCTAGGCGCTGGACGCAGTGATTTTGAGCCAGTCGCACGCATGCTACAACCGCAGCTGCCCACAGTGCGTTTTATTTTACCGCAAGCACCCACCCAGCCTGTGACCATTAACGGTGGCATGGCGATGCCAAGCTGGTACGACATTTTAGCGATTAGCCCCGGCAAGCGCGCCATTAATAGCGAACAGCTGGAAGAATCCAGCGAAAACCTGATTCGCACCATAGAAGCACAGCGTGACAGCGGCATCGATCCCAAACGCATTTTCTTGGCTGGGTTTTCTCAGGGCGGCGCTGTGGTTTTACACACTGCTTTTTTGCGCTGGCAACAACCGCTTGGCGGCGTACTGGCCTTATCCACCTACGCACCCACCTTTGAAGACGCCAGCAAACCCTCCTACAGCTATCCGGTGCTGTGCATGCATGGGCGTTATGATGGCGTGGTGCCGGTACTCATGGGACAAGCGGCTTATCAACAACTCACACAATGGGACATGCCTACCACGTGGCAAGACTACCCCATGCAGCACGAAGTCTGTCATGAGCAAATTATTGATATCGGCCACTGGCTGCACAAGCAGTTAAACCCTAGTCTTGCAACCGATTAAAATACTGGATGCGGCACTTAACGCCCTGAATTAAATAACGTAAAGCTGCCGCAGTCTACCGATTGAATATTTCCCTAATTTCTTGCTTTAGCTTAAACTTGGGTCTTAAATATTTTTCATTGCGAAGTAACCATTTTGCTTAAAGCCTTTAAAAGAATTTTCCCAAAAAAAACTGACGGCAGCAGCGCCAACCAAGCTGCACCTGAACCTGTAGAAACACAGAGCACCGAAGCCAAAACAAGCCAGCCAAGAAATAATAAAAGTCGCCCACGTAAACCACGTCGCGAACAACAAAACGCTCGCCCAGAAACAACACCCTGGTCAATTAAGGATTTTGTGGTTGAACCTTTACCGGGCAAAACCCGCTTTCATGACTTCCAACTTACCCCTGAACTGATGCGCGCCATCCAAGAGCTCGGCTTTCCCTACTGCACCCCTATTCAAGCGCAGGTTTTAGGCTACACCCTCAAAGGTCGCGATGCGATTGGTCGCGCGCAAACGGGCACCGGCAAAACGGCTGCTTTTTTAATCTCCACGATCAGTCAGTTACTCGAAAATCCGCCACCCGAAGAACGTTTTATGGGTGAGCCGCGCGCACTGATTATTGCGCCAACCCGCGAACTGGTTGTACAAATCGCCAAAGATGCAGAGGACCTAAGCAAATATACGGGTCTTAATGTCATGAGCTTTGTGGGCGGCATGGACTTTGACAAACAACTGCGCCAGCTAGAGGCCAAACACTGTGATATTTTAGTGGCCACCCCAGGTCGTTTACTGGATTTCAATCAGCGCGGCGAAGTGCACTTAGACTTGGTTGAAGTATTAATTCTGGACGAAGCTGACCGTATGCTTGATATGGGCTTCATTCCCCAAGTACGTCAGATAATTCGCCAAACCCCACGCAAAGAAATGCGCCAAACGCTGTTGTTTTCGGCAACGTTTTCCGATGACGTGATGGACCTGACCAAACAATGGACCTTTGAGCCAGCAGTGGTTGAAATCGAGCCAGAGCAGGTCGCCAGCGATACTATTGAGCAGCACGTCTATGCGGTGTCTGAAGACAACAAATACAATCTGCTGTACAACCTGCTGCAAGAGAAAGGCTGGCCGCGGGTGATGGTATTTGCTAACCGCCGCGACCAAGTGCGTCGCATTCAGGAGCGCTTGCAAGCCGATGGCATTAAGGCGGAACAAATGTCGGGCGAAGTACCGCAACAAAAACGTATTCGCGTACTTGAACAGTTTCGCAGTGGTCGTATTCAGGTGCTAGTTGCTACCGATGTAGCCGGGCGCGGTATCCACGTGGATGACATCAGCCATGTCATTAACTACACACTACCCGAAGACCCTGAAGACTATATCCACCGTATTGGTCGTACCGGACGCGCCGGCAGCTCTGGGATTTCAATTAGCTTTGCGGGAGAAGATGATGCTTATGCTTTGCCGGCGATTGAAACTCTACTAGGCCGCAAAATAGAGTGTGAACCACCGCCGGAAGTATTGCTTAAACGACCACCCCGCCCTGGTCGTTAATACGCACAACGAGTTCTAAGCGCGCGGCAAAGTTACGCCGCGCTGCCCTTGATACTTACCATCACGATCCTTGTACGACACTTCACAAGTCTCATCTGACTCAAAGAACAGCATTTGCGCAACGCCCTCATTAGCATAAATCTTGGCCGGCAGAGTCGTGGTGTTGGAGAACTCCAGCGTCACATGCCCTTCCCACTCCGGCTCCAGCGGCGTGACGTTGACAATAATACCGCAGCGCGCATAGGTGCTTTTACCTAAGCAAATGGTTAACACATTGCGCGGAATCCGAAAGTACTCAACGGTACGTGCCAACGCAAACGAGTTGGGCGGAATAATGCAGTACTCACCCTTAACGTCCACAAAGCTTTTTTCATCGAAGTTTTTAGGGTCCACTGTCACCGAGTGCAGATTGGTAAACACCTTAAACTCATCCGCACAGCGCACATCATAACCATAACTAGAAACCCCATAAGAAATGAGCCGCTCGCCACCCTCATTGCGCACTTGACGCTCAACAAAAGGCTCAATCATGCCCTGTTCTTGGGCCATTCGACGAATCCACTTATCGGACTTGATGCTCATTGGGAACCTCTTAAATTTAGTTATAAATTCAGTTATGCAAAACAACAACGCATGGTATCTGACTCAATTGCGAACTCAAAGTCAAAACTGCCACCTATTTTTAACTTATTCACATATATATACCAAATATCTACAAAAAATAGTGATGGCTAAGTAAATTTAGGGTAGAGTACGCCCCACTGTTGTTGCATGTGTCACCGTGAATTACCCAGTGTTTAGATTTTGATCCATCCATTGCGAATCCTGTAACTCCTTGCACTCAGTATTCAGATGGCCTAATGCCATGCTTTAATTTACTTCGTTCAAGGGAACAAATAAATGTCTAATCGTCAAACAGGCACCGTTAAGTGGTTCAATGATTCTAAAGGTTTCGGTTTTATTACTCCGGAAGCTGGTGAAGATTTGTTTGTACACTTCCGCGCTATCCAATCTGATGGCTTCAAAAGCCTGAAAGAAGGCCAGAAAGTGTCCTTCGTTGTAGCTCGTGGCCAGAAAGGCATGCAAGCTGAAGAAGTGCAAGTTATCTAAGCAACAGCTAAAATAATTTACACAAAAAACCCGCTTCGGCGGGTTTTTTTATATCCTAATTGCTTTATTGTCACCTTAGGCTCGCAAATGCTTAGCTGCCCTATTTGCCTTGCTCAACTTGAGCTTACCGACACCACCGCCCAGTGCGCTAACTCGCACCACTTCGATCGTGCGCGGCAAGGTTATCTACACCTTTTACCTGTACAGCACAAAGCCAGCCGCGCTCCGGGCGATAGTTCTGAAATGGTTGCCGCGCGGCGTGATTTTCTAAACAGCGGTCACTATCACCCCCATGCTCAACAACTGGCTGACTATAGCGCCACCATAGCACCACGCACTTGGCTGGATATTGGCTGTGGCGAAGGCTACTACACTGACAACCTCGCCAAGAGCTTACCCTTAGCGCAAGGATACGGCTTAGATGTCTCCAAAGACGCCATCAAACAAGCCTGCCGCAGAAGCAAGCAGATTCAGTGGTTAGTCGCCAGCATGGCGCGTATCCCCATGGTCGAACACAGCTGCGATTTGCTCACCAGTGTTTTCAGTCCTTACTCATGGGCAGAAATCCTGCGCGTACTCAGCAAAAACGGCACATTTTTACGCTTAGGCCCAGCGCACGATCATTTAATTGAGCTGCGCACTAAACTCTATGATCAAGTGCGCCCCTATGATGACGCCAAACACCTACAAGACTTACCTGCACAGCTAAAATTGACCCACACCGAATATATGCGCTACAGGCTCAACCTCAGCGATAGCACGGCTCGCGCAAACCTGTTAGCCATGACACCGCACGGCTGGCGTATTAACGAAGAGCGCAAGCGCAGTATTATAGAACAATCCATCGATGTTACGGTAGCCGTTCGATTTGATTGGATTCAGCCCGTCTAAAGAGGCACTCAACATGCAACCCGACATTGAAATTTACCTCAAAGATGCAGACCAAGAAGCAGTCCATGCTTGGTTAACAACCGCTTTCAAACACTGCAGCGACTGGCGCCGCAAAGGCAGTCTAGCGCGCTGTGACTGTGACGGTATTGAAGTGACTTGGTACAACAAGGCTGTGGGCTCGTGGCACTCACTGCTCTTTGCCAGCTCGGCAACCCCATGGGACAGCGATCTCGCCTGCGCGCAAGCTGCCTTTGCAGCACTCGCCGTAGAAATACGCTGCGCCCCCGGCAGCTGGCAAGAAGCCGACGGCGAAGCAGATGCCGACCGCTGGCTCAAAGTAAATGCGCAAGGCGTAGAAGAATTCACTTGGCGAAGCTAGGCTCGTCCTGCCACTATCTCCACCTACTCCTGTTAGAACCCAGCCTCTGGGCGACGCGAACCATAAACTAGCTCAAGCGCTGCCGGACAATCCCAATCGCGCAAAAATTGCGTTCCCACAAAAGTCCGTTACACCTGTACGAGGATGCCATGCATCCGACCACAGATTAAACCTGCCACCACCGCGCCGCCAAACACACCACTGTCGCAGGCATGGCCAGCTCCTACCAATAATTGCATTCCAAAGCACTGCTCTTGCTGGAGCCCAGCCTCTGGACGATGCGGACCATAAACTAGCTCAAGCGCTGCCGGACAATCCCAATCGCGCGCAAATACGCTGTTGGAGCGCAACTCTTGCGCGATTGAAACTGTACGAGGATGCCATGCATCCGACCGCAGATTAAACCTGCCACCACAGCACCGCCAGATACACCGCTGTCGCAGGCATGGCCAGCTCCTACCAAAACCGCCACCCCTACTGTTGGGTTCCTTATCAATGCACAGACTAATGTGGGACCCGACTTGTCGGGGAACGATTTTTGCACCTTCCTTGCATCTAACACTTTAATGATAGTCACGCTCTGTATAGCTGCTCTGATTATCTGCCCAAAACAATTAATGCACAGACTAATGTGGGACCCGACTTGTCGGGGAACGATTTTTTCACCTTCCTTGCATCTAACACTTTAATGATAGTCACGCTCTGTATAGCTGCTCTGATTATCTGCCCAAGACAATTATTGGTTCCCTGACAAGTCAGGTCCCACACGGCATTGTGCTTCTTTGCAGCCATTGGCCTAGCGGTTTTAGCTTAAGTAAACACTGTTGGAGACCAGCTTCTGGGCGATGCAAACCATAAGTCAACTCAAGCACCGCCGGATAAGCACCACCGCGCAAAAATTGCGCCCCAACAAACGTCCGTTACACCTGTACGAGGATGCCATGCATCCGACCACAGACTAAACCAGCCAGCACAACGCCGCCAGATACACCGCTGTCGCAGGCATGGCCTGATCCTACCAAAACCGCCACCCCTACTGTTGGGTTCCTTATCAATGCACAGACTAATGTGGGACCCGACTTGTCGGGGAACGATTTTTTCACCTTCCTTGCATCTAACACTTTAATGATAGTCACGCTCTGTATAGCTGCGCTGATTATCTGCCCAAGGCAATTATTGGTTCCCTGACAAGTCAGGTCCCACACGGCACTGTGCTTCTTTGCAGCCATTGCCCTAACGGTTTTAGCTTAAGTAAACACTGTTGGAGCCCAGCTTCTCAGCGATGCGAACCATAAGCCAACTCAAGCGCCGCCGGATAAGCACCACCGTGCAAAAGTTGCGCTCCAACAAAAGTCCGTTACACCTGTACGAGGATGCCATGCATCCGACCACAGATTAAACCAGCCACCACCGCGTCGCCAAATAAACTGCTGTCGCAGGCATGGCCAGCTCCTACCAAAAACCCGCCGCCCCTACTGGCTCGCTCGCTTCGGTGACTAAATATAACCAAAAATGAAAACTAGGTCGTGGTCACCACTCAGGTCGGTGACCACGACTTTTGTCACCAATCGGTCACCGTTAGGTCACCGATTGGAAAACAACCCAATTTCGTGCACTACAATTTACCGTCTAATAAGCGATAATTAGCCCAGTAAAAATATTTTTTTAGTCGCCAGAACAACGTAGAATTAATCCCGCAAAGCCAAGTAAATCAAACGCTTAAACTGCAGGCGAAAAAAAAGAGTCTTGCGACTCTTTTTCTTTTTAGCTTAACGCCAAATTTGGAGCGGGAAACGAGATTCGAACTCGCGACCCCAACCTTGGCAAGGTTGTGCTCTACCAGCTGAGCTATTCCCGCTTAAAGTGGCGTCCCCTAGGGGACTCGAACCCCTGTTACCGCCGTGAAAGGGCGGTGTCCTAGGCCACTAGACGAAGGGGACGCAGCCTGGAACTTTACAGTTACAGCTTCAAGTAACTTAAGTGAACTTAATTGCTTGAAGTGGCGCGCATTTTAGACATAGGTATCTAATTCGTCAAGCCTTTTTGCAAAATTATTAATTTCTCTGTCTCTTAATGGGCGGTTTGCTTCGTTGGCATAAATGTAAGCTGCACCTCTTTATTCCAGTCAAAGTCCTCGCCCAGCTCTAAAGCCTCAAAACGACGCTCCTCAAGTTGCTGGAACATAGCTATCTCTTCGTCTGGCATATAATGCAAACACTCACCACCAAAAAACCATAGCAGGTCTCTGGGCACTTGGTGGGCGATTTGTGGATAGCGTTGAAAAACCTGACTAATCACTTCTTGCCCCAAATACAACGCCTCTTGGCTTTGGGAGAACTCCGCTATCATGTCTGCATAGCGATCTAGAAATTCACTGTGCTCTTCAGGAATCATATCTTCCTGCGCTATGGCCACTAGTACTTGCTGCAAGTACCTCAACAACTCAAGATGATGCGCTAAGTATGAGTCAGTCATAAATTCACCTTCAATACCTTTTATTACAGAAGCGCATCATGAGCGCAACACATTACTGGCGGTTATGCGGACGGCTGCCCGCACTCGCGATTAAGGGTATAAGCCACGCACTTCACGCACTTTAAGAATCCGTGTGCAGGCTGTGATAAAGGCTGCAGTACGCAAGGTAACCTTATGTTCCGCTGCTGTCGCCGATACGGCTGTGTATGCGTTGTCCATAATAGTTTCCAAACGCTGGTTAATTTCTTCTTCGCTCCAATAGAAACTCGCCCTGTTTTGCACCCACTCAAAATAGCTCACGGTTACCCCGCCGGCATTGGCAAGCACATCGGGCACAATGACCACACCCTTAGCGGTTAAAATATCATCTGCCGCTGGTGTGGTGGGGCCGTTAGCGCCTTCCACAATAATGCGCGCTTTGATATTAGGGGCGTTGTGCTTGGTGATTTGGCCGTCCAAAGCTGCTGGGATAAGAATCTCTGTTTCTAGCGCCCAAAACTCATCATTAGTAAGTTCTTCAACATTCGGCTTGCCCGCTACACCACCGTGCTCATTAACGTACTCAATCAGCGCAGAAATAGGCAGGCCATCCGAGTTATACACACTGCCCGTATGATCCTGCACGGCAATAACCTTAGCGCCCAGCTCGCAAAACAGGCGTGCGGCTGTGCTACCCACGTTGCCAAAACCCTGAATGCAAACACGCGCACCGTTTAAATCAATGCCTGCATCACGGGCAGCGGCCACACCGACAATAAACACACCGCGCCCTGTTGCTTCAACACGGCCAAGGCTGCCGCCAATGGCAATAGGTTTGCCTGTAACAATGCCCGGACAATCTTGTCCTGCATTCATGGAATAGGTATCCATCATCCAAGCCATGGTCTGTGCATTGGTATTGACATCAGGACCTGGAATATCCTTATCCACGCCTATTACAGAGGAAATCTCATTAATATAACGACGGGTAATACGCTCAACTTCTGCCTTGGAGTAATCACGCGGATTAAAACGTATACCGCCCTTAGCGCCACCATAAGGCAAGCCTACAACAGCGGTTTTAACCGACATCCATGCCGACAGCGCCATGACCTCAGACAGAGTTACATCTTGGTGGTAACGCACACCGCCTTTACCTGGGCCACAGTTAAGACTGTGCTGCACCCGATACCCTTCAAAATGAGCAATGGTGCCGTCATCAAGACGTACCGGAATATCAACAATCAGCGAACGTTCTGGATACTTTAACGTGCCGACCCATTCACTGAACTCACCCAAATACGGCGCTACCCGGTCTACCTGTTCGAGAAAAATCCCCCAAGGCCCCGGATTTTCTGCATCCAAATAGGAAGGTATGTATTGATTTTGTTTTGACATAGTTACACCTTATCTTCTATCTATTAGGCCGCTTAACCCTACCCGAGAGCAAAACGAACCATGCAGTTTAAATAATTAAGCAAAAACTTAATAGACGTAACGCAATAAACCGCACACAACGAAAAAAGGCCCGCATAGCAGGCCTTAAAAAAACAGCAGCTTAGGGAACCTCTGAAAATCTCAGCTTATTATTGAGCTTTTCTGAAAACGACTCGAAAACTCAAAAAAACAGCTAAAAAAGATCGTTTTCTAGGTAAAACCACCTCTTTTAGCCCTTAATTCGCCGTTTTGGCGGATTAAGGGCGCACTAACCCTAAGCCAGCAAGTGTTTTCTGCCGATCATGAGGTTCGTTAGCCCCGCCAGCAGACACAAACGGTTATGGTTTTTATCAAGCCCTTTGTAACGAACTTTGTTATAGCCAAATACGCACTTGATGTAGCGAAACGGATGCTCAACTTTAGCGCGTAGCTTGGCTTTCATTTTTTCAATTTCCTGCTCATTTTCGGTCATGGTTTTACGCTTACTGATTCGAGCACTGATCAGCCAGGCAAGATTTTTGCGCTCTTTGTTTTCCCTGCGTTTTTCAACACCTAGACCAAATACACGCTTTTCTTCGCCATGTAGAAGGCTTGCAGTCATGGTTACGTCGTGCACATTGGCAGCCGTACTTTCCACGCTATGAATCATACCTGTGACATCATCCACGCCGATATGCATCTTCATGCCAAAGTGCCATTGGTTGCCTTTCTTGCTGGAATGCATTTCTGGGTCGCGCTTGCGGCTTTGATTTTTCGTTGAGCTCGGTGCGGAAATAATGCTGGCATCCACAATGGTGCCTTCGCGAAACAGCAAGCCTTGATGCTGCAAGTGCTTGTTAATTTCCTTCAGAAATAGCTTGCCCAGCCCATGCTTTTCAAGGAAGTGACGGAAGTTTAAAATCGTTGTTTCATCAGGAATATTGTCTGACAAACGCAATCCTGCAAAGCGGCGCATTGATTCAATTTCATACAGCGAATCTTCCAGAGCTGGATCGCTGAGGTTGTAGAATAGTTGCAAGCAATGCACACGCAGCATCACACTGAGCGGATAAGGGGGACGCCCCATTTCACCTTTTGGGTAATGCTTAGCGGCGCGATTCTCCAAGCGCTTCCAAGGAATAATGGCATCCATTCTTTCCAAGAAAATCTCACGACGCGTCTTACGCTTTTTGTTCTGGTATTCTGCTTCGGCAAAGGTCAACTGGCTCATGATTCGGCTCGCTGGGCTAAAAAATGGTCGATGCGGCTATTATCGCAAAAAGTGGGGAGTTATTCAGAGGCTCCTTAGCAAAAAGTGTCGAGCTGCGTAATCTTTAACTGTGTTAACTCATGCCGCAGGCAGTTTAAAGCTTAACCACATCCTCAGCCTGCAAGCCTTTGTCACGCTCCATGACATAAAACTCAACTCGTTCACCCTCAACTAAAACACGATGTCCTTCGCCACGTATTGCGCGAAAATGAACGAAAATATCTTCACCTGAGTCGCGAGAAATAAAACCAAAGCCTTTGGCGGTGTTAAACCACTTCACTGTACCCAACTCACGGTCGCCATCTAACTCACCCACCTCATCGTAGCTACCTGCAGAATCGTAGCTACCTGCAGACGCTGCTTTTTTAGGTTGACGGTTATAGTGCAACATCAAGTGAATAATGGTGGCTGCCAACAGTACAGCTACAGAAAAGGCTGAGGCGTTATAGCCGTCTGTGCCCTCAAACTTGATCATCACAAAAATGGCCTGCAACACCGCAACAGCCATCACCATCACGGAAACTATGTTTTGTAGATTTTGCTTATTACTACATCTCCAGCTCGGCACAACGGGGGCAAACAGCATATTAAGCAAACCAAAGCAGGCCAGCAGCAGCACATACGTATCACCTGACTGATTGACTACAGAAAGGACGATAGAAAGCGCAAAAACAAGCAAGCCAAGAAAAAAATGCAGGGGTTTTAGCATATGGGAAAATGTACGGGTATTAGAATAATCTTGAGTATTTGAAGACATGAAGCACCTTATTGAAATCTGTTTAAAAATTAGTTCTATAAAAACAAAAACATACCAAATATCGCCACGTAAGTTAGCAGATCTAGTTTCTTTACTGTAGTGAAATTTTAGCTGAATTTCATTGCTGTGTAACAATTTTAACTATTCATACCTAGAGCGACAGCATAGACCGCAAAATTTGCAGAAGCGTCGCTGCAAATTAGAGCATAGCCGTTATCGTCGTAAAGCTATATAATTGCGCGTTTCTGTGCAACAGCGATTAACTGCATTGCACTGACACACAGACACATTCGAACGATTCGGGAAATAACACTATTATGATGCGCAGCCACTATTGCGGCGACTTAAACGCCAGTCTTGAAGGTCAAAAAGTAACAGTATGCGGATGGGTTCATCGTCGCCGTGACCACGGTGGGGTGATTTTTTTAGACATTCGCGATCGTGAAGGTCTAGCGCAGGTTGTTTTCAATCCAGAGCAAAGCGAGATTTTCGCTAAAGCCGACCGCGTGCGTAGTGAGTATGTACTGCAGATTACCGGCACGGTGAATCTGCGCCCCGATGGCGCAAAAAACCCCAACCTCGCCAGCGGCGAAATCGAAGTGATTGCCGACAGCCTTGAAGTGCTAAGCCAGGCAGAAACACCACCCTTCCCCTTAGATGACTATTGCGATGTCGGTGAAGAAACCCGTTTGCGTTTTCGCTACATCGACCTGCGTCGTCCAGAAATGGCTGAGAAGCTCAAGTTGCGCTCACGCATTACCGCCAGCATCCGCCGTTATTTGGATGAGCACGGCTTCTTAGATGTGGAAACCCCAATCCTGACCCGCGCCACACCAGAAGGTGCACGTGACTATTTGGTGCCCAGCCGCACCCACGCCGGAAGTTTTTTTGCCCTGCCGCAGTCACCGCAGCTGTTTAAGCAGTTGTTGATGGTGTCCGGTTTTGACCGCTACTACCAAATCGCCAAGTGTTTCCGTGATGAAGACTTGCGTGCTGACCGTCAGCCAGAATTTACCCAAATCGATATCGAAACCAGCTTTATGGACGAAGCTGATATTATGGGCATCACCGAAACCATGATCCGCAACCTGTTCAAAGAAGTGCTGGATGTGGAGTTAGGTGAATTCCCACACATGCCTTACGCCGAAGCCATGCGTCGCTTCGGTTCAGATAAGCCTGACCTGCGTATTCCGCTTGAGCTGGTGGACATTGCTGATCAGCTTAAAGACGTTGAATTTAAAGTATTCAGCGGCCCAGCCAACGATCCTAAAGGCCGTGTGGCTGCACTGCGTGTTCCCGGCCAAGGTGCGATGCCTCGCGGACAAATTGATGACTACACTAAATTTGTTGGTAACTACGGCGCTAAAGGCTTGGCGTACATTAAAGTTAACGAGCGCGCCAAAGGTGCCGAGGGCTTGCAGTCACCTATCGTTAAATTTATTCCTGAAGACAACCTCAATACCATCCTGGACCGCGTTGGTGCAGTCGATGGCGATATCGTGTTCTTCGGTGCTGATAAGGCACAAGTGGTTAGCGATGCGCTAGGCGCGCTGCGTATTCGCTTGGGGCATGACCTTAATCTGTTGACATGCAAGTGGGCACCGATGTGGGTCGTGGACTTCCCCATGTTTGAGGAAAACGATGACGGTTCACTGACCGCCTTGCACCACCCCTTCACCTCACCGCAGTGCAGCGCGGACGAGCTAAAAGCCGCGCCGCAAAAAGCCCTGTCCCGTGCATATGATATGGTACTCAACGGTACTGAACTGGGTGGTGGCTCGATTCGTATCCACAACCGCGTTATGCAACAGGTGGTGTTTGATGTGCTGGGTATTAGTGCTGAAGAGCAACGTGAGAAGTTTGGCTTCTTGCTCGATGCCCTAAAGTACGGTGCGCCACCCCATGGCGGTTTGGCCTTTGGTTTGGACCGTTTAGTGATGCTGATGACCGGCGCCAGCTCGATTCGTGAAGTGATTGCCTTCCCGAAAACCCAGAGTGCTGCTTGCGTCATGACCCAAGCGCCGGGCGCAGTAGACCCAAAAGCTTTGCGCGAATTACACATTCGTTTGCGCGAACAAGCAAAAACGGAATAGTCATTAATTGTAGGTTGCACCTTTAGGCCAGCACATCCGCCTAAAGCTCGACCTACATTTTCACGTATCAATTAAAGTCAAACGATCAAGCCGTTTTTCACTTACACACATATTTAGGAGTAGCCATGGCGGGACATTCCAAATGGTCCAATATCAAGCACCGCAAAGAGCGTCAGGACGCCAAGCGGGGCAAAATTTTCACCAAACTAATTCGTGAGCTTACCGTAGCTGCCAAAGAAGGCGGCGGCGAAGTGCCCGATAATCCACGTCTGCGCCTAGCCGTAGACAAAGCCCTTAGCGCCAACATGAGCCGTGACACCATCGACCGTGCTATTGCACGCGGAGTCGGCGGCAACGATGGTGATAACGTCGAAGACTTGGTGTACGAAGGCTATGCACCCGGTGGCGTAGCCGTGTATGTCGAGGCCATGACCGACAACCGCAACCGTACCGCTGGTGAAATACGCCACGCCTTTAATAAGCATGGTGGCAATCTAGGTACCGACGGCTCAGTCGCCTACCTGTTTGAGCGCAAAGGTCAGCTTATATTTGCTCCGGGGGTTGATGAAGAAGCGCTACTCGATGCAGCGCTTGAGGCCGGTGCTGATGATGTCGAAGTGGGTGATGACGGTTCAGTTGAGGTTTTAACCAGTTTTGAAGACTTTATTTCAGTCAACGAAGCCCTCAAAGCAGCAGGTTTTGTCGCTGAACAAGCTGAAATAGCCATGTTACCAACCACCGAAACTGAGTTAGATGCGGAAGGCGCTGAGAAAGTTATACGCCTCATCGATGCACTCGAAGATCTGGACGACGTGCAAAACGTCTACAGCAACGCCGTGTTCCCAGAAGATATGTAATCCAACCACATAAACTCCTGATGATTGCGACTGCTAGCCAAACTACAGTCGCAACCAACCTTTCTTACACTATGCACCACCCTCTCCCACAAAAATAAATCACAGTAACCTCCCACCCTTATAGCACTGTGTATATAATCAGTGCTTTGTGTTATTTTGCTTTTCTGATTTCCAATATTTACTACAAACTCAGTGTTTGTATTTTTAGGTTGCTGTGCATGACTCTTATTTTAGGTATCGACCCGGGCTCACGCATCACCGGTTACGGCATTGTTCGTGATAACGGTCGCTGCTGTGAATACATTGCTTCTGGCTGCATCCGCACCGGCACTGGCGAGCTGTCCGAGCGCCTAAACGCCGTGTTTATTGGCATTCACGAGATCATCAACAGCTACCACCCAGCTCTGATGAGTATTGAGCAAGTGTTTATGGCGCGCAACGCTGACTCAGCCCTTAAGCTGGGACAAGCACGTGGCGCAGCCATTGTTGCAGCTACACAAGCCGGTCTTGCAGTCAGTGAATACAGCGCGACACAAATCAAATCCGCTATCGTGGGCAGCGGTCGCGCCGCCAAAGAACAAGTACAGATGATGGTGATGCACCTGTTGCAACTGACACAAAAACCGCAGATTGACGCATCCGATGCCTTAGCTGCCGCACTGTGCCACGCGCATCATCGACAAACACTTATCGCACATGACTTAAGCAGCGCTAAAAGCCGAGGCGGACGCCTACGCTTAACTGTGCGCTAACCACTTGGAGAACACAGAGTGATTGGTTATTTACGTGGTGTCTTACTGGACAAACAACCGCCCTTTATTACTCTAGACGTTAATGGGGTCGGTTATGAGCTGGAAGTGCCGATGAGCACGTTATTTCAGCTGCCTGAACAAGGCAAAGAGCTTGAGCTACACACACACCTGGTTGTACGTGAAGATGCACAACTCTTGTTTGGTTTTTACAGCAAACGTGATCGGTTGATGTTTCGTGAGCTGATCCGCTTAAATGGTGTTGGTCCCAAACTAGCCCTAGCTTTAATGTCCGGTATGAGCGCCAATGAGCTGATTGCGTGCGTGCATGCCGAAGACACAGCGCGCCTAATGAAAGTGCCGGGCGTGGGTAAGAAAACCGCCGAGCGCCTGCTAGTAGAACTTAAAGGCCGCTTTAAAGACTGGGATAGCGGCGCAACTGCAATCAGCCTACCCGGACAAGGCGCAAACGTTGCCAATTCTTCTAGCGCCGAGCAAGATGCCCTTAGCGCGCTGATTAGCTTAGGCTACAAACCCGCTGAAGCCAGTCGTAGTATTCGGGCCATCTTTGCTGAAGGCCTGAGCAGTGAAGAACTTATCCGCCGCGCTTTGCAATCCAGCACCTAATAACTCAAGTGAATTCCCATGATTGAAGCTGATCGCCTAATTAGCGGTACCGCCAAAGAACGCGAAGAACAATACGACCGCGCCATTCGCCCCCTATCCCTAACCGAATACATTGGCCAACCAGTGGTGCGCGACCAAATGAGCCTATTTATCGAGGCGGCTAAACAGCGCGAAGAAGCCTTGGATCACACCTTGATTTTCGGCCCGCCCGGGCTTGGCAAAACCACCCTAGCTAACATTATAGCCAGCGAAATGGGGGTCTCCTTAAAAAGCACCTCAGGCCCCGTGCTTGAGCGTGCCGGCGACTTGGCTGCTCTGCTGACGAATCTCAACAGCGGCGATGTACTCTTTATTGACGAAATCCACCGCCTGCCACCCGTTGTAGAAGAAATTCTTTATCCGGCCATGGAAGATTTCCAGCTAGACATCATGATCGGTGAAGGGCCTGCAGCGCGTTCCATTAAACTGGATTTACCCCCCTTCACCTTAGTCGGTGCCACTACCCGCGCGGGTATGCTCACCAACCCACTAAGAGACCGTTTCGGTATTGTGCAGCGCCTCGAATTTTATAGTCACCCGGACCTCACCCAAATTGTTGAGCGTTCAGCCACTATTATGCAAGTACCCATTGTTCCTGAAGGTGCGTTTGAAATCGCGCGCCGTGCGCGTGGCACGCCACGCATTGCCAACCGCTTGTTAAGACGCGTACGCGATTTTGCCCAGGTGCGCGGCACAGGTGAAATCACCCTACAGATTGCCGACCAAGCCTTGAACATGCTGGACGTGGACCAACACGGCTTTGATCACCAAGACCGCCGCTTGTTATTAGCCATGATTGAAAAATTCGATGGAGGTCCTGTCGGTATTGATAGCTTAGCCGCTGCAATCAGTGAAGAACGTCACACCATTGAGGATGTACTCGAGCCCTTTTTAATCCAGCAAGGCTATATAATGCGTACGCCCCGTGGTCGTATGGTAACGCGTCATGCTTATCTACACTTCGGTTTGCCTACACCCAAAAACATCTACAACCCTGAACCGCAGGACTTTTGCGATGACTAAGCCCGGCTTTTCTCTGCCCGTGCGGGTTTATTACGAAGACACCGATGCCGGTGGCGTGGTGTATTACGTCAACTATTTGAAATTTATGGAGCGCGCCCGCACTGAGCGACTGCGCGCACTGGGTTTTAACCAGCAGGAATTAGCGCAACTTAATACGCTTTTTGTAGTCCATAGTGCGCAAGCCAGATATCATGCGCCGGCACGGCTGGACGACGAATTACAGGTCACGGCCAATGTCAGCCAATTAAAGCGCGCACGGCTTGAATTTACGCAACAGGTCAGCCGCGTAAGTGATGGCAAACTACTCTGCGAAGGGCAATTTATCATCGCCTGTATTGCAGCAGACAGCTTTAAACCCAAAGCAATGCCCAGCGCATTGTTTAACATGTTTCAAAACAACTTATAACTACTAATAGATAGGAGGCCTTGTGGGCGCTAATCAAGTTGATTCTATGTCAATGTGGAGTCTAGTCAGCAATGCCAGCTTGCTGGTGCAAATGGTCATGCTGCTATTAGTTGCCGCTTCTGTCATTTCTTGGGTGATCATTTTTTCTCGCGGACAAATGCTAAGAGCAGCCCGCAACAGCCTAACGCAGTTTGATGAGCGCTTTTGGTCAGGTATCGACCTGTCACGCTTATACCGCGAAACCAACAGTCAGCCCGATGAAAACGGTGGCAGCGAGCGCATTTTCCAAGCCGGCTTTAAAGAATTCTCCCGTTTACGTCAGCAACAAAACATGCAACCCGATGCCATCATGGATGCCGTGGCCCGGGCGATGCGCGTAGCCATTTCAAGAGAAGAAGAAAAGCTGGAACAAAACCTACCTTTTCTAGCCACCGTTGGTTCCACCAGCCCTTATGTGGGTCTGTTTGGTACTGTGTGGGGTATTATGAACTCGTTCCGTGGTTTGGCGCAGGTGCAACAAGCCACCTTAGCCACAGTCGCACCCGGTATTGCTGAAGCGTTGATTGCCACAGCCATTGGCCTATTTGCCGCAATTCCGGCCGTAGTTGCCTACAACAGATTTTCAGCCCGCGCTGAAATCCTTATTGCTCGCTACTATACGTTTGCCGATGAGTTCCAAGCTATTCTGCATCGCAGCGTCCACACACCAGCGCAATGAGACATCCCATGGCTCGTATCCGCAACCGCAAAAAACCCGTATCCGAAATGAACGTCGTACCCTACATCGACGTCATGCTGGTTTTGCTGGTCATTTTTATGGTCACCGCACCCATGCTCAATCAAGGGGTTAAGGTTGATCTACCCCAGGTCAGCAGCGAAACCCTGCCGCAAGACAATAACGCCGTCATTTTAACCATCTCCATCAAGGCCGATAAAAGCTATTTCTGGACGACCGGCACCGAGGTTGATGTCGACACCGTACAAGATAAAGCCGTTAGCTTGGCAGACATGATCAAAGCCGCCAGCGCTATTCTTGCTGCCAATGCTCAGCAGGGGAAAAAAGTACAGGTGTATGTACGTGCGGATAAAAAAGTAGATTACGGCAGCGTGATGAGTGCCATGGGCGGCTTGCAACAAGCAGGTGTCACCGACGTAGGCCTGATTACCGAGGCTCCCTAATGCGTACGCCACCCGTCAAAAAAAGACTTTTTTGGCCGATTTTATGGGCTCTTAGCTTGCACATACTGCTGTTTGCTTTGCTGTTTGTGAGCTATTCACACACACCGGATTTGCCGCCAAGCCGTCCGATTGTCAAAGCAACTTTGTATCAGCTGGAATCGCAAAACCAAGCCAGCAGCCAAACCGCACAAAAAATAGCCGGTGAAGCAGAAAAAACCGCCGCTAAACAGTTTGATCACGAACAGCTCGAACAGAAAA
The DNA here is from genome assembly GCA_023228985.1 of Thiopseudomonas sp. Classification (GTDB taxonomy): domain Bacteria; phylum Pseudomonadota; class Gammaproteobacteria; order Pseudomonadales; family Pseudomonadaceae; genus Thiopseudomonas. The sequence goes on along the minus strand of JALOAC010000025.1, from coordinate 5,925 downwards.
AAAACCAAGAACAAGAAGCCGCCGCCAAGCGCAAAGCCGAGCAAGATCGCCAAGCAGCCGCCAAAAAAGCCGCTGACGACAAAAAGAAAGCTGAAGAACAAAAACGAGCCACTGAGCAAAAAGCAGCCGAACAAAAAGCAGCTGAACAACGCAAGCTAGAGCAACAAAAAGCGGAAACCGCCAAGAAAATAGCTGCCGACAAAGCTAAAGCAGAGAAAGCCGAAGCGGAGCGTAAAAAAGCCGCCGAGGAAAAGAAAAAAGCTGACGAAGCAGCCAAGCAAAAAGCCCTAGCGGAACAAAAAAAGAAGGATGCCGAACAGGCAGCTAAGTTAGCGGCTGAAAAAGCACGCGAAGCAGCTCGCAAAGCAAAAGAAGATAAAGAAGCCGCCGCACTGGCTGAGCTGTTGCAACAAGAAACTCAATACCAGCGCGCCATGGCAGATAAGCAAGGTGAACAGGATATTGCCAATATCAATGACCTGATTATCCAATTAGTCAGTTCGCACTGGATACGCCCAGCTAGTGCGCGCAATGGTATGCAGGTTACTGTGCGTGTTGACATACTGCCAGACGGAACCATTAAACAGGCTGCTGTCTCTAAGAGCAGCGGTAACCAAGCTTTTGATAATTCTGCTGTGGCTGCTATCTTGAGCGTGGGGCGTGTACGTGAAATTCAAAGCTTAGACCGCGCCATCTACGAAAAAACTTACCGCCAATTGACTATGGCATTTAGACCCGAGGACTTAGGCCTGTGAAGACCATTCTACGCATCGCTTTAGCATCATTTTTTGCGTTAACCAGCTCACTACTGGCAGCTCAACCACTGGTGATTACCAGCGGTTCAGATCGCGCCATGCCTATTGCTGTCGTTCCCTTTGCTTGGACTACCAGCCCCTTGGCAGAAGATCCCGCAAAAATAGTCAGTGATGACCTGTATAACTCTGGTTTTTTTGCACCCATTGACCGCAACAATATGATCAGCATGCCGGCCCACGCTGAAGAAATCATTTACCGCGACTGGCGTGCAGTAGGCGCACAATATCTAGTCATTGGTAACATCAATCGCCTTGCGGATGGCCGTATGCAAATTAACTATGGCCTGTACAACGTAGCCGCGCAACAACAGGTATTTTCGGCTAACACTACTGGCAATGAACAACAGCTACGCGATTTAGCTCACCATATTTCCGATCATGTGTTTAATAGCATCACCGGCACTCAGGGTTCATTCTCAACGCGCATTCTCTTTGTCAGTACCAGCAAAAACGCTAACGGGACAAAAAACTATAACTTGCACCATGCCGATTATGATGGTGCGCGCGCTAGAACGCTGCTGCAATCACCTGAACCCATTCTCTCGCCGGCCTATGCACCGGACGGCAAGCGTATTGCCTATGTCTCATTTGAACAGAAGCGCCCACGCATTTACGTCCAGGAAATTGCCACCGGCAAGCGTGAACAGGTCACTAATTTTGAAGGTTTAAATGGCGCACCGGCTTGGTCGCCCGATGCCAGTAAACTTGCTTTTGTACTGTCGAAAGACGGCAACCCAGAAATTTATGTGATGGATATGGCCAGTCGCGCCGTACGTCGCGTCACCAACCACATGGCCATCGATACCGAACCTTTTTGGGGCAAGGACGGTCAAACGCTGTACTTCACTTCTGATCGTTCAGGTAAGCCACAAATCTATAAAATGAATATTAATGGTGGCACTGCACAGCGGGTTACTTTTGTAGGTAACTACAACGCCAACCCTAAGCTTTCAGCCGATGAAAAAACCCTAGTGATGATTCATCGCCAAGATGGTTTTACCGTCTTTAAAGTAGCGGCACAGGATTTGCAAAAAAACAGATTACGTATTTTGTCCGGCACAAGTTTAGATGAGTCCCCCACTGTTGCGCCAAATGGAAGCATGGTAATCTATGCAACGCGCCAGCAAGGCAAAGGAGTGCTAATGTTAGCCTCACTCAATGGTCGGGTACGTATAGTATTACCGGGCATCGTAGGAGAAATTCGCGAACCTGCTTGGTCGCCTTTTTTAAACTGAAATCCTTAACAGGCATCTTGGCAAAACCATTGATGCCTGCATATCTTTACAACCTAATAATGTTTGGAGCTTTGAAAAATGGTCATGCTTAAATACGGCAAATTAACAGCTTTATCCTTAGCCCTTGTATTTGCTGTAGGCTGTACAGGAAAAGGCGGAAAAACTGATTCTGATATTACCGATCCTAATGCGGGTATCAGCACTGGCACTGCTGGTCAATCCGGCATAGATGGCGGTTTTGGCAGCGAGTTTGACTCAGCTTACGGTGATGAAGCTACTCTGCGCGCTATGACAACATTCTATTTTGCATACGATAGCTCAGAGCTAAGACCTGATGCGTTACGCGCCCTAGACGTACATGCTCGCGACTTACAGCGTGGCGGTGTGCGGGTTGTGCTCGAAGGCCACACCGATGAGCGCGGCACGCGTGAATACAACATGGCACTGGGCGAGCGTCGTGCACAGGCTGTACAGCGTTATTTAGTTCTGCAAGGTGTATCTCCTTCGCAGCTAGAGCTCGTATCTTACGGTGAAGAGCGCCCTGTAGCTGATGGCCATGACGAAAGCTCATGGTCACAAAACCGCCGTGTAGAGCTACGCAAATAATCAAATGAAAAAACTATCAACTACTCTGGTGTTGGTGCTTGGACTGAGTGCTTCGGCACTCAGTCATGCCAATGAAAGACTAGCGGTTTCTAGTCAAGGCCAGCTGTATATGCAACTTCAGCAATTACAGCAAGAAGTGGCAACGCTACGTGGCATGCTGGAAGTGCAACAAAACCAGCTACAGCAAATTGAGCAGACTAATTTAGAACGTTACCAAGCTCTCGAGCAGCGTACCGCTCAAGCAGCTGAGCAAACAACCTTCACTGCCGAACCAACAAACTCACCGCAACCAACCAACCAGCCAACCGAACAACAGACTGCGCCTCTTGCAGAGTCAGCCGACCCTGCTAAAGAACAAGAGTTCTACGATGCCGCATTTAGCCTAATTCGCAAACGTGAATTCGACACTGCACAGCAAGCCTTTACTGGTTTTTTACGCCGCTACCCCAACGGACAGTACGCTGCTAATGCGTATTACTGGCTCGGTGAAATCCATCTTATCCAAGAGGACTTCCAAGCAGCAGGCAAAGCTTTTGCTACCGTCATTCAGAACTGGCCTGATCACAGCAAGGTTGCTGATTCCATGTACAAACTAGCCGATGTAGAGCGCCGCATGGGTCAACCTGAGCGCGCCAAAGTAATACTGCAACAGGTCACTGAGCAGTATCCACGAAGCTCTGCCGCTAAACTGGCACAGCAAGATCTACAGCGTCTGTAAATCTTAGACTACTATTCTGCGCCAGCCAGCCTGCCTGCGCAGAATATCTAAACAACGCCCCATCTACTTGATATGTTTTATCTTTTATCCATTTAGTAACTCATATTCGACGGCATTTAATTATTTTATAGAACACTTAACCCTTGGCTTGATTTAAATAGTGCAAATAAAAACAAACTTTTATTTGCATCAAACCAAAAATACCGTATTATGCGCCCCTTCAAATTGGGTCGTTAGCTCAGTGGTAGAGCAGTTGGCTTTTAACCAATTGGTCGCAGGTTCGAATCCCGCACGACCCACCACTTTCCTTTAGCAATTTTACGGTGTTTCCTGTAGCTATTTGCTTACTTAGCTTTTACTTGTTAACTTAGCGCCTCTTTTAAAACCACTTTCTTTAAAAAGCATCGCTAGGCGTATTGAGGACTGGCAGAGATGACACAAATTGCTGAACGCATTCTAGTTCAAGCACACCTTGCAGCAAAACAAATCAAACCTCTGAGCGCAGAGCAGCAAGCAGATTATATTCAACAAATCGAAGCTGAACTCAAGCGCCAAAACGCTGTACTTGTAGCACACTATTACTGTGACCCTGTGTTACAGAAGCTCGCTGAAGATACCGGCGGCTGCGTTGCTGATTCTTTAGAAATGGCACGCTTTGGTAGTCAACATTCAGCGCAGACTCTAGTGGTCGCTGGTGTACGTTTTATGGGCGAAACTGCGAAAATCCTTAACCCTGAAAAACGCATCTTGATGCCAACGCTTGATGCTACTTGCTCGCTGGATCTAGGCTGCCCCATACAAGAGTTTTCCGCTTTCTGCGACCAACACCCTGAACGTACCGTTGTTGTCTATGCCAACACCTCAGCCGCTGTTAAAGCGCGCGCTGACTGGGTGGTTACGTCCAGTTGCGCGCTAGAAATTGTAGAAAGCTTGATGGATAACGGCGAAAAAATTCTGTGGGCACCGGACAAACACCTAGGCAAGTACATTCAGCGCGAAACCGGCGCCGATATGCTGCTATGGGACGGTGCCTGTATCGTGCATGAAGAATTCAAGACCAAGCAGCTTGAGGACATGAAAGCCCTATACCCCAATGCTGCTGTTTTGGTTCACCCTGAATCGCCTGAGCAGGTAATTGAACTGGCGGATGTGGTCGGTTCAACCAGCCAGCTGATTAAAGCCTCACAAGAAATGGAGCAGCAAGAGTTTATTGTTGCTACAGACAAGGGCATCTTTTATAAGATGCAGCAACTGAGCCCGAACAAACGCTTTATTGAAGCGCCTACCGCGGGTGAAGGTGCCAGCTGTCGTAGTTGCGCCAGCTGCCCATGGATGGCAATGAACACTCTGGAAGCCATGCTGCATAGCTTACAAACCGGTAGCAATGAAATCACGGTTGACCCAGCACTTATCCCCAAAGCTGTACGTCCATTACAGCGTATGCTGGACTTTACCGCCGCCGCTAAGCTCGCCGTTGCCGGTAACGCCTAAGTCAACAAGAAACTTACACACCTGAAATTAAGGGGGCTACACGCCCCCTTAATTCTACATGAACACTATTTTTTCAGTTCCCAAGGATTGATAACTTTCAAACCTGCCGCTTCAAACGGGCTCGTATCTCTTGTTGCAACCATAAAGCCGCCGTCATGCGCTGTCGCTGCTATTACCGCATCTGCCGCTGCAATGCCGCTACCCGCCTTTTTTGCTGTTGCAAGTACATCCGCATAAGCCCTTGTGCAAGACATATCAAAAGGCAATACACGCCCCGCAAACAACGGCAACAGCTTCTCTTCAATGCTTTCACTAAGCAGTTTTTTACGCTTGCCGTTAGGCATCAGGGCAACGCCTGCGCGAATCTCCGCAACTGTCATTGCAGATAGATATAGCGTCTCAAGTGGCTGCTCGTTCAGCCAGGCTAAAACACGCTCATCAGGCTTTGCTCGGAACTGTTCAGATAGAACATTTGTATCAAGCAAAATCATTAAAAATTCGCCGCCCGTGCAGGTGAGTGGTCGCGCTCAAAACCCGCTACTTCTTCATCAGTTAGCTTTACTTCACGCCCAATTTCACCCAACAGATTACCCAGCTTGACGCGCCCTTCAGGTTTTACTGCCTGCTCAAAAATGGCCAGCATTTCCGCCTGAAGTGATCTACCGTGCTGTGCTGCTCGGACTCGAATCGCTCTGTGTACCTCTTCGGGAACGTCCCGAACTGTTACTGCTCGCACTCCCATAATCAAACCCTCCTAATGTAGTCTATGCTTTCAATTATATGAAACGCTTTCAAAGGTAGCAAGCGCCTTTGTGTTTTTGCCAGCTCACCTACTCGCTCATAATCAACTATGCTTTTTGCTTCATAACCCTGTCTGGACTTCTCCCAGTTCATTTCTAACGAATCCCAAGAAATCATCCATATCTTTATTTTCTTTGACATCCTCCCCGCCCTAAAGGACGGGGATTCCCTCTACAGGACGGCCATGCCCGACCGCAAGAATGTTCTTGGCCGCATTGATGTCGCGGTCGTGAGTGACACCACACTCACTGCAAGTCCA
>JALOAC010000024.1 GCA_023228985.1 Thiopseudomonas sp. | reverse complement strand
TATCAATGTAATCGTCCTCGTGATATTTTCCGTTTTTGGAGCTTGCAGCGCTTCGCGCCATTTTAAGCAAGCGCATAAATGCCCATCCTTGGCGCTCAGTCAAGCTCGTTCCTTCCAAGGCATTGAACGCGATTACGCAAGCTGCCATTGATCTTTCTTTTGAACCACCTGTATCGCGCAATTTACCGCGCTCGTCTATGGTGTCTATAGCCTTTTTAAGTATGCTCAAAATATCCTCTCAAATTTTGTTCCTGAAAATGTCGCCTTTCCGGATCTCGATAATTTGCTAATCCATGACTGGTTTAGACCGTGTGCTTTGGCTGCGGCAACCTGGGATGGATACAACACCGAAGATCCGTCGGCAGCAATCGCTTTAATCCTAATCGGTGTTGTGCCAGCCTTGGTTATCGGTATGCGGTGGTAGCCTATCCTCTTCATGATTCTGCAAGCCGACGATTCAGATATCTCCAGTTCTTTTGCAACGTCACACGGCCGGTTAATTCCACGTTCCAGGACATCTCTTACCAGCTGATCGTTTTGAGCTTTTGATCTTGATATTTTGCGTGATCTAACAGGCTCTGTTTTCCATGGTTTTCCGGTGGCTAACTCCACCCAACTGTTAGTCATGATGCGATACTCCGTTCAAGGCGGATTCAATTGCGTTGCAGGTTTGCATGAATTTTTCATCATCTGGGTACATTTTTATCAGGTTCTTTTCCTGTTCTGCAGACCATTGTTTGCTTAATTTTTTATTCAATGTGTGATCTCAAAACTTTGTGAAAACTGTTAATCTCTGGCTCATTCTCGCTTATATCGACCGGGTAAATAACATACATGATTAATACTACGGCGATAATGCAAATTATCAATTCTGCGTTATTTTTCATCATTCTCTCTTTTTTAATTTATCAGGTGGTGGAGAAGGTACTGGTTCCTTCATTATCCGATCACTATCGGATACCGTTACAGGTGGTTAGTTTCCTGCCCCTGACCTGTGCAGCGGGTAGAGATATTTGGAGCCTTTGCGGCTCAGAACAAATATCAGCCGGCCTAACTTACCGGTACTACCTTGGTGATGAAATAGCTAGCTCGTATGATATTAATATCCAAAAAGTGTCCAAACCAAATTCAACGTGGCCAACGAAACAAGCGCTGCGATCAAAGGTATAACGATATATTCAGCAATACTTTGCTTGTGCTCTTTTGTGTATTTATCCATTTTAAATCTCCTGTTGTTAATGTGTTGTTTGATGATTCATTATATACATTTATTGGTGCATGTCAATTATTTTTTGATCATTAAAGCAACCAAGCCAAGCAAAAAAACAGATAAAAATCCAGGCTCTGGAACTTCCGTTGCTTGGGCGCCACCACACCCCGGAATGTGTCTGGTCATCAATCGTAAATCTCTTTCGCTAAAGGCAACGGGCGGAGGCAAATAAGGTGCGGCAAAAGATCCTTCTGAATCGGTGGTGACGATCTCTCCATTTTTGTCTCTGATGCTTCCATCATCGACCGGGTAGATAATCGCGTAAAACTCACGAGAAAAATTGTCTTGATAAGTTTCTGAATTGTCTAAATTGTCTACTATCGTCACCTTGCCGCACAGCGCCCTATCTTCTTCCAGCTCTTGGTAGGCATTAAATGATACATGTAAAAGATATACTGATACCGCCAGCGATACAGCCGCCAGGGTGTATATTATTTTTTTGTGACTGTTTACCATGATTTCTCCGCGCCTGTGACCAATCTGTCATACTCTTTGCAGATATACCGAAGCCCGGCGCTGATATTGTTATGGCCGTACTTCTTCGCAATGTCATACGTTTTCTGGTCGATAAGAACATTTATTCTGATCGATTTCCCCTCGGTGGGGTGCGGTGGTTTATAGCCTGTTCTTTTCGTCATGGTTTTTTCCTAGTTGGTTGTAACAATTATAATTATACAACACTGCGCACATTTTTCAAGCACTTCTTGATCTGGTGCGCGACAGACCACGTCCTTTAGGTCGGGGAGGATGTCAATAGAAACATCAGCGGCAAGTGGTATTGCCCAAAGCATCTTTGCGGCACATGACCGTGTTTCCGTGGTTGTCACGATAAGTCGTATTACCCAGCGAATCTGTACGACTGCGCATGGTGTTACCGTCGCTGTCCCGGTAAGTGGTATTTCCCAGTGAATCGGTGCGACTGCGAATGGTGTTACCGCGGTTGTCACGATAGGTTGTATTACCCAGCGAATCTGTACGACTGCGAACCGTATTACCTTGATCATCTCGCCAGGTCGTATTGCCAAGGGAATCCGTCCGGCCACGGACTGTATTGCCATTGTTGTCTCGGCACGTTGTGTTCTGCAAAGAATCTGTGCGACATCGTGTTTGCGCAAAGCTATCGAATGGTATAGCGATGAGAACGAATGACAACAGAATTATTTTGAACATGAGTCACCTTTCACATAGTCGTCGATAATTTCAATAGCAGACTGAGCACCTCTGCACACCACACACAAGTAACCCTGCCCGTTAAGATACTCATGCCAGTCTTTTTGTTCTTTGCTAGTTATGCTGCCTTTTAATCGCTTCATCTCAATGAATAGCCCGTGATAGCCTTTTCTAGCCACGGGCAGAAAAAGGTCTGGATACCCATTTCGCATACCGCCCCTTTTGTACTTGGAAATAAGCGAAAATTTATTTTTACCTCCACCTATCCATGCGCCATTCATAGATGCCGTAATCCTCCCGCGGTGCGCTGGGAATGTTTTGTCGAACCAGGCCACCAGAGTTTCCTGCTCTACCGCTTCACTAGGTATAGTCATAGCAGTCTCCCGTTTTGTTGCGCCCACTCTATAGGGTCTTTTGCGTGTTTAGAGTGATTACAGAATGGGCATAGTAGTTGTAGGTTGTGAGGGTGGTTAGAACCGCCTCGAATGATTGGGTAAATATGGTCAATATGATACCCGTTTTTAATGCACTTCTTGCAGTTAACGCATTTGCCGCGCTGAGTTTTAAATAAAAATTCTATGTCTGCCTTGGTGTATGAGCCTTCTGCTGTCCTTCTTAGGTTGTTGTAATAGGACGGTATAAAAGACTGTCCCTGCTTATAGTTGGGGTTATTTTTACCTGTCAACCTGCTCTTATACCCGATAGCCATGCACTCTGTGGAGCAGTAAGTGCCTGCTATGCCGTCTCTGGACGGCTTTATGCTTATGCTTTCACCGCAAATATTACAAGACTTTATTATTCTTTTTCTTTTTGATTTTGCAGAAAAAACACTGCTAGCGAATTTGCTTGAGCATTCCCTACTGCAGTAATTACCGTAACCGTTCCTAACGTTCTTCTGTTTTGTTTCGAATTTTTTTGAGCACAATTTGCATTCGCGCTCTAATAGGCCGCCTTTCCAGTTTGGATTATCAGATCCTTTTGTTGGTCGGCAGGATCGACTGCAGTATTTTCTGTTCTTAGCTATAGATAGAGGGAATCTTTTTACCGTGCCGCACGTTTTGCACGTTACATAATTAGTCATACAAACACCTCGCAAGTGTTACGCAGTTTGGATAAGAACGGCAAGCCAGCTGCGAAGTCTGGCGGTTCGGGGATCAGCCTAGCCGTTACTTTATTATATCATTTACTACTAAAACGGTAAATCCTCATAATAATCAGCGCATTCGTTAGGCTGCGCTATAAACTCAAAAGGCGGGTATTCGCCTAACATCTCGCACATCCCATCATTATTAAGATGCTCACATGATGCGCAGCTGCTCACTGGTGGCGGTGGCTTGGGGAATGCATTGGCTTTTAATTCTGCAATTTTTTGCCTGTACTCAGATTTATTCAATTTCAAACTCCACTTTGGTTACTCGCTCATATTTTCCGTCTTTTTCGACTGCGATAAAAGACGGCTTCTTTTGCTGTTTAAGCATAGCTAAAAGCTCCACACTGGTTGCTGGGCATTTCTGGTTATAGCGCTGCATGATAACTTGCGCTGTTTTCAATGCAGCCATACCGCCGTGCTCAGGTAGCAGCCATTCATTTACCTGTTTTTTCCCAGTTGTGTAAGTTATTTTCACGCTCATCGGCTTACCTGGCTTGCTGTGCAAAATGTATTTTACAAACATAACAGCGAGCCGGTCTGGTACACGTTGCGCTTTTAACACTGCACCACTAAATGCGCGCTTTTCAATCTTAGGCTCAGGGGGCGGGAACTCATGGCCGCACTCTGGACATCTGCGCACACCGGCAGCAACAATCATTAGGCAGTCAGGGCATGTTTTTGCTGGTGCCTCGCCGTCACCCTTGCCCGGTGTCTTTACTACAACATCATCAATCGGGCCATGGCGCTCCACATTGCCACCAAAATCCAACAGCAATGCGTTTTGTTTGCCTGGGTATGTGCGCATGATACGCCCCACAATCTGCACATACATGGACGTGCTGTCAGTGGCGCGTATCAGTGCGGCAAGGTCGCAGATACGTACGTTAAAACCAACGGTTAAAACATCCACGTTGACTAAGCATTTAAGATGCCCTGCTTTAAATCGCTCGATTGTTTTTTCCCGGTCACCTTTACTGTGCGCACCGGTCACTAAATCGGCATCAATGCCGCTTGAGCGCATGATCTCTGTGACCTGCTCAGCTTGATCAACTGACGCGCAGAACACAATCCAAGCCCTGCGGTCAGCCCCTTCCTCAATGATCTGCTGGCAGGCGTTAACAAGCAGGCCGTCTTGCTCAAAAGCGCGTGCCATTTCTGTTTGATTAAATTCGCCCATGCGCTTTTTAACGCCGCTCATATCAGCGACTTGACGGCCTGATTTTGCTACAACCTCGCACAGGTGCCCTTCATCAATAAGGCGCTGTATTGGTATGTCATAACTTACTTTATCAAACAGCGATCCGTCACCCTGATACAGATAGCCGCTATCGAGTCGATAGGGCGTGGCAGTCAGGCCGATAAAGCGGCAAGTAGGGCGCATGAGCTTGAGCGTTTCAATTGTCTTACCGTATTGTGTGCTGGTTGATCTGGGCAATAAATGCGCTTCATCAATTAAAACAATATCAAACGGCTCTAATGTATGTATCTTGCTTGCTATCGTCTGGATGCCTGCAAAAAGTATTTGAGCACCACGGTCACGCCTGCAGATGCCTGCGCTATAGAATCCAGTCGGCGCATCGCTCCACAGATTGCGCAGTTCGGCCTCGTTTTGCTCCAATAATTCTTTGCGGTGTGCCAGAACAAGAACACGGGTGCCTTCGTACTGCATAACGCCGCGCACTATCTCACCAATAATAAGGCTTTTACCGCTGTTGTGATGGACGTTAAAGAAGCCATCTATGTAAAGCCTATCTTTATTTAGAGAGAATCCGTAATAATCCCCAGTACCAACCTCTTCTACAGAAAAACCAACACGAAGGACGTTCTTGTTAATTTTTCTTGTAGGGGCTTTTCTTCTAGGGACAACGCAAGGTATTACGGTGCAGTCACCAGATATACTTACCCTATAATAAACACCAGAAAAGTCATTTTGACACCTCTTAACGCATTCTGTTTTATACGCAGCAAGGCCTACAGAACGGCATAAGAAAACCATATCATCAGCCAAAGTTTCTGATTTACTAATCCAGTCATACCCACCTCTTGACAAGCTACCATCAGTATCTATCAATCCAGCAATAAGATTGATTCGCTGTTCGTAACTGGCTGTTTTGTATTGTTGTGGGATAAACTTTTCACCAGACCTTTTTTCATACAACCCCAAATTTTTTAGTAGGGTTCTAACCTTATTTTCTACGCCATTACGGGAGTTAGACCTAGAATCTACTATATTGCAAGTGTAGCAGTTCTTTTCTTCTTTCCATTTAATAGTAACGTCACAGCCAATTTCATTGCACCATTTTTCCACCATCTTTATTGCTTCTAGGTCAGGGTTAAAAAACGAAACAACACCAAAAAGCAAACACCCGTCACCTATTAGAAAGCCCAAAACATAAGGGTCAATAGGTAGATTGGATTCACTAAAAATCAGTGGACGCCTAACAATTTGAGATAGCCTTTTTTTCGTTTTTGAAAACTCAAGGTATTCTCTAACGCTCACGTCACAGTAATAAGCGCGCCTTCCGTGGTCTGGGGCTATACGCAAGTGCAATATATGACCAGCATTCACTATAAAAGACTCACCTTTTTTGGGCGTTATCTTGTACATACTTTCGCGCCCCCTATGAAGGTTTGTCACCAGCCTAGGGGTGCTATCAACACCCATGACGAAATCACCCGTAACAACCTGTTCAACGGGCTTTATACTTCCGTCAGCCATAATAATTGGATGCCCTTTCTCATGGCAACCGCACGGTGCAATGATTAGCGGGTTGCCTTTTTCTTTTGCCCAGTAATCATAAACGCTATTTACCGCCTCACGCTGGTAGTCACGCAGCTTAATCATCGCCAACCACCTTTCCATCAAAAGCCGTGCGAAACTCTTCTGCTTCCTTATCGAGCGGCAAAGTGCCTTTATAATCTCGCATTTCTTGGCTTGTGTAGTGGTAGGGTTCGTCTAGATTGCTGTTAAAAAACACGCCATGCTCAGACTCGTACTTGATCCAGTCATCTGTTGCCTCTACCGCTGTTGCATACGGCACAAGATCAGGGCGCATAAGGTGGTGGTGGGTATGCTGCTCTGACTCTGGTATATTGCGCTCGCACTTCTCGCAGTACCATTGCCCGTCACGTGTTGGCGTGCTAAAAACACAGGTGCGCATATTGACCTGAGCGACTCTACCGCCGTGACAAATATCCTGCATTTTGCACCACTTGCAGAGATACCACGCCGGATCCTCTGAGCATTTTTGCAGCGGTTCGTTTGAAAATATAACGCGCTCAGCACGATCGAGAAGCCGCGTCGCTTCGGTTATATTTGGCTTGATTGATTCGGCGTACATTTCATCTGTGTTTTTATTGACGGTGATATGCAGGCACTTTTTAAGACCTGACAATTCCATGCCAACAATAACTTGGGCGTAGTATTGCGGATTCCAGTCTTTCACGCCTTTTTTAATAAGCTCTTTAAAACTCTTGTCGCTTGCCGTCTTGAACTCAAGCAAGCGCCATGCTGGTGTATCTGGGAAGTTGTGACCTGTAGCGTCAAGGCTCAATCCAAAGTGACCACCAAATGCGCTAAAGAACCACTGCTTGCCGGTCTCTGGATCGACTGGATAAACGTCTGCACCGATTGCGCGCAGGTCTTTTACAATGCGCTCTTCTTCGACTTCGCCATGCTCAAATAGACGCAGTAGACGGCCCTTGTCACTAAAGTCGTCACAGTCTGCCCAGCGGAACTGATACCACAAATAGCGGTCGCAGTGATGCCCAATCTGCGATCCGCCAAGGTGGGCGCGGTGGCCGGTGGTGCGACGGGCAGGCCATGATTTGTAAATTGATTGTACGATTGCGTGCGGTGTGTATTTAGTTAGGTCGGTCATTTTGTTTACCTCCAAAAAAGCCGCATCCATACGATGCGGCATAAAAATTAAATCATTCCCACGGCTTCTTTGCCGCACCACTCTGCGCTGCAGGTTGCGCTGCAGTTTTAGCAGCATTAACCGGTGCTGCTTGTTGCTTTACGCCACCTAGCGACTCATAGCCCTTAATGTTATTGCTTGCGTCATAGCCGTCACCAGCAGGGCGCACTGATACCTTCACGCGCAGCGGGATGTTGTGCAGGTCTGAGCTATCACGCGGTTGCAATACGCCGGTAGCGTGGCAGATAGCAGACAATGTGCGTTGAGCAATTTCTACCGCAGTAGAGTTCGGATTATCAAGGTTCAGGCGCTCAAACAGTACACGGTTTGAATACTGCCCCTCAGTCACATCGAGACGCAATTGCAAGTACTGCCCTGTGCCAGCCTTGTTTGGTTTCATCTCTGATTCAACAATCATGCACTCATACCAACCAGCAGGGATCGGTTCGAATGATTCTTGTGGCTGTACTGCATTTGCATCAAAGTTCAAATTGCTTAAATTACCGTTCATGTTTTATTCCTCGTTAGTTGCTTCAAAGTTCAAATTGCTTAAAGTTAGGTTTTTTGCCAAAAATGGAACGTGCGCAGCGAACTGCTCCCACTCCAAATCCATGCTAGCAGGCATCGCATAGCGATTTTTTGCAATAATTGCAGGCGACTCGCTGACAATTAGCTCGCGTTTGCGCTTACTGATTGCCTTGCCTTTTGTGTCTTTCACGTTTTCTTTTTTGACGTGTATTGCATTCTGTGCAAAGCCAATTATGTCGGCCTGCTCATACAGATATGCAAATGCGCGTTTGTGCAGCTTGATCTGATAGCGGTCATAGGATTCAGATTCAGGTGGGTCAAACTTTACAATTTCGCTGTGAGCGATCAGCACTGGGGTGATACCTTTGAGCGCCAAACCTTTGCAGGCTTTTACAATGTCCTGCCAGTAATCCATGGCTAAAATATAACCTTTGCCAAAGCCGATATCCTCAATCGACTTACCGCCATGATCCTGAGCCACTTTTGCCCAGATCATTGGCTCTAGTGCGCTCATAGTGTCGATCACAACCGTTTTATAGTCGTGCTCACCGTACAGGCTGGCTAACGCTGCCAACACATCGTCAACCGACTCAGCGATTGGGAATGTATCAACATCATTGAGACCTAATCCATCTTCGCAACGGATAAAGATCGGGCGGTCTGCTTGAGCTGCAAACGTTGTCTTGCCTGCACCTGGCGCACCGTGCAATACGAATAACGGGGCGCGTTCTTCGCCGCCGCGCTTAATGTTGGATAAATCAAAAGCCATGATTAAGCCTCCTTGATTGCGATTGCTGTTTTAGCAGGCTTCATTTCGATAGCCTTAGCAGCAATTGCGTAGATTTCTGGTTCGTTGTTTTGAAGGTAGCGCAAGCCTTTCAGGTCTAAGCTTGGATTGTAGGTGACGGGGCGTAGATTTTCTGGGATGCTATCCTTGACTGACTCCCATAAATCAGCATCAAGCGTGCGCGTCATCTTGCCGGTTACTGTTATTTTAAAATCACCGGCTGTATGAGTTTCGCTGCCTTCTGGTTTTGCACCGGTGATCTCAAGTATTTCGTTTTCTATCGCAACGCGAGTCTCACGCCAGCTCGATTCGTTCTGTTTTGCGTCAAGCCAAGAGCGGCTTAATGCCTCTATTTTTGCTAAATCCATGTCGATTCCTCGTTTTGTTGGTTTGTCGGTCTGTTGCTGTGTTACGGTTGCTAATGTACCGCCATTAATTTATAGTGTCAACACCTAATGCAAACACTTGGAGCAGTAAATGAAAACAAAAGAAGCAATTGAATATTTTGGCAGCATCAAAAACTTGGCGGAAGCTCTAAACATTTGGCCGCACAACATTAGTCGCTGGGGAGATACACCGCCTTTATCTAGACAGTATGAGATTGAGGTGAAAACGAATGGCAAGCTAAAAGCAGAGGAAAAGCAATGACTACTAACAACAAAATGACTACTAACAGATTTAATGTAGCCACCGCCTATATAGAGCACGGCTTTGCACTTTGCGCCACACGCCCGAAAAATCAAAAAGAAGCCTACGGTACTGGCTGGCAGAATGCAGGCCGTGACGCGGCTCACTGGGAATCAAACCCACAGGACGGCATGGGTATCATTCACGGCTTGTCTGGCACGTGCTCAATTGACCTTGATGCGCTTGATGATTGCTATGTCGCATTGGAGGCAGTCGGGGTTGATCTTAGCCAACTTATTGCAGATGGCGTGCAGGTTAGTAGCGGGAAGAAAAACAGGGGTAAGCTGCTGTATAGAGCGCCAGCTGGTCTACCCAGTCAAAGACACGCTCTTAATTGGCCCACTAAGGACGGCAAAGACAAGTATTGTGTAGTAGAGTTTCGCGCTGGCAATGTACACGACTCTATTTGGCCTTCAATCCACCCCGAAACAGGCAAGCCCTATGAGTGGATCGGTGATTGGCGCAATCTCCATGAGCTGCCCGACTGCCTGCAAAAAATATGGCAAGAATGGGCATTGGCGAAAGAGGCTATGCAGGACGCCTGCCCATGGGCGCAAAAGCAAGAACGCGCCATTCCGCGCACGGCAACACTGGCAGCACGTCCAAACCAGCATGGCGATGTTATCGGGTCGTTTAATCGTGCCTATGACATGGATAGCATTCTGAGTGCGCACGGGTACAGAAAAGCAGGCCGCAGGTGGTTGGCACCCAACAGTTCAACTGGCATCCCTGGAGTGTGCCAGTTGCCCGATAGCGATCCTGTGATGATCTACTCGTTCCACGGCTCGGATATTTTATGCGATGGCCATGCGCACGATGCCTTTAGCGCGTACTGCATACTGGATCACAATGGCAATATGAGCGCGGCGGTCGCTCAAGCGGCTAGTGATTTGGGTATTGAGCCGCCAAGAGACCATGAGGCGGAAGAGTTGGCGGCGCGGATTATGAGTGGATCTCGAAATGTGAGTGGAGCGCGTAAAAGCAATGTGACGCCTATCAGCCTAAACATACCAAAAAAGGTGCGCGTCTCACAGCAGGAAATCTTAGCACCTGCGCGCACTGATGCGCCGGTGGAGATGGTTAATAAAATATATTCCTGGCTGGAGTCACAAGTGCATAGCGTTAAGCCTGACGCTGTGATGCAGACGACAGTATCAATTATGTGCGCAATCACTGCGCGCCGCTATGTCACAAGCAACGGGCAGCCTACCGCTGTTTTTTTAGGCATTAGTGATAGCAGCACGGCAGGTATAAGGCCGCTGCGTGATAAGGCATACCAGCTATGCAATATGCTAGGCGAGCGTAAATTGATACGCGGCACAGGATTTACTGGGGCAAGCCAAGTTTACCAAACACTACTGCGCTGCCCGCGTGTCTTTTGGGCGACTGACGAATATGGCTACATGATACGCCGCAGCAGAAAACAGACATCGGGAGCTATTGAGGGTGCGCTGGCCGTTATCCATGAGGTGCATGGAGGTAATACGCTCTTTATTGACCAGGACACAGCGACAATGAGGGAGCGGCAGATAAAGGACTGCGATATTTACGCGCCTAGTCTGAATATTCTCGCATTGCTTGGTGATGACCACGTTAGCGCCATGACCGCGAGTTCTGAATACATGCGCGGCACATTGCAGCAGATGGCAATCATACCGGCAGGGGAAGAGACGGCAAGCAACTACGGATCAAGCCCTGACCATTTACCCGGCGGACTGATAGACCTAGTCAACCGGCTGGCTAAGGTGCCAGGCATAACAGGGCAGGCTGACGCGCCAACAATTAAACCGCATCAAACAGTAATTGGATGGGAAACTGAGACGGCAGCTGTTTTTAGGGCGCGTCGCAGCAAATGGGTTGAGTTCATGGGCACTGATGAGCGCCACCGCTTTCGAGGTATGGCTCACGGCTACTATCAGACCGCTATACGCATTGCTAGCGCGCTTGCCGCATGGGAGTGCCCGGAATCACCAAGGGTCAAGCCTGCTATAGCAGGATGGGCGCTTGACTGGGTGGAGCGGTGCTTGATGCTATCCATGCCGCGGATTGAGATTAGTAGTGGTGATGATGATGGTAAAGACCTGCAGGAGGCAGTTATGGCTGTTCTTCTGAGTGCAAACGTGCCAATGTCTGCCCGCGATATTGGCAAGCGCTGTAGGCCGTTCAGGGCGCTGCCTAAGGCTGACAGGGATGCACTGCTAACTCTTCTAACAGAAGATGGGATGCTGATAGCTGAAAAAACTTCTCAGACAATAAAATACATTGCAAGTAAATCGGTTAGGTGTTAATCTGTATGCATGAAACGATCACCTATCAGCAACAATAAAAACAAGCCCGCCAGCGTTGCGGGCTTTTTTATTTTAAAGGTGCCCCAGCTGCCCCAGATGGAATTCCACCTTTATTCCAGCTTTTTTTTCGCAAAAACAGCACCTTAGCAAGATGCCCCAAGATGGACCTATATATAATATAAAATCTATATAGTCTGGTCCGGTCCAACGGGGCACCTTTTACTGTAACCCGCATGAATAAAGGCTTGGGCTGGTGCCCCACCAACAAAAAAAGGTGGAATACTTATTCCACCTTTTTAAAATTGATTGTTTTTTTGCTTTTTACTGTTATCTATGGTTTAATTAGCTCAGCCAGAAAAGATACTCAGTAAAAACCGATATGCCCATCACCAGTTACTGAGACTGGCTTTTCTGGCGAAAAGGATGGGCATATCGGTTTTTTTATGGAAGGTTAAAAATGACTGAAGATGATTTAAGACATCTTGCAGAAACTCAGAGACTGCTAGAGGAGTCGATGCAAAGCCCTAAGCCTAGAGGTATGGATAGTTTAGTTCTGTTATCTCTAAAAGCATGTGGCGTATATATGACAAACGGTGATCTGATGTCGTTCAGCAAAAGGCTTTTTAATTTTGGTGAAATTGGCATAAACCAGTCGCTAGCTAAGTTGATAGATCGCGGCCTAGTCAAAAAATGCAGATTCTCAAAAGAAGCAAAATATAAGATCACCCAGTACGGAGCTAGCTTAATTGGATCAAAGAAGACGTCTCAAACAGTAAAGTACTTTGCGATAGAGAGTGCTCAAAAATGACCCTATCACTACACCAACAACAAGCCGCAGATCCAATCCTCAGAATACTGACCAGCCAAGAGCCAGAAACGCATCAATGCGTGCTAGCCGGGTATGCAGGCAGTGGCAAGACTTTCTTGGCAGGCTTTATAGCCCAAGCCCTGCTAAACGAAAACTACAGCGTTATGGCTATTACTCATGCGCACAAGGCGCTCAGCGTTATTGCTTCGAAGCTTCCTGCTGGCGTTGAAACGGGCACGGTGTTTAGCGCGCTAGGCTGGCGGGTTAATATTAAAACCGGCATTCCCACGGAGTCAGGCCAGCATAGACTGGTCGGAATTGACGTGCTGATCGTTGATGAGGCGTCAATGATCGATCAGCGGATGTACAACGCAATGCAGCGGCTATCGCAAAACTTGGGGTTTAAGATTCTTTTTATCGGCGATCCTGCTCAGCTTCCTCCCGTGGGATTTGATGAGTCGCCCGTTTTTAATCTGGTAGAAAAACAATTCCGCCTGACTGAAATCGTTAGGCAGGAAAAAGACAGCCCAATCATTAAAGCGTCTATGTATGTGCGCGGCTGCTTAGAAAAGCTAGAGAGGCCTGACATTCACGCCATGCAGGTGGCAGCAGGCGATGGTGATGCAATACAAATCACTACCGGCGGAGTGACTGCCATAGCCTCATTTGTACAGTCGGCGATTGATCATGGGCTAGACTGCCGCTCGGTAGGTTTTACGAACAAGAGCGTCAATCAGGTCAATGATATTGTTTCGCGTTATTTCCACCCGCCTGGCTCCCCAAGAATTGCGGTAAATGATCCGGTCACGTTTGGGTCAAGCATGATAAAAGACAACGTGACGATTGCGCCTACCGACTCAATCGGCAAAGCTAAAACAATTGAGATGATAGGCAAGCACGGCTGCATGGATATTGATTGCTTAAAAATAGAGCTGGTGCTGGATGGCGGGAAAGAAGTTGAGTGCATTACGCCTGCTGATATTGATAGCTATGGATCAAAACTACGCAACTGGAAAAAGCAACTATCAAGCTGTAATAGCGCTGCAAAGCAGGCTACTGAACCCGATAAGATAGCTGAGCTGTACGAGAGGCGAGGCCAGCTAGCGATACTGGTTGAGCAGTGCAATGATGACTATGCTGACCTGCGTCATACGTATGCCAGTACTGCGCACAAGGCTCAGGGCAGCACTTTTGATGTTGCGATCGTAGACTGGGCAGACATGCAGAGAAACGCTGACATAGCGATGTTGTGTAGATTGCTGTATGTGGCAGTCACAAGACCTAGTCGGTACCTAGTAGTTGTAGTGTGAATACCGCCTCCACAAAAAAATGGAGGTGACGAGCATTATTAAAAGCACAAACCCAATGGCAAAGCTACTGAAAGCCAGCGGCCGGGTGCTTTCCTTCAGTCTGAATCAGTAAAAAGCTTTATTTCCGCTGTAGATGAAAATGCAATTATCGTTGCAATTAAAAAATCAGCTGGGCGGAGCGGCGGAACATACGCCACAGCAAACAAAAGCAGCGATGGAGAATAAATAAAAATCACAAACCGCTTGCAATCATTGGTGGTTTGTGTATAATTCAATACATCGAAACAAAACAACACAACAGGAGAGTAAATTATGAAAATGAAAAAGGTAATCTTAGCAGTGGCAGTAACATTAGCGTCAGTGGTAGTGGCGCTACCAGCAGCACAAGCAGCTTGTGCAATCCCAGACAAATTTGTGCATGATATGGTTGTGAACGACGTTGTGCACTATGCGCTCGGTGATGATTCGTTGAGTGCTGAAGTAGTCGGCAGGATGGGATATGATTCTTACGACGAGTACATGTACAGCGAGGACTCCCACAGCAAGGGTATTGCTAGCCTGATAGACGGAGAGCGCAGCAGTGGTGGTAAGCTCTCGAAGGCTATCTATAAAAACATGGAGCATAAGACTGCAGCGATAAAGAAAGCTGATGTAAAACTAAAGGCTGAGTGCAGCACTAAAGATCTTGCAGAGAAGCTTTTTCCGGTGCTTTTGAAAGCGTTGAATGGTAAGGACGTGATGATTGAGCTAGATCTTATGGATCTGTACATGAAAGGTCTTGTTGGAACGCTAAAGCGCTAATTGAGCGCTACTCAAAACCACAAACAATTGAGGATAAATTATGAAAACCAAACAATACCCAAACTACATTATCAAAAATTGGCAATATCGAAGCTGGCTAATTTTTGGCTTCTTCTTAACATGCTACTTTATGGTCCAAATGTTAGGCGGCGCGAACGAAGCAATTATTGGCGTTATCGGTTTTGCGCTTATGCAATCTAGGATGATCGTTATACGTAGCTAGTGGAAGAAACAAAAGTTAATTTGTGATATACTGTCAACAGCACGCCCGTGTGCATTGTGTGCTACGGGGTTTTTTTATGGAGGCAGAATTGAATTGAAACTCACGGCAAAACAAGAGCTGTTCTGCCTTGCATACATTGAAACTAATAATGCTAGTGAGGCGTATAGGCGGGCTTATGACGCTGGCAAGATGAAGCCTGAGTCTGTTAATGAGTCTGCTAGCCGCCTGCTGGCAGATGTCAAGATTGCCGCAAGGTTGGCGGAATTAAGAGAGCCAATCATGCAGCGCCATAATGTGACCGTGGATAGCCTTGTGCTTGAGCTGGAGGAGGCTAGGCAGGCAGCCCTTAGCGCTGAGACGCCTCAGTCATCTGCGGCTGTTGCAGCAACAATGGGCAAGGCTAAGATATGCGGCCTTGATAAGCAGGTTATTGATCTGATGAGTAGCGATGGGTCAATGAGTCCTGCTGCGTCACAGGAAGCTGTACTAGCTGCTTTAGCACGAAAACATGCTACCTGACCAAATAGCCGACTGCCAAGGCGAACTGCTGTATTTCACCCGCACCATGTTCAAGGCGCGTAAAGGCATAGACCTTAAAGACAACTGGCACCAAGAAGAGATCTGCAAAGCGCTGGAGCGTGTTGTGTTGGGTAAAACCAAGCGCCTGATAATTAATATCCCCCCACGGTCTGGCAAGTGTGTTACAATGAACTCACTTATTTTGACAGACGGTGGGTATATGAAAGCACATGAGATCAAGGCGGGCGATTCTGTTCTATCACACATTGATGGACAGATAAAAAAACAAAGGGTTCTCGGTGTTGAAAAGTACACAAAAGAGACAGTCACTATCAAGAGTATTACAGGTAGATCGACAAAGGTTAGTTACGACCATCCAGTTTTGACTCAAAGAGGATGGGTAAAGGCTGAGGATCTAACTAGTGAGCATTACTTGATTAGGCTTTGCAGCAAAATAGATGGCCATTCGCCTCTGCCAGATGCGGAGCTGGATTTCATCACAATGATGCTTTTTGAGGGCGGCACATCAAACCCAAATGGCAGGAACATTAGGTTTGCATCGGACAACAACAAGGCACTAGATTGCTTCTTGGATTGCTGCAAAGAATTAGGGTTCTCTGTTAAGCGTTACGATGAAAGCCGATATGACTATTCTGTAATGGGCGGTCGTGACGGTTATGCGGCTGAGTTAATCCGAAAGCATGGAATGATGGGCAGTCTGGCAAAAAACAAAAGACTGCCGCCTGCTTTTTTTGATCTGCCATTGGCGCAGAAGTACCGATTCATAGGGCTTATGGTGGCAACAGATGGATATGTTAACCAAAACGGTGAAATCGGTGTTACTTTGGCCAACGAGGGGTTAGTTGATGACATATCCTTGCTACTGGACACCTGTGGCGTTACTGCTTTCAAATATTCAAAGCAAAACGGCTATGCGGGCGCTTATACGCTAATCATTAGCACCACTCAGGCTCAGGATCTTTCCAGAAAGATAGATTGCCTACACAAACAGGAATCGTTAATAACCAGACTGGCACAAACAGAGCGCAGGGGCTCGCCATTGCTAGGATTCCCCCACGATGCGGCTAAAGGTCTTACATACAAATGCAAAATTGCAAAGCCTAAGATCGACTTTAAGAATGGCAAGGGGATTATTTCTCATGCCAAGTTTGCGAGAATGGTGGAAGAAATCGATCCGTCCTTAGCTGCCAAGTGGATAAAGAAAGATTTCATTTATGACAGGGTGAAATGTGTCGAAAAATCAGGCGCTGATGATGTTTATCATTTGTCTGTTGATGCGGATTCATACGATGAAAAAAACTACATTTCGGATGGCTATGTTGTTCATAACACCGAGCTTGCCGTTATCAATTTCATAGCTTGGGCTACTGGGCTATTTCCTAATAGCCACTGGATACATGCCAGCTATTCAAAACGCCTTGCAACCAATAACGCTTTTAATGTGCGAGAGCTGATGCGCCATGAGGCTTATGCACAGATTTTTCCGTGGATCAAGTTCAGGCAAGACTCAGCAGCAAAAGACGAATTTCACACCGAGCAGGGTGGCGTGGTTTATGCCACTGGTGCCGAGGGTTCGATAACAGGCCGTGGTGCCGGTGGGATGTCAGGCAGGTTCCAGGGTGCCATTGTCATTGATGACCCGCATAAGCCGGGGGAGGCAAGCAGTGATGTGATGCGCGGCAATGTCATCGACTGGTTTAGCACCACGATGGAAAGCCGTAAAAACAGCCCTGACACCCCGATAATTATCATCATGCAAAGACTTCACGAAAACGACTTGTCAGGTTTCCTTCTTGCAGGCGGCAATGGCGAGCACTGGGAGCATTTAAATATCCCCGCTATAGGTCAGGACGGAAACAGTTTTTGGCCTGAGCAATTCCCGCTTGATGACCTACGCAGGATGGAAGCGAGTAATGCTTACAGGTTTGCAGGCCAGTACATGCAAAACCCCGCGCCTATCGGTGGAGGTATTTTTAAAGATGAATGGTGGCAGTATTACCGTGCATTGCCTCAGATCAAATACCGCATGATCTATGCTGACACGGCACTAAAAACCAAAGAGCAAAACGACTACAGTGTTTTCCAGTGCTGGGGTGCTGGAGCTGATGGTAAGATTTACCTACTGGATATGGTGCGCGGCAAATGGGAGGCACCTCAACTGCTGACCACCGCCAGGGCTTTTTGGGATAAGCACAAGGCGGTTGAAGGCATGGGGGCACTGCGTCAATTTAAGCCAGAGGACAAGGCCAGCGGCACAGGCTTGATCCAGCAGCTAAAGCAATCCGGCGTGCCAGTAGTCGGTGTACAGCGCAGCATTGACAAGGTAACACGCGCAATGGATGCAGCGCCTCAGATACAAGTTGGCAATGTCTGTCTACCTGAGTCTGCACCATGGCTATCCGACCTGCTGACCGAGGCAACCCCTTTCCCTAATGGGGCACATGATGATTGCCTTGACCCACTCATGGATGCGGTTGATGATATGCTGGTAACGAACAAAAATCGCAACACCCTAACCACCAAGAGACTATTTTAACATGTGGCCATTTAACAAAAAACAGCAGCCAGCACCCGAGCCCAAGAAAAAACGGGCCGCATTGAACTGGCCGCAACGTGACCCTAGCGACTACCCGAGCGTTGATATTGTCACGCCTACCGTAGCGGGTACCGCATCCGATAGCGCTATGGGTAAATTACTATTTGGCAGCCAGCAGGGCGTTCCTGATGCTATCGGCGATTGGTTTGCAGCTCAGGGCGCTGTGCCCGCACGTCAAGCCGCATGGATGTCAAAGCACTGGATGATTGATAAAGCCGTGTCCATGCCTGCACGCGATGCCGTGCGTCAAGGCTGGGAGCTGGACAGCGAAAACCAAGAGCTAATCGACACGCTGCAAAAGCAGGATAAAAAAAGCGGCATTGAGTTCACGCTGCAAGACTTTGTAGCATCGGCAAGACGCACCGGTGGGGCGGTCGCACTGTTTCACACGTGCCCATCCGGTGAGGACGAAACTGAGTATTACGAGGCGCCTTTCAACCTTGAGGCTGTTACCGAATACAACGGCATTAGCATTATCGACTCCAGTGAGGCGAATGGCGAGGTGCTGGGTGAGAATATCTCTAACCCTGCGAGCCTGCGCTACATGCAGCCTGAGTTTTACCGTATCGGTAACAAGCGTTATCACCATTCTCATGTAATTAACTGCATACCGTACCCAGTAGCTGACTATCTAAAAGCCACTTACGGCTATTTTGGTCAGTCGGTAGCTGAGCGTGTGTACAGCCGAGTGTATGCAGCCGAGCGCACAGCCGATGAAGCGCCACTGCTTGCGATGACTAAGCGCTTGCGTGCGTTAGGCGTAGACCTAGAATCTGTTATCAACGATGGCGGGCTAGAAACGTTAATTGCCAACGTGCAAGGATTGCAGGAGATGGCAGACAACCTTGGCGTGTTTGTCTACGACACTGCAAATGGCGGCGGACTAACCCAGATCGACACGGCGCTGGCTGATTTAGATACAACCATCATGACGCAGTACCAACTCGTCGCAGCGATTTCAGGAGTGCCAGCCACAAAGCTATTAGGCACATCGCCAAAAGGGTTCAATGCAACAGGCGAGAGTGAAGCTGAAGACTACCGCCAGTCATTGGAGTCAATTCAGACTGTTCACATGATGCCGCTTCTTGAGCGCCACTATGCGATTGAGTGTCAGTTGCTAGGTGATGCTGAGGGCGTAACAGTTACCTGGATGGCATTGGATAGTCCGACTGCTGCTGAATACGCTGAAATTGATAGCAAAAATGGCGCAACGATTGCCCAACTTGTATCACAAATGGTACTAACACCGGCCCAAGGCGCCATGATCCTTAGCCAGAACAAAGAGTCTATGTTTTTCGGGCATATTGAGCAGCAGGACAGTGAGCTGGATAATGACGCTGAAAGCCTGCTTGACGATCTGATGGGTGGTGATGATGAAACTCAAGAAATCATCTAAAGATTGGGCAGAATCACGTGGCGCAGCATTGGTTGGCGCTCCACTTAAGCCGAGTCACGATGCCGAAAAATTTTATCGCGTAACGCTTCAGAAAGCGGTCAAGCGTATGCGCAAGGATTACGAGCGCGAGCTAAAGAAACAGCTCAAACCAGCAATTAAATCAGCAGCAATGGATGCTAGTAGCCTTGGCTCCCAGCTTGGATCCATGTTCGGCGGCCTAGACGATAAGTGGAGCAAGTTTTTCGGCAAACTAGCGCGCAACTTGGCGGGGCGTGTCGTAGACCGTATCAACCAAACCAGCAAGCGAAACCTTGATTCATCGCTTAAAGACCTAAGCGGTGGGCTAACAATCAAGACGCCCAAGATGCCAGAAGCCATGTGGAGTGAGTTGCAAGCCGCCACCCGTGTAAATGTTGGCTTGATTAAGTCCATACAGTCGCAGTACCACGAGAAGGTATTTCAGGCCGTGATGAATAATGTCGGTGATGCTGAGAGCATAAAGGGTGCTGCTGAGAAACTGGTCAGCAAGACCTATTTCATAGGCGAGACTGTGGCCGAGCGAGCGGCTTTTATCGCGCGTGACCAGACCAGTAAACTAACTACAGCGACCAATATTGCCCGAATGGAATCAGCTGGAATTAAAAAAGTCCGCTGGCGACATAGCGGCGGGAGCAAAGACCCAAGACCGTTACATTTAGAATATGATGGCCAGATATTCGACTTGGACAATCCGCCAATTATTGAAGAAGACGGAACGAGGGGCTGGGCTGGCGAAACTTATAATTGTCGGTGCTACCTAGTGCCTATTGTTGCTTTTGGTGACTAGCATGTTATAATGCCCCAAGGCGCAATGCCTACCCTGCCGATTGCGGCATAAACTGTTTTGAGGTGAAAATATGCAAGACCTTATTCTGTTAGACCAGAATCAAATACCCTTAGTTGATTCCCGCCTTATGGCTTCCCGCCTTGATGTTCGGCACCGCGATATGATGCGCGATGTGATGGACAAGTATGCAGCAGACTTTGAGGAGTTCGGTAGTTTCGCGAGACATCTCGCTAAACCAGAAGGCGGAGGCAGACCCCAGCCTTACTACCTGCTGAATGAAGATCAAAGCTACCTAATGCTGACCTATATCAAAAACACACCAAGAGCGCGCAACCTAAAGAAGAAGCTAGTTGCCGCATTTAAGAAGGTACGCGCCCAACTTGCTAATCGTGATATTGCACGCCTTGACGGTAAAGAAGTGCGCAAAGCTGAGACCGATAGCATTAAACTGCTTGTGGAGTACGCCAGTGCAGCGGGTAGCAAGTCGGCAAGCCATTACTATGCAAACGTAACGCGCATGACTAACAGCTTGCTAGGCATTGAATCAGGCGAGCGTGACAACTTAGACGCTAACCAGTTGAAGCAAGTCGCAATCCTAGAAGGCGTGGTAGATATTGCGATTCGTGACGGCGTGAAAGCCGAGATGCCTTACAAAGACATCTACCAGTTAGCGAAAGAGCGAGCATCGCATGTTGTGAAGGCTATTGGCGTTATTGGGGGTGATGTATGAGTGTTCACTTCTCGAGCAATACAGATATGTGGGCTACCCCAGCAGCATTTTTTTGAATACTACAACAATATATTTAGGTTCGACTTAGATGTATGCGCAAGCGCCGAGAATGCAAAGTGCGAAATTTTCTACACAGAAGAGGATGACGGGCTTGCGCAAGAATGGGAAGGTAACTGCTGGATGAACCCACCATACGGGCGTGAGATCATACATTGGATGCGTAAAGCGTATGAAAGCAGTTTGCGTGGCGCAACTGTTGTTTGTTTAGTACCAGCGCGCACAGATACAAAATGGTGGCACGAGTACGCCATGAAAGGAGAAATTGAGTTTATCCGAGGGCGCTTAAAGTTTGGTGACGCAAAGAACAGTGCGCCGTTCCCCAGCGCAGTAGTTATATTTTACCCACCTAGATAACCACCACAAGCCGCCCACCACTGGCGGCTTTTTATACCTCTTGACATTGCAAAACTATCAAAGTATCCTACACAATAGATAAAACCTATTGAAAGGTGCGCGCACTTGTCTCAGAGAGAAATCGACTCTAATGGTTGGATGTACATAGCAAAGAATCCGATTTCCAAATCTGGTGTTTTTCCGTATCTGGGTTCCGAGATCGGTGCGCCCGAGCCTACCCGTATTTATAACGTCCTGCGATCACCAGAAGAATTAGAAAAGGCCGCAAGCACATTTAGCCTAATCCCAATCATTGACGACCACGAGTTTCTGGGCAGCATTGGCATAAGTACAGATGATCGGCCACCAGCTGGCTACACAGGCGAAAACGTCGTATACGAGCATCCCTACCTATATGCACCACTGAAAATCACTTCCGACGCGCTACAGAAACAATTAGCGCGCGGAAAAATCGAGCTTTCACCCGCGTACACTTGTGACTGGATAGAAGAGTCCGGCGAGTACGAGGGGGAGCAGTATGACTATAAACAAGTCATAAACCACGGCAACCATCTAGCACTTGTTGACAAAGGCCGCACAGGTCGAGATGTTGCCGTATTGGATCACTATGCATTTGACACAGGAGGGCTATTGCCCATGAAGACCCTAGAAGAAATCATGGCCGCCATTGGCGCGCTGTCTGACGAGGACAAGGCAAAGCTCCAAGCTGCGTTGAGTCCTGCCACTGACGAAGAAAAAGACGAAACCGCAAAAGACGATGAAGTAACCGACATCGTTGAAGAAGCTGACAATGTAGCCGAAGCCGCTGCCGAAGCTGTTGCCGCCGAAGAGCAAGGCGATGACGTTGCTGCTATCGAAGCTGCTGGCGAAGCCGTTGAGAACGCCGAGGCAGTTTTAGAGGCCGCAGAAGAGTTGCAAGAGAAGATCGCCCAAGACGCAATGCACAAGGCCGTTAAGCACATTGATGCGCGTAACGCCATGGCCGCACGCGTTAAGCCGTTTATTGGTGCAGTTCCAAAAACTTCAATGGATAGCGCGGAATCAATCGCTGCTTACGCTTGTAAAAAGTTTGGCATTAAGCATGGCAAAGGCCAAGCAACTGCCGTGATCGCTGGCTACCTGCACGGTCGCAAACCAGCGTCTGCAAAAACAGTAGCGCAAGACAAAGCGGTCGTATCGACTCATAAGCCACAAGTCGCCGTGTTCGGCTGGGAGAAATAATTATGACAATCCGTAACTCAATCACCGCTATGCGCACCGCTGTTATTGGTACGCTGGCATTTGACGGCCCACAGCGTGCAGTGCCTTTAATTTTAGATAGTGCAAGCGAAGCGAACAACGTGTTCGGTCGTGCGTTTACGTACAAAACCGAAAACACCTCGCAGGCGGGCGGCGCTGGCGTATTCGCTGGCATTATGACCAACCCGCACGCTTACGCTATCGACCAAGTGACCGCTAAAAACGGCACGCCTGGCGAGTTCCTGCACATGGGCGAAGTGTTTGTTAAGTTAGTCCCTGTTGTTGCGTCGGGTAAAACCGCAGTAACCCCAGTTATCGGCTCAAAAGTTTATTTTGTTGCCGCGACTGGCGTGCTGACAGCCGACCCTACAGATCAGGATACTGTGCCAGTATCGCACACCGAGATCAAAGGCGCGGTCGTTTCACGTCACACACCAGTATCTGAGAGCGGTGGCCACTTGGCTGTTGTTTCATTGACCGGCTTACAAGCATAAGGAGCGCCAACATGGCTAAGATTTCAGAAGTATTAATGCATCAGAGTGGACGCCAAGTTCGCGCCCGAGGTGCTGCAAACATTGCGCAAGATAAAGACTTTGCGCTGAACGACCTGAAAGCGCTGGGCGTTGGCGTTGCTGCAATGGATAGCGCCTTGATCGGCCCCGCGGCTACCACAGGCTTTGTTCCAGCGCACATGCTGCAAACGTGGTTGGCTGGTACTGTTCGCGCAATCACGACTCCGGTTGATATTGACTACGTGGCGGGCATCACCACCGTGGGCAACTGGCATGATGACGAGATTGGCGTTCGCACCGAGGAAGATTTCGGTCTGGCCGAACTGTACGGCGACACGGTTAATATCCCATTGGCTAACAGCAATCCCGGCTTTGAGCTGCGAGACGTTGTGCGCTTTGAGCAAGGCTTTCAGGTTGGCGAGCTAGAAATGCGTCGCATGGGTGCTGCTGGTTTTCAGCAAGAGCAATCCAAGCGCCGTGCTGCTACCAAGTCACTCGACATTGCGCGCAACTTAGTTGGCTGGAACGGCATCGCTAACACTCGCACCTATGGCCTGCTAAACGATCCGAACTTGCCGTCTGTTGTAAGTTTAGGCAGTGGTACAGCATGGCTTTCTGCTACGTTTGCCCAGTTGGTTGCGCAGTTTACCGCAATGCGTAACGCGCTTGAAACCCAAATGGGGCAATCTTTGCGTGACGATGCAAACTTCCTGCTTTCTTTGCCGGCTGGCTACCGTGGTGTGATGAACGTGTACAACACCGGCGGCAATATGAGCTTTGGCCAGTGGCTGAGCGAAAATTACCCGAACGTTCGTACCGAGTACATTAACAGCCTGAAAGCTGCTATCGGCGGTAAAGACGTTGGCTACCTGATCGCTGAAAACGTGTCTGAGCTAGACGAGTCCGACACCGATTCAGCAACGCTGATCCAAGCGGTGCCGAGCCGTTACGAAGTGGTAGGCTCTGAGAAGCGTGCCAAGGGTTACATTGAGACTGCTAGTAACGCACTCGCTGGCATCATCGTGCTGCGCCCATGGGCAATCACACGCGCAGAAGTAAGCGCTTAAGCGATACGCCCCGTGTAACAGCGGGGCTATTTTTAGGACATATATTATGTACGTATATTCGACCGTAACAGCAAGCATTGCATACACCGTTGGCGACAAGACCATCATCATTAAAGGCGGCGCTAACGTCACCGATAAGCATATGTGGACGCCAAAAGGTGTTGCAACACAAGTGACAAAAGAAGAATTAGAAGAACTGCGCAAGATTCCAAGTTTTTCGAGCCGTGAGAAAGAAGGTTATTTTTCAACGTCACAGTTTGAGAAAAACCCGGACAAAGTAGCTAACGACATGGCAGGTGCTGACAAGTCGGCCCAAGCAGATGTTGAAAAGTTAGAAGAAACATCCAAAGCCAAGCGCAAGTAAGGTATAGCCATGATTTTTGATCTAGCCAAGTTTCGCCTGATTTATCCGCAGTTTAACACTACTGCTGATGCGCTGGTTTTAGCACTCGCTGAGCAAGCCGAGTGCTATTTGCCGAGCGGGTGCGAAGACTGTTTAGATCAATTAGTCATGCTGATGGTTGCGCATATGCTGAGCATCCGCACGGCTAGCGGTACAGGTGGTGGCTTAGCCGTTGCCAGTGCAAGCGAAGGCGGCATTAGTGTTAGCCTGGCAATGCCTGCCAATGCTGATGCTCGTGGCCAGTGGCTTAATATGACGCCATTCGGCCAGCAGTATGCAGCGCTAGCAGCGCGTTGCGGCAAGGGTAAGGCTGCCGCTGGCTTGTTCATTGGCGGCTATCCTGAAGGCGACGCATTCCGTCGAGTTTACGGCGTATTCCCAAGGCGCAAGCTATGAAAATAACGCAGGACAACTCAGGCAGCAAAGCGCTGGAAAAACTAGCAGATCAGATTAAAAAAGCTAAGCTAGAGGTGGGTTTTTTTGAGTCTGCAAAATACCCAGACGGTACACCTGTTGCCTATGTCGCCGCCATTCAGGAGTTCGGCAATCCAGCTGGAAATAACCCTAGCCGCCCGTTTTTTCGTAATGCAATATCGCAAAATGACGGCTGGAAACCACTTGCAACCAAGGCGATGAGCGCAGTAGTTGGGGGGAGCATGGAGTTAAATCAGGCGCTCAATCAGATGGGTTTAAAAATGGCTGCTGACGTAAAAGACAGTATTACTGACGGCAGCTACGAGGCGCTCAAACAGTCAACACTTGATGCCAGGCAGTCTCGCAAGCGCACCGAGGGCGTAGCGAGCAAGCCGCTTATTGATACGGCGCAGATGCTGCAATCCGTAACGTATGCTGTGAACGGGGAGATGGAGTGAACTTCAACAACCTGCACGCTCTAGCCGCTACCATAATTCCGCAGCAATCCATGAGCTGGGTGCGCTTCAAAGAAAACAGCGAAAACGCTATGGGCGTGACCGTGCCAGTTTATTACCCCGCTGAAACAATCACTGGCAGCTTGCAACCAATGGACGCTCAGGACGTGGCAAAACTAGGTCTTAGCATTCGTAGCGAGCATGCCACGTTGCACACAAGTGCAGACGTTAAACCCGCTAAAGAGGGCGAGCAGCCTGACCGAATTGTCTACGCAGGCCGCAAGTTTGAGCCAGTCGCTATTACGAATTGGTCAGCGCAAGACGGTTGGCGCAAATTGGTATTGGTGGCCGTATGAATGAGACACAAGCCTTTATTGTTGCTCGTACGCACTTGGTCGCAGCATTGCGCGGATACGGCTACGATTGCGCTGTACAGGCGGGCAGGCAGCCAACTAAGCAGCTACTAAAAGATAATACGGTTTACATGTTCGCTATCAGCGAAAACCGCCATGGTGTTCAGCGTAGAAACTATAGCCCGCATGATGGGCACATGGGGCACGTTGAAAGCACGCTAGTTAGTAAGACAGTACAGGTGCAAGCGTTTCGCAAGCACAACATTAAAAATTTAGACGACTATACTGCTAGCGACTTGTGCGCAGCTGTTAAAATGATTATTAGCAGCTTACCATACATAGAACTGCTACAATCGCAGGGTGTTGGCGTGAGCAATGTAGTTGATATGCGAGAGCCTGAATTTATAAACGCTGCTGGCGATTATGAGAAAAACCCTTCGTTTGATTTTGATTTGAGCTTTACCCGAACCATTAAACCAGTAACCAAACCAGTAACCACAATCAAGCCCGAATTGGTCGGGATATAAGGAGGCCGCATGGCTATTTCACAAACGAATTATGTAGATATCACCAGCGCTGTTGCTGGTGCGTCTGCGACCGGCTCACCATCGCTACAGCATCGGCGCATTACCAGCGGCGGCCTACGTGACGCACAGGGTAACTCGATTCCAAACGGCGGCATGATTACCGTCACCTACGGAATGCTTGAGATTCTAAACAGCATTTTAGACTCAAGTGCCGACCGCGCTTTTGCTCAGCAATACTTCGCAATGAAAACCACAGCACCAGCTAACAAGCCAAGCTCTTTGCAGTTTGTCTATGTTGACACTGCGGCAAGCCCTGTTAGCTCAGTGTTGACCGGTGGTGTTATTGCTGATCCTACTGCTGCTCAGGCGCTAGAGGGTGATGATTTAACCATCACAGTGCTAGATGGTTCGCCAGTCGATGTTACGCTAACAGGTATTAGCGCAGTAACCACAATTGGCAATATTGTCACAGCATTAAACCTGCTTTCTTTGCCGGCTGGCCTAGTGTTTAGTGCCAACGGATCAAGCCTGATTGCCACCTACGCAGAAGCAGGTAGTGCTGCTGATGCTGTTTTACGTTTTTCAGGCGCAGCGGCTGACGTGCTTATGCTGACCGAATCAGAGGGTGCTAGTGTTGTGCTTGGTGGTGTGCTAACCCCTGTTGATGCTTACATTGCGAGCCGTGAGGCTAACAAAAACTTCGGTACATTCTCGATCCAAGGGTTGAAAGATGAACCGCAGATAGAGCTAACCAAACTCAAAAATTATCACTTGAGCTACAACGTACTGCACCAGCTTTACATTGAGCTAGATAGCAAGGTAGGTATTGACTTGCTACCGGTTTACACTACGTTTAAAGACGTTCCGATGACCGGGTTTATTCTTAGTGAGACCGCTAACGAATTTAAAGCGGTTATTCCAGCTGGCTTGATTGACGCGACCGACTTTGAGGGCCGCAACACTGTCAACCAAATTATGTTCCGCCAAGCAAGCGGCATGACTGCTGACGTTGATAATGACGTTGACAAGTTTGCATTAGACGGCCTGCTAGTTAACTACTACGGTGTGACTAGCGTTAATGCGACACCACTTAGCTTTTTCCAAAAAGGCAATCTTCAGGGTACTGTAGCAGACCCGCGAGACATGATGGTAGCGGCGTGCGAGCAGTGGATCAAAGGTAAGGTATCAAGCGACCTGATTAATACGCTGGTTGCTAGCCGGATCCCAGCAAACTTAGACGGCAAGACGCGCATTCGCACGATTATCACCAATGGTGCTGTTGCATCGGCTTTGCGCAGTGGTGCGATCCTGAAGCTAAAAGACCTTACGCCATTGCAGAAAGAAGTCATTTTTGACATGAGTGGCGATGAGCTAGCGGCAATGGACGTGTTCAACAATGGCTTCTGGCTTGACGTTACTATTCGCACAGTCGTAGTTGACGGCATTGAAGAGAAGCACGCCCACTACGTTTTGATTTACGCTAAAGCTGATTTTGTACGCCGCATAGTTGGTTCACATAACCTCGTTTAAATTAGGAGCTAAAACATGGCACTTTATGATATTGCAGCAACGGGTTTTAGTATCTTCCTAAGATCTACCACGTCATTCCCGCAAGGTTTTTTCCTTGAGGGCATCGCAGACGATACCGACCCGCTGGCATTTGGCGAGCTGACGATTGCCGAGGCAGACACTAACGTTAATGGCGACCTGGTTGTATTCGGCAAGCCGCAAGTGCTCAACCCTACCATTGCGGTTGTTGCTGGTTCGCCTGCTGATAAAAACTTGCAAGTGATGCTGGGCGCTCGCCAAAACGGCGTACGCGAGACTGTCGAGATTACTGTTACATATCCCGACGGCTCAAGCGTTACGGCTTCCGAGGGCGTGCTGATTACTGGTACTAAAGGTAAAGGCGTATCGTCTAACGGTCGCACCGCTACTCGCTCATACGGCTTTGCATTCGGCGTGCATAGTGAGTCGCGCGCGTAACAGTGTTAGGAGTGCATGATGAGCTTGATTAAACCAACCGAAGTCACTATCAAAGACCTAGACGGCGTAGAGCGCACGTATCGTATCGGTCGCTTCCCCGCGCTTATCGGCCTTGATATTATCGCTAAAGTACCAAGCAACATTGCCAGCTTATCCAAACAGCTTCCCCACTTGCGCCAGCTTGTTTTGCAGATGTGTCAATACGTTGCCGTCGATGTTCCGCTAGATGATGGTGGTACGCATGAGGTGGCACTGAGCACCGCAGCACTGGTTGATAACCACGTGCCAGACGGGCAAACCCTGCTGCACTTGTGTTTTGAGATTATGAGGCACAACACAAGTTTTTTCGGGAGCGGCAACCAATCCGTCCTAGATTTCCTACTGGAAAAACTGGCGGATTCGTTGCCCAAGATTACCCAAACGCTAATGCAGTCGTGGCAGTCATCATTTCCGAGCGATTCGCAACCCTAACCGAACTAAAAACTAGCGTTGACGTTGAGGAAGCGTTAGAGCTGTATGAGATTGCAATGTACAATCGGGCAAATGAGGCGCGGGCGCAAGATGCGGCAAATACGGTGAAATAATGCTAATAGATAAAATGCTTTTTCTGTTTGAGGCTGACGCCGATAGCATAAAAAAAGGCACCCAGGAAGGCAAGAAAGGCGCTGATGATTTAACCAGCGCCATGAAGCGCGCTGATGAGCAGTCTAAAAAGACGATCAGCAATTTTGCCACTTTTGCTAAAGGCGCTTTAGGCTGGCTAGCTACGGCTGCTGCTGCCAGTAAAACCATGGGCATGGCAGTCTCAAGAGCAGGTGAGATTGAGGCGCTAGATACACTGTCACTCAAGATGGGCGCTAGCATCACGCAGACGGACGCGCTAGCGCGCTCCATCGTTGGGCTAGGCGGTAGCACTGACCAAGCTCAAGCAGACTTGGCAAGCCTTGCTGATAGTATGCGTAAGCGCAATATCAAGCCCATGGAAGGTATGCTGAATCTGGCTGACCAGCTTGCTGGCATGAACTACGATCAGGCTACAAAAACGCTTAAAAAATACGGCATCACCGAGAGATCTACGATTGAGCTGTTGCGCAAAGGCAGTGGTGAAGTTCGGCGCATGATGCTGGCTCAAGAAAAGAATGGAGCAATCACGCAGGAGGCAGCAGACAAAGCCAAAGCGTTCAATCAATCGCTGAACAATCTTAAGCGGGTGTCTTCTGATGCAGCTAATTCGTTCGCCCAATACCTGATGCCGGTACTAACCAAGGTGCTAGATTTTCTAGCAATGGCTGGCAAGTGGGCAGTGGAAAATAAAACCTTTGTGATTGCGTTTTTCGCGGGCGTGGCTGGGATTATTACTGGGCTGTTTTTGCCCGCCATGCTATCAGCCGCTGCCGCGACAATTGCCGCTACATGGCCTTTTATTGCTATCGGCTTGGCTGTCGGCGCTGCTGCTGCTGCATTCGCCCTGATTTATGACGACATCGTGCACTTCATGGCGGGCAACGACTCGCTAATCGGCCAGATAATTAATGATTTTCCGATTGTTGGCGAGATCATTAACGCGGTCATTGAGGGTGTGAAAATAGCGTTTGCGGAGGCGGGCGCGGCAGCTGATGCACTATGGAATGGTTTTAAAGCCATGGCCAGCGGGATTGTCGGCGTGTTTAAATGGCTGTGGGATGCTGTTAAGTCGTATATCGGATTCATAACCGCTGGCGTAGGTAAAGTTGCTGACGTTGTAGGGAGTGTTGGTAAGTGGCTTGGCGGTAAGCTGAGCATTGCCACAGAAGAAAAAGTAACGCGCGAGGTTGAGGACGTTTACACGGGCGGCGATGATAGTGTTAGACCGTCAAGCAGAATGAGCGGCGTGGATTTTGTCGATGACGGGGCAAGAGGCCGCAGCGATAACGAAATTATTAACAACACAGAGTCAGCTAAGCAGTACACAGCACAGGCGCAGCAACAACCAGCGAACGCAATGACGAGCAATGCAATCAACAATCAGCGCACCAATAACATCGAGTCAAACCTGACGATTGGTCAAGTAACTGTCGAGACTCAAGCCACTGATGCGGCGGGTGTATCGGCAGGTTTATCTGACTCGCTATCTGCAGAGCTTGAAAAAATGCAGGCCAACAACGCCACGCCGATAACGAGGTAATCATGGTAAACAGAGTCGAGATACTCGATAACGAAAAGCTGCAGCCACTGTGGGCGGGCAGCGATATTATGGACGTGCAAGTTCTGGAAACGTCGACTGTTACAAAGTACAAGGTCGAGGATGGCACAAATCGCAACGACCACATTGTGCACAATCCAACCGAAATAATAATGCGTTTCACGCTTGCGGGTGAGGCGTCGCAACTGTTTAACGATATCAAGCAGACGTACACCGAGCGCACCCTAGTAACAGTACAGACGCGCACGGATGTATACTCTGATATGATTGTTACTGAGATACCGCAAGAGCAGACAGGCGCAGCCATGGACGCGGTGATGCTTGATATACGCCTGTCAGAGTGGCGGGAAGTTGTGCCCGAGTACGGTGAGCTAACTCAAGCAAGAGTCGCCAAACCCGAGCAGTCAAGCACCGTAAAACGAGGCAGCCAAGCGACAACCGAAACGCCACCCGCTAAAAAACAGAGCGTGCTAAGGAGCATTATTTAATGCGTGAGATTATGTTACAGGCCGTGCCTAATCAGCGTATTGACGTATCAGTAGGCGGTATGGTGTGGCGCATTGAAATCAAGGCGATCACTGGCGGTATGGCTGCTACTGTTTGGGCTGATAATGAGCAGCTTATTAGCGGTACTCGAATACTCGATAACAGCCTGATTTTACCTTTTAAGTACCTAGCAATTTACGGCAATTTTATAATTGATAGCGGCGGCAACCCTATCGACTGGCGTTTATTTGGTCGCAGTCAAGCGCTGTATTTTATTGAGCCGGACGAACTGCCATGATTGATCAGCGGATTGTTAGGGTGGGGCTGGAAATTGACGGCGTACTCAATCGTTATGAGGGTTTGCGCGTAAAAGCAAGCGGGACAAAGTACACAGACCCGACGCAAAACGACTGCAGCATAACGATAACTGGATTAAAAGCAGATACGCGCGGCTTTATTCTAGGCGCTACCGATCCATTTAAACCCAATCCTAAACCGCCACGCCTAACTTTAGAGGTAGGGCGTGAGTCGCTAGGCTACTTTGTGCTGTACGTTGGTGATATAACCAACGCTGAGATTACAGCACCGCCTGACATTGATCTGAATTTAAAGTGCAAAACCAACAACCAGAACAACGCTAAAATAGTCGCTGTGTCGGCAGGTGAGCGAATAACGCTAAAACAACTTTCTGAACAGTGCGCCATGAATAACGCGCTAGAATTAGCATTCCAAGCTATCAATAAAAACATAGCAAATTATAATTTCACTGGCACCGCTGCACAGCAAATTGTGAGCCTGCAACGTGTCGGGAACGTAAACTGTTTTGTTGATGACGGCAGGCTGATAGTTAAAGATGCAGGCGCACCGCTTAAAGACCGTGTGCGTATTTTGGGCATGAACAGCGGCTTAGTTGGCATACCAAAGCGCACTGATAAAGGCGTGCAGGTGCAATATTTGATTGATGCTGAGTCGCAGTTAGGCGGCACGCTGAGGCTAGACAGCAAGGCTGATAAGTCGTTAAACGGTGATTATGAGATTACTGAGCTAAAGTACGACATTGACACGCACGGCGATAACTTTTTCTATACGGCTACGGGGGTGCGCCTATGACTATGAGTCATTTGGATAAGAAGACCACAGGTGCGCAGGATTTAGGCGCGTCACTAAGCGGTGCCGTCACGCAAGCGCTAATGCAGGTCGATGGCATGCTGCCCGCAAAGGTGGTCAAAGTTGATCGCACGACGGGGCGCGTATCAGTGCAGCCCATGATCCAGATGGGCGACACTGGCGGGAATAAAATAACCCGCGCAATCGTGCCAAACATACCGATCATGACCATGGGTGCAGGCGGTATCTTTGCATCATTCCCCGTGCAGGTTGGCGACCTTGGTTTCGTGTTTGCAGCAGACCGCGATACCTCGCTGTTTCATCAATCCGAGGGCGGCATGGATT
Organism: Thiopseudomonas sp.; assembly: GCA_023228985.1. Classification (GTDB taxonomy): domain Bacteria; phylum Pseudomonadota; class Gammaproteobacteria; order Pseudomonadales; family Pseudomonadaceae; genus Thiopseudomonas. The sequence continues at coordinate 6,637 of JALOAC010000024.1, read as the reverse complement.
GGCCTAACACTGAGCGCATACACCAGTTCGGCGACGGTGGTTTTTTGCCGCTCAAGCTGTTTAATTTCAGCATTGCGGGTGGCGTGCTGGCTGATGGGTTTAGCTTGCAGACATATGACGGATCGACATTTATTACTCTTAAATCTGGCGAGATACAGCTAAATGCAGCCATGATTAAGATCGTCGGTGACGTTGAACATACTGGCAACAATGCGACAACTGGAACATTCACAAACAACGGCAAAGACATAGGATCTGGTCATGCCCACAGCGGCGTTGTTCCGGGCGGCGGAAATACAGGGGGTGTTGTTTGAGCACATTTTTAGTAGATAGCAAAAACGATTTGGTTTTAACAGGTGATACGATCCAGATTGAAAACGGATTGCAGGGCGCGCTACTCGCTGCTAAACACTACGCGCAGACATTGCGCGGCGAGATGATGCACGACATGCAGAGCGGCGTGCGGTTTTTTGAAACAGCTTATAATCAGCCACGGCTTAATCTATTTGCTAACGATATGCGGCGGCGTATCATGCAGGTCGAAGGCGTTCGATCTGTCACCAAGTTCGACGCTCGATTGTCGCAAGACGAACTAATCTACTCTGTGCATATTGAAACCATCTGGGGGGCCGGTGAGATCAGCAATATATCTGTTAGTAGTTCTGGCGCTGTTGGTAGCGGAGCAAAACGCTGTGAAGATGCGACGTTGTTTGGTTTCTATATGGAAAATGACGATCTGATTTTCTACTCAGACAATGAGGCTGGGACGAGTCCGGTAATGTATATTGACGATTATGGTTATTTAATTTTGGAGTCTCAGTAGTGAACAAATTAAATCTAGGGCGCGTCAAAGGTGATCAAGGTCCTCAAGGCTATCGAGGGCATCAAGGCCCTCAAGGGCCTCAAGGGATTCAAGGCACAACAGGCCCGCAAGGGCCTCAAGGCGTACAAGGGCCTCAAGGCGTACAAGGTATTCCGGGACCTGTAGGAGAAGAGGGAAAAGATGGGACTCTTGGCATCTATCGTCCCGATATGTACATTGAAGACCCTAGCCAAATCTTCTGGCACGAAGATGAGCTTTATCGCGCAGGTGATGTATTGGTATTGCCGTATACGACTACGGGTGATTGGGGCGTTGAAGAATCTCTTTTTGTTGCGGTGGGGGCCTCGGTTCTTAGGCAGGACCTTGCCAACCCTGACATGGGCGCGGCGTTGGTAGCACGATCCGTAATAGTAGTAAATTCAGTAAGTGAAATGATTGGGTTACCAGGGATCAAAGTTGGTCAGAACGTTCGCACCCTCGGATATTACGAGCAGGGGGATGGTGGCGGAAATGACTATGAGATTGTAGCGGTGAGTACAGGAGTAGATGATGGCGGGTCGCACATTGATCTGAGTGGAAGTGGGTTGCAGGCAAGGGGGCTGTTCGCTTCGGAAACGGTAAGCTCGCAGCAGTGGGGCACAAGCAAAAAAGTATTTTATGTTTCAACGGATGGGAGACAAGGGGCGAATGGAGGAATTGACGATCCATTCGATTCCCTACAAAGTTGCTACGACTATATTTCATCACTCGGCCAATGGTTCGTAGGGTCTTTTGAGATAAGACTTGGGAGCGGGACTTACTCTACCCCCGGTGGCCGTGTAGTGAACAATGCTAGATTTGAGAACCAGTTGGTTATAAAGGGAGCTGCCGTAGGAGGCCATCCTAACGTCCCGACTACCGTAATAACACTCCCAGGCGGCAATCACGGCTTCTCGCCGGGATTCAAGAACTGGTTAAAAATCGAAGACATAAAATGCACAGGGAATACGGCGAACGGTGAGGCTTTCTCTGTGGGGAATGGGTGCGTGCTATCCCTTGTCAACTGTCACACACAAGGGGTCAGGCTACCCGTGACATATCAGCATGGGGCACAGCTTGGTATAGCTGGTGGGGTATATGACGGTGATAACATTGCTTCTTCCTACGGAGTTCGGGGGTATTACGGATCAAGCCACTCCATCACAGCCCCGGATATTGCTAGTGGTGCAATTTTCAAAAATTTCACTTATGGGCTTTACATAAATGAAGGCTGCTTTGGACACCTAGATCATACCACGGTGACGGATTGTGAAACCGGGGTGTACTTCGGACGAGTAGATAGTGGATCTAACACTAAAGGGATGCGTATACACCGGTGCGGTGTTGGGGTTCGGGCATATTGCTCTAGCTGGATGGACAACGGGATAGACTTCGGGATAGGGACAGCTGATAAATGCACAGTGCCGGTTGATTCGCGCGCCAGCGCAGAGTTCTACGAAAGAGCAAGTAGGAACATCAGTAGAACGCCCAGATACCAGTCGTCAGGGATGTGGGGGCTATCTCAGACAAATACAGTTGATGATGTTACTATCTGGACGCCTGGAGAAATTCGCCCCGGTTATGCCCGGGCGACAGGGGATGTTATAACAATAAAGCTCATTGTCGTACCCAATGCAGCAAACTCCGGTAATAGCGTGGTTAGTTTTAGGATAAACGGAGTGTATGCAGGGGGTGTTCAAGTTGGACCAACAGACGGTCGAGGAGTGGTAGAGGCCCACATGTTGTTCGGAACATCTACCGAAATACGGTCTTTAGTGACTTTCACGTCCCCGAATGCTAATAGGTCGGACTATAAAACGCTTGCCGTTCCCGATAGCGGAGACATAACGGTCCACCTTAGCAACGCCAGCTTGGAGGACACATTTAGTATCAATTTCGGGACCTATGAAACGACATTGGGCGGATAAAGGAGCTTAATACATGCAAGGAATAATCTTAACAGCCGCTGGTGTACAGCGGTTTACGGGACTAAGCTCTTATGAATACCGTAAATAAGTATTTGGAATGGACAGCTCAAAAACGTTGGCGATCATCGTTATCACATGTGACACTGAGTGTGCCGATTTACGGGCTAGTCTACTTAATCTCTCTGTTAATCAGCCTACCAAGCCCCAATGCCATTGCCGCCACATTTGTGGTGGCGTGGTGGTGGAGCCGAGAGAAGACGCAGTATGAGTGCCGAATTAAGGGTAGCCAGCCCTCCTACACAGTTTGGCATAAAGGGTGGTTACCGTTAGAATGGGATAGACCCTCTACTCTTGACCTCGCTTTGCCGGCAGTCGCGGTGGTACTGTTTTCGATACTTATCAACTGAGTTACTGGTTCTAAACTCCAGTCGTGCGGAGCGGTTTAACGAGTTGAAGATTTAGCCTGTGGAGTTAGATACATGACACTAGGACAAAAACAAAGACTTTTCACGCGCATGATTGGCGGTTTTTTATGAAACGGTGCATAATAGAAACTATCTACGTGGCAGGGGTTATCAATAGTGTCTGACTATCAATTTATTACAGAGCGCGGCGTCATTGTTCCGGACACAGCAGACAGCCGTGAGCGTGTTATTGAGCTGTTTCGGGCGTCATTTGGCAACGATATTGACACAGACCCGTCTACGCCAAGTGGCCTGCTAATCACAATGTTTACGGAGCAGCGGGATGCTGTTGCACGAAATAACGCAGCGCTTGCTAATCAAATTAACCCTGAGCAATCGACGGGCGTTTTCTTGGATGGCTTGTTTGGTTTTACGGGTGGTGAGCGAAAACCCGCTACGCGCTCAATCATTAACGGAGTTACGCTAACAGGCGATGCCGGTACGATTGTGCCAGCGGGTACGATTGCTCGCGCTATTAACGGCGACCAGTTTGCGTCAGTAGCGCAGGTCGTGTTAAACGCAGGCGGTACAGCCGCCGTTGATTTTATCGCTATTGAATACGGCCCTGTTGAATGCGGCGCGCATGAGCTGCAAACGTTTGCGACCAGCGTTTTAGGATTGATCGGAATTGACAACAATACCGGCGCAGTGGTCGGACGTAAAGCCGAGACTGACTCGCAGGTTCGTCGGCGCAGGCGTGAAACGCTGGCTATTCAATCTATGAGCACGCCTGAGGCTATCCGTTCGCGCCTTGGCAATATCGAGACGGTGCGTAGCCACCAGTTTTTAGAAAATTATACTGATGCACCTGTCGTCAAGCGCGGAATAACGTTAAAAGCTAACAGCATTTGGGCGTGTGTTGAGGGTGGTACAGATGCAGAAATTGCCACAGCTTTGCATGATTCAAAAACAATGGGCGCAGGCTATAACGGCGCAGTGCAGTACGATATTGTAGACCCGCGATCACTCGTTACATATCCCGTTTCATTTGACCGCCCGCGTGAAGTTGCGCTATTGATTCGCGTCACGGTGCGCGCTAGCTCGTTAGATGTTCAAAACTTAATCCCTGATTTAGTTATGAATTATGTAAATGGCGAGCTAGAAGGCGACGTATCATTTGTTGTCGGCGTGGACGTTTCGCCATGGGAGATCTCAGGTGCAATCAATCAGCAGGAGCCGCTGATTAGCGTGCAGAGAGTAGAGTTGAGTCTAGTCGGTTCTGGCGCTTGGTCTAGCGATGTTTACGCGCTAGATATAGATCAGGTTGCACGCACTCAACGTAGTTCAATAACGGTGGTGATCGTATGAGCCAAGAGCTTGATTTAAGCGTCAATCTGTTACGGTCGATTCTCTGGCAGTACGAAAATGCAGACAAGCTAAAAGCGCTCATTTTAGGTCAGCAAGAGTGGATTAACGAAAACCACACTAAATTCTGGAATGACTGGATCCGCGATGTTTTCAATTTAAAAACCGCCAACGCTTTCGGGCTGGCAGTTTGGGCGCGCATACTCAACGTGCATCTGACGATTGAACGCGAGGAAAACCTAGATGACGTTTTCGGCTTTGGCGTCGAGCATGAGAACTTTGAAAACGGCGGATTTGGTGTAGCAGCAGGCGCTATTGACAACGTGAGTGTTGAGCAAGCACGTAAAATGCTGTTAGCGCGTTACTTTACGCTAACATATGCGCCGACCGTGCCGAATATCAATATGATTTTAGAAGTGATGTTTGGTGAGGGCGCAGTTTACGTTGTCGATTCTCTCGACATGCTCTACAGCACTTACACGTTCAACGGCGAGCCTGATTACCGAACGCGCGAATTACTTAAAAACGTTGACTTTTTGCCTAGGCCAGCGGCTGTTGGCGTTGATTTTACAATACTACCCGACGATGCGTTTGGTTTCGGTTCGGAACATTTAAACTTTGAAAACGGTGGATTCACTGAGCGGAGATATATCTAATGGTTAAGATTTATAAGCAGCCCTTTGCCCACGATGGCGACACAATAGCAATCCCCGATGCGTCACAGCCTGACGGGAAAATGTCGACTACTGACGGCTGGACGCATGACTATCAACTGCCAAAAACAGACCCCAATTATAAGCCAGTTGGCAGGCAGGAAATGAATGGGGTTTTTAAAGAGGTCACAGAAGCGTTGGGGCAGGTGCAGGTGCAAGGTTCGGCTACATGGTCTGCAGTCGGCGCACCATATCCGATTAACGCGCAGGTTTATCATAACGGTAAGCAGTGGCTGGCGCTGCGTGCTAACAGTGTTTCGCCTGCGGAGGGTGAGGATTGGACTGAGCTAGTCGGGAAACAATATATTGATGCGGCGGTCTATCTGCAACCGTCTATTACTGGTTCATGCACAACTAACGGAACGACTGACAACACAGTTCAATTAACTGGTATTGTCACAACCCTTGGGCTGGAGGTTGGCGATGTTATCCGCATTCAGTACAGCGGCTACGACAAATTGCACACAGTTGAAACAATTACAAATGCTAATAGCATTATTGTAAACTATGAACACGCTGGCAACCGCGGCAATGGCAGTTTAAAGCTCGCAGACCAAACAACCACTGTCACAATCACGCGGATTGCTAAGTGGTACAGCGCAGCCGATGGTTTAGGGCAAGCGTGGGTGGATGTAACCAGTCTCAGACCGTCGTCAATGAACACCAACGTGCTGAACAGTACCAATCGAAAGATCCTAGTCTCAGTAAATAGCGTTGATGATACAGTTGACCTCTTCCTGACAGCCTTTGTAAATGGAACTGAAATAAACAGGTCTATAAAACACCCCACAACCATTGCAAGAAACGCAGGAATTTTATTCCCCGTCCATAAAGGGGAGAATTATGCATACGGCTCTGCCATTGGGGAAAGCGTAACCATACAGGTATGGCGTGAGAGGAGATGAGAATGAGATACTACAGAGACAACTCTGGCAGCGTATACGCAATTAGCCCAATCCAAACTCATGAGAAAGAGTGGGTCGCTCTAACTAAAAAAGAAACTGAAGAGCTCTTAAACCCGCAACCAACAAACGAGCAACTCGCAGCCACTGCACGCGCTGAACGCGACCGACTAATCGAGTCAGTGCGCTGGAGAATTGAGCGACACAACGATGAGTTAGCGCTAGGCAGTGAGCCTACTGAGCCGTTAGAGCCGCTGCTGCAGTACACACAAGAATTGCGTGACATACCACAACAGGAGGGTTTTCCAACTGATATTATATGGCCGGAAGGTATTTAACCTTGGATCAGGTAATGATCAATTGGATTTTAAGCATCCTTGGCGCGATTGCCGGTTTTTTGATGAGAACGTTATGGCAATCAGTCAAGGATTTGCAGGAATCAGATAAAAATATCGTTAGCAAAATTTATGAGGTTGATAAACTG
>JALOAC010000054.1 GCA_023228985.1 Thiopseudomonas sp. | reverse complement strand
TGGACTTGCAGTGAGTGTGGTGTCACTCACGACCGCGACATCAATGCGGCCAAGAACATTCTTGCGGTCGGGCATGGCCGTCCTGTAGAGGGAATCCCCGTCCTTTAGGGCGGGGAGGATGTCAAAGTTTAGATTAAGAGATGAGTATAAAAAACCAGCGCTCGTGCAGCTGGTTTTTTTATGCCTGCATATTTTGTTAAGTATATTTTCTGACTTGTGTCAAAAATATGCATAAGTGATAAAATAATTATGCCATTAAATTGACATTCCCGAGTAAATTGACTTTACTGTATCAAACGCCACCGTAGTTAATTACGGTATTTACTTAAACTGACTGTGAATGGCCAGTATGCATCGTGAAACAAAGCTTCTGCTGATTGATGATGATCCACAACAGCGTAAAGATATTGCTTACATTTTTAACTTTATGGATGAAGAATTTATTGCGGCGGACAGCAGCCAGTGGCGCGATGCAGTAAGTAAATTATCCAGTCCTCGTGAAATCCTTTGTGCGTTTATTACCGGCCAAAACAGTGCGGAAACTTTGACGCTAGTTAAAGAGTTAAGTCAGTGGGATGAGTTTTTGCCAGTGGTTGTTTTTGGTGAAATGCCGACTGATTGGCCCACTGAGTATCGCCACAGAGTATTGAGCTCATTGGCTGCGCGGCCAACCTATAACAGGCTGCTGGACTGTTTGCATCGAGCCCAAGTCTATCGAGAGGCTTATGACGAGGTAGATGAACGGCGCGCTCAGCGTGAAATTCATTTGTTCCGCAGTCTAGTGGGAACAAGTCGCTGTGTGCAAAAAGTTAGACAGATGATGCAGCAGGTGGCAGACACCGAGGCTAACGTGTTGATTCTGGGCGAGTCAGGCACAGGTAAGGAGGTTGTCGCACGTAACCTGCATTACAGCTCCTCGCGTAAAGACGGGCCGTTTGTGCCGGTTAACTGTGGTGCTATTCCAGCTGAGTTGTTGGAGAGTGAGCTTTTTGGTCATGAAAAAGGCGCGTTTACGGGGGCGATAAGCACCCGAGCGGGGCGTTTTGAAATGGCTAAAGGCGGTACGTTATTTTTAGATGAAGTGGGCGACATGCCGCTGCCTATGCAAGTTAAGTTGCTTAGGGTTTTACAGGAGCGGGTTTTTGAGCGGGTAGGCAGTACCAAAACGCAAACGGCAGATGTACGTATCGTTGCAGCCACACATAAAGATCTGGAGAAAATGATTGAAGCCGGAGACTTTCGTGAAGACCTATTTTATCGTTTAAATGTGTTTCCTATCGAAATGCCTCCATTACGTGAGCGTTCGGAAGATATACCACTGCTTATTAACGAGCTGGTCATGCGTATGGAGAACGAAAAGCGTGGTTCTATTCGGTTTAACTCAGCCGCCATTATGTCTTTATGTGAACATGATTGGTCCGGTAACGTGCGAGAGCTAGCCAACTTGGTAGAGCGCATGGCGATTATGTATCCCCATGGTGTTATTGGTGTGAATGAGCTGCCCAAGAAGTTTCGTTATCTGGAAGAAGATGACGGAATTAGAGAGCTGCGGGACGAATTAAGCGAGCGCGCTGCTTTGCAGGCGCCGCTGCTTGAAGAGCCAGAGCCTATTGCGCCGATGGGAAATGTGTTGCCCGCTGAAGGATTGGATTTGCGTGAGCACTTGGCAGACATTGAGCGCGCTTTAATTCAGCAGGCACTTGATGATACGGATGGGGTTGTGGCTCATGCTGCGGAACGACTCAATATTCGTCGCACGACTCTGGTGGAAAAAATGCGCAAATATGATATGAATCGTTAATCACATAATAATTAAGTGATGCATAAAAAAGGTTGGCCATGTGCCAACCTTTTTTATGCATGCATTGCCGCGGGTTAGCGCAGTGTATCAGGCTGTTTAGCTGCTTTGCGTAGCTCTTTCCAGTCGTCATGGCTGATTGCTGCCTTATCGCCACTCAGGCTGTGTACGATCTCTAAGTAGTCTTGACGCGATGGATGTTTGACAACGGTTTCACGATCATTGACCCGCACCACATAGACGGTTTGCACGTTTTGATGATCGAAACCACGCCACTGTGCTTTGTCTTTTAATAATTGGTATTCGTGATTTTCCAGCGCTTTAATGACGCTGGCGCTGTCAAAGCTTTTGCTACGATTCACGGCGTCAGCCCATTGGTATATAACGGTGTAAGCTGATGCGGCAGAGCTGGCAGGATAAAGGTTATACCGGTCGTTAAAGTTTTTGATGAACATTAAACCAGCGCCTGATTTTTCAACCTCCGGTACACGCCAAAACCAATGCTCGGTACCCAGTACACCAACCATAAGGCTTGGGCCTGTTTGCTCAATAACGGTTTGGGTTAGGTTGGGGGCGACAATTTGGGTTTTGCGGTTAAGTCCCATAGTGTCTGCTGTACGCATAGCGCGTACCAGGTCATGGCCATACAGAGCTAATACTATTACCTCGGCATTGCTTTCATCTGCTTTTTTCAATGCGCTACTGTAATCAGACTGCTTGGCCGTAGGGAAGGGTACTAATACGCCCTGATGCTTATTGGTGTCTTGTGTATTGGTGTTTTTACGTAATGACTCTTCCGAGCTGTGCCCCCAGCTATAGTCAGCGGTGATATAAAAATATTTTTTATTGGGAAAATTCTGTGTTAAGTACTCACCTAACGCACGAGCCGACATAGTGGCACTGGTGCTTTCTCTGAAAATGTAACGGTGACCTTTTTCGGTAGTGACATCGTTAGCATAGCCAATGGTTGAAAAATAAATGGTTTTGTTTTGCCGTGCACGCTCCGCAGCAGCTACCGCTACAGCGCTGGAAACGCTACCAAATAGCATGACAGCACCCTCACTAATCATGCTGTCAACGTTGCGTGCAGCCTTCACTGGTCGGGATGCGGTATCACGTGTGATTAACTGGATAGGACGGCCTAGCAATCCACCTTTGGCATTGATTTCGTCAATCGCCAGTAGTGCGCCACGCATTTGTGCCAGACCCTCTTCTTTATAGTGCCCTGTACGTGGAAAATTAAGACCGATAATAATAGGCTCTGCTGCCATCGCAGTGATACTAACGCCCAGCCAAAGAGCTAAAGCTAAAATCATACGCATCAATTGAAATCTCCTTATTTAATCTGCAATGAAACAGAATTTCGCATCGACTTTGCTGTTTTTGTAGGTTGCTGGGAAGTCTCCGTTAGTCGAAAGCTGTTTATGTTTTAACTCTAGGTATAATAAAGCTGCAAAGCAAAATAAAACAGCTAGTGATGGGAGGTTTTGTGTCAAAACGAGAAGTGCAGCTTGAGTCAAGCTGGAAGGCTGTACTGCAGGACGAGTTTGAACAGCCTTATATGCGTTCACTGAGCAGCTTTTTGCGTGAAGAAAAAAAACAGGGAAAAGAAGTTTTTCCACCCAGCCCTTTAATCTTTAACGCGCTGAATTTAACGCCTTTAACTGCAGTGAAGGTGGTTATTTTGGGGCAAGACCCTTATCACGGGCCAGGCCAGGCACATGGATTAAGTTTTTCAGTGCCTCAAGGCGTAGCTATTCCGCCATCGCTGCAGAATATTTATAAAGAGTTGCAGCGCGATCTTAATATTCCCATCGCTGAACATGGCTGTTTAGAGCATTGGGCGCGGCAGGGGGTGTTGCTGTTAAATACGTCTCTTACCGTTGAGCAAGCCAAGGCTGGTTCGCACGCTAAACAGGGCTGGCAGCGATTTACTGATCGTATTATTGAGTTGGTAAACCAGCAGCGCGAACATGTTGTGTTTATGCTCTGGGGTGCGCATGCGCGCAGCAAGGCGGATTTGCTCGATACGCGAAAACATCTATTGTTAACTTCAGCACATCCATCGCCCTTATCGGCTTACCGTGGTTTTTTGGGTAATGGCCACTTTAGTAAGTGCAACAAGTTTTTGCTGCAGACGAGGCAAGCCCCAATTAATTGGCAGCTTTAAAGTGGTTGTAGAACTGTGCACCTGTTAGAGATTTTATAAATATTAAAGGCTAGGATGTGGCGCTTTAATAGCACGCTAATGATTTATGCTCGTTAATATTTAGCTGGGAAGGCAATGCTAAATAAAATTGAAAAACTTAAAAGTTCGCTTGAATTAAAGCCTGAGTATGAGCTTGAAATTCAAAGCTACTCCAAACAGCTACTCAGCCAGAGTAATAACTTTTATCAGCAAATACAGCGTTGGGGCAAAAAACACTGTAGTGAGTATTTGCTTCCCGGCCATGGGCTTTTGCTTGATGGGTTTTATGAGGCTGTAATCGGCGGTGAGTACCAAGAAAACCTCTATACCGTGGTGTATCGTCAGACACTTAATTGGTATCAGTTAGGTCTTGGCGATACCGATGCTGTGTTGCTGTATAACAAGGTTCGCCAACTGGTTACCAGCTACGGCAATTCCTTTGGTTATAGCCGCTTGGCTTACTTGTTAAACCAAGTGGTTGATTTATGTATTAGTTTGTCCGTTGAAGTGCGTACTTTGCTGTTCAAAATGGTGCACATAAAACAAGCCGCCGAATACGAAAGTCAGCGTATTAATCAGGTGTTTTCTATCTTATCAAGCAACTTACCGAGCGACTTGGTAAAAGCCTATGTAAAGCATCAGAACTGGAAATATCAGGTATTTGCATTAGCTTTAGGGCAAAGTTTGGATACTGTAGTCGAGCCATTGCCTATTGAAAGCTGCCATCTGACCCGCTGGTTGAAAGAAGATAACTACCGCTCAGTGGAACGTAAAACGTTTGATGCGTTGCATGAACGTGCCCATGAAATCAGCACTATTATTGTCCATCAGGCAGCTGAGCATCGCCCTGAGCAAGTCAGCCTATATTTACAAGAGTTTGAGCAGACCAGTGAAGAGCTTGGCCGCTTGTTGCTTGAGTGTTTGGAAAAGCATATTGCCCAAATGGCGACTCATGATCAGTTGACGCGCTTACTCAATAGAACCACGCTAGAGGCGAAGTTTAGTCGCGAGCGTGCTTTGGCACAAAGGTTGGGGCAAACGCTGGGGCTTATTCTGATAGACATTGACCACTTTAAGCAGATTAACGACAAGTATGGTCATTTTGTTGGCGATATGGTGTTGGTAGAGTTTGCTAGGCTGCTAGAGCAACATGCACGCATGACCGATATGGTCTTTCGTTGGGGCGGCGAAGAATTTGTTATTTTCGGTATGCTGGAGCCAAATCCCGCACAAGGAATGCAACAGTTTGCCGAGCGAATCCGCCAAGCTGTAGAGCAAGCAGAATTTTGCAAACAAATGAAAGCTCTGCAGGTGACAATCAGTGCTGGGGTAGTTGAGTTTCCAGCCAGCTCAGGGCTGAGCTTGCAAAGAGTATTCGCCCAAGCTGATACGCTGCTGTATCAAGCAAAACAGCAAGGACGCAATCAAGTACAGGCTGCTTTTTTGTGACATTACAGCATGCCATATAGGTTGATTACCAGCCTACATGATTAGCACATTGAATCTCTTTGAGTGAGCCGTTGCCGTGGCTATTTCGCTGTTTGGTTTACACGGTGCTCTCAGAGACAACAAAGACAACACAGCGGTTACGCCCTTGGTTTTTGGCTTGATATAACGCCTGATCCGCCTGCGCGAGTACATCCTCAGTGGGCTGGTTGTGGCAGGATTGGCTTGCTATGCCAATAGATACGTTTATCGAACCAATGGGCTCTGTGTGCAAATGCTCGACACGGCTGCGTATGCGCTCAGCGATTATTTGTGCGATATTTAATGGCGTGTTAGGCAGTATTAGCAGAAACTCTTCACCACCGGTGCGCGCCACAATATCTTGCTCGCGTGAGACCTGATGCATGATCTGCGTAAGTTCCACCAAAGCGGTGTCACCTGCTGCATGGCCAAAGGTGTCGTTAACTTTTTTAAAATGATCGATATCTACAGCGAGCACTGAAAACGGAATGTTTTTTTGTTCGAGCTGTTCAAGCAATAGTTGTAAGCTGCGCCGGTTTAGAGCGCCGGTTAAAGGATCGGTTGCAGCATCTTGTTTTAATTGGCTGATTTGATTGTTTACTATGCCCAGACCTTTAAGCATGGCTTGTCTGAGTTCGTGTACTTCAAAGTACCAAGACTTAATTTTGCTTAAATTAGTGCGAGCATCTGGCGTGTCAATTCTTGCGGCAGTATCGGCCAGCTGGCGTAAAGGGCGTGAAATAAAACTGGCTAGAAACCAGATACATACAAAGGTAAATAAGGCTAATGGCAGGGTGCGGTAAATTACGTTTTTCATCAAGTCATCTAATGAGTTCAGCGTAGCTGTGACCGGTCGCTGTGCCACAATACGCCAGCCAGTGGTTTTGATGGGCGCAAAACCAGCCAGCATATCTATGCCTAGACTGTTTTTGGAGTGAACAGAGCCGCTGGTATTGTCTTGCAGGCTGAGCGTGGCAATATTGCCATCTGTGTGCTGACCAACGCGTTCAGGGTCGGGGTGATAAAGAAACTGCCTGTTTTTATCGACCACGTAGATATATGAGCCATCCTTATGATAATGCTCGCCAAGCAGGTCGTTAAGAATGCTACGTTTCTTTAAATAAATACTGCCGCCGATATAACCTAGGTATTCGCCAGAAGGTGAAAAAATCGGGGCTGAAATAAGCACTAAATAGTTACCCGAAACAGACAGGTATGGGGCGCTGACTAGCGGTGCCTTAGCCTGCAAAGCTTCCGGAGCCCCACCTGCTGTTAGTAGGCTGCCGACCAGTCCTAAGGTGTTGGGTGATGTGGCCAGCACTTCGCCTTGGGCATTGGTTACCGCTACCGAGTTAAAGCTCTTTGTTTGCAGGTGAAGTCGCTCCGCCTCACGCTGCAGAAGTGCTTTATCGGCAAAACTATTGCCTAAGATAGCGGCAGCAAAGGTGAGCTGCTCATGTGCGGACTGGATAAAGTTGTCAGTGGCTGCTGCCAGTTTCTGCGCATAGGCTTGATTGGTGTCCAGCGTCTGTGCGAACAGTTGGTTTCGTTGGACTTTGTAACTGGCATAAAACCCGTTGACCAAAATGCGCGACAAGCCCCGTACTTTTAGTGCGGGGAAGGATAGCGCTGGAAGGCTGTAGCCTTCCTTAATGGGGTCGGGTTTGCTGCTCTATGTATTGGCGTATCACTGAAATAGGCGCAC
>JALOAC010000053.1 GCA_023228985.1 Thiopseudomonas sp. | reverse complement strand
GTGCAAAGCTAAACTTTAGCTATATTGCACGCACCACTTAAATAATGAGAAACGCATGAAACCTGGTTCCCCTAGTCTATCCATGACCGTGTTGATGACCCCTGACATGGCCAATTTTTCCGGCAATGTGCATGGCGGCACAGTGCTTAAGTATCTTGACGAAGTGGCCTATGCCTGCGCCAGTCGTTACGCCGGTATCTATGTCGTAACCCTGTCTGTTGACCAAGTGACTTTTCGCCAACCTATCCATGTAGGCGAGCTAGTCACCTTTTTGGCTTCCGTCAATTACACTGGCCGCACATCCATGGAAGTGGGCATCAAGGTAATTACCGAAAATATCCGCACCCAAGTAGTACGCCATACCAATAGTTGTTTTTTTACTATGGTGGCTGTGGATGAACAGGGAAAACCCACTGATGTGCCTGTGTTTACAGCCAAAACAGCGGAAGAAATACGTCGCTACAATAACGCCGTTGAGCGCCGCGCTATTCGTGCAGAATTGGCCGAACGTTACGAGGCATTAAAAGCCAGCCCTTAAACACAACAAAGCCAGTCCATTTTCATCAATGGACTGGCTTTAGTCTTACCGGTAGTTATAAACGCTAAGTTAGTCGGAACTTACTTCCTGTATTTTTCCGCCGCGCGCTAAAAAAGCTTCCATAGCCTGCGCCAGCGCATCACGCTCTTTTTTCTTAGCTTCTAAAGAGGGTAAGTCTTCATGCACTACGGCTTTGCTTTTAACAGCCGGCGCGTCATACCCCTCATCATCACTTTCGACCACCTCATCCGCGATAGCAGCATCGTCCTCTACCTCCGCGACTTCATCCAACGAAATGTCGTCAGTTTCTTCAGTGTCTAAGTCTTCGTCTTCTATATCATCTTCGAACATTCCACCAACCTCAAATCAGCAAACAGTCAAAAAGTAACATGCTTATTTGGCGCGCATTTTAGTGTGCAATTTTCAAATTTGCTACGGTAAAAAATATCTTTTTTTGTGGCTATGCTTTGCTGATTTGAACACTGAAAAAAACAAGGCACAAGCGGTTAAGCATTGTGCCTTGGTTGTACTTCAGCGGATGCCTGATAAAACAGCGAGTTAAGCAACACACCTCACTGTTTACGCACCTTTAGATAGCGCTAACACCTGTTTCGCCAGTACGGATTCGTACAATTTGCTCTAAACTGGTAACGAAAATCTTACCATCACCAATTTTCCCTGTATTAGCCGCCTTACTAATGGTCTCAATCACCAAATCTAACTGCGACTGAGCAATAGCCACCTCAATTTTAACCTTGGGTAAGAAGTCCACTACATATTCAGCGCCACGATAGAGTTCTGTGTGGCCTTTCTGACGACCAAAACCCTTTACTTCGGTAACTGTTATCCCTTGCACACCTATTTCTGACAGCGCCTCGCGCACATCATCAAGTTTAAAAGGTTTGATTATTGCAGTGACCAATTTCATACTGTTCTCCCATGGACTGATTTGCCCTAATTAAGTGAGTAAAGCTTGAGCAAACCTGAAAGTGCTTTTCATGGCTTAATAGTCTAAGCCGTGAAACAGGTTTTGTAACCCGTTTTAATAAATCTTTGCGCTATAGCCAAGAATTATGTTTTTTGCTAACCAGCATTAGTTTTAAAGCGTGCTAAAATTAGCCTAGATATTTTATCAATTAAGGATTATTTATGCTGCCGCCCAAAGCCTTTCTGGACACCCTAAGCGAACAAGCAACGCGTTTACTCAGCCAAGAAAGCCCCATCGCACCTGCTGAGCTGGAAAAACAACTCAAAGCCTTGCTGCAAAGTGCTTTTAGCAAGCTTGATCTGGTCAGTCGTGAAGAGTTTGAAGGTCAAATGCTGGTACTGGCGCGTACGCGTAAGCGCTTGGAAGCGCTCGAAAAACAGGTACAGACTCTTGAGCAACAACTGGAGCAAAATCCAGCCCAGTAGCACTAACAAAAGCCGCAAGTCATAGCTCAAGGAGGATCTATGTCCATCGCCATCATCAATAGCCGTGCACAAATTGGCGTCGAAGCACCACCTGTACATGTAGAAGTCCATCTAAGTAACGGCATGCCCTCATTCACCTTGGTGGGTCTGCCTGAAACTGCTGTGCGTGAAAGCAAGGATCGAGTGAGAAGCGCCTTACTCACCAGCGGACTGAGCTTTCCTTATAAAAGAATTACCCTAAGCCTTGCACCCGCCGACCTACCCAAAGACGGTGCACGCTTTGATCTGGCCATTGCTTTGGGACTTCTAGCTGCCAGCGGTCAGATTCCTGTCAACACCCTAGCCGAGCTTGAATGCATTGGCGAGCTGGGTTTATCCGGTGATATTCGCCCAGTGCGTGGTGTGCTTCCGGCCGCTTTAGCCGCACGCCAAGCCCAGCGCAGTTTAATTGTGCCCCGCGCCAATGCCGAAGAAGCCAGTTTGGTCTCTGGTCTAACTATCTTTGCCGTTGATCATATCCTGCAGTTGGTTAATCACTTTACCCAACAGCAACCCTTAGAGCCTTACCGCAGCAACGGCCTGACTGACAGCTGCCCACCCTATCCCGACTTGCAAGAAGTTCAAGGACAAGAAGCAGCCAAGCGCGCGTTAATAGTTGCAGCGGCTGGCATGCATAACTTACTGCTCAGTGGCCCGCCCGGCACTGGGAAAACCATGCTCGCTAGTCGTTTGCCGGGGCTGCTGCCCATGTTGACTGAAGCCGAAGCTCTTGAAGTAGCCGCCGTACAGTCTGTGGTCAGTTTACAAAGCTTGGCTCATTGGCCGCAACGCCCATTCAGGCAACCGCACCACAGCGCCTCTGGACCTGCATTGGTGGGCGGCGGCAGTAAACCGCAACCCGGAGAGATTACCTTAGCGCACCAAGGTGTGCTTTTTTTAGATGAACTTCCCGAGTTCGACCGCAAGGTGCTGGAAGTGCTGCGCGAGCCGCTGGAAGCGGGTCACATTGTGATTGCGCGCGCCAATGGGCGACTGAAGTTTCCCGCACGCTTTCAGCTGGTAGCGGCGATGAATCCCTGCCCATGCGGCTATCTAGGCGACCCTGATGGGCGCTGTCGCTGCACGCCAGAACTGATCGCACGCTATCGCCACAAGCTTTCGGGGCCGCTGCTAGACCGCATTGATCTGCACGTCAGCATGGCGCGCGAACCTACTTCGCTTTTGCCGCAGCTGAGCAAGTCAGGCATAACCAGCCAAGAAGCGGCAGCTATCATTAATCAGGCTCGCCAAATACAACTTAAGCGTCAAGGCTGCACCAACAGTCAACTCGCTACGAACTCGCTGCACCAGTTTTGTACTTTGGTAGAGGCCGATCGGGTTTGGTTAGAGCAGGCTTGCGAGCGACTTAAACTATCCCTGCGCGCCAGCCACAGAGTGCTGAAAGTGGCGCGCACACTGGCGGATCTAGACGCACAAGAGATGCTTGGTAAGCAGCACTTAGCCGAAGCACTGCAGTACCGTTTTCAAAATATCAACTAGTTATTTGTTTTTAGCTGAGTCTTTGCTTTTTTTAGGCATGGCATACTTAAACAAGCCCTGAAACCACAGCACCTTGGCCGTATCGCCAGTAATTTTTATATCTTTATTTTGGATGCCTTGCATAAAAGCAAGCTGCTTGTTTTTTGCTGTCATCACCGAGTAACCGAAGCTGGCATCACGAAAACTCATAACAAAAACAGGCGATGCCGTAGTGCCTGAATGGCTGCTAATGCGCTCATTTTGCACATGAAAACTTCGGGCTACCTTGCCATCCATAGTCTGCAAACTAAAGCTGAGCTCTTTGTCGGCTAGCTGTTGCTGTAATTGCGGATTAACCTTGCTCGCTTTGCTCAGCATGCGTGCAATCATCCACAGTAGAAATCGAAATTTCATTTTTATCCCCCCCGGGATTTTCCTTGGTTTTTTTATTATGCGTAAAAAACGCACAACCAGCTCTCACCAATTGTGCGTTAATTCTGAATATATCAAAGCAAATACACTCAATAATTCTGCTACGAGTTTACTGCATCCTTCAGCTGCTTACCTGCTTTAAATGCTACGGTGTTACTCGCATTTATTTGCATTTCAGCTCCTGTTTGCGGGTTTTTACCAGTACGTGCACCGCGATGGCGCTGGGAAAAACTACCAAAACCAACCAAACTTACTGTGTCATTTTTCTCCATGGCCACAGTAATTTCATCAAGAATTGCATTTAATACTCTGCCAGCCTGCTGTTTAGTCAAGCCTGCTTTATCAGCTATAGCTGAAACCAACTCCGGTTTACGCATGTTAAGCCTCTTATTTTTGCCCTATTGTACCTATTGTATAAACAGCAAATGCTTTGTCCTATTCAACTCACCCAACAAAGCCTTTGCCGTAGGGGGCTAAGAATGACACGAGCGGTCAACAGAGGCTAGGGCCATTCTTTGCTTTGAATCAAGAATCTTGTACATAAGCCAAGTGACCTGTACATCTGCAATTTAGACCGCCATGCAGAACTAAAAAACCACTGACCAACGTGTTAAGATTAGCGCTTTACAAAACAAGATATTAATCGTGAGCATTCCAAACAATACAGCGCTAATCTGGCATTCCCAGCCACAATCCGATCCGCAAGTTAACGACTGGTTGTTTAATCAAGACTCTTTAACTCAGCGCCTGATACAACTCAGCCACAATAACTTTAGCGTTTTGCCCGTCAATGAAGGTTGGCAAAAATTGCGCGCTGATGAGTGCGTTGCCCTAGGCTGTCCCGAGCAGAGCATTGGCTGGGTAAGAGAAGTTTTTTTGCGCGGCAAGCAACAACCCTGGGTGTATGCGCGCAGCGTCGCCAGCCAAGCTTCCCTGCAAGAGTCTGGTTTTGACCTTGCCAGCTTAGGTACACGCTCATTGGGAGAGTTGTTATTTAGCGATCAGGCTTTTCAACGCGGCGTTATTGAAATATGCCAACTAACTCCTAAAATCCTGCCTGATGCGCTGTTGCCTTTTACCAGCGACGCAAGCACACTTTGGGCGCGCCGCTCCTGCTTTAGCAAAGAGCCGCTTAACATTTTAGTCGCCGAAGCTTTTTTACCTGCATTCTGGCAACACTTAGCCACTCACTCATAAACACTAGCCTATTGTTATGTATTTAAAAATTTTGCGTTCAGCTAATGCGATTCATCCACGTGCATGGGACTTTATTCAACTCATGCGCTGGGATCGACCTATAGGTATTTACCTGTTACTTTGGCCAACGCTCTGGTCATTGTGGATTGCCGGACAAGGCTCCCCCAGCCTTAACAATGTGGTTATTTTTGTATTGGGCGTCATTTTAATGCGCTCTGCGGGCTGCGCTATCAATGACTTTGCGGATCGTAAGATTGATGGCCACATCTCGCGCACCAAGGAACGTCCTTTGGCAACCGGGCGTGTTAAAGCCAAAGAAGCGTTAATTACCTTCGCGATTTTGATCAGTCTAAGCTTCGGCTTGGTCTTGCTGACCAATCAACTGACCTTTTACTGGGCTTTTTTGGCAGTCTTTTTAGCTGCACTCTATCCCTTTACCAAACGCTATACCTACTACCCACAGCTATTCTTAGGCGCTGCGTATTCATGCAGCATTATTCTTGCCTTCACCGCACAAGCAGGCGATCTACCTAAAGAAGTCTGGCTTATTTATATCGCTAACCTGCTGTGGACCATCGCTTACGATACCTACTACGCCATGAGTGATAGAGAGGATGATCTGAAAATTGGTGTTAAGTCGACGGCTATTATTTTCGGTGATGCAGACCGCGTCATTATCCTCACACTGCAAGTTTGTGCCCTGCTGTGCTTAGCCTTAGTGGGGCAGAATTTTTCGTTGGGAGTATATTTTTATATTGGCTTGCTGGCCGCTGCGGCATGCTTTGCGTGGGAGTTTTACGCCACACGCGAGCGCGACGCGCAGTCGTCACTTAAGGCGTTTTTGCACAACCATTGGGCTGGACTGGCTATTTTCTTAGGGATAGTCACCGACTATGCTTTAGCCGGCGTTTAGTGGCGTTATTTAGCGCTGGGGACAAAGTGTTTTTGCGCCGTTCCGCGGGCAATTAAGCGCGAAATATAATCCATCTTCTGCGGGTCTTTATCGACAAAGCGACAATTCACCTGCAGCCATTCGCTGTCAGGACTGGCGTCCACTGCAGTCAGCGAGTGGATATAGGCATTGAGCCGCGCCACTTCAGCCGTTTCACCCTGCTCTAAATCCAATACTACCGAATCTAAAATTTGCGGCAAAATCTCTGTACGTCTAACCACCAACGCTGCTTCCTTGAGGCTAATGGCTTTAATGACACAGTCCATTTCAGCATTAGGTAAGCGTAAACGCCCTTGTCCACGCCCCTTTGGTGCAGCTGATTTAGCTGGTACCGGTGGTGCTTGGTTAATTAATGGCGATGAAAATGCCGCCGGTTGCGCGCTTGGAGCGGCTCGTGGTGCAGCTTCAGCGGGCTTACCACCGGTCAAAACCGATAGCGAGTCATTGGCCGTTCCGGTACTTAACATACGGCTGGGCGCACCCGCCTCAAGTACTGCAAGACGACCTGTTCTGCTGAGTGCTTTTTTAACCTTGGTAATGAGCTGCTCGTTGGTGAACGGCTTACCTATGTAGTCAGACACACCTGCTTGAATCGCCTGCACCACATTTTCTTTATCACCGCGGCTGGTGACCATAATAAAGGGTACTTTGGCATACTGCGGTTGTTCGCGGAACCACACAAGCAGCTCCAAACCGGACATCTCAGGCATTTCCCAATCGCACAAAATCAGATCGAACGTCTGATTGGCTAAAATCTGTTGCGCTTTACGACCATTAACGGCCTCATCCGTGACAATTCCCGGGAAATAGCTTCTTAGGCCTTTTTTAACAAGATCACGAATAAATGATGCATCATCAACCACCAACACACTTACTTTACTCATGATATCCCCCAGAAATACTCTACAACTTATAACCAAACCAGCAAAAAACGTTCAGCTTAAGCCTGCGTTTGTTGACGCTCCATTTCCTGAGCATACAATGCATCAAAATTAACCGGCGCTAGCATTAACGCAGGAAATGAACCCTTAACTACCACACTATCTAACGTTTCACGCGCATAAGGAAACAGAATGCTTGGGCAAAACGAACCCAAAGCGTGGCCTAAAGCAGCTTCATCAAAATCTTGAATTAGAAAAATTCCGGCTTGTTGTATTTCTGCGATAAAAGCTACATTTTCTTCTGTTTTTGCGGTGACGGTAACGCCTAATACAACTTCGTAAAAGTCATCATTTAAGTGGCGTTTTTGTGTAAACAAATTCAACTCAATATCAGGCTGCCAGCTTTCACGAAAAACCTCTGGGCTTTTAGGTGCCTCAAAAGAAAGGTCTTTTATATAAATACGCTGTAATGAAA
>JALOAC010000023.1 GCA_023228985.1 Thiopseudomonas sp. | reverse complement strand
TTGAAGCAGTCCAACTTTAGGGGGGCATTCCACATTCCCCGACAAGTCGGGTCCCACAAAAGCGAGGCGGTGCTGCTTTATAGAACGCAACGCGAAAAAATTGCGCTCCAACAGAGTATCTACAGAAGCCCAGCTTCTGGGCGATGTGCACCAACAGATGTTTTAACAATATGCCCCGGCCGTCATATGCCTGTATGATCGGCTGTGCGATAAATTATTTATAATCCTTCCTACGTTTTTATTATTGAGTGTTTTGCTGCTTATGTCCTTACCTGCCCATCATTTAGAGTTACTTAGTCCTGCACGCGATGTGGAAATCGCGCAACAAGCTATTTTGCATGGTGCTGATGCGATTTATATTGGCGGGCCAGGCTTTGGTGCACGTCATAATGCCAGCAACTCGGTGGTTGATATTGCACGATTAACGGAGTTTGCTCACCGCTATCACGCCAAGGTGTTTGTCACGCTGAATACCATTTTGCATGACGATGAGCTAGAGCCAGCGCAGCAGCAAATTATCCAGCTGTACGATGCAGGCGTCGATGCATTAATCGTGCAGGATATGGGTGTGTTGCAGCTGGATATCCCGCCGATTGAGCTACACGCCAGTACCCAGTGTGATATCCGCACATTAGAGAAGGCACAGTTTTTATCCCAAGTGGGCTTTTCTCAGCTAGTGCTGGCGCGCGAGCTGAATTTGCAAGAAATTCAAACCATTAGCCGAACGGTAGACGCGAGCATTGAGTTTTTTATCCATGGTGCACTCTGTGTAGCATTTTCAGGGCAGTGCAATATTTCCCATGCGCAAACAGGGCGTAGTGCGAATCGCGGTGATTGCTCACAAGCCTGCCGACTGCCTTATACCCTTAAGGATGATCAAGGGAGTGTGGTGGCTTTTGACAAGCATTTGTTATCGATGAAGGATAATAACCAAACAGCGAATCTGAGTGACTTGGTTGATGCGGGCGTGCGCTCTTTCAAGATTGAAGGACGCTATAAAGATATGGGTTATGTGAAAAATATCACTGCACATTATCGACAATTATTGGATAAAATCTTAACTGAACGCCCTGAGCTAGCTAGGGCTTCAAGCGGTTTTACCGAGCATTTTTTTACTCCCGATCCAGAAAAAACCTTTCATCGTGGCAGCACTGATTATTTTGTTAGCGAACGTAAAACAGATATTGGTGCCTTTGATTCACCTAAATTTGTTGGTTTGCCTGTGGGTGAAATTTTATCTGTAGGTAAAAAAACGCTACAAGTGCAAACCACAACACCTTTAACCAATGGTGATGGTTTAAACGTGCTGCATAAGCGTGAGGTTTTGGGCTTTCGTGTGAATACCGCTCAACAGCTGGCGCAATATGAGCTGGATGGTCAAGAGTTTTGGCAGTATCAACTTGAACCCAATGAAATGCCGGCGGAACTTGCTAAGGTGAAAATTCCCTGCGTACTCAATCGCAATATGGATCACAATTGGCAGCAAGCATTGACGAAAAGATCTGCCGAGCGACGCGTACCAGTACGCTGGCAGCTGCAGTTGGATGCAGAACGTCTGTTGGCAACGGTGGAAAGTGAAGAGGGTGCTACAGCAGTCGTTGAGCTGGCTGGGCCTTTTGGAGCAGCGAACGACCCACAGAAAAGCATACAGCAATTGGAAGAGCTGTTTAGCCAGTTGGGTAATACCATTTATCACAGCGATTCAGTGCAAATTGAAGCTGCGCAGGCTTGGTTTATTCCTGCATCACAATTAAAAGCTCTGCGTCGTGAGGCGATTGAACAGCTTGAGCAGGCACGTTTGGCAGTACGTCCTCGAGGTGGACGCAAAGCGATAAGCACGCCACCACCGGTTTATCCAGATACGCAGTTATCTTTTTTAGCCAACGTGTATAACGCCAAGTCACGCGAGTTTTATCATCAATACGGCGTGCAGTTAATTGAGGCGGCCTATGAGGCGCACGAGCAAAAAGGTGATGTGCCGGTGATGATTACCAAACATTGTCTGCGTTACTCTTTTAATCTGTGCCCCAAGCAGGCTAAAGGCTATACCGGGGTGCAGAATAAGGTCAGCGATATGCAGTTGGTGCAGGGTGATGAGGTATTGACGCTTAAGTTTGACTGCAAGCCATGTGAAATGCATGTAGTTGGTAAAATCAGGTCAAATATTTTTAAAAGCCCACAGCCGGGTAGCAGAGATTCGGTTATCGGCTTTATCAGCCCAGAAGAACTGCGCAAAACAGCACGCCGTTAGGCTTAGCTCTTGTTTGGGCACATCGCCAAGAAGCTGGGTTTCAACAGCAGAAGCAGCGGGGGTTGGGAGTAGGCCATGCCTGCGACAGCTGTCTGTGGCGGTGTTGTGTTTGTAGGCGTAATCCGTGGTCGGATGCATGGCATCCTCGTACAGACGCAATAAATCCTGTAGAGCGCAACTTTTTCGCGATTGGTGAGGAAGGGTGCTGGGTAAGGTATTGATGTGTGTAGCGTGAGCAGTTTATAGACTGCCCACACTACGAGCACATTGAACGAGCAATTACATTTTAAGCTTTTTCTCTAGGTAGTGAATATTCACACCACCCTTCATAAAGCCTTTGTCGTTCATCAGATCGCGATGCAGGGGTACGTTGGTCTTGATGCCATCAATGATGATTTCATCCAATGCGTTGCGCATTCTACCCATAGCTTCTTCACGTGTTTCACCCCAGGTAATGATCTTGCCAATCAGCGAGTCATAGTTAGGTGGAACGCGATAGCCGCTATACAGGTGTGAATCCATACGCACACCATTACCGCCAGGCGCGTGATAATGCTTAACTAACCCAGGACTTGGCATAAAGTTGTCTGGATCTTCAGCGTTAATGCGGCACTCAAACGCATGACCACGGAACTTGATATCGCTTTGTTTAACGGACAGCGGATTGCCGGCGGCAATGCTGAGCATTTCTTTAAGCAAATCAAAACCGGTAATCATTTCGGTTACAGGGTGTTCTACCTGAATACGGGTGTTCATCTCAATAAAGTAGAAATGACCGTTTTCATATAAAAACTCAAAGGTACCTGCACCACGGTAGCCAATATCTTTACAGGCCTGTACGCAGCGGGCGAATACTTTTTGGCGTGCTTCTTCATCGATAAATGGAGCCGGTGCTTCTTCGATAACTTTTTGGTGACGACGTTGCAAAGAGCAGTCACGATCACCGAAGTGAACGGCATTGCCTTGACCATCGGACATGATCTGTACTTCAACGTGACGCGGGTTTTCTAAGAATTTCTCAAGGTAAACAACGGGGTTACCAAACGCCGCTGCCGCTTCGTTTCTGGTGTGTACGGCAGCGCGAATTAAGTCTTCTTCGCTACGCACAACACGCATACCACGACCACCACCGCCACCAGCTGCTTTAATAATTACTGGATAGCCAACTTCGCGAGCAATGCGTAGTGCTTCTTCCTCATCTTCAGGCAATTCGCCTTCTGAGCCGGGAACTACAGGAACACCCGCCGCTTGCATAGCGATTTTAGCGGCAACTTTGTCACCCATCATACGAATAACATCTGCCTTTGGACCAATAAAGGTAAAGCCAGAGTTTTCAACTTGCTCGGCAAAGTCAGGGTTTTCAGCTAAGAAACCATAACCCGGGTGAATGGCTGTAGCGCCAGTCACCTCAGCAGCAGCGATAATGGAGGGTATATGTAAATACGATTGTGCGCCGGGCGCAGGACCAATACATACAGTCTCATCGGCCAGCGATAAATGCATTAAATCGCGATCTGCACTTGAATAAACAGCTACCGTCTTAATGCCCATTTCTTTACAGGCACGCAAAATGCGTAAAGCAATTTCGCCACGGTTAGCAATCAGGACTTTTTCCAACATTGTGGACTCCTGGAATAATTAAACTATGGTGAATAAAGGTTGGTCGTACTCAACAGGTTGGCCGTTTTCGACCAGAATGCTGTCGATGGTGCCGCCAACATCAGATTCGATGTGGTTCATCATCTTCATGGCTTCAACAATACAGATGACATCGCCTTTCTTCACAGATTGACCCACTTCAACGAAGTTACCCGAGGTTGGTGACGGCGCACGGTAGAAGGTTCCCACCATTGGTGAGCGTATTACAGTACCTTTTAACTCAGGTGCTGCCTCTACTACTGGGGCGGCTGCGGCAACGGGTGCAGGTGCTGCTACAGGTGCGGGAGCATACATAGGAGCGGCGGCCACTTTGTTAGAGTGACGGCTAATGCGAACTGATTCTTCACCTTCGTGAATTTCCAATTCGTCAATATTTGACACTTCAAGCAGCTCGATTAGTTTTTTTACTTTACGGATATCCATTGATATTGACTCCAAGTTAATGTTTTTGTTGGATATATTCAATTGCAGCCTGCAAGGCAAGGCCATAGCCTTGAGCCCCGAGGCCACTAATCACCCCTACTGCAACATCTGAAAAGTAGGAGTGATGACGAAATTTTTCCCGTTGAAAAACGTTGGAAAGATGCACTTCGATGAATGGGATGCTCACTGCAAGCAGCGCGTCACGTAAAGCGACACTTGTGTGGGTAAATGCTGCAGGATTAAACAAAATGAAGTCGATTTGCTCGTTTTTAGCGGCATGAATGCGCTCAATCAACTGAAACTCGGCATTACTTTGTAAGTACTCTAACTGGTGACCAGCAGCCAGAGCTTGTTGTTGTAAGCCCTGATTAATGTGCGCCAAAGTGGTTGCGCCATATACATCCGGCTCACGTGTACCTAATAAATTTAAGTTGGGGCCATGTAGCACTAATACTTTGCCCATGCGGATTCCTTAAAATTCGACCAATCGGTCAAATATGCCTAACTTTGCGTTAAAAGTCAGCAACTTTAACAGAAAATACGACTAAGGATGTTTTGAGCTGGCTTGTTGGAGAACCCGTGTGGGCGTTTGCTGGAGCGCAACTTTTGCGCGAACCAGACTGGCCGACAGCGGCTAGGCTTAATCCGGAAATTTGGAATTTTGCATAACCGGCGCAAAACTTCAACCAAGGCACAGTCTACTATGGGAACTGGTTTGGCTGGGGGGCAGCAGCGCAGAGTTAAGCGTTTGGCACAATCCAGTGTGGGACCTGACTTGTCAGGGAAGCAAAAATTAAGTCATGGCAGTGAGTTGTAGTCTGTGCACGACCTCAGCTCAGTGCATTTCCCGTTCCCCGACAAGGCGGGTCCCACAAAAAAGAGCGCCATGGCTGAGTATATAAATCGCTTGCTAGCCCGCATCGGCCAGAAGCAGGGCTCCAACAGAAGTTTTGTGCTGGCACGGTTTTACTGGAATGTGACGGGAATTTATGCCGCGCGGAATCACGTGATAACGCGATACCGCGCGGTGTTATGGTGAATGTTAGAAGGCGTAGGTGGCAGATAGCCAGAGACGACGACCTTCTTCGACGGTACCTGTGGTGGAGCGACCTGAGTGGGCGTAGTCAGTGCCGTAGGAGACACCGGTGCCATCCTTGTACGCTTTGCCTTTGGTGAAGTCTTTATCCAGCAGGTTGTAGATGGTGGCGTTGAGGGTTAAGGCATCCGTGGCGCGCAAAGAGCCGCCTAGGTGGAACAGGGTGTAAGCCTTGGTTTTTGCGCCGAGGGTGGTGTAGATGCTTTGCTCCGTCGCGCTTAAGTTGGCGTACTTAGACGTAAAGCGTGAACGCTCACCGCGGTACTCGGTTTTCAGCCACAAATCGAGTTGGTCGGTAGTGGCCCAGTTTAAGCCCAGATTGGCGTTATGGCGCGGGGTATTGGTGAGTTGCGAGCCTTTGTTGTCGCCGCTTTTTTGTTCGCTGTCGGTATAGGTGTAGTTGGCGCTGAGGCTCCAGTCGTCGATAAACATCCACTTACCCGCCAGCTCAAAGCCTTTAGTGACGGCATCGTCGACGTTGTTCTGTTGTCCACAGTATCCTGCAGGCGTGCTTCCCGATGCAGGGTTGCCCGCGCACAACACGTCAGCGACTGGGTCACCGCTGGTGATTTTATCTTTAAACTTGTTGTGGAACACCGTAGCGTTGGCGTGAAAGTTATTCAGATTATCAAAGTACACCGCCAGTTCGGTGCTGGTGCTTTTTTCGGGCTTTAGGTTGGGGTTGCCGATGGTGATTAATGTGCCTTGCCCTGTGACACCGTTAATACCGCTATGTAAGTCATTTAAGCTAGGGGTTTTATAGCCTCTGCTCACACCGCCTTTGAGTGTCCAGCTATCTGTGGTGTTCCAAACTAAGTAGGCGCGGGGGCTAAAGTGACTGCCAAACGCTTGATGGTGATCTTGGCGACCGCCAAGAGTTAGAGCGAAGTCAGGGTGGAAACGCCACTCGTTTTCAAGGAATACTGCAGCGGACTCCTGTTTGAATTTGTCTACAGCAATACCGTCTTTGAGTTTTGAGTCGCGGTACTGTGCGCCAATGGTGGTGATGTTGTTGTCAGTGATGGGTGCAACAAATTTGCTATCGACCACGAGATCATTTGACTCTAGCGTACGTTTGTCGCCACCGACAATGCTAGGAAATCCCGCATAGGGTGAGCCGATAGTGCCAGGAATAGTACGGCCAAGAGTTTCTGTGGTGTTATAGCTGATTGCGCTGTCCAGGGTGCCGAGCGCAAAACGACCACTGTGGCTCAGAGCGTATTGGGTGCGCTCAAACTTAAGCTCATCAGCATACCCGTTGGCATCCGTTGTGACAGCAGTACAGGCTCTATTCTGCCCATCTAACGTACCCAGCTGGCACTCATCGTTATTGTATTTCTGGCGACCTTTTTCAACATCCAGCGCGATGTCGTGATCGTCGTGGGGTGTGATGGTTAAACGAGCGCCTAGGTTGAAGTTTTGTCCGGCAACAGGCGAGGGACCGCGTTTGTTCACTTCAATGTTCTTGCCTGTTGCATCCTTACCATAGCTGAGGTTGGACTCTTGGCGATCAAAGAAGCTACCGCGCACATTCAGGCCAACTAACTCATCAACCACCGGACCGCTGGCATAAAAGCTGGTACCACCGGAATCACCAAAATCACGCTCTTCTTGCAAGGTGTAGTCGGCGGTAACGCTGCCGTGCCACTCAGCTGAAACTTTTTTTGTGATGATATTAATCACCCCACCCATGGCGTCGGAGCCGTACAGGGTGGACATCGGGCCGCGGATCACCTCAATGCGCTCAATAGCCGACATGGGCGGCATAAAGCTGGTAGAGGTTTCGTTAAAGCCGTTGGGGGTGACGTTGCCGGCAGGGTTTTGGCGACGACCATCAATCAAAACCAAGGTGTAATCGCTGGGCATGCCGCGGATACTGATATTTAAACCGCCGGTTTTGCCGGTGCTTTGTTTAATATCAATACCTTCAACGTCATCCAGAGCCTGAGCTAGGTTGCTGTAGCGTTTTCTCTGTAGTTCTTCGTTGCTAATCACTGAAATGCTGGCAGGTGCATCAGTGATTTTTTGCTCATACCCCGCGGCCGTGCTGACTACGGTGGTTTTGTCGAGTTGTAAGTTATCAGCGGCCTGAAGAGAGGTGGCAGTGCAGAGCAGTATTGCTGCATAAAGCGGATGGAATTTTGCGGTCATTGCAAGTCCCTGTAGTGGTGGTTGGTAGTTAAGGGTTAACAGGGCGTGAGATTAACTAGATGCAAAAGGTAATGCAAGTCATTATCATTTAGATTGATGTTGTTCTGTGCCGAATCTGTGCGGGTGAATTTAAGAGGCTAGAAAGCTACAGCTATGAAGCTGTAATTTATTCAGGACACTGTTGCCATAAAGCAGTACAATTCAGTCCTTTTAGAATCCTAGGAGTTCTCTGGTGGCTGTCGTTTTTGTTGCCGCATCCAAACTACCCACACCTTTTGCTGAATTCACCATGCATGGTTTTTTAGATGAAGAAACCGGTAAAGAGCATATTGCATTGACGCTAGGTGAAATTGCCGATGGCGAGCCGGTACTCGCACGTCTGCATTCTGAGTGTTTGACGGGCGATGCTTTATTTAGCCAGCGCTGTGACTGCGGTGCTCAGTTACATGCGGCGTTGCAAGCAATTGCTGCAGAAGGGCGGGGTGTACTGCTGTATTTGCGCCAAGAAGGTCGCGGCATAGGTCTGTTAAATAAAATTCGTGCGTATCAGTTGCAAGATGGTGGTGCGGATACCGTGGAGGCCAACGAATTGTTGGGCTTTGCAGCAGACTTACGTGATTACTCTATTTGTAAGCCGATGCTGGATTATCTGGGTGTTAAATCACTCAAGTTGATGACCAATAATCCGCGTAAAGTTTCAGCCATGAAGGGTTTTGGTGTGCTGATCAGTGAGCGCAAGCCTTTACAGGTAGGCGAAAACCCGCATAACAAACTGTATTTGGCGACCAAAGCTGACAAGCTAGGGCATTTGCTCGGTCGACAACATCAAGATGAGCATCACGACTAATCATGCTGGCAATTCTACAACGACGTTTGGCATGGCAGTGGTGGCGACCTTTGCTGGTGTTATTGGCACTTTTCTTTGCTGCAGGCCAAGTTAAGTTTTCAACCGTTTTACAGCAAGAACCTTGGGGATTGCTGTTTTTTGTGCTCAGTTTGCTAACCATTTTTGCTAGCCGCAAATGTTTCCATCAATTTAAGCAAAGTCTGATTAGCCTAGGCAAAGAACCACAACGCTTGCAGGAAATAGGCCTGTGGCAGGATTATTTTCTTGTACGGCAAAAAGCGCTTTGGTTTGCCAGCTTGCCGACTTACTGCGCCGCTTTAGGTGCAACACTGGGGTTAGAAACCATCGCAAAAGCACTCCTGCTACTCTGTAGCTTGCTATTGTTTTGGCTTTATCGCACTCCGAGACAAGTATGGTACGTACATTCTGCAGTCTGATACTGTTGCTGTGGCTGGCTCCGGCTAGCACCGCTGAACGCGTCATCAGTCTAGCGCCATCGTTAACCGAAATAATGCAAGACCTTCAGGCAGAGCATTACCTTGTTGGTGTGCTGGATGCCGGGCCTTTGGCAAAAGAACTTGAGTCAGTGGCTAAGGTTGGCAGTTTAGGGCAGCTCAATATCGAGCGCTTGCTTGAGCTGCAGCCAGATTTATTACTAAATTGGCCCGGCAGTATCAGCCCGCGTCAGCTCCAGCAAGTACAGCAATTACACATTCCGGTTTATCATGCGCAGGCTAAGACGCTGCGTGAGCTTGCCCGGCAGTTTACGGAAATCGGTGCCTTGGTGAATGCTGCACCGCAAGGCAAACAGCTTACAGCGCAAGCCCATCAACAGCTTGATTCTTTAGAGCAACGCTATCAACGAAAAAAACCGATACGTGTGTTTTACCAGTTATGGGATAAACCCATGTACACCCTTGGCGGCGGGCAAATTATTTCTGATGCGTTGAGCTATTGTGGTGCTGAAAATGTTTTCGCTCAATTACCCGTACTAGCCCCCCAAGTAAACTTGGAGACTGTGTTGGCAGCCAAGCCGGATTTGATTGTGATAACCCATGACCAGTTGCGTGATAGCTGGCCAGAAGCGGTGAAAATACCAATGATTACTGTGCCGGATGATGGGTTGGAGCGACCTAGCTGGCAGATGTTTAGTGCTTTAGAAAAGCTGTGTCAGGCAATTGATGAGGCTATAAAGGAAAAATAATGAGTTTTGCTTACAGTGCGCGCAGTCGTACAATTGAACCCTTTCATGTGATGGCTTTATTGCAGCGAGCCAATGAATTGCAGCAGGCAGGCCATGATGTGATTCATTTGGAAATTGGCGAGCCGGATTTCACTACCGCCGAGCCAATAGTGGCTGCTGGTCACGCTGCTTTAGCCGCTGGGCACACAAACTACACCCCAGCGTTGGGTTTGCCGCAGTTGCGTGAGGCAATCAGCGGTTATTATCAAATGCGTTATGGTTTGTCGGTGCCAGCACAGCGCATTGTGATTACCTCAGGTGGGTCAGGCGCACTGTTGTTAGCCAGCGCCTTATTGGTTGACCCGGGCAAGCACTGGTTGCTGGCAGATCCTGGCTATCCCTGTAATCGTAATTTTTTACGCTTGGTTGAGGGGGGTGCGCAAATGGTGCCGGTCGGACCCGAGACGAACTATCAACTGACTCCTGATTTGGTGCAGCGCTATTGGGATGATTCGTGTGTAGGTGCTTTGGTGGCTTCACCAGCGAACCCAACAGGTACCGTATTGAGCAGAGAAGAATTGCGTGCGCTAAGTCAGAGCGTGTCCGATAAACGTGGGCACTTATTGGTGGATGAAATTTACCATGGGCTGACCTATGGCATGGATGCGCCCAGCGTGCTGGAAGTGGATAACAATGCGTTTGTGTTAAATAGCTTTTCGAAGTATTTCGGCATGACTGGCTGGCGCTTGGGTTGGTTGGTTGCACCAGAAGATGCCGTGCCAGAGTTAGAGAAAATGGCGCAAAACTTTTTTATTAGCGCCCCGACATTGTCGCAATATGCTGCATTAGCTTGTTTTGAGCCAGAGGCGCAGGCAATTTTCGAGCAGCGTCGGGATGAGTTTGCTGCGCGGCGTGATTATTTGCTGCCAGCGCTGCGTGAGCTGGGCTTTAAGATTGAAGTCGAGCCGCAAGGCGCATTTTATCTGTATGCCGATATTTCTGCTTTTGGTGGTGATGCTTTTGAGTTTTGTCGTTATTTTCTGGAAAACCAGCATGTAGCCATTACTCCGGGAGTGGATTTTGGTCGGCATAAGTCCAGTCAGCATGTGCGTTTTGCTTACACACGCCCGATACCACGCTTGCAGGAAGCCGTTGCCCGTATCAAACAAGGATTAATAGGCTGGCAAGCAGCGCAATGAAATTTGCTACAGAATTAGAGCAAGGGCGCTTAATCAAGCGTTACAAGCGCTTTTTTGCGGATATTAGCTGTGCTGATGGCTCTGTAGTAACAGCGCATTGTCCAAATACCGGCTCGATGAAAAACTGCATGACCGAAGGGGCGCAGGTGTGGTTTACGCGCAATGATGATCCTAAGCGCAAACTTAAAGCTACATGGGAAGTTGTGCAAACG
The DNA here is from genome assembly GCA_023228985.1 of Thiopseudomonas sp. Taxonomy (GTDB): domain Bacteria; phylum Pseudomonadota; class Gammaproteobacteria; order Pseudomonadales; family Pseudomonadaceae; genus Thiopseudomonas. Next base: position 30,532 of record JALOAC010000023.1, on the reverse strand, counting down.
CCGCATGACCGTTTGGCCTGTGTGAATACCAATCGCGCTAATGCGTTGATTGAAGAGGCGTTGCAGGCTGGCATTATCAAAGAGTTGGCCGGTTTTGAACGGTTGCGTCGTGAAGTAAGTTACGGTGAAGAAAATAGCCGTGCAGATTTTTGCCTTGAATTTGGCGCGCAGCAGGTGTTTGTTGAAGTCAAAAGCGTCACTCTAGGTTTTGCTGATACTAGCGTAGCTGCCTTTCCCGATGCGGTAACCACGCGTGGCACTAAGCATTTGCGCGAACTCACGCAACTTGCCTTAGCAGGGCAGCGCGCGGTGTTGCTCTATTGCGTTAATTTAACCGGAATTACGGCCGTGCGTGCCGCCAAGGAAATAGACCCAGATTACGCTGCTGCGCTCGTTACAGCGCAGCGGGCCGGAGTGGAGGTTTTGGCGTATGGGGTGGATATTGACCCTGCAAAGCAATGCATTCGCGTGCAGCACCCATTAGATTTTTGCGCCAACTAGCGGCTTAGTTGACTGCACCGCTAAGCATTTGCTTGGCATGCGCCAGAGACTCATCGGTAAGGTCGATACCGCCCAGCATGCGGGCGATTTCTTCGACACGCTCAGCATCAGATAACTCTTTGATGGCGGTGCTGGTAGCGTTTTTACCGCGCTCTTTGTAAACGTACAGATGCTGGTGTCCCTGCGCTGCGACTTGCGGCAGGTGGGTGACGGTTATCACCTGTCCCTCAACACCAAGCTGGCGCAAAAGTTGGCCAACTATCTCTGCAGTAGGGCCGCCAATACCCACATCAACCTCGTCAAAAACCAGTGTAGGTACTCGGGACGTTTGTGCAGTAATCACCTGAATCGCCAAGCTAATGCGTGACAATTCACCGCCAGAAGCCACTTTGGCTAGGCTTTTTAAAGGTTGGCCGGGGTTGGCGCTGACTAAAAATTCAATATTTTCTGCACCCTGCACATTGGGTTTGTTATCAGCATGCGGCTGTAATTCAATATTAAAACGTCCGCCGGGCATGCCTAAGTCTTGCATGCGTGCGCTAACGGCTTGGCTTAGTTGTTTGGCTGCTGTGGTTCTGGCTTTGGATAGCTGAGCAGCGGATTTGTGATACGCCTTTTCGCAGCGGGCAATGTTCTCAACCAGTGTTTCCAGTTTGCAGTCATCGCCTTGGAGTGTTTCCAGTTCGTGCAGTAATTGTTGCTGTAAATGATTAAGTTCTTCAGGCTTGACTCTATGCTTGCGTGCCAAGCTATAAATGCTGTCGAGACGCTCCTCAACCCAACGCTGGCGCTCTGGATCACAGTCAAAACTATCAAGGAAACGGTTAAGCTCACCGACGGCTTCTTCGATTTGAATCTGGGCGCTGGTTAGTAATTCATCACACTGCTGTAAGGCGGCGGGCGGCTGTTGAAAGGCGCGGCTGCGCGTAAGGCTGCTGCTCAGCGCACTCAGCACAGTGGTGTCTTCATTGTCGCTGCAGATGTTAATAATAAAGCGGCAGTGCTCAATCAATTGTGCTGCCTGCGCTAAGGTGTGTTGTTCTTGCTCCAGCTGACTAAGCTCGGTGTCACCTAGGGACAGGGCTTCCAGTTCTTCTAGCTGATAACTGAGTAATTGAATGCGAGCTTGTTGTTCGTCGCTGTTTTGGCTCAGGCGCGCCAAGGTGTTGCTTTGTTCGCGCCATTGTTGTGCGAGTTGGCTGACTTCTGCTGCCAGAGGCTTGAGTCCGGCAAACTCATCCAGCAGGCGTCTGTGCGTGTCAGTTTTTAACAGCGACTGGTGTTCGTGTTGGCTATGCACATCAATTAACATAGCGCCCAGCTCTTTAAGATCGGTTTGCGTGCAGGGCGTGCCGTTAATGTAAGCGCGCGAGCGACCTTCTTGAGTAATAATGCGCCGCAACAAACATTGCCCGTCATTGTCCAAATCACGTGCACTAAGCCAGCGTTGAGCTTCGGGTATTTGGCTGATGTCAAAGCTGCTAAGGATATCCGCTTTATCGCTGTTGGGTCGCACGGCACCGCTGTCAGCGCGAGCGCCCAACGTGAGGCTAAGTGCGTCGAGCATAATCGATTTGCCCGCACCGGTTTCACCGGTAATCGCGCTCATGCCTTGTTTTAATTCAAGGTCAAGATGTTCGACAATAGCGTAATTATGTACAGATAATTGTATAAGCATGTTGCGCTCACTTATTGCAAATGACTGTTAATTTATACAGTGTTTGTTTTTGTCGATCAAGAGCTCGCTAGATTTTTATTTGCAGTTTGTCGGTTTTGTTTCAGGCTTGATGTGGCTGGATTACAAAGATCTAACGGGGTCAATGTTCATGGTATGGCTATCAATACGCGTTAAATAAGCAAAAAGATCGTGTTAGCACTTGAAGCGAGGACGTGTTGCCCCCATATAGGCTGACATTAATTCTTTAAGCATTTTATTTTTTGTAAAACATGAAAGGAGACTGGTATGTCCGATGAGCAGAATCCAGCGCAAGAGCCAGAGTTAGCAGAGCAAGACACTGAACAGGCACAGCCTGAGATAGATGTTAATGCGCGCATTGAAGAGCTAGAGGCTCAGTTGGTAGAGGCAAAAGATCAAGTGATACGCGCTGCGGCAGAAGTTCAAAATACCCGTCGCCGCGCCGAACAGGATGTGCAAAAAGCGCATAAGTTTGCTCTAGAAAAGTTTGCCGGTGATTTGCTTGCAGTGGTGGATAGTTTAGAGCGCGGACTTGAAGTGGCGGACGCTACTAATGAGACGCTACGGCCCATGCGTGAAGGTATGCAGCTGACTTTCAAGCAGCTGCTCGATACCTTGAGACGTTACAATGTTGAGCGTATCGATCCTCATGGTCAGCCGTTTAATCCTGAATTACATCAAGCCATGAGCATACAAGAAAGCACCCAGGCTGAGCCTGATAGCGTACTTAAAGTGTTCCAGTGCGGTTATTCGATTAATGATCGCTTGCTGCGTCCTGCCATGGTCGTGGTTAGCAAAGCGCCTGCAGAGCCGCCAGTGAAAATTGACGAGCAGGCTTGAAATTAAAATCTATAGCCCCATTAAACATACAAGAATTTAAGTTAAGGCCTGAACAGACTAGCGCTGAAAGGGCCGTATTATCGGAGTCGCAAAATGAGCAAAATAATTGGTATTGACTTAGGAACCACTAACTCGTGCGTTTCAGTCCTCGAAAACGGTGTTGCAAAGATTATTGAGAACGCCGAGGGTGGCCGTACCACCCCATCCATTATCGCCTACACCAACGATGGCGAGATTTTGGTGGGTCAATCTGCTAAGCGTCAGGCCGTGACCAACCCACAGAACACTCTGTATGCAGTGAAACGTCTGATCGGTCGTCGTTATGATGAAGAAGTGGTACAGAAAGACATTAAAATGGTGCCTTACACTATCGTTAAAGCTGACAATGGCGATGCGTGGATCGATGTAAAAGGCGAGAAAATGGCGCCCCCGCAAATTTCTGCGGAAGTGCTGAAGAAAATGAAAAAAACCGCTGAGGACTACCTTGGCGAAACCGTTACCGAAGCCGTGGTAACCGTACCGGCGTATTTTAACGACAGCCAGCGTCAAGCCACCAAAGATGCGGGCCGTATTGCGGGGCTGGATGTTAAGCGGATTATTAACGAACCGACTGCCGCCGCGCTGGCGTACGGTATGGATAAAGCCAAAGGCGACCGCACCATTATTGTTTATGACTTGGGCGGTGGTACCTTTGACGTGTCGGTGATTGAAATCGCTGAAATCGATGGTGAACATCAGTTTGAAGTGTTGGCCACCAACGGTGACACCTTCTTAGGTGGTGAAGACTTCGATATTCGCATGATTGACTACTTGGTTGATGAGTTTAATAAAGAAAGCGGTATGAACCTTAAGGGTGACCCGCTGGCCATGCAGCGCTTAAAAGAAGCAGCAGAAAAAGCCAAGATCGAATTGTCATCAGCGCAACAGACTGATGTTAACCTGCCTTATATCACAGCAGACGCCAGCGGTCCTAAGCACCTGACGGTAAAAGTAACGCGCGCTAAATTAGAGTCCTTAGTTGAAGACTTGGTTAAGCGCACGCTTGAGCCTTGCCGCATTGCCTTACAGGATGCAGGCTTGGATGCTAAGGCTATTGATGATGTGATTCTGGTGGGTGGTCAAACCCGTATGCCTTTAGTGCAAAAAACCGTTGCTGATTTCTTTGGCACCGAAGCACGTAAAGACGTTAACCCTGACGAAGCCGTAGCCATGGGTGCTGCGATTCAGGGCGCGGTACTGGCCGGTGATGTAAAAGACGTACTGCTACTCGACGTAAGCCCGCTGACCTTGGGTATTGAAACCATGGGCGGCGTGATGACGGCGCTGATTGAGAAAAACACCACGATTCCAACTAAGAAATCCCAGGTATTCTCAACCGCAGACGACAACCAAAGCGCAGTGACCATTCACGTGCTGCAGGGTGAGCGTAAGCAAGCAGCACAAAACAAGTCGCTCGGTAAATTTGATCTGTCAGATATCCCACCTGCGCCACGTGGTATGCCGCAGATTGAAGTGACCTTCGACATTGATGCTAACGGTATTTTGAACGTATCGGCTGCAGACAAAGCGACTGGTAAGAAACAGTCTATTGTGATTAAAGCCAACTCCGGCTTGAGCGAAGAAGAAATCGAGCAGATGGTGCGTGATGCTGAGGTTAATGCCGAGGAAGATCGTAAGTTCGAAGAGTTGGTAACAGCACGTAACCAAGGCGATCAGTTGGTACACGGTACTAAGAAAATGCTCACCGAAGCTGCTGACAAGATGACAGATGACGAGAAGAAAGCTATTGAAGCTGCCTTAGCAGAACTGGAAGAAGCCGTTAAGGGCGACGACAAAGACGCTATCGAAGCCAAAATTGAAGCCTTGTCACAAGCCAGTGCTCCAGTGGCGCAAAAAATGTACGCCGAAGCGGAGCAAGCGCAAGGTGATGCGGCTCAAGCGGGTCAAGCCGATGATGCGGACGATGTGGTTGACGCTGAGTTTGAAGAAGTCAAGGAAGATGACAAGAAGTAATCTTGTTGTCAGCAATAGTTAACACTTAATGCTAACCATGATCACGCGGGAGCTTGCTCCCGCGTTGATCTTTCTAGCCGGCGAGCATACCGGGGTGAAAGTGAGTTATGTCAAAACGTGATTTTTATGAAGTGCTCGGTGTCGAGCGTGGTGCGAATGAGGCGGAGATTAAGAAAGCTTATCGCCGTTTAGCGATGAAGTATCATCCTGACCGCAACCCAGATGATAAGGACGCCGACGATAAATTTAAAGAAGCCACAGCGGCTTATGAAGTTCTTTCTGATGCGCAAAAGCGTCAAGCCTATGATCAGTTTGGTCATGCTGGAATTGATCCGCAGATGGGTGGTGGTGGCGGTCCTGGCGGAGCAGGCTTCTCGGATATTTTCGGTGATGTCTTCAGTGATTTTTTTGGCGGTGGTGCTGCTGGACGTTCGCGTGGTGGTCCGCAACGTGGCAGTGACTTGCGCTACACCATAGAGATTATGCTGGAAGAAGCGGTGCGCGGTACCACAGTAGAAATTCGTGTACCCACGCTAGCAGAGTGTAAAACCTGTAACGGCAGCGGTGCCAAAAAAGGCACCAGCCCTTCAACCTGTAACACCTGTCAGGGTGTGGGTCAGATTCGCATGCAGCAGGGTTTTTTCGCTGTGCAGCAAACCTGTCCGCGTTGTCATGGTAGTGGACAAACTATTACTGATCCTTGCCAAACCTGTCGTGGGCAGGGCCGAGTGGAAGATACCAAAACACTATCGGTCAAAGTTCCAGCTGGCGTAGATGTCGGTGATCGTATTCGTCTAAGTGGCGAAGGCGAAGCAGGTGCGCAAGGTGGTCCGGCAGGTGATCTGTATGTCGTAGTTAATGTTAAGGCGCACGACTTCTTTGAGCGTGATGGCCGTAACCTGCATTGCGAGGTGCCGATCAGTATCGTTGATGCTACCTTGGGTGGTGAGCTGGAAGTGCCTACTCTGGATGGGCGCGTAAAACTTAAGATCCCTGAGGGCACGCAGACCGGCAAGCTATTTCGCTTGCGTGGCAAAGGCGTTACCCCAGTACGTGGTGGCGGTGTAGGTGACTTGATTTGTCGTGTAGTAGTAGAGACGCCAGTCAGTCTAAATAAGCGCCAACGTGAGTTGTTGGAAGAGTTGCGTGAAACGTTAAAAGACAATGCGCACTCGCCAAAAGCCAAGGGTTGGTTTGATGGCATGAAGCGTTTTTTTGGTGATAAATAAGCAACTGGTATAGTTGTTTAATATATAAACTGCTATTAGGCTATCGCCTACACTAGTTCAACTAAGAGATGAAAAACTATGCTACGAGTGGCTATTACCGGTGCCGTAGGGCGTATGGGCAAAACCCTAATTGAGACAGTGCAAGCCTCACCACAAATGGTGCTGACTGCAGCTGTTGATCGTCCTGACAGTAGTTTAATTGGCGCTGATGTCGGCGAGGTTGTGGGCTTAGATAAAATCGGTATTCAGATTGTTGGTGACTTGACTCAGGTGCTCGACAGCTTTGATGTGTTGATCGACTTCACCCACCCTACCGTTACCCTGAAGAATATTGAAATTTGCTGTAAGGCAAATAAAGCTATGGTTATTGGTACTACTGGCTTTAGTTCAGCGGAACGTGGTCAGCTAGAAGCTGCGTGCCATAACATTCCTATTGTATTTGCCGCAAACTTTAGTGTTGGCGTCAACCTGTGCTTTAAGTTGGTTGAGACCGCCGCGCGAGTGTTGGGTAATGATGTAGATATCGAAATTATCGAAGCCCATCATCGCGATAAGGTGGATGCTCCTTCAGGCACAGCCTTACGCATGGGTGAAGTGGTAGCCGATGCCTTAGGCCGCGATTTAGCCAAAGTTGCGGTGTACGGTCGTGAAGGTCAGACCGGCGCACGTACACGTGAAGCCATTGGTTTTGCGACAATTCGTGCCGGCGACATTGTGGGTGAGCATACGGTTTTATTTGCTGCCGACGGTGAGCGCATAGAAATTACCCATAAAGCATCAAGTCGCATGACCTTTGCTAAAGGCGCGACACGTTCAGCGCGTTGGGTAGTGGGTAAGCCAGCGGGTTTGTACGATATGCAAGATGTATTAGGGCTGAAATAAAAACGTTAAAAAAGTCGTTATTGACGCTTTTTGTTTGCTGAAAAAACCCGTACAATTTGTCGCTAGTGTATCCACTAGAAGCGTATTCAGCATGCAAACATTTAAAGAAACGGAATGATGTCAACACGTCATTCCGTTTTTTTTCGCCTGAACGTACGCAAACAACGCATCAATCGGAGGTCTGTTTGAATAAGCCAGCCATACTCGCCCTTGCTGATGGCAGCATTTTTCATGGTCAAGCACTTGGCTGTGAGGGGCAAACAGTCGGGGAGGTGGTGTTTAATACCGCCATGACCGGCTACCAAGAAAGCCTGACCGATCCGGCATCGGCACAGCAGTTGCTTGCCTTTACCTATCCGCATATCGGCAATAGCGGTACTAACGCAGATGATGCAGAGTCTGAGCGTGTTTGGGCCGCAGGCATGATTATCCGCGACTTGCCGTTACTGGCAAGCAGTTGGCGTGATGAACAGAGCCTGTCTGATTACTTGGCGGCGCAACAGGTCGTGGCGATTGCCGGCATTGATACACGCCGCCTGACGCGTATTCTGCGTGAAAAAGGTAATTTAGGCGGCTGCATTGTCAGCGGTGCGCAAGCGACAGAGGCTCGCGCCTTGGAGTTGGCGCAAGGCTATGCGGGTCTGCAGGGGCAAGCACTGATTGCTAGTGTCAGCACACAGCAGCCGTATACCTGGACGCAGGCGAGTTGGCAGCTGGCTAGCAATACCTGTCCAGAGGTGGATACCACGCAGCTCAAACAGCATGTAGTGGTCTATGACTTTGGCGTACGTCGCAGTCTGTTGCGTGCATTGGTCAGCCAGGGTTGTCGCGTCACTGTTGTACCCGCCAATACGGCGGTGCATGAAGTGCTCGCGCTGCAACCGCAGGGCGTAGTGTTATCGGGTGGCCCTGGCGATCCAACCGCCTGTAGCGAGGCGATTAATACCGTTAAAGCCTTGCTCAGTACGGCTGTGCCGGTATTTGCCACGGGCTTGGGTTTTCAACTGTTGGCGCTTGCCTCAGGTGCGCAGACGCATAAGTTGACTTGCGGCCAATACGGTGCAAACCAGCCTGTGCAGGACGTTGCCTCTAAGCAGTGCATGATCACCCAGCAAAATCACAGTTTTGCCGTGGCTACAGACAGCTTGCCGGCTGAGCTAAGGTTGACCCATGTGTCGTTGTTTGATCAAAGTGCGCAAGGTTTGCAACGTACGGATACGCCCGCTTTTGGTTTCCAAGGCGTGCCTGAGTTGAGCGCAGAGCCTAATACCAGCGCGGTTTTTATTGACCGCTTTATTACAGCCATGCAAGCTGAGGGTAATAATCCGTCATGCTAATCAGTTTGGGTGTTACGGATATCTGGACCTACGTGCTAGGAACGATATTTGTTGTGTTGTTGCCTGGGCCAAATTCTCTGTTTGTGCTGGCAACTGCCGCTCAACGTGGCGTAGGCGCAGGTTACAGTGCGGCATGCGGTGTGTTTATCGGCGATACGATTCTGATGCTGTTATCAGCCATTGGCATTGCTTCATTGCTGCGCACTGAGCCTATGTTTTTTAGTGTGCTCAAGTACCTCGGCGCGGCCTATTTGTGCTGGCTTGGGATTAATATGCTGCTGTCTGCGTGGCGTAATATGCGTGACAAGTCACTGACCAGTGAGCGTATTGAGCAGCAAAAAATCGGCCAGCCGTTACGCAAGGCCTTGATGCTGAGCCTATCCAATCCGAAAGCCATTTTGTTTTTCGTGTCTTTCTTCATTCAGTTTGTCGACCCGGGTTACGCCCACCCGGGTGTGTCATTTTTAATTTTGGGACTGATTGTGCAGTTAATTAGTTTTCTGTACCTCAGCCTGTTAATTTTTACCGGCGCACGCTTAGCGCTCTGGTTTCGTCAGCGTAAACGCTTGGCGACCGGTGCATTAACCGGCGTTGGTGCTATGTTTGTCAGCTTTGGCGTGAAGCTGGCCACCGCAACCCTGACCTAACACGACGAGAATCCCATGCCAAAACGTACCGACATTAGCAGCATTTTAATTATTGGCGCCGGCCCGATTGTCATCGGCCAAGCCTGTGAGTTTGACTATTCTGGCGCGCAAGCCTGCAAAGCACTGCGCGAAGAAGGCTATCGCGTTATTTTAGTCAACTCCAACCCGGCCACCATCATGACCGACCCGGCGATGGCCGATGCCACCTACATTGAGCCGATTCAGTGGCAAACAGTGGCTAAAATCATCGAAAAAGAACGCCCAGATGCAATTTTGCCGACCATGGGTGGGCAGACCGCACTCAACTGCGCTTTGGCGCTTGAGCGTGAAGGCGTGTTGGCGAAATATGGCGTTGAAATGATCGGTGCTAACGCCGACACCATCGATAAAGCCGAAGACCGTTCACGCTTTGATAAAGCCATGCGTGCCATTGGCTTAGAGTGTCCGCGTTCTGGTATTGCCCATACCATGGATGAAGCCTATCAGGTGCTGGATGAGGTAGGCTTTCCCTGCATTATTCGCCCCAGCTTTACCATGGGCGGCACAGGCGGTGGTATTGCCTACAACCGTGAAGAATTTGAAGAAATTTGTAGCCGCGGTTTAGATTTATCACCCACCAAAGAGCTGCTGATTGATGAGTCGCTGATTGGTTGGAAAGAATTTGAAATGGAAGTGGTGCGCGACAAGTTAGACAACTGCATCATTGTTTGTTCGATTGAGAACTTTGACCCTATGGGTGTGCATACCGGTGACTCCATTACCGTTGCGCCGGCGCAAACGCTGACCGACAAAGAATATCAAATCATGCGCAACGCCTCCTTTGCGATTATGCGTGAAATTGGCGTGCAAACCGGTGGCGCCAATGTGCAGTTCGGTATGAATCCAGTGGATGGGCGCACGGTGGTGATTGAAATGAACCCCCGGGTGTCGCGTTCATCAGCGCTGGCCTCTAAAGCAACCGGTTTTCCCATTGCTAAAATTTCGGCCAAGTTGGCGGTCGGCTATACCCTGGATGAGCTGGCGAATGACATTGTTGATGGACGCACACCGGCAGTGTTTGAGCCGACCATTGATTACGTCGTCACCAAGATGCCACGCTTTGCCTTTGAGAAGTTTCCCAAGGCCGATGCGCGCTTGACCACGCAGATGAAGTCCGTGGGTGAGGTGATGGCAATGGGGCGCACCTTCCAAGAATCCTTGCAGAAAGCCCTGCGAGGTTTGGAAGTGGGGGTTAACGGACTGGATGCGATTGTCGACCAGAACGATCCAGAGCTTGCCACTATTTTACGCCGTGAACTTACCGTGCCCGGTGCTGAGCGTATTTGGTATATCGCTGATGCCTTTCGTGCGGGCATGAGTCGTGATGAGATTCACCAATTAACCCAGATCGATCCGTGGTTCCTCGTGCAAATTGAGGACCTATATTTAGAGGCAGAACAGCTCAGACAAATGGGCTTTGCCCAACTGGATCGCGCTAACCTGCTGCGCCTAAAACGTAAAGGGTTTAGTGATGCACGTTTGGCAAAACTGCTCGCTGTTTCAGAAAAAGAAGTACGTGCGCGCCGTCAACAGTTCGAACTGTTCCCCGTGTATAAACGCGTGGATACCTGTGCAGGGCAGTTTGCTACCGATATCGCTTATATGTATTCCACCTATGAAGACGAGTGCGAAGCCGCGCCCTCAACGCGCGATAAAATTATGATTCTGGGTGGTGGCCCCAACCGTATTGGTCAGGGGATTGAATTTGATTATTGCTGCGTTCATGCGGCGCTAGCGTTACGTGAGGATGGTTATGAAACCATCATGGTCAACTGTAACCCAGAAACCGTTTCAACCGATTATGACACCTCCGATCGCCTGTATTTTGAGCCGGTCACTCTAGAAGATGTGCTGGAAATTGTGCGCATTGAGCAGCCAAAAGGCGTGATTGTGCAATACGGTGGGCAGACGCCCTTAAAAATTTGCCGTGCCTTACAGCAAGCTGGTGTGCCTATTATTGGTACCAGCCCCGATGCCATTGACCGTGCCGAAGACCGTGAGCGTTTCCAGCAGATGGTGCAGCGTTTACAGCTCAAACAGCCGCAAAACGCCACCGCGCGCAGTGAAGAAGAAGCCATTTTACACTCCAAAACCATCGGCTATCCGTTGGTGGTGCGTCCCTCCTATGTGTTAGGCGGGCGAGCCATGGAGATTGTTTATGATGAGGAAGAACTCAAGCGTTATATGCGTGATGCTGTGCAAGTCTCTAACGACAGCCCGGTGTTGCTGGATCACTTCCTGAACAGTGCCATTGAAGTAGATATTGATGCAATTTGTGATGGTAAACAAGTGGTTATCGGCGCAATTATGCAGCATATCGAACAAGCTGGCGTGCACTCGGGTGACTCCGCCTGCTCCTTACCGGCCTATTCATTGTCGCAAGCCGTGCAAGACCAAATTCGTGATCAGGTCAGCCGTATGGCGCTTGAGTTAGGCGTGCTGGGTTTGATGAACGTGCAGATGGCGGTGCAGGGCGAAGATATCTACGTGTTGGAAGTCAATCCGCGCGCTTCACGTACCGTACCTTTTGTGTCTAAGTGCATTGGCCAGTCGCTGGCGAAGGTCGCCGCACGCGTGATGGTGGGTAAGGCCTTGGCTGGAATTGGCTTCACTCAAGAGATCATTCCGCCGTTCTTTAGTGTGAAAGAAGCGGTGTTTCCCTTTGCTAAATTCCCCGGGGTTGATACTATTCTCGGGCCTGAGATGAAATCCACCGGTGAGGTGATGGGTGTCGGCGACAGTTTTTCTGAAGCCTTTGCCAAAGCCCAAATGGGTGCCGGTGAGACCTTACCTACCAGTGGCTGTGCTTTTATCAGTGTTCGTGATGATGATAAAGCCGATGTGGCCAAACTCGCGAAAGACCTGTTAGAACAAGGCTTTAGTGTGGTTGCTACCTCAGGTACGGCTAAGGTAATTGAAGCGGCGAATTTACAGGTTCGTCGTGTCAACAAGGTTACCGAAGGCCGGCCACATATTGTGGATATGATTAAAAACCAAGAAATTTCATTGATTATAAATACTACCGAGGGGCGTCAGTCCATTGCTGACTCCTTCTCGATTCGTCGTAACGCTTTGCAGAACAAAGTCTATATTGCCACCACTATGGCGGCAGGACAGGCGGTGTGTCAGGCGCTTAAATTCGGTCCGGAACGGACTGTGCGCCGACTGCAAGATTTACATGCAGGAATGAGTGTGTGAGTAAATATCCTATGACTGTTCTAGGAGCGAAAGCCCTAGAGCAGGAGCTAAAACATTTAAAAACCGTGATGCGCCCACAGATTACTGATGCCATTGCTACGGCACGTGAATTGGGTGATTTAAAGGAAAATGCTGAATACCATGCTGCCCGCGAGCAGCAAGGCATGGTTGAGGCGCGTATCCAAGATATCGAAGGGCGCTTATCCGCAGCGCAGATTATTGATGTTACTGCGCTGCCTTACACAGGAAAAGTTATTTTCGGTGTCACGGTAGAGCTGTGCAATCTGGATACGGATGAGACCGTGGTCTACCAGATTGTTGGTGAAGATGAGTCTGATTTTAAACAAAATAAAATATCAGTCACATCACCCATTGCGCGCGGATTGATTGGCAAGGAAGAGGGTGAAATCGCTGCAGTGCAAACACCTTCGGGGGTGGTTGAGTACGAAATCCTTGAGGTGAAACATATTTAAATTACGCATGCTGCATACCGCGGCAGTGATTTGGATGTTGGCGCAAACCCTTTGGGTGGGCGCTCATGCCAGTTATCTGCTGATTTTTATGCCAGCTTTGCAGCAAATTGGACTGGCGCCACTGTTGCTCAGTGAAGTGCATGCTGTTGTGCGCCCGGGGTTGTTGGTGTTAACGCTGATGGCTCTGGGCATACAAATACTTGCACTGTGGCGTAGCAAACCTTTAATGCAATGGATTACTGAGCTGCGTGGGCTGTTAGTAGTGATGGCTGTGGTGTTGTGTCTACTCTTGCTCGTTGCACAGTCGATGCAGCTAACGGCAGCGCCTTGGGCAAGACTTGCTTATGGTGGGTTGCTGAGTATGGGTTTATTACTGCTTATCCAACCATTGCCAGAAGCACCTACGCGGTAGATTTGACGGCGCTATAGTCCATGCAAAGCATACTTTTAATCTGACAAGTCGGGCTAAGGCCCGACCTGTAGAGGTATTTAAGTGCGTTGCAAATTGGATAGCTTGGGATTGGCTTTTGGGTTTTTGCGGTAAATAAGCGCCATCTTGCCGATGCTTTGCACTAAAATCGCGCTACTTTGTTGGCACAGTTCAGTTAAAATGGCCTGACGGTCTTCGCGTTCAGCGATACGCAGTTGAATTTTAATCAGCTCATGATCGTTGAGCGCGCGGTCTAATTCAGCCATTAGGTTTTCTTTTAAACCTTGCTCGGCGACAGTAACCACGGGCTTAAGATGATGGCCAATGGATTTAAAGTGTTTCTTTTGCTCTTGCGTGAGCGACATAATGGGCGACCTCTGAGTCGAAATGAATAATAAAGTTGGGGTATTTTACCCTAGTGAGTGCTAAGAGGTAAGCAGTGGCACGATCGAAAAGTAGCGGACGCTGGTTAAAGGAACATTTTGATGATCCTTACGTCAAAATGGCGCAAAGAGATGGGTATCGGTCCCGCGCCAGTTACAAGCTGTTAGAAATCCAAGAAAAAGATCGCATCATGCGCCCCGGTATGACCGTGGTTGACCTAGGCAGTGCGCCGGGAGGCTGGTCGCAGGTAGCTAGTCGCATCGTGGGTGAAAAAGGATGCATGATTGCATCCGATATTTTGCCCATGGACGGTATGGCCGATGTTGCTTTTATTCAAGGTGATTTTACCGAGCAAGAAGTGTTCGATAAAATCATGGCAGCCATCGATAATAAACCAGTGGATCTTGTAATTTCCGATATGGCCCCCAATATGAGTGGTATCAGGACAGCGGATCAGGCAGCAGCGATGTTGTTGTGTGAGCTAGCGCTTGATTTAGCTGTCAAAGTTTTACGTCCCGGTGGTGATTTTTTAATTAAGGTTTTCCATGGCGAAGGCTTTGATGAGTATCTAAAGGAAGTGCGGCAGCAGTTTGAAAAAGTACAGATGCGCAAGCCAGCTTCCTCAAGGGATCGTTCCCGCGAGCAGTACCTATTAGCGCGTGGTTTTCGCCCCTGAGTTTCATAATTCATTAATGCAATTTCATGTATAGTTACAACTGATTCTACGAAGCCGATTTAAATGGTGTAACTTTGTAGCGAAGTTTTTAAGTGTTGCGGGTTTAGCAGCAGAGGGTAGAAAGAAGTGAATGATTTAACCAAAAACCTACTGATGTGGATGGTGATTGCTGCTGTCTTAGTGACCGTGATGAATAATTTCTCCGCATCGCCTGACACTGGCAAGCTGAATTACAGCACCTTCATTGAAGAGGTTAATGCCGGTAAGGTGCAGCAAGTGACGGTCGATGGGTTCACCATCTCAGGCCGTCGTGCTGATGGTTCCAGTTTTGAAACTGTACGCCCCGCCATTCAGGATAACGGCTTGATGGGCGACCTGATAGATAACCAAGTGACCGTTGTTGGTAAACAACCAGAACGTCAAAGCATCTGGATGCAGCTATTGGTTGCCAGCTTTCCGATACTCATTATTTTTGCCATTATCATGTTCTTTATGCGTCAAATGCAGGGTGGCGCTGGCGGTAAAGGCGGGCCGATGAGCTTTGGTAAAAGCAAGGCGCGCTTGATGGCTGAAGATCAAATTAAAACCACACTGGCCGATGTCGCCGGTTGTGATGAAGCCAAGGAAGAAGTGGGTGAGCTGGTTGAATTCTTGCGCGATCCAACGCGTTTTCAGCGCTTAGGCGGTAAAATTCCTCGCGGCGTGTTGATGGTGGGTCAGCCCGGTACAGGTAAAACCCTGCTGGCTAAGGCTATCGCCGGTGAAGCAAAAGTTCCTTTCTTTACTATTTCCGGTTCCGACTTTGTGGAAATGTTTGTTGGTGTGGGTGCATCGCGAGTGCGCGATATGTTCGAGCAAGCGAAAAAGCACGCACCTTGCATTATTTTTATTGATGAAATTGATGCGGTCGGTCGTCATCGTGGTGCCGGTATGGGCGGCGGTAACGATGAGCGTGAGCAAACCCTAAACCAGTTGCTGGTGGAGATGGATGGATTTGAAGACAACGACGGCGTGATTGTGATTGCCGCGACCAACCGTCCCGATGTGCTTGACCCTGCTTTGCTGCGCCCAGGTCGTTTTGACCGTCAAGTGGTGGTGAGCTTGCCAGATATCCGTGGTCGTGAGCAAATTCTGCAAGTTCATATGCGTAAAGTGCCGCTAAATGAGGATGTGGACGCGGCGGTTATTGCTCGTGGTACGCCGGGCTTCTCTGGTGCCGATTTAGCTAACCTGGTTAACGAAGCTGCCTTGTTTGCCGCGCGTTTTGATCAGCGCTTGGTGGGCATGAAAGAGTTCGAGTTGGCGAAAGATAAAATCATGATGGGCGCTGAGCGCAAATCCATGGTGATGTCGGAAAAAGAAAAGCTTAATACCGCATACCATGAAGCAGGTCATGCCATTGTGGGTCGTTTAGTTCCAGAACATGATCCTGTGTATAAAGTGTCTATTATTCCTCGTGGGCGCGCCTTGGGTGTCACTATGTTCTTGCCTGAGGAGGATCGCTACAGTTTGTCCAAGCGCGGTATTATCAGCCAAATTTGCTCCCTGTACGGCGGTCGTATTGCTGAGGAAATGACGCTAGGTTTTGAGGGTGTAACAACGGGTGCTTCTAATGACATTATGCGCGCCACGCAATTAGCACGAAATATGGTGACCAAGTGGGGCCTGTCAGAAAAGCTTGGGCCTTTGCTGTATGCCGAAGACGAAAACGAAAACTACCTAGGCCGTGGCGGCAACAGTCACATGGGTAAGGTGTCCGCTGAAACAGCTAAGCTTATCGACCAAGAAGTGCGCGGCATCATTGACGACTGTTATGAAACAGCCAAGCGTATTCTGGTCGAGAATCGTGACAAGCTGGATACTATGGCCGATGCGCTGATGAAATATGAAACCATCGATAGCGATCAAATCGACGACATTATGTCCGGTCGTACAGTGCGTGAGCCGAAGGATTGGTCAGGTGATAGCACACCGCCGCCAAGTGCCAACGCTGAAAAGCCGAGCGAGCCAGAGTCACGTCCTGAAGCGCCTATAGGTGGCCCTGCAGGCGAACATTAATCGTTCAGTGCGCCTCTCCGGTTGGCGAGGCGCAGCTTAAGGAATAGCATGCACAGCCGAATTTTGCGTTGTGGTCAACATAGCTTAGATCTCTCTGTGCCCCATGTGATGGGCATTCTCAATATTACCCCCGACTCTTTTTCAGATGGCGGCTGCTATAATCATTTTGAGCAGGCGCTAACGCGCGCCCGAGAAATGGTGCAAGCAGGTGCCAGTATCATTGATATTGGTGGCGAGTCCACCCGCCCCGGCGCGCAGACTGTAACTATTGAGCAAGAGCTTGAGCGTGTAGTTCCTTTGGTTGAAGCCATAACCAAAGAGCTGGATGTCATTGTCTCTGTTGACACCTCCACACCGCAAGTGATGCGTGAAAGCGCCAAGCTGGGTGCAGGTCTTATCAATGATGTGCGCGCTTTACGTCGTGAGGGTGCTGTGCAAGCAGCGGCTGAGACGGGCTTACCTGTGTGTCTTATGCATATGCGTGGGGAGCCGCAGAATATGCAAGATGCACCGCACTATGAGAATGTTGTAGCGGAAGTTGTCGCCTTTCTGCGTGAGCGTATCCAACTTTGTAATCAGGCAGGAATTCCCAGTGACAAACTGCTGATTGACCCCGGTTTTGGTTTTGCGAAAAACCTGTCACATAATTTAGAGTTATTTAACCGTTTAACTGAATTGCAGCAATTAGAGTTGCCGATGCTGGTAGGCGTGTCACGTAAAAGCATGATTGGTCAGATAGTGGACAAGCCCGTAGCCGAGCGCCTATATGGCAGCTTGGCTTTAGCCGTGATGGCTTTAGAGCGTGGCGCCAATATTTTGCGCGTGCATGACGTGACAGCTACTATGGATGCAGTTAAAATTTTTCAAGCAGTGCGAACAGCCTAGGAAAGAATAATAATGAGCAGAAAATACTTTGGTACTGATGGGATTCGTGGTCGCGTTGGGGAACACCCCATCACCCCGGAATTTATGCTGAAGCTTGGCTGGGCAGCTGGCATGGCGTTTCGCAAGCAAGGACGTTGCCGGATTTTAGTAGGTAAAGATACGCGCATTTCAGGCTATATGTTTGAGTCAGCACTGCAAGCAGGTTTGTCGGCTGCCGGTGCGGATGTCATGCTGCTGGGTCCTATGCCCACGCCTGGTATTGCCTATCTGGCACGTACCTTTAAAGCTGAGGCGGGCATTGTTATCAGCGCCTCACATAACCCACACTATGATAACGGTATTAAGTTTTTCTCATCCGATGGTAAAAAACTACCCGATGAGCTTGAAGAGATGATCGAAGAACTAATCGAAGCACCCATGCAGGTTGTGGAGTCAGAGCATCTAGGTAAAGCGTTTCGGGTGAACGATGCCGCAGGTCGTTATACCGAGTTTTGTAAAAGCAGTGTGCCGACGAGCAGTGATTTTTCAGGCTTAAAGGTGGTAATAGATTGCGCACACGGTGCCACCTATAAGATCGCTCCTAATGTGTTTAGCGAGCTGGGTGTTGAGGTTATCAGCATTGCCAACCAGCCCGATGGTGTGAATATCAACCATGGTGTTGGTGCAACGGATTTGGGTGCTTTGCAAAAAGCAGTGGTCGAGCACAGTGCAGATTTCGGTATTGCTTTTGACGGTGATGGCGACCGTGTGCAGATGGTTGACCATACCGGCGCAATTCTTGATGGCGATGATTTGCTGTTTATCATTGCCACAGATGTTCAGGAGCGCGATCGTCTGCCAGAAGGTACAGGTGTAGTCGGTACGTTAATGAGTAACTACGGACTTGAGTTGGCATTAAAAGAGCGTGGTATTCCTTTTGTGCGCGCCAAAGTTGGTGACCGCTATGTCATGCAGGAAATGCAGGAGCGTAACTGGATTTTAGGCGGTGAAAGTTCGGGGCATATTCTCTGTACACAGCATCACACGACCGGTGACGGAATTATTGCCGCTTTACAGGTTATCTTGGCGTTAAAGCGTCGCGGGCAAAGTTTGGCAAAAGAGCGTTTGGCATGGAAAAAGTTGCCACAAACATTAATTAATGTGCGCTATACCAGCACCGACCAAGATCCCGTTGAGCATCCAGATGTTCAGGCTGTTTGCGAACAGGTAACCAAAGCAATGGCTGGAAGTGGGCGAGTGTTGTTGCGTAAATCAGGCACTGAGCCACTAGTGCGCGTGATGGTTGAAGGTCAGGACGAAGCTGAGGTAATGCGCTATGCACAGCAGCTTGCACAAGCGGTTGAGCGTGCCTGTCAGTGATTTTACTTGCATCAAATGCGCTGCTTGAGTAACATCTGCACCCACTTTAGAACATGAGGTCTATTATGCGTCGTCCGATGGTTGCTGGTAATTGGAAAATGAACGGCACCCTGCAGAGCGTTGCAGACTTGCTAAGTGCTTTAAAGGGCGAGAAATTGCCTGAAAATATTGATGTAGCGGTTTTCCCAAGTTTGCCCCATTTGCAGCTTGCGCAGCAAAGCTTGCAGGATTCAAAAATTCAGCTTGGTGCACAAGACTGTGCAGTACAGTTGGAAGAGGGTGCGCTGACAGGCGAAACCTCAGCAATGCAATTGCGTGATTTAAATTGCGGTCTGGTATTAGTCGGTCATTCTGAAAGAAGAGAGTTGCAATCTGAAGATGATCAGGTAATATGCCGCAAATTTATTGCCGCACAGGCGGCAGGTATGACGCCGATTTTATGTGTGGGTGAAACCTTGGCGCAGCGAGAGCAAGGTCAAGCAATCAGTACGGTAGCAGCGCAAGTAGATGCGGTAATTGCTGGTGCAGGTGTGCAGGCTTTGAGTAAAGCAGTTTTGGCCTATGAGCCAGTTTGGGCGATTGGTACGGGTTTAACCGCGACGCCTGAGCAGGCGCAGGAAGTGCATGCAGCTTTGCGTGAACATATAGCAAGCTACGATGCAGAAATAGCTCAACAACTAAGAATTTTATACGGTGGTAGTGTGAAGGCGGCTAATGCAGTAGAGCTTTTCACGCAGAAAGATATCGATGGCGGGCTGATTGGCGGCGCCTCACTTAAAGCAGATGAATTTGGTGCGATCTGTCGCGCCGCAGGTAACTAAAATGCTGGAAACGGTCATAATTATTGCTCACCTTGTAGTTGCGATTGCAATTGTTGGATTTGTATTGATTCAGCAGGGCAAGGGTGCAGAAGCAGGTGCTTCATTTGGTTCAGGTGCTTCAGCGACCGTGTTTGGTGCGCAGGGTACAGGAAATTTCTTTAGTCGCTTAACTGCGATTTTGGCAGCAGTGTTTTTTGCTACTAGTTTGGGCTTGGCTTATTATGCCAAGCAGCAATCCAAGGGTGTAGATGGCCTAGGTTTGCCGCCAGCGGTACAAGAAATATCTAATGATGCAGCGCTGCAAGAAAATAAAACTACGGATGTTCCGCAGCTCGAAACAAAAGAAAGCAGTGAAGATAGTATTCCGCAGTTAGATTAAGTGTTTTGCCGAGGTGGTGGAATTGGTAGACACGCTACCTTGAGGTGGTAGTGGCCTAAAGGCTGTAGGGGTTCGAGTCCCCTTCTCGGTACCAATTAAAACAAAGCCCGCAAGTAGCGGGCTTTGTTGTTTGCTTGACTTTGTTGGCGTGCAGAGGTAGAATTTGCGCCGACTTTAGAAGTTGGCTAGCGTGATTTTGTGGCCAATCCAGTTGGCACAAAGCTAGATGAATTTTAAAGCCCCTGTATAGGGGCTTTTTGTTACCCCTTAGCTTTGTTGCGTAGATATTATGGGCCTAGTGCCCTTTTTTTATTTTTGGTTAATGGCTAGTTGCGGAGGCCGGATGACTAAGCTGCAAAAATTGCAGGACTTGTTGGCACCAATCGTTGAGGCGTTAGAGTTTCAGTGTTGGGGTGTTGAGTTTATATCTCAGGGACGCCATTCCGTATTGCGCATTTATATTGAGCATGAAAATGGCATTACGGTAGATAACTGTGAGCTTGTCAGTCGACAGCTCAGCGCCGTGTTGGATGTAGAGGACCCAGTGAGTGGAGAGTATACGTTGGAAGTTTCCTCGCCTGGCATGGATCGTCCTTTATTTACCCTAGAGCAGTATGCTGCGTATGTAGGGCAGCAGGTAAAGATTAAGCTCAGAGCGCCTGTTGAAGAACGGCGCCATTACCAAGGAATGATACGCGGGATTGAAGAAGATGATGTGGTTGTTCAGGTAGATAGCTATGAATACCTACTGCCTTTTGAGTTAATTGAAAAAGCAAATATTGTCCCTAATTATTGACTAATAAAATGGTCTAGCTGTTTAGGCTAAAGCGTGTGAGGCATGCGATGAGCAAAGAAATTTTACTGGTAGTGGAATCAGTTTCTAATGAAAAAGGCGTACCGCCCGGAGATATTTTTCAGGCATTAGAAATTGCATTGGCAACCGCAACCAAAAAGAACTATGAAGATGAAGTTGAGCTGCGTGTAGAGATCGACAGACAAACCGGCAACTACGAAACATTTCGTAGCTGGCATGTGGTTGATGACGAGCACTTAGAAGATCCAGCTTACCAATACACACCAGATATGCTGCCTGAGAAATATCAGGATAAAGTGGTCGGCGATGTAATCGAAGAGTTGGTTGATTCGATAGAGTTTGGTCGTATTGCGGCACAAACTGCTAAACAGGTAATTGTACAGAAAGTACGAGAAGCTGAGCGTGCGCAAATTATTGAAGCCTACCGTAGCAAGCTAGGTGAGATTATCTTAGGTACGGTGAAAAAAGCTTCCCGTGATAACGTAATCATTGATTTGGGTAATAACGCTGAGGCCATTTTGGGTCGCGACGATATTATTCCGCGTGAAAACTTCCGCGTCGGCACACGAGTTCGTGCCTACTTAAAAGAAATTCGTCAGGATAACCGTGGTTCTCAGTTAATCCTGTCGCGTACAGCGCCTGAAATGATTATGGAACTATTCCGTATCGAAGTGCCTGAGATTTCTGAAGGCTTAATTGAGATTATGGCGGCTGCACGTGACCCAGGTTCACGTGCGAAAATAGCTGTTCGTTCTAAAGACAAGCGTATCGACCCGCAAGGTGCTTGTATTGGTATGCGTGGTTCTCGCGTGCAAGCGGTCACCACGGAGTTAAGCGGTGAGCGTGTAGACATAGTGCTTTGGGATGAAAACCCTGCACAGTTCGTTATCAACGCCATGGCTCCTGCTGATGTAGTGGCTATTATCGTTGATGAAGATGCGCATGCTATGGATATTGCTGTAAGTGAGGAAGACCTTGCCAAAGCCATTGGCCGCGGCGGTCAGAACGTACGCTTGGCATCACAGCTGAGCGGCTGGACGCTCAATGTAATGACTGATACAGACATTCAAGAGCGTCAGCAGCAAGAAGCAGGTGATACCCTGCGGATGCTTATTGATGAACTGGAAGTTGATGAAGACGTAGCACAGGTCTTGGTTGAAGAGGGTTTTACCACCCTAGATGAAGTAGCTTATGTGCCCATGGAAGAGATGTTGGAAATTGATGGTTTTGATGAAGACATCGTTAAAGAGCTTCGCGCTCGTGCCAAGGACAGGCTGCTATCACGTGCAATTGCTACCGAAGAAAAGCTAGCAGATAACCAACCAGCACAAGATTTGCTTGATTTGGAAGGTATGACAAAAGAGTTAGCGGTTGAATTGGCAGCACGTGGTGTAATGAATCGTGAAGATCTTGCCGAGCAATCCATCGACGAATTGCTAGATATTAGCGGTATGAATGAAGAAAATGCCGGCAAGTTAATCATGTCCGCCCGCGCCCATTGGTTTGAATAAGCACGTTGCGGCTTGAGGAGAGAAATTCATGACGCAAGTCACAGTTAAAGAACTGGCTACAACAGTTGATACCCCAGTTGAGCGGTTACTACAGCAGATGCACGAAGCTGGGTTACCTCACACGGATAAGGACCAGGCTGTTAGTGATGCCGAGAAACAAAAACTATTGGCTTTTTTACAGCACGGTGCTGGAGAGAGGTCAGAGCAATCCAAGAAAATTACGTTGCAGCGCAAAACGACCACGACTATTCGTGCGCCTGGCAGCAAAACGATCAGTGTTGAAGTGCGTAAAAAACGTACCTATGTAAAGCGCAGCCCAGAAGAACTGGAAGCTGAAAAGCAGAAAGAGCTCGAGCAGCAACAAGCAGCGCAAGCGGCTGCCAGCCCTAAAGTGCCTGAGGAAGCAGCAGAAGTTGCAGTAGAAGCTCCTGTTGCGCAAGCTGCTCAACCAGCCACTCAAGCAAAAGCAGCGCCGCAAGAACCTGCTGTTGAGCCGGTACAAAAAGCAGAGGTTAAACCTGCTGCTGCAGCGCCTGCAGTAACAGATACCAAACAGCCTGAGCGCAAAAAAGAAGAGCCGCCACGTCGTCCCGCCAAGCGCGAAGAAGACGAGCGTCGTGACCGTAAACCTGCGCCACGTTTGGCTAAGCCAAAAATCGCTTTACGCGATGATGAAGATGAAGGTCGTGGCCGTGGTCGCGGTCGTGGTCGTGGTAAATCTAAAAAGCGTAACGAGCATGGTTTCCATACCCCAACTGGCCCACTAGTGCGTGAAGTGCGTGTTGGTGAGACCATTACCGTTGCTGAGCTGGCCGCGCAGATGTCAGTTAAAGGCGTTGAGGTGGTTAAGTTTATGTTTAAGCTTGGCTCACCTGTGACCATTAACCAAGTCTTGGATCAAGAGACAGCCATTCTGATTGCGGAAGAGATGGGTCACAAGGTTAAGCGTGTTAGCGATGACGTGCTTGAAGAACAGTTGGCTCAATCCATTCTGTTAGAGGGTGAAGCTATTCAGCGCGCACCTGTAGTAACAGTGATGGGTCACGTTGACCACGGTAAAACCTCTTTGCTTGACTACATTCGTCGCGCCAAAGTAGCAACCGGTGAGGCCGGTGGTATTACCCAGCACATTGGTGCGTATCACGTTAAGACTGAAGGCGGCATGATTACCTTCTTGGATACCCCAGGTCACGCGGCCTTTACCGCCATGCGTGCACGTGGTGCCAAGGCGACCGATATCGTTATTCTGGTCGTTGCTGCTGATGATGGCGTGATGCCGCAAACGATTGAAGGTATTCAGCACGCAAAAGCGGCTGGTGTACCTATCATTGTTGCAGTTAACAAAATTGATAAGCCTGACGCAGACCCGGATCGCATTAAAAATGATCTAGGTGTTCATGGCGTGATTCCAGAAGAGTGGGGCGGTGATACCCAGTTTGTCCATGTTTCGGCCAAACAAGGTACCGGCATTGATGAGCTGCTAGAGTCGGTATTGCTACAGTCAGAAGTGTTAGAACTGACTGCCATCCCAAGTGCTTCAGGTCGTGGTGTAGTGATTGAATCGCGTCTAGATAAAGGCCGCGGCCCAATAGCCTCTGTATTAGTACAGAACGGTACGCTACGCCAAGGTGATATGGTGCTTGTTGGTGTCAACTTTGGCCGCGTGCGTGCCATGTTGGATGAAAACGGCAAGCCGATCAAAGAAGCAGGTCCTTCGATTCCCGTCGAAATTCTAGGTCTGGACGGTACACCCGAAGCCGGTGACGAGATGACCGTAGTGACGGACGAGCGTAAAGCACGTGAAATCGCACTCTTTCGTCAAGGCAAGTTCCGCGAAGTTAAGTTGGCGCGTGCCTCTGCAGGCAAGTTAGAAAACATGTTTGAAAACATGGGCCAAGATGAAAAGAAAGTGCTTAACATCGTGGTTAAGGCTGACGTACGCGGTACTTTAGAAGCGCTGCAGTCCTCCTTGTCTGAGCTAGGTAACGACGAAGTTGAAGTGTGCATTGTTGCTGGCGGTGTAGGTGGTATTAACGAAAGTGATGCAAACCTAGCACTGGCTTCAAATGCGGTAATTTTCGGCTTTAACGTTCGTGCTGATGCCAGTGCGCGCAAAATTGTTGAGACCGAAAGTCTTGATATGCGCTACTACAACATCATCTACGACATTATCGAAGACGTTAAGAAAGCGCTCTCCGGTATGCTAGGTAGTGATGTGCGTGAGCAGATCGTGGGTATCGCAGAAGTACGTGACGTGTTCCGCTCACCAAAAATTGGTGCAATTGCCGGTTGTATGGTGACCGAAGGTACCGTCTTGCGTAGCCGTCCAATCCGCGTATTGCGTGATGATGTAGTAATCTTTGAAGGCGAGCTGGAATCCTTGCGCCGCTTTAAAGATGACGTCAGCGAAGTGCGTGCCGGTATGGAATGTGGTATCGGTGTGAAGAGCTATAACGACGTACGTCCAGGCGATAAAATCGAAGTCTTTGAAAAAATCGAAGTCGCTCGTACACTTTAAGTTACAACCCCAAACCAAACGGCACGTTCTTTTGAGCGTGCCGTTTGCCGCTTATAGGTAAATCTATGGCAAAGCAATACAGCCGTGCCCAGCGTGTGGGCGATCAGATTCAAAGAGAACTAGCGATGCTCATCCCGCGCGAAGTTAAAGACCCGCGTTTAGGTTTTATCACCGTCACAGGTGTGGATGTCAGTCGTGATATGGGACATGCAAAAGTGTTTATCACCCTGATGAATAACGACAGCGCAGAAGACATTGAGCAAAACCTAGAGGTGCTGAGCGAAGTGGCGGGTTATTTACGCATGTTATTGGGTAAATCCATGAAATTGCGTAGTGTGCCGCAGCTGCATTTCCGCTATGACGAAAGTATCAGTCGCGGTGCTTATATGTCTGCGCTGATTGAAAAGGCCGTCGCCAGCGACCGTAGTGATGAACCCGCGGGTGGAGACGAGTAAGTGACGCAACAGGTTAAACGCAAGCGCCGCAGCGTCAGCGGTATTTTGTTACTGGATAAACCCATAGGTTTTAGCTCCAACGGCGCACTGCAAAAAGTTCGCTGGTTGATCAATGCTGAAAAAGGTGGACATACCGGCAGCCTTGACCCTTTAGCTACCGGGGTTTTACCCCTGTGCTTTGGTGAGGCAACCAAGTTCTCGCGCTATTTGCTGGATGCAGATAAAAGCTACGAAGCGCTGATTCGTCTTGGAGTTACTACTGATACAGCAGATGGTGAAGGTCGTGTGCTGGAGCAAAAAGAAGTTCAGTGTACGCAGGTCGATGTGGAAGCCGTGTTGCCGCAGTTTCGTGGTGACATTATGCAAGTGCCACCCATGTATTCAGCGCTGAAAAAAGACGGCCAGCCGTTGTATAAGTTGGCCCGTGCCGGTGAGGTGGTTGAACGCAAGCCACGTCCTGTGCATATAGCAGAGCTGGAGTTGTTGGATTTGCAGGGTGATCTATTGCGTGTGCATGTCGCGTGCAGTAAAGGCACCTATATTCGTACGTTAGCCGAAGACATTGGTAACGCGCTGGGTTGCGGTGCTCATGTGGCTGAGTTAAGACGCACCAGTGCGGGTCCTTTTTCGCTTGCACAAACGGTGACTTTAGACGAGCTAATCAAGCTGCAAGAAGAATCGGGTAGCGAAGCTCTAGATCAGTACTTGTTGTCCTCTGATACAGGATTGCTGGATTGGCCTAAAGTCGAGCTGACGGAACATACAGCGTTTTTTTGGCAGAATGGTCAACCAGTACGTTCGCCCAGCGCACCCAGCAGTGGTTTGGTGCGTGTGTACAACCACAAACATGAGTTTATCGGCGTAGCCGAAATTGATGATGACGGACAGGTTGCACCAAGGCGCCTAATTCGGTCACAATAGCGTCTTTCTAATTGCAGTAAATGCAGTAGAAATTTAAGGGTGGCTGTTGGCAGGCGCGGTCATACCTATTTTATTAGTACGGGATTATCCCGGCCTGTCCATATTAAGGAGCCAATCATGGCACTAAGCGTTGAAGAAAAAGCCCAAATCGTTAGCGAGTACCAGCAAGCTGCAGGTGATACAGGTTCTCCAGAGGTGCAGGTTGCACTTTTGACTGTAAACATCAACAAGCTGCAAGGACACTTCAAAGAAAACAAAAAAGATCATCACTCACGTCGTGGTCTGATTCGTATGGTTAACCAGCGTCGTAAGCTGTTGGACTATTTGAAGGGTAAAGACCTGTCTCGCTACGCGGCATTAATTGCCCGTCTGGGTCTGCGTCGCTAAGTTGTAGTGACGTGATACAAAAGCTGGTGACTTGGAGTACGGCAGTATTGTATGCCGCTGCGCTTCGGGCACCAGCTTTTGCTTTTTAAAAGACAGCAAGTATTTGGTTAGAACTGTTTGGGCCGTTACCCAGCAGGTCTGCGATTTCCCCCAAAGGCAACATAAGAGAAGGAAACTACCGTGAATCCGGTTATTAAAACATTTGAATTTGGTCAATCGACCGTAACTTTAGAAACAGGCCGCATCGCGCGTCAAGCGTCTGGTGCAGTTCTGGTAACAGTAGATAACGACGTATCAGTGTTAGTCACCGTAGTGGGCGCTAAGCAAGCTGACCCAAGCAAGGACTTTTTCCCACTGTCCGTGCATTACCAAGAAAAAACCTACGCAGCAGGTAAAATCCCTGGTGGCTTTTTCAAGCGTGAAGCGCGTCCATCAGAAAAAGAAACGCTGACCTCGCGTCTTATCGACCGTCCAATCCGTCCATTATTCCCTAATGGCTTTAACAACGAAGTACAGGTTATCTGTACGGTAGTGTCCACCAATAAAAAGACCGATCCAGATATCGCCGCTATGCTTGGTACTTCTGCAGCGCTGGCTATTTCAGGCATTCCGTTTAAAGGTCCTATTAGTGCTGCACGCGTAGGCTTCCACCCTGAGACCGGTTACATCCTTAACCCAAGCTACGAACAGCTCGAAGCATCCTTGCTCGACATGGTTGTTGCTGGTACTGAAGATGCCGTGTTGATGGTTGAGTCAGAAGCACAGGAGTTAACCGAAGACCAAATGCTGGGTGCAGTACTCTATGCCCACGAAGAATCACAGGTGGCTATTCAAGCCATCAAAGAATTCGCCGCTCTGGCAGCTAAGCCTACTTGGGACTGGCAGCCAAAAGCAGAAAATACTGCTTTGTTGGATGCGATTCGCAATCAGTTTGGCGAGGAAATTTCCAAGGCATACACCATCACAATTAAACTTGACCGTTATGCTCGCTTAGGCGAGATACGTGATCAAGCGATTGCCCAGCTGGTTAACGAAGACGCTGAACAAGGTCCAAGCGTTCAAGAAGTTAAAGATGCGTTTGGTGAGATCGAATACCGCACCGTGCGTGAAAACATCGTTAACGGTAAGCCACGTATTGATGGTCGTGACGGCCAAACGGTACGTCCGCTGAATATCGAAGTCGGTGTGCTGAGTAAAACCCATGGTTCATCCTTGTTTACCCGTGGCGAAACACAAGCACTGGTAGTGGCGACTTTGGGTACTGCCCGTGATGCGCAGTTCTTGGATACGCTCGAAGGCGAGAAGCGTGACCACTTCATGCTGCACTACAACTTCCCTCCGTACTCCGTAGGTGAGTGTGGTCGTATGGGTGCTACGGGTCGTCGTGAAATTGGTCACGGTCGTCTAGCCCGTCGTGGTTTGGCAGCGATGTTGCCAAGCGTTGATGATTTCCCGTACACCGTTCGCGTCGTGTCTGAAATTACCGAATCCAACGGTTCTAGCTCCATGGCCTCTGTGTGTGGTGCGTCCTTAGCACTGATGGATGCGGGTGTCCCTATGAAAGGCCCAGTGGCGGGTATCGCCATGGGTCTGGTAAAAGAAGGCGAAAAATTTGCCGTCTTAACCGACATCTTGGGTGACGAAGACCACTTGGGCGACATGGACTTCAAGGTTGCTGGTACCGCTCTGGGTGTAACCGCACTGCAGATGGACATCAAGATTGAAGGCATCAACGAAGAAATTATGGAAATTGCCCTTAATCAGGCACACACCGCACGTATCGATATTCTGAATCAGATGAATCAGGTATTGGCTGCATCACGCACCGAAGTGTCTGAAAACGCACCGTCCATGCTGACCATGCGTATTGATGCTGACAAAATCCGTGATGTGATTGGTAAAGGCGGCGCAACCATTCGTGCCATCTGTGAAGAAACCAATGCTTCTATCGATATCGAAGACGACGGTTCCATCAAAATCTTTGGTGAAACGAAAGAAGACGCTATTGCAGCACGCGACCGCGTGTTGAGCATTACCGCCGAAGCCGAGATTGGTAAAATTTACCACGGTAAGGTTGAGCGTATTGTCGACTTTGGTGCGTTTGTAAACATTCTGCCTGGCAAAGACGGTTTGGTGCATATCTCCATGATCAGCAATGAGCGTGTAGAAAAAGTAACTGACTACCTGAAAGAAGGCGAGATGATTGATGTATTGGTGCTGGACGTGGACAACCGCGGCCGTATCAAGTTGTCAATTAAGGATGTTGCGGCGGCTAAGGCCGAACAAGCCGAACAAGCTTAACGCTGAAATAAAAGGCCACCTTCGGGTGGCCTTTTGCATTAAAGGGCTAAACCAGCCTTGAATAAGCCACGCTGCAACACATATCTTGACGTGTAAACAACTCGCAGCCAACATCGGCTGTATCTGTTGTGCAGAGACCCTTATGAGTATTCAATTAATTACCTTTGACTTGGATGACACCCTTTGGTCGGTGCAACCAGTGATTGCCCAAGCTGAACAGCGGCTACAGGAGTGGCTGGCACAACAAGCGCCGCACCTGGGTGTGGTTGATGTGCCACGCTTACACAGCCTGCGTGCCGCCGTACTGCGTCAAACGCCCGAGTTAGTACACCGCGTCAGTGAGCTTAGATACCAGGTTTTATTAAGCGCCTGCTTAGAAGCCGGTGATGCTTTACCTGTGGCGCAGGAAACGGCTGAGGCCGCCTTCCAGGTGTTTCTGAGCGCCCGCCAAAACGTACAGTTGTATGCGGATGCCAAACCGGTATTAGGGCAGTTAGCACAGAGTTTTGTTCTAGGTGCGC
The DNA here is from genome assembly GCA_023228985.1 of Thiopseudomonas sp. Taxonomy (GTDB): domain Bacteria; phylum Pseudomonadota; class Gammaproteobacteria; order Pseudomonadales; family Pseudomonadaceae; genus Thiopseudomonas. The sequence continues at coordinate 1,257 of JALOAC010000023.1, read as the reverse complement.
TCAGCAATGGTAATGCCGATGTGCGTCGAGTAGGTTTGGCGGATTATTTTAGCTTTGCCCTGAGTGCTGATGCGCTGGGTGTAAGCAAGCCTGACCCCAGTGTATTTCAAGCCGCGTTAGCGCGAGCGCAGATCCCAGCCCAGCGTGCCGTGCATATAGGCGACAACCCCCATGATGATATTTTTGGTGCGCAGCGCGTTGGCATGCGTACCATTTGGTTTAATCCACAGCAACAACCATGGCAAGGCGAACGCGCCCCAGATGCACAGGTGCAAAGCCTCAGCCAATTACCGCAAACCCTACTTGCGTTGCAACAGGAATAATCATGTCTGAGCAAGATGTGCAAATACTCGAACGAGAAGTCTGTTATCAGGGGTTTTACCGGCTAGAAAAGCTCAGTCTGCGCCACAGGCTGTTTTCCGGTGCGATGGGACCCGCAATCAGCCGTGAGCTGTTTGTTCGCCATAACGCCGTGTGCGTGCTGCCCTATGATCCGCAGACCGACACCCTGGTGTTGCTGGAACAGTTTCGCATCGGTGCGCTAGATAATCGCGCGCATCCCTGGTTGCTGGAAATAGTTGCAGGACTGATTGATGAGGGTGAGCAACCAGAGCAAACGGCAGCACGCGAGGCGCAGGAAGAGGTCGGCTTGGAGTTTACTCAGCTGATTCCCATCATGCAGTATTACCCTTCCCCCGGTGGTTCTGATGAGCGCGTGCATCTTTATTTGGGTTTGTGCTCAACGGCAGGAGTGGATGGGCGAGTCATGGGTGTGGCCGCAGAGAGCGAAGACATTCGCGCACGGGTGGTTAGTTTTGCTCAAGCGATGCACATGCTGGAAACCGGCAAAATCGACAACGCCGCCAGCATTATCACCCTGCAATGGTTGGCAATGAATAAAGCCAAGTTTACTTAACCAGCAAAGCCAAGCCATTGGCCTGCTTTCTAAAACCCGCTGGCGCGCGGCACGGATTACCAAGCTAGCTCAAGCGTTGCCGGCAAAGTCCAATTGGAATGCCCCCCTAAAGTTGGACTGCTTCAACTCTAGGAGATGAAGCTATGTCTAAACCGAAACATGGCAGCCGCTTTCAGTTAAAAGCGGTTCAGGGGTTTCTGGCCAGTGGTTTAAGTGCCACGCAGTACTCCCAACAAAACAATTTATGCCGCAGTACTCTTTGTTCTTGGGCTCGACGTTACCAAGAGCACGGCAAAGCAGCCTTTAAGGTTAAGCACAGCGTAGCAACTCGCTATACTAAG